>NZ_JAMCCR010000012.1:0-140917 GCF_023371075.1 Pseudomonas sp. GX19020
ACTTCTTCTTTCCCGGTGAGGTCATGAAGCTGGTACGGCTGGCTGCTGACCTCGGCATTCCGGAGGCGGACGCCCGCCAGGTCATCACATCCATGGTTGAGCGCCCACGCCACCGGATCACTGCGGGGATCGAGTGATGCGAGACCATGCCCTATCCTCCCGCGTGCAGCTCTCCCGCACCAAAGGCTCGCGCCTGCCGGCCAACGCCGTGCGCTGTGACCGGTCCACCATCTTCGGCAACCCATGGGTGCCGGGCGAGCCCAGTGGCCTGCGCATCCCGAACGGATCGCTGCAGGGCAAGATGGATTGGTATCCGCTGATCCCTATGAGCGAGATCCTCACGCCAGAGCGCGCCGTTACGCTTCACGCTGACTGGCTGCGCACCGGCACTCCGTATCTGCCTGCCGGGCTGAGCGGGACCGATGTGACGCGCTGTATCGACGCCCTCGACGAACTGCGCGCGGCAGTGCTGAACCGCCTACCCGCGATGCGCGGTCATAGCTTCGCCTGCTGGTGCAAGCCGGGATCGCCCTGTCATGCCGAAACGCTGATGGAGATCGCAAATGGGTGAGAACAGCAGCATCGGATGGACCCACCACACCTTCAACCCGGTGACTGGCTGCCAGAAGGTCGGGCCGGGCTGTGATAACTGCTATGCAGAGGGATGGGCCAAGCGATCCGGCCAGGTCAAATGGGGGCCGGGCGAAGCAAGGAAGCGCACTACGGCGGCATACTGGCGCCAGCCCTTGAAATGGGATCGGGATGCAGCGGCCGCGGGCGAGCGCCAGCGGGTCTTCTGCGCCTCGCTGGCGGACGTTTTCGATAACGCCTGGCCGGAAGGGGTGCGCACCGACCTCTGGGCGCTGATCAGAGCAACGCCGAATCTGGATTGGATGCTGCTCACAAAGCGGCCCGGGAACATCGCGAAGATGCTGCCGCCCGATTGGGGGCGCGGATATCCGAATGTCTGGCTAGGATGCACGGTTGTAAATCAGGCCGAAGCTGACCGGGATATCCCAAAGCTGATGGCGGTGCCTGCCGTGGTGCGTTTCCTGTCGATGGAGCCGCTGCTAGGCCCGGTCGATCTTGAGAGCGCGTGGCACGGCGACAGCGCACTCAGCGCTGAATGCTGGGGCGATTGTGCGTGGTGCGAGATTGGACACGTTCCGCTACACAACTGCCAAAGGGGGCGTCAGTCGGCATCGGCGCTGGAAAAGGGGCGCGACGGCCTTGACCTCGTGATCGTCGGCGGCGAGAGCGGCCCACATGCGCGGCCCATGCACCAGGATTGGGTGATCTCGCTGCGAGATCAGTGCATCGCGGCGGGAGTGGCCTTCCATTTCAAGCAATGGGGAGAATGGGCGCCGGGCGAATGTGACAGCGGAGAGCAGACCGGGACAGAGAAAGTCGCCACCTATTTTGATGACGACTGGATAATCGGTGAGGTCACCCTTCGCGAATCCTTGGAAATGGAGCGCGACGAAGAGCCGGACCTGTGGCGGATCGGCAAGAAGCGGGCGGGCCGCCACCTTGATGGGGAAACATGGGATCAGATGCCGGGGGTCGCCAATGGGTGACCTCACCCACGCCGTCCTGACCCGGATGATCTGGATCGATGCCCGCCTGATCGGCACCGGCACCATCGGCAGGCAGGATCTAATCACTGCCTTCGGCATCAGCCAGTCTCAGGCTGCTATCGATTTCCGCTCATACCGCGCCATCAATCCCGGCCGCCTTATCCACGACCGCCAGGCGCGCACATATCGCGCTGCACCGGGATCGCTTCCCGCATATCCGACTGCCCTTCGCATGAGCGTGATCCATGCCGTGCGGATGGTGATGGATCTGATCGCCGGCACAGGCCAGCCCGCGAAGCCGGCGCCGAGTTGCGCGCGCTGCGAGGACACGCGGTTTCTGGATAGCCACGTGATCCTTGAGCAGTGCCCGGACTGCAATCCGGAGATCCCGAAATGACGCGGGCCAAGTGCGCCCATCTGATGATGGGGGAGGAAGCGGCATAATGGGGAAGCACGCACCAATCAGCTACCAGCCCCGCTTGCTGGGGTCGCAAGAGGCCGCAACATATCTGGGCGTCAGCGAGACCACCCTTCGCGCGCTGGAGATCCCTCGCCGCATTATGGGCGGCCGCAAGCTATTTGATCGCCTCGACCTTGACCGATATGCGTCTGAACTGCCCTATGAAGGCGACAAGGCAAATGCCGACGAGGTAGATCTTTGCGATCAGCATTTCGGATTGAAGCGGTGAAACTGCCTCGGGTGCAAAGGATCCGCCGCGGGGACAAGGTGCTATGTTACCACCGGCCGACTGGTACACGCCTGCCGGATCTCCCCGAAACCCACCCGGAATTTATAGCCGCCTGGGCCAGGGCCGAGGCGACAGTGCCGGACTATGCGCCAAAGCTGGACAAGGGTTCAGTCGCAATGATGGTGCGGAACGTTCGCGCATCGAAACGCTGGAAAGGTCTGTCCACGACCTACAAGGTCAGCCTGAGATTTCATCTGGAACGTATCGAGGGTGCCCATGGCTCCCTTCCCGTCAAAGGACTGCGCGAGAAACACATTGCGGCCGACCTCGCAACGCTCGACCCCAACCCTGCGAATGCCAGCCTTAAATGCTGGCGCCTTATCTTTGCGCAAGCAAAAGTCGACAATGTCATCGAGACCGATCCAAGCCTCGGGATCAAGAAGGCGCAGACGAAAAGCCCGGGCCACGCCGCATGGTCACAGCATGACGTGGACAGGTTTCGCGAACACTGGCGCCCCGGCACGCGTCAGCGCGCCGCCTTCGAACTTCTGGCATGGACCGGCGCACGGGTGAGCGATGCTGCAACCATGTGCCGATCACATATTGCCAGCGATGGGCTGCTGTCGTTCCGCCAACAAAAAACCGGCGGGCTTGCACATGTGCCTTGGACCTCGCCTCTGCCCGCCTGGGCGAGAGCGTGGGAAACGGAACGGGAAGAGGTGCGCGCCATCGTAATGGCAACTGCCGGCTTCACCCTGCTCGAAACGTCGTTGGGCAAATCCAGAACCGTAAAAGGGCTGTCGAACTTCATCACAGCGGCAGCCGTGGCTGCTGGAGTAACTGGCAAGACGCCTCACGGCCTCAGAAAGTATCGCCTTTCAGCAATCGCGGAATCAGGCGGATCAGCCCATGCGATCATGGCTTGGGGTGGTCATGCGAGCCTGGCGGAAGCAGAAGCCTATACCCGGGCAGCAAGTCGCAAAGCCGTGGTAATCGGGGCGGAACAAGAACAGAACGCTGTAAACGAATTAAAAAATACCAGTAAACGGTGATTTTAATTCAACCAAAACAACGCTCTGCAAGCTATATGGTGATCCCGACAGGACTTGAACCTGTAACCTGCCCCTTAGGAGGGGGCTGCTCTATCCAGTTGAGCCACGGGACCGTCCGCGCCTTCAATGCACAAAATCCCACGTCATGGCAACCTCCCGGGCTGACCGGGACGCGGGTTTTCTGCGGCAATGTGCCTTTGAGGGGTCAGATCGGCTCGAGGAGCCCCCTGCCCTTCAAAAGCGCCTCCACCCCCGGCATGGCGCCGCGGAACTTCAGATAAAGCTGTTCCGGGTCTTCTGAGCCGCCGGCCGAGAGGATGTAGCGTTCAAGCTTTGCCGCCATTTCCGGATCAAAGGCATTGCCGGTCTCTTCAAAGGCGGCAAAGGCATCGGCATCCATCACTTCCGACCACATATAGCTGTAATAGCCTGAGGAATACCCATCGCCGGAAAACACATGCGCGAATTGCGGCGTGGCATGGCGCATCGGGATCGCATGGGGCAAGCCGATTGCGGCAAGCACCTCGGCCTGTTTCTGCATCGGATCCTGGGGCGCGGGGCCAGAATGGAATTCCAGATCGACCAGAGCCGAGGCGAGGAACTCGACCGTGGCAAAGCCCTGATCCCAGGTCGAGGCCCCTAACAGCCGGTCGCGCAGATCTGCGGGCATCGCTTCGCCGGTCTGGTAATGGCGGGCATATTCCTCCAGCACTTCCGGCACTTCCAGCCAATGCTCGTAAAGCTGGCTCGGCAGTTCGACGAAATCGCGCGCCACGCTGGTCCCCGAGATGAAGCCATAGGTCACATCCGAAAGCATCTGGTGCAGCGCATGGCCGAATTCATGGAACAGGGTCCGCGCATCGTCATAAGACAAGAGGCACGGATCTCCCTTGGCAAAGTTGCAGACATTGACCACGACGGGGCGCTGATCACCGCCAAGCCTGCGCTGCGACCGGATCGCCGAACACCAGGCCCCCGACCGTTTTGAACCCCGCGCGAAGTAATCGCCAAGGAAAACCGCGATATGGCGGCCGTCACGGGTCACCTCCCAGCCGCGCACATCCGGGTGGTAGAACGGCCCGGAGATCTCGCGGAATTCCAGACCGAAAAGCCGGGTGGCACAGCCGAACATCGCCGCCAGCATCGCATCAAGCGAGAGATAGGGCTTGATCACCGCCTCATCGAAATCATGTTCCGCAAGGCGCCGCTTCTCGGAGTAATAGCGCCAGTCCCAGGGTTCCAGCGGCCCGTCAATGCCATCCGCATGCAGCATCGCCTCCAGCACCTGGCCATCCGCCAGCGCCTTTTTGCGCGCAGGCGCCCAGACCCGCATCAACAAATCCCTGACTGCCTCGGGCGTTTTCGCCATTTCCGGTTCCAGCTTGAAATGCGCGAAATCCGGATAGCCGAGCAGCTTTGCCCGTTCTTCGCGCAGGGCCAGCGTCTCGGCGGCAATGCCTCGGTTGTCGGTCGCCCCGCCATTGGCGCCGCGTAGCCCCCAGGCCTCCCATGCCTTTTGCCGCAGGGCGCGCCGGGGCGAGAATTGCAAAAACGGCACGATCAGCGAACGGGAAAGCGTCACCACCGGGCCAAGCCCGCGCTCCGCCCCCGCCGCGCGCGCGGCTTCGACAACAAAACCCGGCAGGCCTTCGAGGTCATCTTCGGCCAGCTCCATGAACCAGCTGCGCTCATCGGCCAGCAGATTCTGGCTGAAGCTGGTGCCAAGGCTCGCCAGCCGCGACTTCACGGCGGTCAGACGTTCCGCCGCCGCGCCATCAAGCCCCGCGCCCGATCTGACAAACATCTGCCGGTAGAGGTCCAGCACCCGCAGTTGCTCTGCGGTCAGTCCCAGATCCGCGCGCGCCTGCCAAAGCGCTTCGATCTTCGCAAACAGGCCCTTGTTATTGGTCACTTCCGAAGAAAATGCGCTCAGCTTCGGCGCCAGATCGCGCTGCAAGGCCTCGCGCGCCTCGTTGGAATCCGCACCGGCGAGATTGTAGAACACCCCCGCCACCTGATCGAGCTCACACTCTGCCAGTTCCAGCGCCTCGATCACGCCGGCAAAATCCTGCGCCTCGCCGGCGCTGATCGCGCCAATACGGTCCCGCGCCGCCGCCAGTGCCGCATCGAAAGCCGGCGCGAAATCCTCATCCCGGATCTGTTCAAAGGGCGGCAGCCCGAAAGGGGTGTCCCATTTCTCAAGGAGAACATTCATCGCGACACCTCTTTCTTCAGATCCATTCTCTGTCTTTAAATATCCCGGGACAGGCGCCCCGCAAGGGGGGCCGGGGGCGGAGCCCTCTTTCCGGCGGATACCCCTTTTCACCTGCGGCTGGCAGAGCCCCCCTGCTCAGGCCGCACTGCCAGCCGACGCTCGATCCAGCGCAGCACCAGCGACAGGCCCAGCGTCATCACCAGATACAGCATCGCCGCCACATTATAGGTTTCCATATAGCGGAAATTGGTCGAGGAGGCGACCTTGGCCAATTGCGCGATATCGGTCACCCCCAGCACTGCCACCAGCGAGCTGTCCTTGACCATCGCAATGAAATCATTGCCCAAAGGTGGCAGGATCAGCCGGAAGGCCTGGGGGAAGACCACCAGACGAAAGCGTTGCCAGCGGCTCAGGCCAAGTGCGTCGGCGGCCTCGACCTGGCCCTGATTGACGGCCCCGATACCGGCGCGGAAAATCTCGGCCAGAAAGGCGCTGTAGGCCAGCACCAGCGCCAGGACCGCACGCCACAAAAGCGGAAAGTCACGGGTGGTCAGGGGGTCGGCTCCGAAGAGGCCACCCACGCGGTTCACACCCAGGATCAGCAAAGGCGCCAGCGCGAAGGCCACATATAAAAGCAGCACCATCATCGGAATGCCGCGCATCAGCTCCACATAGAACCTTGCGATCTGCCTGAGCCAGATCCGCTGCGACAGGGCCATCATCGCCAGCACGAGGCCCAGAAGACAGGCACCCGCAAAAGCGGTCAGCGAGACCAGAACGGTGATCCGGATGCCTTCGGACAGCATCACCAGCGCGGCGCGGTAATGCTCATCCGATAGGACTTCCGCGAAAAGCCACAACAAAAGCCCGCCAAGCGCCAGCAGCCACCAGGGAAAATCCGGCCCGGCTTCCTGCCTGCGACGCCCGCTCACCGGGCCTGGTCCGGCCGCTCTCAGCCGCCATCCCTGGTGTCAAAGAACCATTTGCGGTTCAGCGCCTCAAGGCTGCCATCCGCTTCCATCGCGCTGATCGCCGCATCGAAGGGCTGAACCAGATCCGAGCCTTTCGGAAAGATGAACCCGAATTCCTCTGCCCCCAGTGGCGCACCGATGATCTTCAGCGCACCGCCCGAGGTATCGACATAGCCATGCGCGGCGGTGCTGTCCGAGAGAACCAGATCGACATCGCCGGCCTGCAGCGCCTGAAGGCCCGCGCCGAAGGTCTCGAATTTCACGATACGCGGGTTTTTCTCGTCACCGTCCAGCACGTCATAGACGCCCACATAAAAGGGCGTCGTGCCGGGCTGCGCTGCCATCAGCAAATCACTGTCCGCTGCAAATGATGCCGCATCGGTAAAGCGGCTTTCATCGCCCCGGACCACCATCAGCATCTGTGACAGCATATAGGGCTGAGAGAAATCAACCGCTTCCAGCCGTTCCTCCTTGATGGTGATACCGTTCATCGCGACATCATACTGGCCCGCCGAAATCGCCGGGATCATCGCGTCCCAGCTCGTATTCTCATATTTCACCGTCAGGTTCAGCCGTCTGGCGATCTCGGTGACCGCATCATATTCCCAGCCGACAGGTTTGCCCTCGGGCCCGATATACTGCAGCGGCGGATAGGTGTTCTCGGTCGCAACCACGATCTCGCGGCCGGCAAGATCCGGCAGCGTCTCGGCCATGGCCATCGGCGCCAGCGCCATCCCGGTCAGAAAAAAAGCAGCGCTTGCCATTCTGAATGTCTGGGAGGGGGTCATGACTCATCTCCTGCAGCTGGTTTGCGGGACTATGACGACGGGGCTGCGTGCTGACAAGCCCGGGCCGGCGGCGAAAAATGGCGCAAAGGCGTGCAAAAGCCGCGCAAATGGCGCGCAGATCCGGTCAGGATCCGGCATGCTGGACCTGGCACCAGGTTACCTGGCTGTGGGGGGAATGCGATGACAGAGATCCGGCCCGAAGATGACCTGCCCGCCTGGCGGCGGCAAAAGCGCGCAGAACGGCTTGCGGCCCGCGACCTGATGTCTGCGGCGGAGCGCCGGGAGGTGGCGGCGGCGCTGGCGGTCCATCTCGACCGCCTGCTGGAGGAGCGTGGCCTGCTCAGGCCTGGTATGATCCTCTCGGGCTATTGGCCGATCAGGGCTGAGCCGGACCTGCGGCCCTGGATGCTGTCGCTTGAGGCCCATGGTTTGCACCTCGCGCTGCCGGTGGTCGAGACCCGCGCCGCGCCGCTGGCCTTCCGGCGCTGGACACAAGGCGCCGCGATGGAGCGCGGGCACTGGAACATCCTCGTCCCCGCTGCGCCCGGACATGTCCGGCCCGATATCAGCCTCGCGCCACTGGTCGGCTGGGACCGGAAGGGCTACCGGCTCGGCTATGGCGGGGGCTATTTCGACCGCACGCTCGCGGCACTGACCCCGCGCCCCTTCACGATCGGCGTGGGTTTTCACAGCGCGGAACTGGCGACCATCTTCCCGCAGCCGCATGATATCGGCCTTGACGCCATCATCACCGAAAAGGGCCTTCAGGTCTGAGCCGTCTCAGGCGCCGCAGCCGGCACAGCCCTTGCGCTTTTTCACCCGGATCATCCGGGTCTCGGCATAAAGCGCATCATGGATCATCAGCCGCCCCTTCAGCCCCTCACCCGCGCCGGTGATGTGTTTCACCGCCTCCAGCGCCATCATCGCGCCGATCACACCCGGCAGCGGCGCCACCACCCCCGCCTCGGCACAGGAGGCAACCATCCCGGGCGCCGGCCGTTCGGGAAAGACGCATTCAAAACACGGGCCGCCCTGCGCCGGATCCCAGAGCGAAAGCTGCCCCTCCCATTGCGTCATCGCGCCGGTGATCAGCGGTTTTCCCAGCCGCGCGCAGGTCTGGTTCACAAGGTAGCGCGTGTCGAAATTATCGGTCCCGTCCAGCACCAGGTCGTAATCGGCGATCAGCGCCTCGGCCACGGCGGCATCAAGCCGGCGGTGATAGGGCCGCACCTCGATAAACGGGTTCAGCGCCTTCATCGCGGCTTCGGCGGAAAACACTTTGGGCATTCCGATCCGCGCGTCAGAATGGATGATCTGGCGTTGCAGATTGCTGAGCTCGACGACATCATCATCGATCACCGCGATCTCACCCACCCCGGCCCCGGCAAGGTACAGGAGCACCGGCGCGCCAAGCCCGCCTGCCCCCACAACCAGAACTTTCGCGGCTTTCAGGCGCTGCTGCCCCTGGCCGCCGATCTCCCGCAGAAAGATGTGGCGGGCATAGCGGCTGACCTCGGTGGGCGTGAACGGCCCTTCTTCGCGAGGCGGCTCCTGCGGGGCGGTCTTGCCCGCCTCGTTGCGCAAATACCGCAGGAGGTGGCGATAGCACTGCACCAGCACCACCACCGATCCCAGCACGAGGAAATAGCGGCTGTCCCAGCCAAGCTGGATATTGACGCGCTCGACCCCGTACCAGCCGATCCCGGCCTGGAGCGCGGCCCAGAACAGCGCAATCCCGATGGTCGCGCCCCGCCCGAGCCCGGTCCCGAGCAGAATGGCCAGAAGCAAGAACACCGTCGGGTTGTCGAACATCTGCTGCCTCCAGGGCCTGAACTGCGCCTAAGCCTCGGGGGCCTCAGCCTCCGGTGGAGCCAAACCCGCCGGCACCGCGCGCGGTCTCGTTTGAAAATGCCTCGACCACCCGGAAATCAGGGCGCAGAACGGGCACGAAGATCATCTGCGCGATGCGCTCGCCGGGGGTGATCTCAATCGGGTCCGAACCCGCCGGATTGCGGTTCCAGACCGAGACCATGATCTCGCCGGTATAATCGGGGTCGATCAGCCCGGTGCCATTGCCCATGACAAGGCCCTTCTTATGCCCCAGCCCCGAACGTGGCAGCACCAGAGCCGCCAGCGACATATCACCGAAATTCAGCGCGATCCCCGATTTGACCAGCACCGCCGGCGCCTGGGGCGCGATCAGGACCGGCGCGTCGATACAGGCCATCAGATCGACCGCAGCGGCACCTGCGCTCTGATAGCGGGGCAGGCCCCAGTCATTCAGGCGGGGATCGAGAATCCTGACTTCCACTTCCGGGCTCCTTTGCGGGGGATGTTCCCTCATAGCAATCGCTCCAGGGGCATACAACATCGGGAAAGCGGGCTTGCCTGCGACCCCGGGGCGGGCCAGGTTGCGGGGGAAGCAACCCCGACCGGAAGCATGATGGCGCTGGAACCCCTGCGAAAACTGATCGCCGGCAATATCTTACGGATGACCGGCAGCGGTCAGATCCGGTTTGACGCACCTTTGGGGGATCCCGGGCTCTTCGGGCCGGAAGCGGTCTGCTGGCGGGTCCATGCCGATTTCGTGCCGATGGTGGTGGGCGGCGTCTCGGCGCTGATGCTGCAAATGCTGCACCCCCTCGCGATTGCCGGTGTCTGGGACCATTCGAATTTCCGCGATGATGTTCTGGGACGGCTGGCGCGCACGTCTCAGTTCATCGCCGGCACCACCTATGCCGCGCGCGCCGAGGCCGAGGCGCTGATCGCGCGCGTCCGCCGCATCCATGAACGGGTCGCGGGCCAGGATGCCTCGGGCCGCCCCTATCGCGCCTCGGATCCGGATCTGCTGACCTGGGTGCATGTGGCGGAAGTGTCGGGCTTCCTCGCCGCACATCTGCGCTTTACCGAGCCGGATATGCCCGTGGCCGACCAGGATCGCTATTTCGGGGAAATGGCGCTGGTGGCGCGGATGCTGGGCGCGCGCGATGTGCCGGTGACGGCGGCCTCGGTGCAGGACTATCTGACCGGCATGGTGCCTCAGCTGCGCTTTGACGACCGCGTGGCCGAGGTTTTGCAGGTGATCTCAACCGCGCCGGTCAGACCTGCCGTGCTGGGGCTGTTTCGCAAAATGGTGACACGGTCGGGCTTCGGGATCCTGCCCGCTTCCATTCAGGCGCTTTACCCGGCCGCGGCACGGCCGCGGTTTCCGGCGGCGCCGCAGCTCATTGGCATGGCGGCCCCGGTGGGCCGCTGGGCTATGCAGGGCGGCGTCGCCCGCCGTTCGCGGATCAGAGCAGCAGCGGCAGGCTGAGCCCGCCGCTCCGGCACAGGATCAGGCGTTGAAGAGGAAGTGGAGCACGTCGCCGTCCTTCACCTCATAGGTCTTGCCCTCGACGCGGAACTTGCCCGCCTCTTTCGCACCCGCCTCGCCCTTGCCGGCGATATAGTCATCGTAGCCGACCGTTTCCGCCCGGATGAAGCCCTTCTCGAAATCTCCATGGATCACACCGGCGGCCTGGGGTGCCAGCATGCCTTTGGTGATCGTCCAGGCGCGGGCCTCTTTCGGGCCGACGGTGAAATAGGTCTGCAGACCCAGAAGCGCATAACCCGCGCGGATCAGCCGGTCGAGACCGGCCTCTTCCAGGCCCATCTCGGCAAGGAAGATACCCGCATCCTCTTCGGGAAGCTGCGCCAGCTCTTCCTCAATCCGGGCCGAGATCACCACCGTGCCCGCACCCTGCGCCTTTGCCATCTCTGCCACACGGGCCGACTCGCTGTTGCCGGCGCCTGCCGAAGCCTCTTCGACATTGCAGACGTAAAGCACCGGTTTCGCGGTCAGAAGCTGCAGGAGCTTCCACTGTTTCTGGTCATCCTCATGCACTTTTACCGTGCGCGCGGGCTGCCCCGCCTCCAGCGCGGCCTGAGCCTGGGCCAGCAGGCGATCCTGATCGGCCGCCTCTTTGTCGCCGGATTTGATCTTGCGGGCGAGATTCGCGCGGCGGCGCTCGAGGCTTTCAAGATCGGCGAGCATCAGCTCGGTCTCGATTGTCTCGGCATCGGCGACCGGGTCAATGCGGCCTTCGACATGGGTGATGTCGCCATCTTCAAAGCAGCGCAGCACATGGGCAATGGCGTCGCATTCGCGGATATTGGCGAGGAACTGGTTGCCAAGGCCTTCGCCTTTCGACGCGCCGCGCACGAGGCCCGCGATATCGACAAAGGTCATCCGCGCCGGGATGATCTGTTTCGAGCCGGCAATCGCTGCCAGTTTGTCGATCCGCGCATCCGGCACCGCGACCTCGCCGACATTCGGCTCGATGGTGCAGAAGGGGAAATTCGCGGCCTGGGCCGCAGCGGTTCTGGTCAGCGCGTTGAAGAGGGTCGACTTCCCCACATTCGGCAGGCCGACAATACCCATCTTAAAGCCCATTTCCGGCCCTCCATAGCTGATGGGGCCAGTTAGACGAGAGCGGGCGCGGGATCAAGGAAGATGCGGGTGAAATCGCCGCGAGAGCCCCCGGCCCGGGCATCTGCGCGCGCAGGACGCCTGAAAACCTGCGGTGAAGCATTGCCTTTCTGCCGGGCTTTCGGCAAATCATGGCCAAAAGCCCGGGCTTCGGGCCCGGTTTCGGGAGAGCTGCAGATGACCAGGATCGACGACACATTCGCCAGGCTGCGCGCTGAGGGCAAAAAGGCATTCGTCTCCTATATCATGGCAGGCGATCCCGATGAGGCGACCTCGCTTGCGCTCTTGCGCGGCCTGCCGGGCGCCGGGGTCGACATCATCGAACTTGGCATGCCCTTTACCGATCCGATGGCCGACGGGCCGACCATCCAGGCCGCCGGCCAGCGCGCGCTGGAAGCCGGGATGACCCTGACGAAAGTGCTGGATATGGTGCGCGCCTTCCGCGAGGGCGACACGACCACGCCCGTCGTGATGATGGGCTATTACAACCCGATCTATTCGCATGGCGTCGACCGTTTTGTCGCCGAGGCGAAGGCGGCCGGGATCGACGGGCTGATCGTGGTCGATCTGCCGCCGGAAGAGGATGAGGAACTCTGCCTGCCCGCCCAGGCGGCCGGGATCAATTTCATCCGCCTCGCCACACCGACCACCGATGCGAAACGGCTGCCGAAAGTGCTGCAAAACACCTCGGGCTTTGTCTATTACGTCTCGATTACCGGGATCACCGGATCGGCCGTGCCGCAGGCCAGCGACATCGCGCCGGATATCGCGCGGATCAAGGCGTCGACCGATCTGCCGGTGGTGGTGGGCTTTGGCATCAATACGCCCGAGATGGCGAAATCCATGGCGGCGATCGCCGATGGCAGCGTTGTCGGCTCGGCGATTGTGAAAAGCGTGGGCGAGAAACGCCCGGTAGCGGATATCCTCGCCCAGGTCGCGGCGCTGGCCGCAGGCGCCCATTCCGCCTGAGGGCGGTCAGGGGGGCAGACAATCGCATCTCCGGCCCCGTCGGGCCGGGGCTGGCCAGGGCGCAGGCCGTCGATCAGAAGGCCCGGGATAAGCCCCGCAAGCGCAGTCAGCCCCACAAGCAGAGCAGGCATCAGCAAAAACGCCATCGCCCTGGTCGCGCCCTGCCCCTCCGGCCAGAAGACGAGCGCCAGCAACTCCGGGTCTGGCTGGTAAAGAGAAGGTAAGACACAGGCGCAGAGATCGCGCGACTGTTACCGGCAAAAACGGGCCTTCAGGATCTGTCCGCAACTGCCCTTTTGTCTTGCGAAATTCCGCCCTGCCGGCGCCCCGGCTCAGCCCTGTGGCGTCATCGCCTTGCGCTGGCGGGCGCGCTCCAGTCCCAGGCGACGCTCGCGCCAAATAATCATGATCCCGGCCACGATGATCAGCACCGCCCCGGTCAGCATGGTCGAGGTCGGCATTTCCTGGAATACGAACCAGCCGATCGCCAGCGCGAAGATCATCGAGGCATAGTCGAAAGGGGCGACCAGCGAGGCATCGGCCTCGCGGTAAGCCGAGGTCAGAAGGATCTGCCCGACCCCTCCCATCAGGCCGGCGGCGATCAGGGTGATGGCCTCGCGCGGGGTCGGCCAGACCCAGCCGAAGGGGATGGTAAACAGGGACAGGCAGGTTGCGGTAACCGAGAACCAGAAGACGATGGTCGCGGTCTTTTCGGTCGCGACCAGCTTGCGGATGAAAACCTGGGCCAGGGCGGCAAAAACCGCGCCGGTCAGCACGATGACCGCGCCGAAAGCCTCGGCATGGCTGCCCTCACCGGGCACGCCGCCTTGCAGGATGGTCAGACGCGGCCAGATGACGATCAGGACACCCACAAGCCCCATCAGCACCATCGAGATCCGGAACAGCCGCACATTCTCACCCAGAAACATCGCGGCAAAGACCACGGTCAGCAGGGGCGCCGCATAGCCGATGGCGGTCACTTCGGGAAACGGCAGATAGGCGAGACCGGCAAAGCCCAGCCCCATCGCCATCGTGCCGGCAAAGCCGCGCCAGACATGGCCCATCGGATTGGCAGTGTAGAACCCGGTCCGCAATTCGCCCCGCATCGCCAGCCAGGCGACGATCACCGGGATCGCGAAGAAGGACCGGAAGAAGACCGCCTCGCCGCCTGGCACCCTGTCGGAAGTGGTTTTCACCAGCGCCGACATCAGAATGAAAATCAGGACCGATCCCAGTTTAAAGGCGATACCGCGCAACGGGCGCATGGGCTTTCCTCTCGCTATACCATGTTCTGACCATGGCATGACGCGGGAGGCAAGTCCGAAGGCCGCCCGGGCGCTCTGGACCTTGGGCCCGGGATCGGCTTTCCTGCGCGCCGGAGGTGTCGTCATGTCAGAAGTTAAGGCCGGTCATCGGACAGAAGACAGGATCGACCAGGGGCGCGGGCTTGTGCCGGCCGATCTGGTGCTGAAGGGCGCACGGTTCTTTGACCTGATCACCGGCGATCTGGTGGAAAGCGATGTGGCGATCTGCGGCGATACCATCGTGGGCACGTTCGGCACCTATCATGGCAGGCGCGAGATCGACCTTGCCGGCCAGATCCTCGTGCCGGGGTTTATCGACACCCATCTCCATATCGAAAGCTCGCTGGTCACGCCGTCTGAGTTTGACCGCTGTGTCGGCCCGCATGGGGTGACAACCGCGATCTGCGACCCGCATGAGATCGCCAATGTCTGCGGCATCGAAGGCATCCGCTATTTCCTTGATGCGTCAGCGCAAACCCTGATGGATATTCGCGTGCAGCTTTCCTCCTGCGTGCCCTCGACCCATATGGAGACGGCAGGCGCAAAGCTTGAGGCCGAAGACCTGATCCCGCTGATGGATCATCCGCGCGTGATCGGGCTGGCGGAATTCATGAATTTCCCCGGCGTGCTGATGAAAGACCCTGGCTGCATGGCCAAGCTGAATGCCTTCCAGGGTCGCCATATCGACGGCCATGCGCCATTGTTGCGCGGCAATGACCTGAACGGCTATATCGCCGCCGGCATCCGCACTGAACATGAGGCGACCACGGCGGAAGAGGCGCTGGAGAAGCTGCGCAAGGGGATGCGGGTGCTGATCCGTGAGGGTTCGGTATCAAAGGATCTTCATGCGCTGGCAGAGATCCTGACCGAGCGGCATTCGCCTTATCTGTGTCTCTGCACCGATGACCGCAACCCGCTGGATATCGCTGAACATGGTCATCTGGATTACCTGATCCGTACCGCGATCAGCCTTGGCTGCCCGCCGCTTGCGGTCTACCGCGCAGCGAGCCTCTCGGCAGCGGAAGCCTTCGGGCTGAAGGATCGCGGACTGATCGCGCCCGGCAAACGCGCCGATATCGCGGTGATCGACGGGCTCGAGACCTGCCGGGTCGCGCGGGTTTTCGCCGGCGGGGTGGAACTGTCAGAGGCGGCCTTTGCCGCAAGGGTGACCACGCCCCCGGTCGCGCGCCATTCGGTCAAGGCGCCACGCGTCTCACCCGCCGATTTCCGCTGTTCGGGAAACCGGGTCGAGACCCCGGTGATCGGCATTCTGCCCGGCAAGATCATCACCGAATTCCTGAAATACGATATCTCCCCGGAAGATGGCGACAAGCGCCCCGATCTCAGCCGCGACCTGATCCGCATCGCGGTGATCGAACGCCATGGCAGGAACGGCAACCGCGCCACCGGCTTTGTCAAAGGCTTTGGATTGCAACGCGGTGCGATTGCCTCGACCGTCTGTCATGACCATCACAATATCGCGGTGGTCGGCGCCGATTACGCCGATATGGCCCTGGCGGCGAACCGGCTGTCTGAGATCGAGGGCGGGTTCGTGGTGGTCGAGGGCGGCCAGGTTCTGGCCGAGCTGGCGCTGCCGGTCGCGGGGCTGATGAGCCTTGAGCCTTTCGAGGTGGTGCGCGACGCGCTGGTGCGGCTGCGCGCGGCGGCGAAAAGCCTCGGCGTGGTGCTGGAAGAGCCGTTTTTGCAGCTTGCTTTCCTCGCGCTGCCGGTGATCCCGCATCTGAAAATCACCGATCACGGTATGATCGATGTCGACCGGTTCGAGGTGATCCCGTGAAAAGCCCCGTCAGCACGATTTATCACAACCCCGCCTGCGGCACCTCGCGCAATGTGCTCGCAATCCTGCGCGCAGCGGGAGAAGAGCCGGAAGTCGTTGAATACCTGAAAACCGGCTGGACAGAGCCACAGTTGCGCAGGCTTTTTACGGCCGCCGGGATCACCGCGCGCGAGGCCTTGCGCGACAAGGGCACGCCCGCGTCCGATCTGGGCCTGACCGCAGCGGATGTCAGCGAAGACGCTGTAATCGCCGCGATGATCGCAGATCCGATCCTTGTGAACCGCCCCTTCGTGGTCACATCAAAGGGCACCAGGCTCTGCCGCCCGTCGGTTGCAGTGGCCGCGATTCTGCCGCGCCTGCCTGCGGCGCCGGTGGTTGCGGCGGATGGCAGGGTGATATTCGATCCTGCAAATACAGAGGTGAGCGAATGACAAAGACCCTGCTGCTTTACGGCGATTCGAACACCCATGGCACCATGCCGATGCCGGAGCCGGGCGCGATGGGGCGTTTCGCGCATCGCCACCGCTGGACGAGCCTGCTCGCCGCGGATCTGGACGGCTGGGAGGTGATCCCCGAGGGCCATCCGGGGCGCACCACGCTGCATGACGACCCGATTGAAGGCGCGCATCGCAACGGGCTGACGGTGCTGCCGTCGATCCTCGAAAGCCACAGGCCAATTGATGTCGTGCTGCTGATGCTCGGGACCAATGATCTGAAACAGCGGTTTTCGGTCAATGCCGGCGATATCGCGCTGTCGCTGGAGCGGCTGGTGCGGGTGATCCGCGCGAGCGGCGCCGGGCCGATGGGCGGTGCGCCGGGCGTGGTGCTGGTCGCGCCACCGCCCATTCGCGAGACCGGCGCGCTGGCGCAGATCTTTGCCGGGGGCGAGGCGAAATCGCAGCATCTGGGCCGCGAAATCGGGGCTGTCGCGGCCCGAAACGGGCTGCCATTCGTTGATCTGGCGGGCAAGATCGAGGTTTCTGCCGTGGATGGGATCCATTACGAGGCCGAGGCGGCGCCCGTGATGGCGAAGCTGTTCGCGGATGTGATCCGGGCGCATTTCTGAGAGGGTCTGCCTGTGGCTGGCGCCAAAATTGAGGATTTGAATCAAGGGAAAAGGGGCAGCGCCCGCTCTCTGATGATCCTTGCGCATGGTCAGCCCTCTGATCCTTTGCCGGCAGCGGCAGAGGTCGGGGCGCTGGCGGCGCGTGTAGCGGCGCATTTGCCGGGCTGGCTGGTTTCGGCGGCAACGCTTGCAGAGCCGGGCGCATTGGAGCGGCTGGCGGGGGAGGTTCCGGGGCTGGTCTTTCCGCTTTTCATGGCGGCGGGCTGGTTCACGAAAGTCGCGGTGCCCGCGCGCCTTGAGGCCGCCGGAGTGACCGGCTGGCAGCAGATGGCGCCGATGGGAATGATGCCGGACGTGCAGGATCTCGCCGTCCGGATCGCGGCGGAAAGCGGCGCGGCGGAGGTGCTGGTGGCGGCGCATGGCTCGGGGCGTTCCCCCGCACCGGCGGAGGTGGCGCGCCAGGTGGCAGCACGGATCGCGGGGATAAGCGGCGCGCGGCGGGTGGAATGCGGCTTTATCGAAGAGGCGCCCTTTCTGCGCGATGTCACGGGCTGGAGCGCCGAGGCCATCTGCCTGCCGTTTTTCGCGATGGCGGGCGGCCATGTCGTGCATGATCTGCCCGGGGCACTGGCGCAGGCGGGCTTTCCCGGACAGATTTTGCCGGCGCTTGGTCTGCATGCGGAAATCCCGGCCCTGATCGCCCGCGCCGCGATTGAGGCGGCAGAACCGGCCACGTCAGGCCAGACCATATTGCGATGAAGGAACCCGCCATGCCGGTCATCACCTGTATCGAGGATCTCAGACGCCTGCATCAGGCCCGGGTGCCGCGCATGTTCTGGGAGTATTGCGAAAGCGGCAGTTATACCGAGCAGACCTTCCATGACAATTCCGCCGATTTCGCGCAGATCCGGCTCAGGCAACGGGTGGCGCGCGATCTGTCCGACCGCCGGCTGGGCGGCGAGATGATCGGGCAGCAGGTGGCGATGCCGCTGGCGATTTCCCCCACCGGATCGGCCGGGATGCAATGGGCGGATGGCGAGATTCTGGGTGCGCGCGCGGCGCAGCGCTTCGGGGTGCCATTCACGCTGTCGACCATGTCGATCTGTTCCATCGAAGACCTCAGCGAGGCGGGTGTGGGGCCGTTCTGGTTCCAGCTTTACGTCATGCGCGATGAGGATTTCGTGGATGGCATCATCGAACGGGCCAGGGTGGCCGGGTGCCCCGCCCTGGTGGTCACGCTGGATCTGCAGGTCATCGGGCAGCGCCACAAAGATCTGAAAAACGGGCTGACCGCCCCGCCCCGGCTGACTTTGCCCAATATTCTCAATATGATGACCCGCCCGGCCTGGTGCCTGGCGATGGCACGCACAAAGCGCCGCACCTTCCGTAACATCATGGGCCATGTGAAAGGCGTCGACGATCTCGCCAGCCTCAACGCCTGGACCTGGGAACAGTTCGAGCCGCGCCTCGACTGGTCGATGGTGCAGCGGATCCGTGACCGGTGGCAGGGGAAATTCATCCTCAAGGGCATTCTCGACGCCGAGGATGCCCGGATGGCGGTGGATGTGGGGGCGGATGCGATCGTGGTCTCGAACCATGGCGGGCGGCAGCTGGACGGCGCGCTGTCTTCGATCCGGATGCTGCCTTCGATTGTGCGGGCGGTCGGGGATCGCTGCGAGGTCTGGATCGATTCTGGCATCCGCTCGGGCCAGGACCTGCTGAAAGCGCTGGCATTGGGGGCGACCGGCGGCATGATCGGGCGGCCCTGGCTTTACGGGCTGGGCGCGATGGGCGAAGCGGGCGTGACAAAAGCGCTTGAGGTGATCCGGGACGAGCTGGATATCACCATGGCGCTTTGTGGCGAGCGGGATGTGGCGGATCTGGGCCGTCATAACCTGCTGGTGCCCGAGGATTTCGAAGGCGCCTGGGGCTGAGCCCGCGCGGCCCTCTTGCTTTTTGATCAAGTTCTGCGTGATAACGGAACCGGATCAGGAGAGCGCCGATATGCCGAAAACCAAAGCCGATGCGGGACAGATTGCCGGGGTCGATGCCGGGATTTTGAAACGCTTTGCCACCCGTGAGGCGAAGGCTTACGCAAAGGCGCATCCGAAGTCGAAGGCGCGGATGGGGGCTGCGGCAAAGCATTATCTTTCCGGCGTGCCGATGCATTGGATGACCGACTGGCCGATGCCGCATCTCGCGGTGATCGCGAAAGCCAGCGGCGCGCAGATCATCGATATTGACGGGCATCAGATCGATGATTTCTGTCTGGGCGATACCGGCTCGATGTTTGGGCACTCCCCTGCCCCGGTGGCGCGTGCGATCCGCGCCCAGGCCACGCGCGGGCTGACCTATATGCTGCCCTCGGATGCCGTGGCCGAGGCGGGGCGCCTGCTCTCGGACCGCTTTGGCGAGATGCAGTGGCAGATTGCGACAACCGCAACCGATGCCAATCGGTTTGCCATCAAAGTGGCGCGGGCCGTGACCGGGCGGCCGAAGATCCTTGTGTTCAACGGTTGTTACCATGGCACCGTTGATGACGTCATGGTCGAGCTGGTCAATGGGGTCACGCAAAACCGCCAGGGGCTTCTGGGCCAGATCGCCGATCTGACGCCTGGTGCGGTAGCGGTCGAATTCAACGATCTGGCAGCCGTCGAGGCGGCGCTGGCGCAAGGTGATGTCGCGGCCATCCTGACCGAGCCGGTGATGACCAATTCCTGCATGGTGCTGCCCGCGCCGGGCTTTCACGCCGGGCTGCGCCGGCTGGCCTCGCAATATGACGCGCTTCTGATGATCGACGAGACGCATACGCTCTCTTCGGGTCTGGGCGGCTATACCGGCGTGCACGGGCTGTCGCCCGATATGTTCATTGTCGGCAAATGCGTGGCGGGGGGGATGCCGACGGCGGTCTGGGGCATGAGCGACCAGGTCGCGAAACGCTACGCCACCGCCAATGCCGCCCGCGCGCCCGGCCATTCCGGCATGGGAACAACGCTTTCGGCCAATCCGATGCAATTCGCCTGTCTGGTGGCGACCCTTTCGGAGGTGATGACGGCCAAAGCCTATGCCAGGATGGAAAAAGGTGCGGCGCGGCTGGCGAAAGGGCTGACCAAGGCGATCCGCAAGGCGCAGGCCCCCTGGCATGTCGCGCGTGTCGGCGCCCGGGTCGAATTCATCTGCGCGCCCGAGCCCCTGAAAAACGGCACCGAGGCCGGTCTCGCCCATCACCATGCCGTCGAGGCAGCGGTACATCTGGGCCTTCTGAACCGGGGCAGCCTGATCGCCCCCTTCCACAATATGATGCTCGTGAGCCCGGTGACAACGAAAGGGCAGATTGATCGCCTGATCGCGCATTTCGCCGCCGTTCTGGCCGAGCTTTTCCCTGCCCCCCAGAAAACCGGCGTGAAAGAAAATTGAGATGACCGAGACCAGCCCCTCCGGCTCCACCCTGGCCGAGGCCGAAACCTTCCTCGCCGCCCATCCCGAAATCGAGGCCTTTGACATCATCCTGCATGACGCCAACGGCATCGGGCGGGGCAAGATCATCCGGCGACACGAGCTGGAGGGTCTGTACAAATCCGGCCGCCATCTGCCGATCTCGATCCTCGGCCTCGATATCTGCGGCGAGGATGTGCATGAGACCGGGCTGATCTGGGATCAGGGCGATGGCGATCTGCGCGCCTGGCCGATCCCCGGCACGCTGGTGGCCCTGCACGGGACCACCCCGCCCCGCGGTGAGGTCTTCATGTCGATGTATACGCTGGACGGCGCGCCGATGACCTCCGACCCGCGCCATGCGCTGGCAGCCCAGGTCGGGGCGCTTGCCGCAGAGGGTCTTTACCCCGCCGGAGCCTTCGAGCTGGAATTCTTCCTGCTCGAGAACACGCGCGACCAATATGGCAAGATGCAGCCCGCCCGCGATGTGCTGGACGGTCGCGCATCGCGGAAGACCGAGGTCTATTCCGTCGACCACCTCCATGGTATGCTGCCTCTGTTTTCCGATATTTACGCAGGCGCGAAGGCGGCAGGGATCAATGCCGAGACGATGATCTCGGAATATGCGCCCGGCCAATATGAGCTGACGCTGCATTACCGCGAGAATGTCATGCAGGCGGCCGATGACGTGGTGCGGCTGAAGCGGATCGTGCGCGCCCAGGCCCGCGCCCATGGCGTGACCGCCTGCTTCATGGCCAAACCGAACGAGAATTACGCCGGGTCGGGGATGCATTTCCACGTCTCGATGCAGGACGCCTCGGGCAAGAACATCTTCCGCGAAGAGGTCGAGGGCCAGTGGAATGAGGCCATCCGCCACGCGCTTGGCGGGCTGAAAGAAACGATGGCGGAATCGATGCTGGTCTTCGCGCCGCATGCCAATTCCTGGCGCCGCTTTGCCTCGCAATCCTACGCGCCGGTCTCGCCGACCTGGGGAGTGAACAACCGTTCGGTCGCGCTCCGGATCCCGGCAGGTGACATCCGTGCGCGCCGGATCGAGCATCGCCCCTCGGGCGTTGACGCGAGCCCCTATCTGGTGGGCGCCACCGTGCTGGCGGGGATCCGGCACGGGATGAAAAACCAGATCGACCCAGGCCCGGAAACCACCGGAAATGGCTATGAGGAGGCCGGCACCAGCGCGATCCCCTCTGACTGGAAATCAGCGATTGATGCGGCGAAGCAGTCGGACTTCCTGAAAGAGGCACTCGGGGAAGACATGCACCGCACCTTTACCGCGATCAAGGCGGCGGAATATGGCCGGGTGATGCGGACGGTCTCCGAAGTCGATTTCGATCTCTATCTGCATACGGTGTGACGGCCGCAGCCGGGCAAGGGGGCGCTGCCCCCGTCCCGTTCCAGGACTCCCCCGGGATATTTAGAGACAGATGAAATCAGCCGAGGTTTTCATCTGTCCTTAAATATCCCCGCCGGAGGCTTCCGCCATCAGCCAGAGACGCAGTGGCGGAACAGGGGAGTTGGTCCTCAGACCGGCCGCGCGCCCCAGAGGATGACTGCGGCGCCGGCCAAAGCAAGGGCGGCTCCAATCATGTCGGTCGCGCGTGGCGCCTCGCCCTCGGCGAACCAGAGCCAGGCGAGCGAGGCACAGATATAGATGCCGCCATAGGCTGCGTAAGAGCGGCCCGCATGTTCGGGCGGTGTCAGGGCCAGAAACCAGGCGAAACCAATCAGCGCCAGCGTGCCGGGGATCAGCCAGAGCGCTGCCGCGCCCTGTTTCCACCAGGCCCAGAAGGCAAAGCAGCCGGCGATTTCAGCGATTGCGGCTCCGATATAAAGCGCGCCCGTCATGCGCCGGAGCTGTCGCGCCAGCGGTTCACCATCGGATAGCGGCGGTCGAGCCAGAAGGCTTTCTGGGTCAGCCGCACGCCGGGCGCTGCCTGGAACCGCTTCCACTCAGAGATGCAGACGAGGTGTTCGACCCGCTTCACCGTCTCGCGTGCGAAGCCTTTCGCGACCAGATCTGCGACCGAAAGGTCATTCTCGATCAGCCCTTCAAGAATTGCGTCCAGCACCTCATAGGGCGGCAGGCTGTCATCATCGCGCTGATCGGGGCGCAGCTCGGCGGATGGCGGTTTCGTGATCACACGTTCCGGCATGACCGGGCCGGACGGGCCTTTCATCCAGGGCCGGTGGTTCTCGTTCCTCCACCGCGCCGTCAGGAAGACCCGCGTCTTATACATGTCCTTGATCGGGTTATAGCCGCCATTCATATCGCCATAGATGGTGCAATAGCCGACCGCGACTTCGGATTTATTCCCTGTGGTCAGCAGCATCGCGCCGAATTTGTTCGATATTCCCATCAGCATCAGCCCGCGCAGGCGGGACTGGATGTTTTCCTCGGTCACGTCCGGCCCGGTGCCTGCAAAGACATGCGCCAATGCCTCTCCCACCGCCCCGCGCGCGCCCACGATGGACACGGTGTCGAGTTTCGCCCCCAAAAGCCGCGCGACCTCAGCCGCGTCTTCCAGCGAATGCGCGCTGGTATATTCCGAAGGCAGCATCACGCAATGCACGTTTGCAGGTCCGAGCGCATCGGCGGCAATCGCCGCGACAATTGCGGAATCGATACCACCCGACAGGCCCAGCACCGCTTTGGAAAAGCCGGATTTGCGCATGTAATCGCCAAGACCCATGACGCAGGCGCGGTAATCGGCCTCACCGATCGGGGGAATGCTGGCGATCTCGCCCGGATCGGCCTCCCAGCCTTCCGCGCCACGGCGGAAGGTCACCAGCGTGCTGACCTCGTCGAATTGCGGCATCTGCACCGCGAGCCGCCCGCCCCGGTTGAGAACCATCGACGAGCCGTCAAACACCTGATCATCCTGGCCGCCGACCATATTCAGATAGATCAGTGGCAGCCCGGTCTCGACCACGCGCTCGACCATGAGATTGAGCCGCAGATTGGGCTTGCCGCGATGATAGGGCGAGCCATTCGGGATCAGAAGGATCTCGGCCCCGGTCTCGGCCAGCGTCTCGGCGACATCGGGGTGCCAGGCATCTTCGCAGATCGGCGTACCGATACGGACGCCTTTCACCACATAGGGGCCGGTGACATCGGCGGCGGAAAACAGCCGCTTCTCATCGAAAACCGCGTCATTCGGCAGATGGTGCTTGAGCACCCGGGCAGAGATTTTACCGCCTTCAAGGATGTAATAGCCGTTGAAAAGCTGACCATTCGCCAGAACCGGCCCGCCTATCCCAAGCGCGGGGCCGTCGGCGCAGTCGCCTGCCAGCGCCTCGATGGCGCGGATGGCGTCCTGGTGAAAGGCTGGCTTCAGGATCAGATCCTGGGTCTGATAGCCAGTGATGAACATTTCGGTCAGCGCAACCAGATCGGCGCCGGCGGCCTTGCCCTCCTCCCAGAAAGCGCGGGCCTTTGCGGCATTGCCGGCGATATCGCCCAAGACCGGATTGGCCTGCACCAGGAGGAACCGGAATGTATCGGTCATCATCATGTCCTTATCGCGCCTCTCGCCCCACCGCTTCTAGCAGATCGGGGCGGGCAGGAAAGCCTCACGCAGATGCGCGGCCTGATGTCTGGACATGGGCGGCTTCCCCTGCTTAGGCTGCGGGCGCAAACGACACCGGAGACAACCTGCAATGCGCAAATTCACGGCATCCCTTTACGCCGCCACACTTGCCGCGCCGCTCGCCACCTGTCTGGCCCTGTCCTCCGGCCCTGCCCTCGCCCAGTCTGATGGCGAGGTCATTACCAAGCAATATGACAACGGATCGGTTTATGAAGGCACCTTCAGAAACGGCCGTCAGCATGGCAAGGGAACCTACCGCCTCCCCAACGGATATGAATATTCCGGCGACTGGGTCGATGGCGAGATCAGGGGCCAGGGCCGGGCACGCTATCCGAACGGATCGGTCTATGAGGGCGCCTTTGAGAAAGGCCAGCCTCAGGGACGCGGCAAGATCACCTTTGCCGATGGCGGCACCTATGACGGTGACTGGATCGAAGGCAAGATGACCGGCGAGGGCACGGCCACATATCCCAATAACGCGACCTATACCGGGGCCTTCCTGAACGGGCAGCGAAACGGCAAGGGTATTTTGCAAAATGAGGGCGGCTACCGCTATGAGGGCGACTGGGTGAATGGCGTCAAGGAGGGGAGCGGCAAGCTCACCTATTCCGACGGCACCGTTTACGAGGGCGCGATGCGGGCGGATGAGCGCTCGGGCCTTGGCACGCTGACCATGCCGAACGGGCTGGTCTATGCCGGTGGCTGGGCGCAGGGCCAGATCAATGGCGAAGGCAAGCTGACCCAGCCCAATGGCGATATCTATGAGGGCGCTTTCGTCAACGGCAAACGCGAAGGAAAAGGCATAGCCAGCCATAAGGCAGGCGATGTCTATGAGGGCGATTTCAAAGCTGACAAGCGCGATGGCCAGGGCAAATTCTCGACGCCTGACGGCTTCCGCTATGAGGGATCCTGGGTCGCCGGCAAGATGGAGGGGACCGGCTCGGTCACCTATCCCGATGGCTCGGTCTATGTCGGCGCAATGAAGGCGGATCAGTCGCATGGTGAAGGCGCGATCACCTATCCCGACAAGTCCACCTATCAGGGCGACTGGGTGAATGGGGTGATCGCGGGCAAGGGCCGCGCGGCTTACGCCAATGGCCAGGTCTATGAAGGCAATTTCGTCAAAGCCCGCCCCGATGGCCAGGGCGTGATGACCCGCCCCGATGGCTACCGCTATGAAGGATCGTGGAAAGCGGGCCTGCGCGATGGAAATGGCATCGCAACCTTTGCCAATGGCACCGTCTACAAGGGTGACTTCAAAGCCGATAAGCGCGATGGCAAGGGCGAGCTCACAACAACCGAGGGCTACCGCTATACCGGTGACTGGGTGAACAACCAGAGCGAAGGCGAGGGTGTCGCCACCTATGCCACGGGCGATGTCTATGAGGGTGCCTTCAAAGCCGATAAGCGGCATGGACAGGGTAAGATGACCTATAAAACCGGCCAGATCGCGGAAGGCATCTGGCAGGATGGCATCCTGACAGATCCTGCACCTGCCGCCGCGCCCTGAACTGGGCCGGGCAGAGGGGGCGCTGCCCCCTCGCCGCTGCGCGGCTCACCCCCGGGATATTTAGAGACAGATGAAATCAGCTAAGGTATTTCATCTGTCCTTAAATATCCCCGCCGGAGGCTTCCGCAATCAGCCAGAAACCCGACGAAAAATTGAGGCGCGGGTCAGAAAAATGCGCTCTGGCCCTTTTCAGGACGCGTATCTTGCGTATAGTCCCGAACCATGAACACGGGATCGCATCAGATACTCCTGCCGCAGCCGGGCTCCTGCCCGCTCCTGCCGCATGGAAAAGCCCCCGGTCTCCTTCTTCTCAGCCTCGTCTGAGCGGGCCTCCGGGCGCGACCGCTCGGATGTGACCAAGCGCCCGGCCTGAGAACCGGCCCGATCCTGTATTTCGGGCCATGGCTGAGACGACAAGACCAAGGACTACCCCCATGGCACAGACTGCTGACACATCCGCCCAACAACCCCGCGTCATGATTTTCGACACCACGTTGCGGGATGGCGAGCAATCGCCCGGCGCCACCATGACCCATGCCGAAAAGCTGGAGATTGCGACCCTGCTCGACGAGATGGGCGTCGATATCATCGAGGCGGGTTTCCCGATCGCCTCGGAGGGCGATTTCGCCGCGGTTTCCGAGATCGCGAAAAACGCGAAGACCTCGACCATCTGTGGCCTCGCCCGCGCCAATTTCAAAGATATCGACCGCGCCTGGGAAGCGGTGAAACACGCGAAATCGCCGCGCATTCACACCTTTATCGGCACCTCACCGCTGCACCGCGCCATTCCCAATCTGGATATGGACCAGATGGCCGAGCGCATTCACCAGACCGTGACCCATGCGCGCAATCTGTGTGACAATATCCAGTGGTCACCGATGGATGCGACCCGGACCGAGGCGGATTATCTCTGCCGCGTGGTCGAAATCGCGATCAAAGCCGGGGCCACCACGATCAATATTCCCGACACCGTCGGCTATACCTATCCGATGGAATCGGCCAAGATCATCCGGATGCTGCTGGAACGTGTGCCCGGCGCCGATGAGATCATTTTCGCGACCCATTGCCATAATGATCTGGGCATGGCGACCGCGAACTCTCTCGCCGCAGTCGAGGCCGGCGCGCGCCAGATCGAATGCACGATCAATGGCCTGGGCGAGCGTGCCGGCAATACTGCGCTGGAAGAGGTTGTGATGGCGCTCCGGGTCAGGAACGACATCCTGCCCTACCGGACCGCGATCGACACCACGAAGATCATGCATCTGTCGCGCCGCGTCGCCACAGTTTCGGGCTTTGTGGTGCAGCCGAACAAGGCCATCGTCGGCAAAAACGCCTTCCTGCATGAAAGCGGCATCCACCAGGACGGCGTGCTGAAAAACGTCGAGACCTTCGAGATCATGCGCCCCGAGGATATCGGGCTGAATGCCAAGAACATCGTCATGGGCAAGCATTCGGGCCGCGCCGCTTTGCGCTCGAAACTCGCGGAGCTGGGCTATGATCTGGCCGACAACCAGCTGAATGATGTCTTTGTGCGGTTCAAGGCGCTGGCCGACCGCAAGAAAGAGGTCTTTGACGAGGATATCCTGGCCCTGGTCGCCGATGAGCAGACCCTGGACGCGCATGATACGCTGGTTCTGAAGAAGCTGCGGGTGGTCTGCGGTACCGACGGGCCGCAAGAGGCGGATATGGTGCTCTCGGTCGATGGGGTGGATCACCATGTTGATGCGACCGGCGATGGCCCGGTCGATGCGGCCTTTAACTGTGTGAAACAGCTCTTCCCGCATAAGGCGCGGCTGCAGGTCTATCAGGTGGCGGCGGTGACGGCGGGCACCGATGCCCAGGCCACGGTTTCGGTCAGGCTGGAAGAAGACGGTCGCATCGTCACCGGCATGTCGGCCGATACCGACACCATCGTCGCCAGCGTGAAGGCCTATATCAATGCGCTGAACCGTCTGATCGTGCGCCGCACCAAATCGGCGCCGAATGACGATCTGAAATCGGTCTCCTACAGCGACGCGCCGTAACGGTTCCGGACCGGACAGGGGCAGGACAAGGTGGCACATCCCGCCTTGCCCGGCCCTCTTCCCCTGCCTCATCCGTATGCCCGCTGCCCGATTCCCGAAAGCGGCTTCCGGGCACCATTGCCGATGGCTGCCGTAACTGCGCGCCCGGCCCTTTAGCCGGAGTCGGGGTGCGTCTCTGGCCGAATGTCGTAAAATGTAAAATTTACTGGCAGAATTTGCCCGTTTTGACGCATAGAATATCGCAAAACTGCAAGCCGGTTTTATGCACGCAGATGTGTGCCGGAACCGTCCCCACGGGCTTTCACAAAACTCTGTGTCTCTTTATATGTAGGCGCCCGCCGGAGTTCTCTGAGTCGCGGGTGCAACAGGTCGTTTTCCCGCCATCTGCCCGGCGCGGGACGCGATCCACAGGACACGAAGGACGCTGCCCGCATGGCGCTTATCCCCGGAATCTTCTCGTCGGACATGGCGATCGACCTCGGCACGGCGAACACGCTTGTCTATATCCGTGGCAAGGGCATCGTCCTGAACGAGCCATCAGTAGTGGCCTATCACACCAAGGACGGCAAAAAGCAGGTCCTCGCGGTCGGCGAAGATGCGAAACTGATGCTGGGCCGGACGCCAGGCTCCATCGAGGCGATCCGCCCGATGCGCGACGGCGTTATCGCCGATTTCGAAGCCGCCGAAGAGATGATCAAGCATTTCATCCGCAAAGTCATTCGTCGTGGCACCTGGACCCGGCTGAAAATCATCGTCTGTGTGCCGCATGGCGCGACCCCCGTGGAAAAGCGCGCCATCCGCCAGTCGGTGATCTCGGCAGGTGCGAAACGCGCGGGGCTCTTGTCGGAGCCGATTGCCGCGGCCATCGGCGCCGGCATGCCGATCACCGAACCCACCGGCAATATGGTGGTCGATATCGGCGGCGGCACCACCGAGGTCGCGGTGCTTTCGCTGGGCGATATCGTCTATGCGCGTTCGGTCCGTGTCGGCGGTGATCGCATGGATGATGCCATCGTCTCTTACCTGCGCCGCCACCAGAATCTGCTGATCGGCGATTCGACGGCCGAGCGTATCAAGACGTCGATCGGCACGGCCCGGATGCCCGATGACGGGCGCGGCGCGGTCATGCAGATCCGGGGCCGTGACCTCCTGAACGGCGTGCCGAAGGAAACCGAGATCAGCCAGGCTCAGGTCGCCGAGGCGCTGGCCGAACCGGTGCAGCAGATCTGTGACGCGGTGATGCAGGCGCTGGAGGCAACGCCGCCGGACCTGGCCGCTGATATCGTTGACCGTGGCGTCATGCTGACCGGCGGCGGCGCGCTTCTGGGAGATCTGGATCTGGCGCTGCGCGAACAGACCGGTCTGTCGATCTCGGTCGCGAATGAATCGCTGAATTGTGTTGCTCTCGGCACCGGCAAAGCGCTGGAATATGAAAAGCAACTCCGGCATGTGATCGAATACGATATCTGAGCCGGCCCAGTTGAATCAGCCCGGGGTCATCCAGGCCCCGTTTCCACTGGCAAACCCATTTCAAGCACCACCGGGGCGCGCGCGTGTCGAGAAGCCGTAGCGGATCAGAAGAGTTTTCCCGCCCCGTGCGGCGGCTGCTGGTCGGGCTGCTGGTGGCGGCACTTCTGGGGATCTTTATCCTCTGGCGGATCGACAGCCCGAGGGTAGAGCGCTTCCGCGCGGCGCTGGTCGATGCGGTGATCCCCAATATGGAATGGGCACTGGTGCCGGTGACACGCGCCATGACCATGATCGAGGACTTTCAGTCCTATACCCGCATCTATGAACAAAACCAGGAGCTTAAGCGCGAATTGCAGCAGATGAAGGCGTGGAAAGAGGCCGCCCTTCAGCTGGAGCAGAAGAATGCGCGGCTTCTGGATCTGAACCATGTGCGGCTCGACCCGAAACTCACCCATGTGACCGGTGTGGTGCTGGCAGACAGTGGCAGCCCGTTTCGCCAGTCGGTGTTGCTGAATGTCGGCGAGCGCGATGGCATCCGCGACGGCTGGGCCACGATGGATGGCATCGGCCTGGTTGGCCGCATCTCGGGCGTTGGCGCCCGCACGAGCCGGGTGATCCTGATCACCGACACCTCAAGCCGCATTCCGGTGACCATTCAGCCTTCGGGACAAAAGGCGCTTTTGTCGGGCGATAACAGCCCCCTGCCGCTTCTCGATTTCATCGAGACCACCGATGAGGTTCGTCCGGGCGACCGGGTCGTGACCTCCGGGGATGGTGGTGTCTTTCCCGCCGGCCTGCTGGTCGGCCAGGTGGCGATGGGCTCGGACCGCCGGCTGCGGGTGGTGCTCGCCGCCGATTACCAGCGTCTTGAATTCCTGCGCGTGCTTCGCAGCCATGAACTGGAGCCGATCCTTGATCCGGGCCAGCTGATAGCGCCGCCGCTGCCCTCTGTCCCCGTGGCCACGGTTGATGGCGAACGCGAGGCCGCCGCCCAGCCCGCCACGGGCACAGGTGAAATCGGCGAAACCGGATCCGGCTATGCCGAGGGCGGCGATGCAGCTGTCCGGGGGGCTGCCGAATGATCGGCCGGATGCAGATGGATCCCTGGGGATACCGGCTGCTTTTCCTGGCGCTGGCGGGGCTGTTTCTCTTTGTGCGGCTTTTGCCGCTCAGCACAGCAGTGGGCCGGTTTCCCGGGCCGGATCTGCTGTTATGCCTGATCATTGCCTGGATGATGCGCCGTCCCGATTTCCTGCCGGTCTGGCTGATCGCGCCGGTCCTGCTGATCGAGGATCTGTTGCTGCTGCGCCCGCCGGGGCTGTGGACGGCGCTGGTCGTGCTCGCGTCCGAATTCCTGCGCGGCCGCCATGCGCTGACGCGTGAGATGAATTTCGCCGTCGAATGGCTGCTGGCCTCGGGGCTGATGATCGCGATGTTGCTGGCGCAGCGGCTGGCGCTTACGCTGACCCTTGTTGATCTGCCGCCTTTCGGATTCGCCGTGGTCCAGGTGCTGTGGTCGATCCTCGCCTATCCGCTGGTGGTGGGCCTGTCGCGCCTGGCTTTTGATCTGAGAAAACCCGCCACCGGTGAGGTGGATGATTTCGGCAGACGCTTGTGAACGGGTGACCTGATGAGACGCACGCAAAAAGACGCGGAAGACAGCGCCCGCAGCATCACGCGGCGGGGCCTTTTGCTGGGCGGCGGCATGACGGCGATGGTGGCGGCGCTTGGCGTGCGGATGCGCTATCTCCAGGTCGACCAGGCCGAGGAATTCAAGCTTCTGGCCGAAGAAAACCGCATCTCGATCGAACTGATCCCACCGGGCCGCGGCCTGATCCAGGACCGCAATGGCAAGCTGATCGCCGGGAATGAACAGAATTACCGCGTGGTGATCACCCGCGAGGATGCGGGCGATGTGGATCGGGTGATGCACCGCCTTGCCGGGCTGATCCCCATGACCTCAGAAGAGCTGGACCAGACGCTGGCCGATGTGAAGAAGAACGCGGCGCATGTGAAGGTCGTGGTTAAAGACCGGCTCGACTGGGATGATTTCTCGAAGGTTGCGATCAATGCGCCGGCGCTGCCGGGGGTGATCCCCGAGGTCGGCCTGTCGCGGATCTATCCGCGCGGCTATGATTTCGCCCATGTCGTCGGCTATGTCGGCGCGGTGTCGCAAAAGGATCTCGACGAGCAGGAGGATCCCGACCCGATCCTCAGACTGCCGAAGTTCCAGATCGGCAAGATCGGGACCGAGCGCTGGATGGAGAAAGTTCTGCGCGGTCGTGCCGGCACCCGCCAGGTGGAAAAGAACGCCTTTGGCCGGGTGATGCGCGAACTTGGCCGCGAGGAAGGTGTCGCCGGCGGCGATATCCGCCTGACCATCGACGCCGATCTGCAGAATTTCGCCCAGGCCCGCCTCGGCAGTGAAAGCGCCGCCGTGGTGGTGATGGATGTCCGGAACGGTGATCTCTTGTGCTGTGCCTCGGCGCCCTCGTTCAACCCGAACCTTTTTGTGCGCGGCATCAGCCATACCGATTATGCCAGCCTGACCGAAAACGACCACCGGCCATTGGCGAATAAGGCGGTCTCGGGCGCCTATCCACCCGGATCGACCTTCAAGATGGTCACCGCGCTGGCGGCGCTTGATTCAGGTGCGATTGAGCTGGGCCATAAGGTGCGCTGCCCGGGTTATCTGGAATTCGGCGGCCGCCGTTTCCACTGCTGGAGCCGGGGCGGCCATGGCACCCTGTCTCTGACCCAGAGCCTGCAGAAAAGCTGCGACGTCTATTACTACGACATCGCGCAAAAGGTCGGCATCGATAAGATGGCCGAAATGGGTCGCCGTCTCGGGCTTGGCAACCGCCATGATCTGCCGATGTCGGCGATTGTGCCGGGCACCATGCCCGACCGCGCCTGGAAACAGGAAAGCTACGGCCAGGACTGGCGGATCGGCGACACGATCAACGCTTCGATCGGTCAGGGCTATGTGCTGGCCTCGCCTTTGCAACTGGCGGTGATGACGGCGCGGATCGCCTCGGGCCGCGCGGTAGAGCCGCGACTCGTGCGAATGATCGACGGGAAGGAGATTGCCGCGCCTGAACCGGCCTCGCTCGGGATTGAAGAACGCCACCTTGCGGCGATGCGCCAGGGGATGTGGGATGTGGTCAACAGCCAGGCGGGCACCGCACGCTCGGCCCGGATCGTCGATCCGACCATGATCCTTGCCGGCAAAACCGGCACCAGCCAGGTCCGGAACATCAGCGCGGCCGAGCGCAGCCAGGGTGTGATCCGCAACGAACAACTGCCCTGGCGGCGGCGCGACCATGCGCTTTACGTGGGCTATGCGCCCTATGACAATCCGCGCTATGCGGTGGCGGTGATCATCGAGCATGGCGGCGGTGGCTCGACCGTCGCGGCGCCGGTTGCGCGCGATGTGATCCTTGCGGCCCTTGCAGGAGGCCGCCCTCCCCTCGCCGCCTACCCTTCCGACCAGCGCGGCCGGATCGAATCGATGCTGAAAGACCTGCCGCTGCGCGACCCCGAGACCGGCGCCCTCACCACTTCCGATCAGGCCTGAGCCAATGGCATTTTTCGAGAACCGCCTGAAACAGGCTCCGACCGGCATCCGCAAGGTGCTTTACCTGAACTGGCAGGTGATCGTGCTGGTCTCGGCGGTCTCGGCGGTGGGTATCCTCATGCTCTGGTCGGTGGCGGGCGGGGATTTCAATCTCTGGGCCCGGCGCCAGGCCCAGGTGTTCGCCGTGGGCATGGTATTGATGTTCATGGTGGCCATGGTGCCGGTCTGGTTCTGGCGCTCGATGGCGGGGATCGCCTATCTGACCTCTTTCGTGCTTTTGATCATCGTCGATCTTTACGGCGTGATCGGGATGGGTGCGCAACGCTGGATCGATATCGGGCCGTTGCGGCTCCAGCCCTCCGAGATGATGAAGTTCAGCCTCGTTCTGATGCTGGCGGCCTATTATGACTGGCTTGATATCCGCAAAGTGTCCCGGCCGCTCTGGGTGCTGTTCCCGGTGCTGCTGACCTGCGCGCCGACGGTGCTGGTGCTGATGCAGCCAAACCTTGGCACCTCGCTGATGCTTCTGATGGCGGGGGCGGCGGTGATGTTCGCGGCAGGTGTCAGCTACTGGTATTTCGCCGCCGTGATCGCGATGGTCGTCGGCGCGGTGGCCGCGATCTTCCAGAGCCGCGGCACCGACTGGCAACTCCTGCATGATTATCAGTTCCGCCGGATCGACACTTTCCTCGACCCTTCCGCCGATCCGCTGGGGGCCGGCTATAATATCATGCAGGCCAAGATCTCGCTGGGCTCCGGTGGCTGGTCGGGCAAAGGGTTCATGCAGGGAACCCAGTCGCGGCTGAACTACCTGCCCGAAAAACAGACCGACTTCATCTTCGCGCCGCTGGCCGAAGAATTCGGCTTTGTCGGGGCCTTCTCGCTCCTGGTGCTTTATGCGCTGATCATCGGGTTCTGCATGATCTCGGCGCTGCAAAACCGCGACCGGTTCTCGTCCTTGCTGATCATCGGGGTCGCCGCCAACTTCTTCTTCTATATCGCGGTGAATCTGTCGATGGTGATGGGCATGGCGCCGGTGGTCGGCGTGCCGCTGCCGCTGATGTCCTATGGCGGCTCGGCCATGCTGGTGATCCTTGTGGGCTTTGGGTTGATGCAAAGCGCCCATGTCCACCGGCCGCGCTGAAGGGCAGCCAGACCTCAGGTATCCGGATCAGGGAGAAACGGGCTTTTCCCTGACTTGAATACGCGCCGCGCGGAACGCGCAAAGCGACCCGAAGGGGCACCCCCTCTGGACAAATCCCGCAGCGCGACGCAGGCTCGCGCCCATGACACAGATCTTCTTTTCCGCTCCCGGCTGGGATGAATATGAACCCTTCCTGCCCGCAGCACTTGAGGCGGCCGGTATCAGCGCCGATATCGTCACCGAGGCGCCCGACCCTGCAGCGATCGACTATATCCTTTATGCGCCCACCTCGCCTTTGCAGGATTTCGCGCCCTTCACCCGCGCGAAAGCGGTCATGTCGCTCTGGGCCGGGGTCGAGCGCATCGTGGGCAATCAAAGTCTCACACAGCCGCTGACCCGGATGGTCGATCCGGGCCTGACCGAGAGCATGGTGGAATATGTCACCGGCCATGTGTTGCGTCATCATCTCGGCATGGACCGACATATCGTCAATCCTGGCCATATCTGGGATCACGCCTGCCCGCCCATTGCCCGCCAGCGCCCGGTCACCTTCCTTGGCCTGGGCGAACTGGGCCTTGCATGTGCCCGCGCGCTTCAGGCACTGAATTTCCCGGTCAAAGGCTGGAGCCGCAGCCCGAAATCCATCCCGGGCCTCGCAACCTTTCATGGTGAGGCCGGCTTGCAGGAGGCGTTGCGCGATGCGCAGATCGTCATCACCCTGCTGCCCAACACGCCGGACACGCAGAATATCCTCAATGCAGACACGCTTGCGATGACGGCCCCGGGCGCCGTGGTGATCAATCCCGGCCGTGGCCCGCTGATTGACGATGCCGCGCTGATCGCGGCGCTTGATGGCGGCCAGATCTCGCATGCCACGCTGGATGTCTTCCGGATCGAACCCCTGCCGCAGGACCACCCGTTCTGGGCGCATCCAAAGGTCACCATCACCCCTCATGTCGCCGCCGATACGCGCGCGGTGACCGCCTCACAGGTGATTGCCGAAAACATCCGCCGCGCGAAAACGGGCGAGCCCCTCCTCCATCTGGTGGACCGAACCCGGGGCTACTGAGGCCCTGCGACAGTTTCTCCCTTGAACAAAGAGGGGGAAATCTGCCACCTGAGCCGATGGACTGGATCAAAATCATTCACATTCTGGCCGTGATGGGCTGGATGACCTCGATCTTCGCGGTGCCGCGCGCATTGATCTACTGGAAGCGCGAATGGGCCAGCCTTGGCGCTTTCGGACCGCTCGGGGATCTGACCCTGCGGCTCTACCGATTTTCGGCCGGGCTGATGGTGATCGCCATTGCGACCGGGCTCTGGCTGGCTTTCGGCTGGTGGGGGTTTGACCCCTGGCTGCATCTGAAGCTGAGCCTCGTCGCGCTTCTGGTGATCCATTACATCTGGACCGGCCGCATGGTCTGGCGGGCACGGCGCGGCGAATTCCGCGAGAGCGACCTGTTCCTGCGGATCTTCAACGAAATCAGCGTCTTTGCCGTAATCGCCATCCTCTGGGCCGTGGTGGTAAAGCCCTTCTGACCCAGGGCCCATTGGCCCATGTCACGCCGGCCAGGGGAAATGGCAGGGAACAGGACAGCCAGCGGATCCGCAACAGGCGGAAGTGGCCCCCTGAGACCCGGCAAACCCGTTCATAGGAAAGACCGGCCCCGCAAGGCAGGGAACCGTCGCTGCTTTCCGGCTCAACTGTCGGGTTTGACGGGTCAGAGGATGAATGGACAATATCGCACCACCGGCGGCCTCTGGCTGCGCGGATACCCTTGCCCCCGATGCCCCTGGTGGCGCCCTGCCCGATCCTGCCTTTGATCTCGGCGTCACCACGCAGTGACGGGCCAACGGCCCAGGCGCCTCGTCCATGCGCTGGCCGCCCAGGCGGGGGCGGCGGTCCATGTCGCGCTCCCCTGTCCGGGCCGCAGTCCTGCCCTTCGCGTCTGCTTTGCCTTTACAAACGTTCGGCTGTTTCCCGGTCTGACGGCGGCGCAAAACGTCGCGCTGGTGCTGCCCGGGCGCGCGCGACGCCACCCGACCGCCTGCAGCCGGGTCCGCCCGCCTCGGTGCCCGAAGAGAAAGGCAGAGGCCTCGTCACAGCACTGATCGCCGGGCAGCGCGCCAGGACCCGCTTTGCCCTGGTTGTGATCAGCCATGAGCGGAAGCACTTTTTGCCCTAGTTTCGCGCACAGTCCCGCCCTCAGCCGGGCGACGGAGCGCGGGCCGCAGCCTGAAACGCATCACATTCCGGGCCCCCGATCAATTTCGACATAATTTGCCGCAGACAGGACAGTTTTTCACATAGCGCCTGCTCTGATCGCCTCAGATCAGGGTGCCACCATATCGGGAGGTATGAAGGAGAATTGGGAAGCCGGGCCGATGCCGGCGCTGCCCCCGCAACGGGTGCGGCGCTTCGCTGCATGACGGGACCCACTGGCTGGAGGAGCAGCCGGGAAGGTGCCATTTCTGTTCGCGAAAGGGGACAGGCCTGATGTCCGGAAACCAGCCCTGAGGCGGAAATCAGCGTGGCTGCGGCGGGCAGTCAGGAGCGCTTTGGCAGGTCCGCACCGGACCGGAGCCCGGCGTCTCCGGTCACCCGGGGCAGCAAACAAACCAGCAGGAGGCCAGATTGGGCGCGCTTCACGACGATAGTTTTTCCACCCCGGACCAAAGGCCCGACGCCATTTCGCGGCTGATCGCGGATCACCGCCCGGGCCATGGCCTCGTGCGGGATTTCTACATGGATCCGGATGTCTTTGCCCGCGACATGGAGCGGGTGTTCCGCCGCCACTGGCACTGTCTGGCCCACGAAAGCGTAATCCCGAATCCCGGCGATTTCGAGCTGTTCCGCCTTGGCGATGAACAGGTCATCCTGACACGCGATATGCAGGGCGAGGTGCATGGGCTCCTGAATTCCTGCCGCCATCGCGGAGCCGAGGTCTGCACCAAAGACAAGGGCAATGCGAAGATGTTCGTCTGCCCCTATCACGCCTGGACCTATACGCTGGACGGCGCGTTGCGCGCGGCCCGGCTGATGCCGAAGGATTTCGACCGCGCCGCCCATGCGCTGAAAAAAGTACATGTGAAGGTGGTCGAGGGGCTGGTCTTCATCTCCTTCGCGAAAGACCCGCTGGATTTCACGCAAGTGGAGCAATCCCTGCACGCCAGTATCGGCCAATATGGCTGGGGCGCGGCAAAGGTCGCCCATCGCGAGACCTACCCGATTGCCGCGAACTGGAAGCTCGCGGTCGAGAATTATGTCGAATGCTATCACTGCGGCCCGGCGCATCCGGAATATTCACAGACCCATGCGCTGGAACAGCCGCCCGAAGTGATCGCCGGTCTCAATGCCGCGATGGAGGAAAAGAGCTGTGCACTCGGGCTCTCCGTACTGTCGGGCAATCACTGGCAGAATTCATCCCGGGGTGGCGAGGCGGTCGATGTCTTCCGCTATGCGCTTTACGAGGGCGCCTCGACCGGGTCCGAGGATGGCTCCCCCCTCGCACCTTTGATGGGGCGTTTCACCGATTATGATGGCGGCGTGACCTCGATCCATCTCGGCGGCACAACTTTCCTCGTCTGCTATCCCGATCACGGCATGATCTACCGCTTCATCCCCAAAACACATGACAGCTGCGAGATGGAGCTGATCTGGCTGGTGAAAGACGGCGCAGAGGAAGGCGTTGATTATGACCTGGACCGCCTCACCTGGCTGTGGAAAGTCACCACCGAGGAAGACAAGAAGATCATCGAACACACTGCGCGCGGCGTGAAATCGCATTATTTCGAGCCTGGTCCCATCGCACCGATGGAATATAACGAACTGCGCTATATCACCTGGTATCTCGACGAGATCAGCCGCGCCTGACACCAGACAAAACGAGGCCCCGGTTCTGCTTGGGCCTCGTTCCGTTTTCCGGAAACGGGACGCCACCTCCCCGGCAAAAAACAGGGGGAAAGGGTATTTGGCAGCCCGCCCCCCTCAGCGTTTCGCGCCACGGCGGCCCTCAATCAGCCAGGCAGCGATGGCCAGCCCGGCGGTCAGCACAAGCCAGGCCCAGCCCGGCAGCAAGACCGCCAGCCGCACCTCATTGGTCATCCAGGCCTCGCGCGGGGTGATACCGATCCAGCCGCGCCCCGTCACCGGCCGTCCCTCGGCCACCTGACGCAGGTCCGGCAGTCCGGGTTCCAGCCGGGTCACCGATCCATAGGCCGCCGCGCCGGAGACCTTCGGTGCAACCACCGCATCGCCCGAGGCAATGGTCTCGACGAATTCGCGCGGGCTGGCCGGGCCGACGCCGATCACCCGTGTCAGATCGCCCTGTTCCAGCCGGTAAAGCCCGGCCTCGGGCGCCTGCCAGACCACCTGATACTTGCCCGGTGCCACCCGGATCATATCGAGGATCACCGGATTCGCGGCCTCTCCCTCCTCTGCGCTGTCCTGCGCGGTGACAATCAGCGGCCCTGGCGGATCCTCGGACACCGTGCGCCGCGTGATGGTCAGTTCATTGCCTTTGGCGGTCGCCGTCAGCGCCTCTTCTTCAAGATCCGGCTCTTTCAGCATCCAATGAGCCAGCCGACGCAACAGTTCCAGCTGCGGCCCGCCGCCCTCATAACCGCGGCCCCAGAGCCAGGCATGATCCGAGGTCAGGACCGCGATCCGCCCCTCACCCACCCTGTCGAGCACCAGCAAAGGCGCGCCATCCGGTCCCTCCATCACGGTCTGGCCGGAAAGTTTCTCGACCTCCATCACCCGGAACCAGCGGCCCCAGCCCGGCTCGCCATTTTCTCCCTCAGGCGCAAAACGGTCGAGCCCTTCGGTCACCGGATGACGCTGCCCGAGTTCGGTGATTTTCGGGCGGAACCCGCCTTCGATAACCTGAGCAGTCGGCGCCACCGGCAGCACTTCGGCCAGGGGCGAGCGGTAAAGGCTGTCGACCGCACCGAATTCCGGCCCCGAGGCCACCAGCACCGTGCCGCCCTCGCGGATATAACGGACGACATTGTCAATGTAGGACATCGGTAGAATGCCGCGCATCCGGTAGCGGTCAAAGATGATCAGGTCAAATTCATCAATCTTTTCAATAAACAGCTCGCGCGTCGGAAAGGCGATCAGCGAAAGCTCATCCACCGGAACGCCATCCTGTTTCTCTGGCGGGCGCAGAATGGTGAAATGCACGAGATCGACGCTCGCATCCGATTTCAGCAAATTGCGCCAGACGCGTTCCCCGGCATGTGGCTCGCCCGAAACAAGCAATACGCGCAGCCGGTCGCGCACGCCATTGATCTGCACCACAGCGGTATTGTTGCGCTCGGTCAGCTCGCCCGGGGTCGGGTCGATGGCGAATTGCAGCACATTCAGCCCGCCATGTGGCAGCACCACCGGCAGTTCCAGATCTTCGCCCACCGGCACCGAATAGGTCTGCGGCGCATCGGCATCGACCGCGATGGTCAGATCGGCGAATTGCGGCACATCCGGCGGCACAAGGCCCTGATCCTCGACCCTGAGCTTCAGCTTGAATTCCTCGCCGATGATCGCGAAGGCCGGCGCATTCTGCACCACAAGGCGGCGGTCCCAGTCAGCCGCTTCGCCGGTCAGCAGCAGATGGAACGGTGCGGGCAGATCGGGGCGCATCTCAAGGTCATGCACGCGCCCGTCCGAGATCAGGATCACCGCCGCCACCCGGGCGCGGGGTTCCTCGGCCAGGGCGGCCGACATAGCGGTCATCGCCAGGGTCCCGGTATTGTCGGCGCCATCGGTGATGTGTTTCACCCGCAGCTCGGTATTGTCCAGTGCCGCGACCTGGGCTTCCACCCGCGTCAGCGCGCGCCGCGTCTGGTCGGCCCGCGCCCCAAGGCTCTGGCTCGCGCTGTCATCGACCAGAACGATCACGATATCGGAAAGGTTCTGCCGGTCCTCGCTTTGCAGCCCCGGCCCGGCCAGCGCCGCCAGAAGCGCAGCCAGCCCAAGCCCGCGCAGGAACCAGCCCGGAAGCCCGCGCCAGAGCGCCAGCGCCAGCATCAGAAGCGTCACCCCCCCAAGCGCCCACAGAAGCGGCCAGGGCACCAGCGGATCGAATACCAGATGCGCCGTCATCGCGCCGTTCATTGGCCCAGCCTTTCAAGGAGCGCAGGCACATGGACCTGGTCGGATTTATAATTGCCGGTCAGCACATGCATGATCAGATTGACGCCGAACCGCCAGGCCAGCTCGCGCTGTTGTTCGCCCGCCGCCCCCCGGCCCACCGGCAAAAGCGGCACGCCGTTTTCATCGGTGGCCCAGGCCGCCGCCCAGTCATTGCCGCCGATCACCACCGGCGTCACCCCGTCATTGAGGTTGCGAAACGGCACGCCCTCTTCCTGACCGGCGTCAGCGGGGGCCGCCTCGACCCAGATCGTGCCCTCGGCCCAGCGACCGGGAAAGCTTTGCAAAAGATAGAAGGTGCGGGTCAGAACATGGTCTTCCGGCACCGGCTCCAGCGCCGGGATATCCAGACCGGCCGCGATCCGTTGCAGCGCCTGGCCCTCCGGTGTGCCGCCACCAAAAGCCGCGATATTGGCGTCGCGCGTGTCGAAAAGGATCATGCCACCGGTGCGCAGAAACTGGTTCAGTTTCGCATAGGCCGCGTCCGACGGCGTCGGCGCATTTGCGGTGACCGGCCAGTAAAGGAAGGGGAAGAACGCAAGCTCATCAGCCTCAAGATCAATCCCGGTCGGATATTCCGGCTCGATCGAGGTGCGCTCCCAGAGCCGGTCGCCAAGCCCGACAAGGCCGAATTCCGAGGTCTCATCGATCTGAGAATCGCCGGTCTTCACATAGGCCAGAGAGACGCCCGACGTGGAGCGGATCGCGAAGTCATCGCCGGGCTGCGGCATATCAGGCAGCGCGCTGTCGGCAGACTGCGCGGCCTCGGGCGGTGCGGGAGGCGTCTCGCCGCTGTCCTGGGCCTGAGCCTGTGGCGCGCTCAGCCCGGCCAAAAGCGCCACCGCGAGAACTGCAACCCCGCGCCGCAAGCCGCCAAGTCGCCCCCCCAGCCAGAGCGAGGCAAGGATATCGGCCAACAGCACCACCAGCCCGGCCGACAAAAGCCAGCCCTTGAGCGATTGTTCGGGCGGGGTCGCAAGACCTTCGACCCGCGCCGAAGCCGGCCAGTCTGCCGCCACCAGCCTCGTCTCCGGGCTGACGACATTCAGGGCGACACGGCGGTCGGCACCGGCGTAAAGCCCCGGCGGATGGGCAGGGCCAGGCCCTGCCACCATCGCAACCGCCAGATCATCGCCGGCCACACCTGCAACCTCGCCCGCGTCACGTTCCTCGCCCCAGGCGTTCAGCATCACCTCGGGCACCCAGATCTGCCCGGCGAGTTCGCGCGCGCCCGGCAAAGACGGGCGGGTCGAGATCGCCAGCCGCTCAAGCATCTGCACGAAAAGCCCGGACAGCGGCAAAGTCGACCATTCCGCATTGGCGGTGACATGCACCAGCACGACCTGGCCGTCGCCCAGGAATTTGCGCGTGACCAGCGGCGTGCCATCATCCAGTGCGGCGATGGTGCGTTCGGCCAGTTCGGGATCGGGCTGGGCCAGAACCTGCTCGGCCACCTGGACATCGCCGGGCAATGCGAGGCCGAAGAAGGGGCTGTCCTCGGGGAAAGGCGCCAGTTCTTTCGCATCGCCCCAGCTCATCGCGCCGCCAAGCGAGCGGCCCCCTTCGCGCAACCGCACCGGCATCAGCGGGTCTTCCTCAAAACGGCTCACATCTGATGCCGCAAGGCGCGGGCCGGCAAAGCGCAACAACAACCCGCCCTTTTCGACCCATTCCACCAGCGCCGCCTCCTCACCTGCCGTCAGTCGCGCCACATCGGCAAGGATCACGGCATCGGGGTTGGCGGGCAGCGCCGTCGTCACAGGCGCCTCGATCAGATCAGCCACCGGCGCAAGCGCCTGGCGCAGGTAATGCAAAGGCGACAAAAGCTGAAGCCCTTCGGCCTGGGGGCCAGCGGTAATCAGCGCCACCTTGCGCCGCTTGAGACTGTCATCGGTCAGGCTCACCGCACCGGCAGACCTGAGGCCCGCGATCTCGAAGCGCGTGACGCGGTTTCTGAGTTCGGGCGGCAGGTCAAGTTTCACCTCGGCCCGGGGCTCACCGGCGGCAAAGCTGATCGTGGCCCGCGCCAGTTCGCGCTCTACCCCCGAAGGGTCCGGGCCGCGCCCGGTAACCTCGATCTCGGCCGCGCCGCCCGCATCAAGCCGCGAGGCGGAAAGCAGCACCGCCCCTTCGGCAAAGCCCGCCGGATGCAGCGCCAGCACCGGGCCATCGCCGGTCAGCACCGTCAGCTGCCCCTTATCGGCGAACAATCCCGCCAGCATGGCGCGCCCTTCGTGATCCAGCCCGTCCGAAAGCCACAATGTGTCGAAATTTCCGGCCGGGAAATGGCTGATCCAGGAGTCCGGATCCTGCGGCAGCCAGGGCGAGGGTTCCATCACCGCAAGCCGGCCCTTCCAGTCGTCAGCAGTGCGGAAGGTCACCTCCTGCGGCGCATCGGTCAGGCGGATCACCGCGACCGTGCGGCCGTCGCGACCGGCCTCGTCCAGCACAAGCCCTGCGCGTTCGATCCGGCGCGCCCAGTCGCGCGCCTCGGCCCAGCCGCCATCGAACACCACCAGCAATGGCGCCGTACCGCTTTGTTTTTGTTCAGGGTTCAGGACCGGCCCGGCAAAGCCGACGATTGCCGCCGCCATTGCCAGCATCCTGAGAAGAAGCAGCCACCAGGGCGTGCGATCGGTCTCGGCATCCTCATCCTGCAACCCCAGAAGCAGCGCGACCCCCGGAAACCGGCGACGGATCGGAGCCGGCGGCACCGCACGCAGCAAAAACCACAACACCGGAAGCGCTGCGAGCCCCCAGAGAATCCAGGGCGTCAGAAACCCGACCGGACCAATCATGAACATCAGCGCCCGCCCTCCAGCGCGCGATAGAGCCACAAAAGCGCGGATTGCGCCGGGGCTCCGGTATGGAATGTGGAAAACTGCCAGCCAACCGCGCGGGCAAGCTCGCTCAACCGGTCCTTGCGCTCGGCCAGGCGGGCAAGATAGCGGCTGCGCAATTCGCCGGCCTGCTGCGTTTCATGACGCATGGATCCCGACATCGATTCGAATATCACGCGGCCATCAAAGGGGAATTCCTCTTCTGCCGGGTCGAGGATCTGGCACAGCGCGCCGCGCACCCCGCGATCTGCCGCGCGGGAAAGCGCCGCCTCGACCGGCTCGATGGGCCCGAGGAAATCCGAGACGAACACCGCGCGACCATGGCCGACCATGCCTGCCGTTTCAGGCGCGCCGTAGTCCCCGGCTTCGGGTCCGTCAGCCAGCCGCGCCGCGAGCCGCACAATCTGGCTGCGACCCGAACGCGGCTGCGCCAGCCCCGCCAGCCCGACCCGTTCGCCGCCGCGCAGCAATAGCACAGCCAGCGCCAGCGCCAGCAGACGCGCGCGATCGCCCTTTGGGGGGCGCTCCCTGCCCCCGGAAAAGGCCATGCTTTTGGCCGGATCGACCCAGAGCGTCACCGATTGCGCCGCCTGCCATTCACGTTCGCGGATGAAATGCCCGTCAGACCGCGCCGAGCGCCGCCAGTCGATGGCCCGCGCCGGGTCGCCCTGATACGCGGCACGATATTGCCAGAACTCATCGCCGGATCCGGCGCGCCTGCGGCCATGCTCGCCCAGCATCAGGGTGGCGGCCAGCATCTCGGCCTCAGCCAGCAGCGGCGGCAGCGACTGGCCCAGCGCCTCCGCCCGGCTCTGAAGGGCCTCGTTCTGCAGCGTCGGGCTCACGCAGCCGCCTCAAGCCCGAGGATACGGGTGGTGGTGCGCGAGATCACCGCAGGCAGGGTCTCGCCCCGCGCGCGGGCAGCGAAGGACAAAGCCATCCGATGCGTCAGCGTGGCCTGGGCCAGAGCCGCCACATCGTCAATCGACGGCGCGAGCCGGCCATTCAGAAGCGCCCGCGCCCGCACGGTCAGCATCAGGGCCTGCGCCGCACGCGGCCCCGGCCCCCAGGCAAGGCTGTCCTTCAGATCGCGCCCCTCGGGCTCCCCGGGACGGCAGCCACGCACGAGATCAAGGATCGCCTCAACCACCTTATCCCCGACCGGCATGCGGCGAATGACCGATTGCGCCCGGATCAGCTGATCGGTGTCGAAAACCTGTGTGGCATCGGCCTCGCTCGCACCGGTGGTGGCCAGAAGGATCTCACGCTCGACAGCCCGGGTCGGGTAATCGACATCGACCTGGACAAGGAAGCGGTCCAGCTGCGCCTCGGGGAGCGGATAGGTCCCCTCCTGTTCAATCGGGTTCTGGGTCGCGAGCACATGGAACGGCCGGCCGAGCGGGCGGTGCTGACCGGCGATGGTGACCTCTTTCTCCTGCATCGCCTGCAAGAGCGCGGATTGCGTTCGCGGGCTGGCCCGGTTGATCTCATCAGCAAGCAGAAGCTGGCAGAAGACCGGCCCTTCGAGGAAGCGGAAGGCGCGGCTGCCATCGGTCGCGGTCTCGAGCACTTCGGAGCCGAGAATATCCGCCGGCATCAGATCGGGCGTGAACTGGATGCGGTTGGCGTTCAGCCCCATGACGGTGCCGAGCGTGTCGACCAGGCGGGTCTTCCCGAGCCCCGGCAGCCCGACCAGCAAGGCATGACCGCCGCAGAGCATGGCCGAAAGGACCAGCTCCACCACCTTTTCCTGTCCGATAAAGCGGTGCTCGATCGAAGCACGTGCCTCGCCGAGCTTTGCACCCAGAGCCTCGATCTCGGTCACCAGCGCGACATCTCCTGCGGGGGCTGCGGTCATTCAGAGGCTCCATCTGTGTTGCTCGTCGGTCTCAGCGGAGACATTAGACCGAAATCGCCGCCGGACCACAAATGCCAAAAGGCGACTTGACACAAATGATCGTGACAGACGCGCGATGTTTCGCCTGTGACGGCTGTCGCCGGGGGCGCTGCCCCCACGCGCTGCGCGCTCCCCCGGGATATTTAAGGACAGATGAAAAGGAGAAGGTGATTTCATCTGTCCTTAAATATCCCCGCCGGAGGCATCCTGAATCAGCCATTTGCGGCATGGTCTTGCGATCCGGGCCCGGGCATCCGACATTGTAGGGGCAACCCGGTGAGGACCATGCAGGATCAGAATAACAACCAGCCCTCGGCCGATGGCCTGGCGGCTGCGGCCACAGCGGCCACAAAGAAGGGCGGATTGCCGCCGGTTCATCTGTGGAACCCGCCCTTTTGCGGCGATCTCGACATGCGGATCGCGCGGGATGGCACATGGTTCTATCTGGGCACCCCCATCGGGCGCGAGGCTCTGGTGCGATTGTTCTCGTCGATACTGAAGCGCGAGGACGGCAGATATTACCTTGTCACGCCGGTCGAGAAGGTCGGGATCACCGTCGAAGATGCGCCGCTTTTCGCCGTTGATATCGAGGCGGAAGGCGCCGGGCGCGACCAGGTGCTGTGCTTTACCACGAAGACCGGGGACCTGGCCCGGGCCTCCTGCACCCATCCGCTGGAGGTCAGACGCGATTCCGTTTCCGGCGAACCCTCTCCCTATATCCTGATCCGGGGTGAGGGTGAGGCGGCGCTCTGGGCGCGGATTGACCGGAAAAGCTTTCTCCGGATGGTGGATTTCGGTTGCCATGAGACTTATGACGGGGATAGCTGGTTTGGCCTCTGGTCTTCGGGGGAGTTCTTTCCCGTCATCAGATCCTCAGAACTGGCCTGATACCGCTACATGTCCCGATTTGCCGCCAATCTGACTTATCTCTTCACCGAGGTTCCCATGCTGGACCGTCCCGACTGGGCGCGGCGCACCGGCTTTGACGGGGTCGAGGTGCTGTTCCCCTATGATCACCCCGTCGCTGAATGGGAGCGCGCGCTTGGCGACATCCCACTCGTGCTGATCAACACCCCCCCTGGCGACTGGGCCTCGGGAGATCGCGGCTTTGCCGCAAGGCCCGGCGATGAGCAGACCTTTCGCGACGGGTTCCTCCATGCTGCCGATTACGCAACGCGGCTGAATGTGCCTGCGGTGCATGTTATGGCCGGTGTCGCGCGCGGGCCGCAGGCCGAGGCGGTGTTTACCGCCAATCTCTCCTGGGCCGCCGAACAGGCGCCGGATCTGACGCTCGTGATGGAGCCCCTGAACCCCGACGACATGCCAGGCTACTTTCTCAATGATTTCGACCAGGCGGCGCGGATCATCGATGATATCGCCAATCCGAAAATCGGGCTGCAATTCGACATCTGGCATGCGGCAAAGCTGCATGGCGATGCGGCCAGCGTCTGGGCCAATCATCGCGACCGGATCCGCCATGTGCAGATCGCGGGCTTTCCCGCCCGCAATGAGCCGGGCGGCGGCGGCTTTTCGCTGCCTGATCTCTGCGATGCGGTGGCAGAGCTGGAAAATGTCTGGATCAGCGCGGAATACCGGCCGGCACGCGGCACGGCCCAGGGCTTGTTCTGGCTGAATGCGCTGAAGTCGCGTGGCGCGCTGATCGGCGGCTGACCGGCGCCCACTTCCGCAGCCGCCCGGGGCGCGCAGATGCCGTTACTTGCGACGCAGGCGGATCACCACGTCGACACGGCTGATTTCGGTGCCGGCGGGCGGTTCGGGGATACGGGCAAGCTCGAGCTCTTCCTTCGGCGCATCGGTCAGGATTGCGCTGTCTTCCCAGTAGAAATGCGGGTGATCGTCGATCCGCGTGTCGAAATAGCTGCGGGCGCCATCGACCACGATCTCATTCACGAGGCCGGCATCGCAAAACGCACGCAGGGTGTTGTAGACGGTCGCAAGACTGACTTTCTCCTGCGCGCAGCCAGCCATCTCGAAGAGGCTTTCGGCCGTGACATGGCGGTCCTCGCCATCGCCGACCAGCAGGCTGGCCAGGGCAAGGCGTTGCCGCGTCGGGCGCAGGCCCCCGCGTTGCAGCCAGTCAGAGGCCCTTTCCTGAGCCCTGATCTCTGCCTGAGCCCTTACATCGTGAGCTTCGCTCGCCTGTGCCATATCCATCCTGCTCCTGCCCTTTTGCCGCAGCATCACGGCATCGCGTTCCGTCTCCGGGCCGTTCGCTCCTGTAAAATGCAGGGAGGCAGCACCGGCCGGACGCGACACCGCCGGCTGTCATACGGGCGTTGCTGGAAGGATTATAAGGTGTTGCGGCCCGGGGATTCAATTGAAAACCGCCAAAATGCCCTGCGGCCCCTCGCAAGCGCTGCACCCTTGCCCTATGTTTGTCGCCTCTGTTAGAGGAAAGTTGTGAAACTAAAGACAGAACGGGGAGATTATGGGGCGTTATCCGAACAAATTCGACCGGGATGACCTGCTCGCCTGCGCAAGGGGTGAGCTGTTTGGCCCCGGCAACGCCCAGCTGCCCGAGCCGCCGATGCTGATGATGGACCGCATCACCGAGATCTCGGAAGATGGTGGCGAACATGGCAAGGGCCATGTCGTTGCCGAATTCGACATCACGCCGGACCTGTGGTTCTTCGCCTGCCATTTCCCCGGCAATCCGATCATGCCGGGCTGTCTTGGCCTTGACGGGCTCTGGCAGCTGACTGGCTTTAACCTCGGCTGGCGGGGCTGGGAAGGCCGCGGCTATGCGCTTGGCGTGGGCGAGGTCAAACTCACCGGCATGGTGCGCCCCGAGCGTAAGATGCTGCGCTATTTCGTCGATTTCACCAAGGCCGTGCAGACCCGCCGCCTGACCATGGGTGTGGCAGACGGGCGCGTGGAAGCAGATGGCGAGACCATCTACCTCGTGAAAGATATGAAGGTGGCCCTCTCGGCCTCCTGACCTCAAGGCAAGGACTGTACCCCTATGCGTCGCGTCGTCATCACCGGTCTCGGCATCGTCTCTCCCATCGGCAATGATGTGGCCGAGGTCGAAGCCAGCCTGCGCGCCGGGAAATCCGGCATCGTTTTCGCCTCTGACTATGCCGAGCGCGGCTTCCGCTCGCGCGTGCATGGCCAGCCGAACATCACCTTCGAGGACCATATCGACAAGCGCGACCTGCGCTTCATGGGTGATGGTGCGGCCTATAATTTCATCGCCATGCAACAGGCGATCAAAGATTCGGGCCTTGAGGAAAGCGATATCTCGAATGAACGCACCGGCATCATCGTCGGATCGGGCGGCCCTTCGACCAAATCGTTCTTCAAGGCGCATAACATCGTCGCGGAAACCGGCTCGCCCAAGCGGATCGGCCCGTTCGGCGTGACCAAGGGCATGTCCTCGACGACCTCGGCCTGCCTTGCGACGCCCTTTAAAATCAAGGGCGTGAACTATTCGATCACCTCGGCCTGCTCGACCTCGGCACATTGCATCGGCAATGGCGCCGAACTGATCCAGATGGGCAAGCAGGATATCGTCTTCGCCGGCGGCGGCGAGGAACTCGACTGGACGCTTTCCTGCCTCTTCGACGCGATGGGCGCGATGTCGTCGAAATACAATGACACGCCGGAACGCGCCTCGCGCACCTATGACGCGAACCGCGATGGATTCGTGATCGCAGGCGGCGGCGGTCTTGTTGTGCTGGAAGAGCTGAACCATGCGCTGGCGCGTGGCGCAAAGATCTATGGCGAAGTCACCGGCTACGGCGCCACCTCGGACGGCTATGACATGGTCGCGCCCTCGGGTGAAGGCGGCGAGCGGTCGATGAAACTGGCGCTGTCCACACTGCCCCAGGGCCGCCGGATCGACTATCTCAACAGCCACGGCACCTCGACCGGCGTCGGTGACATCACCGAGATCAAGGCGATCCGCCGGGTCTTTGGCGAGGGGAAAACCCCGCCGGTGGCCTCGACCAAATCTCTGACCGGCCACTCGCTCGGCGCGACCGGGGTGCATGAGGCAATCTATTCGCTGATCATGATGAACAAGGGGTTCATCGCGGCTTCGGCCAATGTCGAAACCCCCGACCCGGAGCTGCTGCCGGGCGAGATCGTGACCAGCCTTCGCGAGAATGTCGAAATTGACGGTGTATTGTCGAACAGTTTCGGGTTCGGCGGCACCAATGCCACTTTGGTTATGAGTAAATATCTCGGGTAAGAATAAAGCGGGGGAACCGGGCAATGGCCGGACTGATGCAGGGTAAACGCGGCCTCGTCATGGGGGTTGCGAATGACCGTTCCATTGCCTGGGGCATTGCCTCGGCGCTGGCGGCCGAAGGGGCAGAGCTGGCTTTCTCCTATCAGGGCGAGGCATTTGGCAAGAGGTTGCAGCCGCTTGCCGCTTCGGTCGGGTCGGATATCCTTGTTGATGTCGATGTGACCAACGAGGCCTCGCTGGACACCTGTTTCGCGACGCTGAAAGACCGCTGGGGCAGCCTGGATTTCGTGGTCCATGCCATCGCCTATTCCGACAAGACTGAGCTGACCGGGCGCTTTACCAATACAAGCCGCGCGAATTTTCTCAATTCGATGAATATCTCGTGTTTCAGCTTTATCGACGTGGCCCGCCGCGCTGCCGAACTGATGCCGGACGGTGGCAGTCTTGTCACCCTGACCTTCCAGGGCTCGACCAGAATCGCGCCGAATTACAATGTGATGGGGGTGGCCAAGGCCGCGCTCGAATCAGCGACGCGCTATCTGGCAAATGACCTCGGACCGCAGGGCGTGCGGGTGAATGCGATCTCACCCGGGCCGATGAAAACGCTGGCCGGATCGGCGATCGGCGGCGCACGGGCGACCTTCCGCCACACCGAAGAAAACGCGCCCTTACGGGCGAATGCCACGCTGGAAACCATCGGCGGCACCGCGGTATGGCTGTGCTCGGATTACGGCCGCGCCACGACGGGCGAGACGATCCATGTCGATGGCGGCTTCCATATCCTCGGTTTCCCGCAATCCGAAAACCTCTGAACGGCACCGGAATGCGGGGGTAAACTGCCCCCTCGTTCCGGCTCATCAAAGCATGTCAGGCGGGCTGAACCAGCCCGTCGCCCATCGGTGGCCCAGGTCATCGAGCGTTGCCGTGGCGCCGCCGCAACCAGGCTGGCCGATCATCCGACCCCGCCAGCAGATCCAGCGCCAATGCCGCCGCAGGGTCAAGCCCCGAGGGTCGATCAGCAAAACACCCGGCCGCATCGCAAGCGCGCGTGCCATCGCGAAGGCCAGCTGTCCGGCGGCACCAAGCCCGGCCCAAATCCTGATCTACCAGCGCCAGCGGGCCTATTTTCGCCAGCGCCAGCGAGATATCCTGCCTGGGGCGTGGCCCCGGCGTCGCACGCCTCCGCACTTTTACGCAATATGCGGTCGCAGGTGGAGGCATGCCCAGCGTTCTGATCCCAGAGATTGATCCGCACCGGAACCCCGCGGCGATCGTCAACGCCGAGAACTACGAGGAAGGCCGCGCGGTGCGCGGCACCGGTTTCTTTGGCCGGGAGGCGCGGTCATCACCATTTTCAATGCCTCGAAGATCAGCTCAACCGCAGCCCCGGATCAAGCGCCTGCAGGAATATGTCGGCGAAAGCTACTTCGCCTCTCTGTCCGAACTGGATGATCTGGTCCTCTTGATGGACGAGGCCCACCGCTATCGCAGCTCGGCCGGCTACAAGGCTATTTCCGAGCTGAAGCCGATCCTGTGACTTGAGGTGGCCGCCACAGCGAAAACGGTCGGCGCGAAATCGCAGTCTTTGCGGAACGTGGCCTACAGCTACGCCCTGCCCCAGGCAATGGAGGACGACTATGTCAAGGAGCCGGCGGTCGGCACCCGCGCGAGCTTCAACCCGAGATCGGTGGATGAGGCGACGCTTGCGCGGATAAAACCGGAGGATGGCATCGCAAGCCATGGGCATGTGAAGTCGCGCTGGAAGCCAAGGATGCGAATGTATCAAACTGTTATGCGGACTTGGTGGCTCATCATGGGTCTATTTCGTCTGAAACCATGCCCGCCCGCCACCCAGCTACGACAATTGGCGAGTGAGGTGATGGCACATGAGTATCACCAGACAGCAAGCGTGGCGCAAGTAGCATCCTGAGTGTTATTTGGCTCACCTTTATGTCCAGGCGGCAATTCGACTTGGGCACATTTCAAAGGGTCCGTGTGAAGAGTGCGGCGCCGAAAAGGCTGAGGCCCACCATCCAGACTATACCAAGCCAGGCGTCGTCACATGGCTGTGCCGCCGTCACCATCGCCTGCACCACGCGCGGGGTGGCTGATGCCCCTCGATAAATCAACGCCACAGATGCCTGACACGACAGACGAAGACCGGCGGCGGGTGCTGCTCGCCGCGGATCCGCGTGAGGCAATCGGCCGGTGCGATCCGGGCGATGCTGATCTGATCATGTCCGACGCTCTGGCGAAGATGCGCGCCGGTCGCCCGGTGCCGCCACTGATGAACGCCATGGACGAGGCCCGCAACTGGGCGGCGATGGCTTCGCTGTTTGAGATCAAGGCCTATGCCCTCGCCTGCTACAACGCGATGCCCCCAAAGGATCAGGCGGCATTCCTCGTTTATGTGAGCGGGAGGGATACTCGTGGCCGGTGAGCAGTTCAACACAGATGCATGGCGTGACGCCGTGGGTGAATACCGGCAAGAAAACCAGCGCCGGGAAAACGGGCGGCAGCATTCGTATCACGAAGACCGCTTTCCGCCGTCGCTGCCAGACAGTGCATACGCGGAGTATTCAGGTGGACTACCAGAGGTGCCGAAATGGCGGATCCAGTCTGCTGCAGACTTTGTCGCCGATTTTGTGGCGCCCGAGTACATAATCGACGGCGTCATTCGGAGAGAGATGGTTTACACGCTGACCGCCCCGACAGGCAGCGGCAAGACGGCGGTTATGCTCTATTCGGCCATTGCGATTGCTGATGGCGCGCCTGGCTACATAGAGCGCGGGCAGAGAAGGCTCGATGTGATCGAAGTGATCGCATTGGCCCATGCCCTCGGCGTATCACCGTCTAGGTTCTTTAATTCGGCCATCGACGGCGTTAGGCCAGAGGAGCTTATCGGGAACTTCAGTGCTCCTCCCGACTCCCGCAAACGAACTAGGAGCGCAGAGTAGCCTTCAAGTTAGGTCATTGTAGAGAAGGTGCTGGGAGCAGACGCCTGTGGTGCGCCGAACGAAAATGTGGATATGGCTGTGGGTAAGTATGTGGGCGGATCTTTGGGTCTCGGATCAGCAGGCGAAGGCAATTCGATCGCGGAACGTTACACTTTTGAAGCTCAACCTGAACCACAGCGCTGCTCTTCGCTTGGTGCGGATAATGCAACAGCCCTGACGTAAGATATTGATATTTATAAATAAAATGGCGACCCCGGGAGGAATTGAACCCCCAACCCCAGACTTAGAAGGTCCGTGCTCTATCCAGTTGAGCTACGGGGCCGACAAGACTTGATACTTGTTCCTGAGGCGGTTCGCAACGGTTTGACCGAGTCCGGACGCAGCTGATTTTGTTATCTTCTTCGATGTGCTCGCCAGATCACATGAACTTGCATCTCAAATATCATTAAATAAATTATTTAAAACAGTATGATAGTAAATTTTTAGTTGTATCAAGTTCAGATAAGGGTTCGATTCCTCCCGGGGTCGCCATTTTTCAATGTAAATGTGAATGGACCAATTGAACTGCAAATTGGACCAATTGGGCGAATGAACGTGGCGCCTCTCAAAAGTCAAGAAATTTCTACAATCTGATAAGACCTTGATCTGAATTAAAATTCAGTCGATTCCGGCCGGTATCTCAATGTCAGCCCGCAACCACAGATTTCCGTAGTTTTTGCCATCTGCGGTAAACGGCAAAGCGCCGGAGCGGTGCAGCATCTTCAGCACGTCATACTGGCTGAGTGTGTTTCCCGGCCGCAGCGTCGTCACGGTCGCAAACTTTTGGTGGAACGCCGCCATCTGCTGCGCATCGACCCGCCATTCCATCCGTTTGGTGCGCTGATTTTGGCATAGAATGCCCGGCGTGTGCCCGTCTGCCATCAAGGCCTGCACGCCTGTTTTGTCTCGGATCCCGACGGAACGGCCAAAGGCAGCGGCAGACATCACGCCCGGTAGATCTTTTTGCGGATCATGGTGGGCCGCAAACCACGCGTTGACCTCGTCCTTATTCAGGCGGAGCGCATGATAACCTTGGCTTGTGCAGCTCGTTGCAAGTGTCAACTTCTTCTGTCGGATCGCTTCAATGATGTCCTGCAGTGGCGCCCAGGTGCGCTTGAAGGAAAGTGAGATAGATTCCCAACCCGACTCGTTGGCGAGTGAGCCTGTCACCAAGGCTTGGAGCTCTTCGAGGAATTCACGCCCGTCACTCAAGCGCCATGGCTCATTGAGCTTCCGGCCTGTCGTTGCCGGCTTCAGCAGGCCTGCGGTGACCAAAGCGTCGAACTCGGCCCGGGTCATTCCAAGTTCCTGCTGCATTGCTTGTGGCCCGACCAAGGCCGCCACATCCGCCAGAAGCGGCAGTAGCGTTCAGCCTCAAAGAGTTTGCGGCTGTAGGGACGTTTGTCGTCGGGTGCGAAGACGCCTGCCTCTGTCAGGAAATGCTCTGCGATCGACTGGCCGATCCCCAGTTCCAGCCAGGTCGAGCGCAGGGAGTGCAGGCGACGACGTTCTAACGGGATGCCGGCCACCATGTCGCCCGCTGCAAAGGGCCAGTTTCTCAGCAGGCATTCCCGGTAAAGATGGTGAAAATGCGCGAAGGCGGGTTCTTGGGCAAGGTCATCGCCAAGCCGGGCATGCATCGCCCCAAAGGTTTTCTTTGGCTCGCCGCCTTCTGTATCCGCCCTTTTGGCAATGCCGTCCAAGGCTGCAGAAATAGCGTCATCTCCTTGTCGGATCACATCAAATCCCGCTGCCAGCATCTTCTGATGATCTGGCGGCGTAGGGTCCTGATCGCTCAAACGCAGAAGGCAGCCCCCTAGCAACCGAGCAAAGGTTGATACGGCGTAAGCCGAATGGCCGGCCAAACCATATGCATCTGTGCCATGATCCAGCCGTTCAATGAGCCAGAGATCGTAAACCAAGCGGGCAGATCTGCGGCTTCTGAAGTCTCGCCATAGAAGACAGCTATGGGCCTGACCGCCCGGTAGAGTGTGACGCTCGTCTCGGGATGTTTCATGCTTTCCGGCGCTTTGCTCATGTCGGCTCCTCTCTCAGGTGTTCCTCCCGGCCCTTCGGCTTCAGCGCCTGGTCCGGGGCTCAATATCCTGCCAGTGCTTATGCGGTGGGAGTGTTTTCATGCGGCCAAGCGCATCACGAAGTGTGATCGGCTGGTAATTCCAAACATCGACCCCCGCATTGATGCTGTTGGCACTGCCCTTCCAGTTGCCATGCACGTGACCGAAGAGATGCACCGCGCCTTTGCGCGCGCCCTCCCATGTCATCATCGGATAATGGCAGAGGGTCACCGGCAGATCAGATGCTGGATCATAAACTTCAGCGATATGCGAGACACTGGCCCAGGGCAGATCCCTTGTCAGCGGGCCATCATGATTGCCTATGATGAGATGCTTCTCCGCTCCCGGCAGTTGAGCGAAGATCTGCCACAGCCAGGCCTCATCCTTTGCCTTGGGCCCAAAGGCGAAATCGCCGATGATCCAGAGCTGATCCTCGGGCAAGACCTTGCTCCAAAGGGTCTCCAGCAGGCTGGCATCCATGTGCTGCACATCCCGGAATGGGCGAGCGGAATGGGACAGGATGTTGTCATGACCGAAGTGCAAGTCGGCCGTATACCAGACAGCCATCATCCAACCCTTTCAAAGCGCTGCGCGAGGACATCCGCTCTGAACTTTTTGAGCTTCCCGGCGGAGAGGACTTTCTCTGCCACCCGGAACACAAGTATGGCTGCACGCCCCAGATCAGACAGCGTCAGTCCCATGGCTCCCGCGAGATCCCGGATCTCAAGGACCTGCTGAGGTGAAGCGCTCAGCCGCAGGTGATGGGTCGGAACCTTCAGGTTTTTCACCTTGGCGCGCTGCAGGATGGATGAGATCTCCGCCTTAAAGTCCGGTAAGGCATTGGCGATCCTCGGCGAGGCATTGTCTGCATCCGCGCACGATCAGATTGCGTATCGCCCTTGAGACCATGACTTCGTCGCGGAACCTCATGCGGATGTTGCCGGCCGGCACACCCGTCCAGGACAAGAGCTCTTCGAGATCTTTATCGCTGAGGGCGCCCCAGTGGGCGAGCGCCTTGACCGCCCCCAACTCCAGAACAACCAGCCTTTTGAGAGATACCCCCATTTCAAGACAGAAGTTGTCAGCAGTGACACCCGGCGCTTGATATCGTAGGTTTTGCCGCGGCAAATAATGCTGAGGCCGCATTTGACAAAGTGCAAAAGTCCAATATCAAAGCTGCAATGCGGCACAAAATAAGGTACCGAAAGATCACGTCTGGCCGATCCTGATGGCAGGAATTGCCGCCAAAATACCGCACAAGCCATTGATGCATGTGCGTATCTTGTGTTGTTGGATCAATGGAAACTGGAGCGGGCGGCGGGAATCGAACCCGCGTCTCCTGCTTGGAAGGCAGGGGTCTTACCATTACACAACGCCCGCATCTGCTGTCTCACCCTTACGGGGCGGCGACAGTTTTCTTCAGATAGCGGGCTTCGCGCGCTTGTGCAAGCGGGGCAAGGTGGTTTCTGCACGTCCCCGACCCTGAACCCCGGTTTTTTTGCCGGTTTTCATTTGACGCAGCCGCCCTTCGGGTGCAGGAAGCGCGCCATGCTCATCCTCAAGATATTCCGCCGCCCCGAATGGGATGCTTTCCGTGCCGCCGGCGAAACCGCCGGTGCACCGGTTGATCTCGCCGATGGCTATATCCATTTCTCGACGCCCTCGCAGGCGGCGGAAACAGCGGCAAAGCATTTCAGCGAGGAAAGCGACCTTGTGCTGGTGGCCTGCAATGCCGAGCGCCTTGCCCCCGATCTGAAATGGGAGGAATCGCGGGGCGGCGCGCTCTTCCCACATCTCTACCGCAATTTGCGGCTGGCAGATGTGGTCTGGGACAAATCGCTGCCCCTGGGTGCGACCGGCCATATCTTCCCCGAAGGCCTGATCTGAGGAAAACACCATGAGCCTGATCGAACGCGCCGGTCTTTGCCTTTTGCACCGGTTCGATCCCGAACGCGCCCATGGGCTGTCGCTTTCGGCGCTGCGTGCCGGGCTGGCCCCATTGCCCGGGCTGGTGACCTCGGCGCGGCTCTCGACCGATCTGGCGGGGCTTATGCTGCCCAATCCGATTGGCCTCGCGGCAGGCTATGACAAGAACGCAGTGGCAATCCAGGCGCTCTCGCGGGCGGGGTTCGGCTTTGTCGAAGTCGGCGCCGCGACGCCGCGCCCGCAGATGGGCAACCCGCAGCCGCGCCTCTTTCGCCTGACCGAAGACCGTGCCGCGATCAACCGTTTCGGGTTCAACAATGAGGGGATGGAGGCGATTGCCGCCCGGCTGAAGGCGCGCCGCCCCGGGCCGGTGCCGGTGGGGCTGAACCTTGGCGCCAATAAGGATTCCGCCGATCGCGCGCAGGATTTCGCGAAAGTCCTGGCGACTTGTGGGCCTTTCGTCGATTTCGCCACCGTCAATGTCTCGTCGCCCAACACCGAAAAGTTGCGCGATCTGCAGGGGCCGGCAGCGCTGCGTGCCCTGCTCGCGGGCGTGATGGAGACCCGCGCCGCCCTGCCCCGCCCGATCCCGGTCTTTCTGAAAATCGCCCCCGATCTGACCGGCGAAGACCTCGCCGCGATTGCCGAAGTGGCGGTGAGGTCGGGTCTTTCGGGAATTATCGCGACCAATACCACGCTGACGCGCGACGGTCTGACAAGCTCTCATAAGACCGAGACCGGCGGATTATCGGGCGCGCCTTTGTTTGAGCGCTCCACCCGGGTTCTGGCGCAACTGTCGCAGCTGACCGATGGCCGGATCCCGCTGGTCGGGGTCGGCGGTGTCGGCTCGGCCGAACAGGCCTGGGAGAAGATCCGCGCCGGCGCCTCGGCGGTGCAGGTCTATACGGCGATGGTCTATGACGGGATCTCGCTGATCAGCCGGATCGCGACCGGGCTTGATGCGATCCTCGCGCGCGAGGGCTTTGCCTCGGTCAAGGATGCGGTCGGCAGCGGTCGGGGAAGCTGGCTCTAGGCCTGCAGCGCGCCCGTCGCTGAAACGTCCGTCACTGATGCCTGCGTCATTACCGCACGGTCATCAGCGTCCGGGCATCAGCGTCCGGTCAGGCTGTAGGCCAGCAGCCCGACATATTCCTTTGCCGCGACAGACAGCTGCCGGAGGTTATAGGCGAAATTCCAGCCGACACCCCAGCGGAAGGGCCGCGCCCGGAAATCCACCGGCCAGGGCAGGATTTCCGTCCAGCCTGCGGCGCGGAACGTGCGGACCGAACGTTCCATATGGAAGGCCGATGTCACGAGGATCCAGGTCTCGCCAGGGCGCGGCTGCATTGTCTCATAGCTGAGACGGGCATTTTCCGCTGTATTGCGCGATGCCGATTCGATCACCAGCTGCGCCGGCGGAATACCCTGTTCCAGAAAGAAGACGCTCGCGGTGGTCCGCTCCGGCGGCACCCGGATCGCCTCGATATTGCCGATCGAGCCCATCCCGCCCGTAAAGAGAAGCTTTGCCTCGGGGTAAAGTTTCGCAAGTCGCAGTCCTTCGGTGAACCGTTCGGCGGCCTCGTTAAAACGCACCTGCGGCCCCTGGACGGTCCAGGTCCCGTCCTCTGCACCGCCGAGCACGATAATTCCGGTGACCTCAGGCGGCAGGTCCGGGATCGGGTAGCGTTCTTCCAGCGGCCGCAGCGCCATATCGCCGACCGGCAGAATCGCGACGCTCAGGGCAAAACCCAGCGTCAGGCCCAGAGACCAGCCCGCCAGGCGGCGCCTGCCGAAGAGAAGGCCGAATACGGCCAGAACCAGCCCGATGAAAAACCAGCTCTCGGGGCCGATCAGACCCCAGATGAGTTTCGAAGCGACGAAGAAAAGTGTATCCATAGATGTCTTCTGCCCCGGCAAGGGGGCATGGGCAAGCCTCAGCCGGGCGGCGAGAACCCGTGACGGGCATGAAACCGCGCCAGTTCCTGCGGATCGGGGCGCGGACCGCCAGAGAAGATCGCGACATAATCGGGAATGCGCAGCATCCTCTCGGCAAGGCTCTCGCTGACCTGCATCGAGATATATCCGATCTGCGTCAGATAGATGGCACGGGCGCGCACATCGGCCTCATGGGGCGCGTGGCCCCAGCGGATCAGCATGGCGCAAAGCGCATCGAGGCGTTGCTGATCGGCCTCGCGGATGCGCCCGGCGATATCGGAATCCTGCAACCCCCAGCCCCGCACCGCGAATTCCAGCCGGTCATCAAACACCGCGCGGTCAAGAAAAAGCGAGATCACATTCAGATGCGCCTCGGCCTCCGACGCCGCGTAAGCATTACAGGCGGCAAGCAGCGGACCGGTGGTGCGCGCCTCCCAGCGCTTTGCCAGGGCGGTCAGCAGCGCCTGGCGATCCTTGAAATACCAGTAGAAACTTGTCCGCGCGAGGCCCAGCTGCACTGCCAGCGGCAGGATTCTGACCTGATCAATGCCGCCCTCGATCAGCGCCGCATAGGCCGCTTCGAGCCAGATTTCCGGCGAGCCGCGCCAGCCAGTTTCGGGAATATCGCCTGTCTCCATGGCCAGATCCTAGCCGTTGCGCCCCTCTGGCGCAACGCAATGTTCACCCATGCCCTTAAACTTGACACATGTGAACATTTCTTTCATCCTCGCCATCAACAGGTCCAGCAGGTTTGCCCGATATGTCGAATGACCCCCTCCTCCAGCCCTTTCAGCTGAAACATCTGACCCTGAGAAACCGGATCATGATCACCAGCCATGAACCGGCCTATCCCGAGGATGGGATGCCGAAAGGCCGCTACCGCGCCTATCATGTCGAACGCGCCAAAGCGGGGGTTGCGCTGACGATGACGGCAGGTTCGGCCAGTGTCGCGCGCGACAGCCCGCCGGTGTTCAACAATATCCTCGCCTGGAAAGATGAGGTGGTCGGCTGGATGAAGCAGATGGTCGATGAATGTCACGACCATGGCGCAGCGGTGATGATCCAGCTGACGCATCTCGGCCGTCGCACCCGCTGGGACAAGGGCGACTGGCTGCCGGTTCTGGCGCCCTCGCATGAACGCGAGGCGGCGCATCGCGCCTTCCCCAAGCGCATGGAAGACTGGGACATCGCCCGCGTGATCCGTGATTTCACCGACGCGGCCGAGCGGATGAAGGCGGCGGGCGTCGACGGGATCGAACTGGAAGCCTACGGCCATTTGCTGGAACAGTTCTGGTCGCCCCTGACCAACGATCTCGACGCGCCCTGGGGCGGCGATCTCGACAACCGGCTGCGCTTCACCTTTGACGTGCTCCGCGCCATTCGCGACCGCTGCGGGCCGGATTTCATCGTCGGGCTGCGCTATACCGGCGACCAGGATCTGAAAGGCGGCATGGGGCCGGCCGAGGGGATAGAGGTCTCGCGGCGCCTGCGCGACAGCGGGCTGGTCGATTTCCTGAATGTGGTGAAGGGTCATATCGACACCGATCCGGGCCTGACCGATCTGATCCCGGTCCAGGGCATGCCCTCGGCCCCGCATCTTGATTTTGCGGGCGAGATCCGGGCCGCAACCGGGTTTCCGACCTTCCACGCCGCCCGCATCCCCGACATCCCGACCGCCCGCCATGCAATTGCCTCTGGCAAGCTGGATATGGTCGGCATGACCCGCGCGCATCTCGCCGACCCGCATATGGTCAGGAAGCTGCGCGAAGGGCGCGAGGACGACATCCGCCCCTGCGTCGGCGCAAATTACTGTCTTGATCGCATCTATCAGGGCGGCATGGCGTTCTGCCTGCACAATGCCGCCTCGGGCCGCGAAGAGACGATGCCGCATGACATCCCCCCCGCCCCGGCGCAAAAGCGGGTGACGATCATCGGTGCCGGCCCCGGGGGAATGGAGGCCGCGCGGGTGGCTGCTGCCCGCGGTCATGCCGTCACGGTGCTTGAGGCTGCAGACCGCGCCGGTGGCCAGATCCGCCTGACCGCACAGGATGCCCGGCGGCGCGAGATGATCTCGATCATCGACTGGCGCATGGCGCAATGCGAGGCGAAGGGGGTGACGTTCCGCTTTAACACTTTTGCCGATCCGGAAACGGTGCTGACGACCCGGCCCGATGAGGTGATCATCGCCACCGGCGGCCTGCCCCACACCGAAGTGCTGGAGGCCGGGAATGACCTGGTGGTCTCGACCTGGGATATACTCGCGGGCGATGTGAAGCCGGGGGCGAGCGCGCTGGTCTATGACGATGCCGGCGACCATGCGGCGCTGCAGGCCGCCGATCTGATCTCGGCCACCGGGGCAAGTGTCGAGATCGTGACGCCGGATCGCAGCTTCTCGCCCGAGGTGATGGCGATGAATCTCGTGCCCTATATGCGCAATCTGCAAAAGCGCGACACGACCTTTACCGTGACCTGGCGCCTGATGTCGGTCGCACGTGAAGGCAACCGGCTGCGTGCAGTTTTAGGCAGTGATTACGGCGACTTCCGGCGCGAACGCCTGGTGGATCAGGTGGTGGTGAACCATGGCACAAGGCCGCTTGACGATCTCTATTTCGCGCTGAAACCGCTGTCCTCGAACCTGGGCGAGGTGGATTACGAGGCGCTCTCGACCGGCGGGTTTCAGACGTTGCGGCCGAACCCGGAAGGTGCCTTCCGCCTGTTCCGGATCGGCGATGCGGTGGCCGCGCGCAACACCCATGCGGCGATTTATGACGCGCTCAGACTGGTTAAGGATCTGTAACCGCTGCCATGACTTCAGCGGGTCAGACAGCCCCGCAATCGCGTCAGCGACGGATAGTCGGGCGAGGCCGCCGGCCGTATGTTGCGGCGGCATGCTCCTGCCCTTCGCCTGTTCTTCTGAGGATCCGATCTCGGGTGGCCGGCATAAGGAGCCTGGATCGCGCGCGCTTTCATTCCGCCGCAGACCTCGACCATCGCAAACCATCTGCCAAAGGCAATGGGGGTAGCCTGACTGCCGAAAGCCAAGGTCGGGACCGAGGAGGTGAATGACCGATTGTTGCATTCTGTACGGTTGCGGTTGGCATCGGGCGCAGCAATATCGGTAGAATTGTTGGATATCTGTACCTCTTTCGTGACTTAGGTCACGGCAATGGCGCAGAAGGCGATCACCCGTCCACATCGTTCAACCGCCGACGACGTCATGGCGGCGGTGCCCCCTGCGCAACTGCCGATCAGTCTCGGGGACGGCAGCGATCTGAAGGCGATGGCAGTGCCCCGGATCATGTCGCCTCTGATCGGCGTGGCGCTTTCAGACCTGATGCTTGAACATGACCGCGGCCCGGAAGGTGCTGGTACGCTAGAAAGCGCGGAAGGTCATGGTTGTAAGGGTCCGCTGGATGCCGGGAATGTCGAAAAGCTTTGACGACAGGTAATGGCCGGTATCTTCCCCGTCGGGGATGTAGACCTTGGCGATAATGTCGAAATCGCCGCTGGTCGAGTAGAGCTCGCTGACGACTTCCCGGTCCCAGATTGCATCTGCGACCTCGTAAGTGCGGCCCGGTGTGCAGCGTATCTGAACGAAAACCAGTGACATGGGAGCACCCTCTCTTTTTCGCCGCAGCCTAGCGCCGCGCTGGCCAAAGGGAAATCCCCCCGCAACCGCGAAACGAATTCTTACAAGAAATCGTGCCGGAGTTTTTGAAAAAACTCCGGGCCGCCCGCGTCATGCGCCTGCGTCGGCCCTGTCGTCTTCGGATTTCAGTTCCAGCTTTGGCGCCGCCTTCAGGTCGGAGATTCCCAATATCTGTTTTGGCCGCGCGAGCCGGTTTCTGACCACCCAATGCAACCGCGTCTCAGCCCGCGTGATGGCCACATAGGCCAGGCGCTTCCACAAGGGTACGCCCGCTTCTGTCCGGTTCGCCCAGGCTGCCGCCGCGAGATCGGGCGCAAACACCTGCACTTCCGGCCATTGCGAGCCCTGCGCCTTATGGATCGTCACCGCCGCCCCATGCAAGAATGCCGCCCCCATCGTATGGGCATGGGGAATAAAGGGTTCCTCCTCCTCCGGCCGTTCGATCTTGATGATCGAGGCGACCGAAAGCTGCGGATCTTCCGCCCCCAGCACATGCAGTTTCGCAAAGCCCGAGCGGTTGCCCGGCCCCAGATAGATCACCTGCGCGCCCTTGATCAGACCGCGCGCCTCCAGATCCACCCGTTTCTTGCGGTGTTTGAGCGGCAACTCAATGCCGTCGCAGATCAGCGGCTCGCCGGGCATCAGATCATCGGCCGGGGCGTCATGGCCGAGGCGAAAAGCGGTGATCAGCTTGACCCGCGTGGCATTGCGCCACACCAGAACCGGCGAGCGCGCCATCAGATCCGCATCGACCCGTTCCGACCATATGACACGGTCATCCTGGCCCGCCTTTTCGCGCACCAGCCGCTCAAAGTCGTCAAAGCCGATGCTGTCATCGGCCAGCGCATGGGCGAGATCGAGGATCGGATTGTCCTGGGTCTGACGGTGGATCCGGTGCAGATTCAGCCGCTGTTTTGCCTCCAGCCCCTCGAACACCATCTTGCCCGACTGCCCCACCGGCGCCAGCTGCGCCGGATCGCCGAACAGCACGAGACGCGGGAAAATCTCCTGCAAATCGTTGAACTGGCGTTCATCCAGCATCGAGGCCTCATCAACAAAGCCGATATCCAGCGGATCTTCCCGCCGCTTCCAGCCCTGGATGAAATCAGACCCTTTCAGCCCCGCTGCCGCCAGCGCGCCCGGGATCGACGCAACCTGTTGATAAAAAGCATGGGCGCGGTCCAGCGCTTCCTCGGTCAGCCCCTCGACCTTAGGCCGTTCAGCCTGGCCCGAGAGCCATTCAGCGATCCGTTCATATTGCGGATCATAGAGCGGCGTATACAAAATGCGGTGGATGGTGGTTGCCGGCACGCCGCGCTGGCGCAGAACCGAGGCCGCCTTATTGGTCGGCGCAAGGATCGCGAGGCTGCGGCGCTCCTTGCGGCGCTTGCCTTCCCAGTCGCCCGAGACGATCTCGACCCCGACGCCTTTCAGCGCCTTGTAGAGTTCGGCAAGCAGGAGCGTTTTCCCCGACCCCGCCTTGCCGATCACCGCCATGACAGAGGCACGCCCCTCGCCCGGCGGCAGCAATATGCCATTGTCGATATCAACCCCTTGGGATTTCAACCCGGAGGAAATACGGTCCCAGGCCTCGGCCTGATCGTCGGAAAAAGTGGGGGCCAGTGCCTGCATGGCGCGCAGACTATCCTTTGCCGCAAGCAAGCGCCAGCGGCGCCAAGCTCTTCAAAGGTGCAGCGCGGACCAGATCGCGATGCACTGAAACCTCACGCGCGAGAACAGCCGGCATCGCTAAGATCAGTGTGGCAGCCCTTTGGGTTTCGGGCGCTTGCCGTCCTTCGTCGCAGGCGTTCCGATCTCCAGCTCTGCGGTGCGCAAAGCCTCCTCGACCTTCTGCGCCAGCGCCGGAAGGTCGTTCGTCAGCGCGTAAGCCCGCAAGTCCTTCAGGACATCGAAAACCCAGTCGTGCCCCATACTGTCACCTGAAACAGGGAAACCCGAACATTCCTAACATTCCTCCCAGAGACGAGAGTACCCGCCACTTCCTGAACAAACTGTTGCCATAACCATAAATCCCGCAACCAAAGATGAACAGCGCCGCATCCTCTGCGGATACGGCGCTGTTCATCTGGTCTGATCGGTGACAAGCCTGATCAGCGATTGCGGCTGGCTTCCAGCGTATCCTCAAAAGTCCTGAGCCCGGTACGCGGCGCCTGGACCAGCACGGCCATATTGCCGGGCTTATGCTGGTTCTTCCACATCAGCGTATGCGCGCGCGGAATCTCGGCCCAGGGAAAGACCTCGGACATGCAGGGATCAAGGCGACGTTCGCACATCAGCTTATTGGCGGCCGAAGCCTGTTTCAGATGCGCGAAATGGCTGCCCTGCAGGCGCTTTTGATGCATCCACATGTAACGGACGTCAAAGGTGCAGTTGAAGCCGGAGGTGCCGGCGCAGATCACCACCATACCGCCTTTTTTACACACCAGCGACGAAACCGGGAAGGTCTGCTCGCCCGGATGTTCGAACACGATATCCGGGCTGACGCCTTTGCCGAAGATGTCCCAGATCGCCTTGCCGAATTTGCGCGCCTCTTTCAGCCAGACATTGTATTCGTCCGAATTCACCTTCGGCAGCTGCCCCCAGCATTTGAACTCATTGCGGTTGATCACGCCTTTCGCGCCCAGTGACATGACGAAATCGCGTTTGCTCTCATCCGAGATCACGCCGATCGCATTGGCACCCGCCGTATTTGCCAGCTGGATCGCGTAGGATCCGAGGCCACCGCTCGCCCCCCAGACCAGCACATTCTGCCCCGGTTTCAGGTCATGCGGCGCGTGGCCGAAGAGCATCCGGTAAGCGGTCGCCAGCGTCAGCGTGTAGCAGGCGGCTTCTTCCCAGGTCAGGTGCTTCGGGCGCTCCATCAGCTGCTGCGCCTGAACCTTGGTGAATTGCGAGAATGAGCCATCATGGGTCTCATATCCCCAGATCCGCTGGGTCGGCGAGAACATCGGGTCGCCGCCGTTGCATTCCTCGTCGTCGCCATCATCCTGGTTGCAATGGATCACAACCTCATCGCCGACCTTCCAGCGCTTCACCTTGTCACCCACCGCCCAGACGATGCCCGAAGCATCCGAACCCGCGATGTGATAGGGTTGTTTATGCACGTCAAACGGTGAGATCGGCACGCCGAGACCGGCCCAGACGCCATTATAGTTCACCCCGGCCGCCATCACGAGCACCAGCACCTCATTGCTGTCGAGCTTCCAGGTGTCGACCACCTCAAGCTGCATCGCGCTTTCCGGGTCGCCATGACGCTCGCGACGGATCGCCCAGGCATACATCTTCTCAGGAACATGACCGAGCGGCGGCATCTCGCCAATCTCGTAGAGATCTTTCTTGGGGGCATCATAGGTCATGATCGGTGCCTGCCTGTCCAGTGCCATGGGCGAACTCCTGATTTCGTGCCGCGCTGCAGAATCAGCGGGCCGTTGTCAGGAGGTTTAAAATCCACGACGCAACAATGCAACCTCATTTGGATATTTTGGGTAACTTTATGTCCGCCGCGTTGCGGCGCCATCTGCAGACCGGTCAGAGCAGCGCCGCTGCCCGTCCCGCAGTCACCCCGGCGCAGAAAAAAGCGCGCCCACAATCCGGGACGATGCAAAGAAACCAGCGAAAAAGAAAAAGGCGCCCTGCGCAGATCGCGCGGGCGCCAGGTGCGGAACGAGGGACAGTGCAAACAAGGTACGGGGGTTCCAGATCCCGTGCCTCATGACTGTGACTTAGAAACATTACTGCTGCATTAAAGAGGCGTTCGCATCTTTGTGATCAAACCGCCCCACCGCAGATGCCTCTCCCTTAACGGATCGAGGCCGCGTAAAGCGCCACCGCCGCCGCATTCGAGACATTGAGACTGCCAAAACCGCCCGCCGCCGGAATGCGCGCGATCAGATCGCAGGTATCGCGGGTTTTTTCACGCAGGCCGGGGCCTTCAGCGCCCATCACCAGGCCAACCGGTCGCGTTCCGGCCTGGCTCAGCGCATCCGACAGCGTCAGATCGGCCTCGCCGGCAAGACCGATCAGCAAAAAGCCCATATCGCGCAGTTCATTCATCGCATCGGCAAGATTGGTGACCCTGAGATAGGGCTGCCGCTCCAGCGAGCCAGAGGCGGTTTTTGCCAGCGCCCCGGTCTCCGGCGCCGAATGATGGCGCGGCGCGATCACGGCACGCGCTCCGAACACCTCGGCCGAACGCAGCACCGCACCGGCATTATGCGGATCGGTCACCCGGTCCAGCAGCACCACGAGCGGCGCGCCCTCGCCCGAGACCGCGACCTCCTCAAGGCTGCCCCAGTTGAGCGGCTTCACCTCCATCGCGGCGCCCTGATGCACAGAACCCGGATCAATCGGCACATCAAAAGACCGCGCGTCAACCAGTTCCGGCTCAAGCCCCGAGGCGAGGATCGCATCTTCCAGCTTGTCGAATGCGTTCTTGGTCACCACGAGGCGCAGTTTCTCGCGTTTCGGGTTCAACAGCGCGTCGCGCACGGCATGCAGACCGAAAAGCCAGACGGTCTCTTTCGCCTCTGCCCGCTTTGCACGTTCCTTATCGACCACCCAGGCTGGTTTTTTCATCGCACTATCCCCGTCTGGCTCCAGATCACGCATCATAGATTTCCGGGGACAAAAGGCCGAATCCAGCGAAAAGCGCAAGGCAAAAGCGGATCAGGTGCCAGGCCTTGCGCCGGTCGTGCGAAAGATCGTCACAAAAGCGGTGATAGGGCATTGACGGGGCAGAGAGGAGAATCTAGTAAGCCCGCACTGTGGGCGACGTGCTGCAAGGTGCGGCAGCGGACTGTAACTCCGCCGAGGAGACTCATGCCTGGTTCGATTCCAGGGTCGCCCACCACTTCAAATCTCCAAGCGAAAACAATCACTTACCAGATTGAAGTGAAACCGCATCCTCTTAGGTTACCAGCTCACTCCGAGAAATCTGCTAACCTTTCTGCTAACCCGTCACCTCCCCCGAATCCTTCTTGTTGGGGGTGTTCGGAGGCATGAAGATGATTCCCCTTATGTTCCGCGCTGGCAGCTTCTGCATGGTGCGCAAGGTTCCCAAACGCTACGCAGCCGTCGAGGCGCGTAAACAGGTTTGGCTATCCCTAAACACGGACAACCATGTTGAAACCGTTATCTCCGGCCACACCTGAGTTGATAGACGCATGGCTGCGAATGATGCGGCTGATCGACCGCCCGGCTGAGGTAGAAATACTGGCCCCATTGATTGAGAAGGAAATTCTCTTCCGGATCCTGCAGGGGCCACAAGGTGACATGCTTCGGCAAATCGCTCGGGTCGACAGCCGCCTGTCGCAAATCCGCCGTGCGATCGATTGGGTTCGAACCCATTTTGATGAACCGCTTCGCGTGGAGGCACTTGCGTCGATGACCGGGATGAGTAGCGCCGCCTTCTATCGCCACTTCCGGGCGATAACGGCGATGACGCCGATCCAGTACCAAAAGAGGCTGCGCTTGTTGCAAGCGCGCAGGATATTGATCTTCGAATCTCGCGACGTCACGGCGGTCGCCTTCTCCGTTGGCTATGAGAGCGCGTCCCAGTTCAATCGCGAGTATTCACGCATGTTCGGCATGTCCCCGCTTCGCGACGCCGCGCGATTTAACCAGCCATGCCCCGGCGTCGCTCGCTCCCTTGCGAACAAAAGCCTGAGCCTTGCGACCCCTGATCGATGGCCGACACGTCCTCGAATCCGCCCGGAAAGACCCTTTAATGACTGATGCCTCGCCTTCTCGTCCCCTCGTAAAGGATATCCTCGGCTCGCAGGCGCTGGAGGTCATTGCTGCTGCGGGCCAAGCCAGCTCATCAGGATTTGACCGCACCGCCTTTCTGCGAAACGCATCTGATAACCTCGACAACCTTTCCATCATGGAACGGCTGCGTCACATCGCCGACGCGCTCCATACGGCGCTGCCCGCCGATTATGGCGCAGCCCTCGCCATCGTTCGCGACATGGGTCCGCGATTGTGACGCATGGCTTTCAGGCAGTCGCCATCAGCGAGTTCGTTGCGCGATACGGCACTGACGATTTCGAACTGTCGCTCTCGGCGCTGGCTGATCTGACGCGTTACGGATCCGCCGAGTTCGCGATCCGTCCATTTCTGAATATTGACCCCGCCCGCACCCTGGCCGCAATGCTGGAATGGAGCGGCCATGCCGACTACCATGTTCGTCGACTCGCCAGCGAAGGCGGCAGGCCAAGACTGCCTTGGGCAGCCCGAGTCGACGCCTTGAAAAAAGACCCGACACTGTCGATGCCGATTCTGGAGCGCCTGAAGACCGACCCAAACCTCTATGTCCGCAAGTCGGTCGCGAACCACCTCAACGACATCGCCAAGGATCGGCCGGATTGGTTAGTTGATCGTCTTGCATATTGGCCGCAGGACGATCCTCGAACAGCCTGGATCGTGCGCCATGCCTTGCGTACGCTTATCAAAACGGGTGATCCGCGCGCGCTGGCGCTCTTGGGCGTTGCATACGGCGGCGAAATTGACGTGACCAATTTTACCATAACGCCAAATGCAGTGCAGCTCGGTGATGTTATCACGATGACCGCCCGATTAGCATCCACATCGTCGGAAACCCAGCAAATTGTCGCCGACTACCGCATTCACTACGTCCGCCCCAACGGCAAAACCGCTGCAAAGGTCTTCAAGCTCAAAACATTTACGCTCGCCGGCCGCCGTGACGCCACGCTCAGCATCAAACAGCCGATTCAGGACTTCAGCACGCGCCGCCACCATCCGGGATGCCATGAGGTGGAACTGATCATCAATGGGCAGACGGCAGCCAAAACGGCATTCGATATCCTGTCAATGTCGGATCACTGATCCGGAATGGCACGCGACACGACACGCATCGCTTGTCATCAAGTTCATATCTACTTGAATACAGTCTGCGCGGCGCTCCAGGAACAGCGTGATCTGCTTTGAACAGGCGTTCGAAGTTTGCCTTCGTTCGCCTTGTTCAGAAGGCTGGCAAGTTGGCTTCGGCCCAGTTCCTGCGCGATCTGATCGCAGCGATGCCCTATCGGATCCACACTGTTTTGACCGACAACGTCCTAGGTCATTTTGACAAATGTCGAAGCCATAGCCTGATGCAGGCAACGTCTACGAAGCCGAGGAAACTGTCTGCGGTTTTGTCGTAGCGTGTTGCCAGCCGACGGCTGTTTTTCAGCTTGTTGAAGCAGCGCTCGACCATGTTGCGCAGGGTGTAGATGGTCATGTCGACAGCCTTGCGCACCCTTCGGTTCTTTCGCATTGGGATCATTGGCAGGCGTTGCGGCTCTCGATGTCTTCCCGAATTTTATCAGAGTCGTAGCCCCTGTCGGCGACCAGAACTGCTGGCTGCGGCAGGTTGTCGGCCATCACCATATCATAGCCGGTGTAGTCGGAATCCTGCCCTGGCGTGATCTCGGTCCTCATCGGGAGGCCAGCACCGTTGACGCGGAGGTGGATCTTGGTCGAGAAGCCACCTCTCGAACGGCCAAGAGCCTCTTGTCAGCAGTCCCCCTTTTGCGCCCGCCGTAAGAGGATGGGAGCGGATCACAGTGCTGTCGACCATCTGGAGCTTGTCCGGCGCGATCCCTGCATGGTTCAGTGCGTCCAGGATATCCTCCCACAGTCCGGCCAGGGTCCAGCGGCAGAACTGGCGGTAGACCGAGGACCACTTGCCGAACTTTTCGGGCAGATCACGCCATGGCGCACCAGTCCTTGTGTCGCGCTGCGCCTCGAACCAGTGGCGGCTTGCGCTCCGCCAGAAAATTCCATCCAGAACAAGACGATGGTCCGCAGGTTGCCGCCCGTTCGGGTGCCGGACGGCACGAATGAAGCCCTCGAAGAAGGTCCACTCATCGTCGGATATCAGGTTGAACGCCAAGTTCATCTCCCACGTAGAGATGAGCTTGAATCATAGGTCGCGGACCAGTGGAATCCATTTTGTTAACACGACCTAACGCATGAAAAGACAGCGCGCAGCACAAGGCGGATCCCTCATCCGCCAGGCCCTTTGCGGCCCATCGGCGTCGCACAATCGACCGGGAACACCGGCCTGAGCCAGCCGGCAGAAGTCGATGAGGCGCGCCGGGGAGGCAAAGCCCCCTCCGGCGCGGCCCGAGAGCAGGATCAGAGAATTTTCTGCCCGGTTTTGGCCCAGTCTTTCGCGAACTGCTCCAGACCCTTATCGGTCAGGACATGGTTCGCCATCGCCTTGATCACCGAAGGCGGCGCGGTGATCACGTCAGCCCCGATCAGCGCGCAGTCTTTCGCGTGGTTCACGGTGCGGACCGAGGCCGCGAGGATCTGGGTCTCAAACCCGTAATTGTCATAGATAGTGCGGATATCCTGGATCAGATCCAGCCCGTCGAGGTTGATATCATCCAGACGGCCAACGAAGGGCGAGATGAAGGTCGCACCGGCTTTCGCCGCCAGCAGCGCCTGGTTGGCCGAGAAGCACAGCGTCACATTGACCATCCTGCCCTCATCCGTCAGCACTTTACAGGCTTTCAGACCATCCCAGGTCAGCGGCACTTTGACGGTGATGTTCGACGCAATCTCGGCCAGTTTGCGGCCCTCGGCGATCATGTCATCGGCCTTCTCGGCGACGACCTCGGCCGAAACCGGGCCAGCGACGATCGAGCAGATCTCTTTGGTGACTTCCAGGATGTCACGTCCGGATTTCAGGATGATCGAAGGGTTGGTGGTCACACCATCCACCATCCCGAAATCGTTCAGCTCACGGATGGCATCCACATCAGCGGTATCGACAAAGAATTTCATGGCGTCATGCTCCCATTGGGCGGCCAGGTGGGTGGAGAAAGGGGGTCGGGAGAGCTATTACCGCAAAGCGGCCCTGGACGAAAGAGGGTCCGGCCCCGGAAATGTGAGCGCTAACGGAAATGATGGCAGAACGGGTTTTCGAGGCGGGCGAGACGGTGACGGTGCTGACCACCGAGCCGCTCGGGCCGTTTCTGGATTACCGCGCGCCGGAGGGCGGCTGCGGCACCGGCGATTTCGTCGAGGTGCCGCTGGGCCCACGCCGGGTGCTGGGCGTGGTCTGGGGGCCGGGGCTTGGCGATTTCGACCGCGCCAAGCTGCGCGATATCCGGCAGGTTCTTGATGTGCCGCCAATGCGGGCCGAACTGCGCCAGTTCCTGACACGATCCGCCGACTATACCATGACCTGGCTGCCCTCGATGCTCAGGCTTGCGACGCGCGCGCCGGGGCTGACGGACCCGCCCTCGATGCGCAAGGTGTTGCGGTTGAGCGGGCCGGTGCCGAACCAGCTGACCGATGCGCGCCACCGCGTGATCGAAGCGCTGCGCCAGTTCGGCGGCGCCTCGGTTCTGCCAGGCGAGCTGGCAGAAGCCGCCTCGGTCTCGGCCTCGGTCGTCAAGGGGCTGGTGAAGCTCGGGGTGATTTCCGAGGAAGAGGCACCGCGCGATCTGCCCTATCCGAAGCTGGATGCGCTGCGGCCCGGGCGGCTTTCAGGCGACCAGATCGCCGCCGGCGAGGCGCTGCGCGAGATGGTCGGCAAGGGTGATTTCCAGCCGGTCCTGCTGAAAGGCGTCACCGGGTCCGGTAAAACCGAAGTCTATCTCGAAGCCGTGGCCGAGGCCTTGCGCCGGGGCCGCCAGGCGCTGGTTCTTCTCCCCGAAATTGCGCTGACCGCCGATTTTCTGGCCCGCGTCGAGGCCCGCTTCGGCGCCCGCCCCGGCGAATGGCATTCCGGCGTGACGCAAACCGAGCGCCGCCGCCTGTGGAAAATGGCCGGCACCGGCGATGTCGGGCTGGTGGTGGGCGCGCGCTCGGCGCTGTTCCTGCCCTTTCAGGATCTGGCGCTGATCGTGGTCGATGAAGAACATGACAGTTCCTACAAACAGGAAGAAGGCGCGCTTTATAATGCCCGCGACATGGCGGTTCTCAGGGCCTCGATCACCCATTGCCCGGTGGTGCTGGCCTCTGCGACGCCCTCGCTCGAAAGCTGGGTCAATGCCGACCAGGGCCGCTACCTGCGGCTGGATCTGACCTCGCGCTTCGGGGCGGCCGAGATGCCCGCGATGCGCGCCATCGACATGCGAAGCGAGAAACTGCCGGCGGATCGCTGGATGTCGGAGGCGCTGGCAAAGGGTGTCGAGGCGCGGGTCAAGGCGGGCGAACAGGCGCTCTTATTCATCAACCGGCGGGGATTTGCGCCGGTGACGCTCTGCCGCGCCTGTGGCCAGCAGGTCGGCTGCGACCAATGTGACGCGCGAATGGTCGAGCACCGTTTCCTCAAACGCCTTGTCTGCCATCAATGCGGCGCGACCAGACCGGTGCCGGAAAGTTGCCCGTCCTGCGGCGTCGAAGGCCGGATGGCGGCAATAGGCCCCGGTGTAGAGAGGCTGGCCGAAGAGGTCATCGCGCGCTTCCCCGAGGCACGGGTGGCGGTCTTATCCTCGGACCTTTTCGGCTCGGCCCGGGCGCTGAAGGCTCAGATAGAAGAGATCGCGGCGGGCGGCGCCGATATCATCATCGGCACGCAGATCGTGGCAAAGGGGCATAATTTCCCGCATCTGACGCTTGTTGGGGTGATCGACGCCGATCTCGGGCTGCAAGGGTCCGATCTGCGCGCGGCCGAACGCACTTTCCAGTTGATGCGTCAGGTGGCAGGGCGTGCGGGGCGCGCCGAGAAACCGGGCGAGGCCTGGCTGCAGACCCATCAGCCCGAACATCCGGTGATCCGCGCCATTCTCGGCGGCGATGAAGAAGCCTTCTGGCGGGCCGAGGCCGATGAGCGCCGCCAGGCAAACGCGCCGCCCTTCGGCCGCTTTGCCGGCATCATCCTCTCCGGCCCCGATCTGCAGCCGCTCTTTGATTTCGGTGCCGATCTCGCCCGTGCGGACGGCCCGATCCGCCAGGTGGGGGGCGAAGTGCTCGGCCCGGCCCCCGCCCCCATTGCCCGCGTCCGCGGCCGCCACCGTGTCCGCCTGCTGATCCGCGCTCCGAAAAGCGCGGCGCTGCAAAATGCGATTGCGGCCTGGCTCAGACAGACCCGGCAACCGAAGGGCGTCCGCCTCGCCATCGACATCGACCCGCAGAGCTTTCTGTAACCCTGCGAAGCTGGGGCTGCCCCAACTGCTTCGAGGGGGATTGCCGGAGGCAGATATGCCACGCGCAGGGCCGTATGCGCCGGGGTGAAAGGAAATACTTCCTCAGCCTTTCCCTTTTTTGCTATATTTGGCCCCGAACAACGAAAAACACCGAGCAGCTTTCAATGATCGAACCTGACTTGCGCGACCGCATCCTTGCGGAGCCGGAAAATCTGCTGGATGACCGCGACCTCATGAATGCCCTGGTAGCGGCAAATGAGCGGGCGATGGGCTCCAATGTCATTGACCTGCGCGGCATTGCCATGCAGCGGCTGGAGACAAGGCTGGAGCGGCTGGAAGACACCCATCGCTCAGTGATTTCCGCCGCGTATGAAAACCTTGCCGGCACCAATCAGATCCACCGCGCCATTCTGCAGATGCTTGACCCGCCGGATTTCGCCGGTTTTCTCGCCGGTCTCTCGGGGGAGGTCGCGGCGACTTTGCGCGTCGACCGGGTGCGGCTGGTGCTGGAAAGTGCGGGCGGCGGCGAACAGGCCGAAGATCAGGCGCTGTCCCGGCTGGAAAATGTGCTGCTGATCGCCGAGCCCGGCTTTACCGGCGGCTATATCGCCGCAGGCCGCAAGACCGCCTCGCGCAGCGTGACGCTGCGCCCCGTGTCCGCCCAGGTGCAGGCCGGGTGCGACCGCATCTATGGCGGCCACGGCTTTATCCGTTCCGAGGCGCTCTTGCAGCTCGATTTCGGCCAGGGCCGGCTGCCGGGGATGCTGGCGCTTGGCGCAGAAGACCCGCATCAGTTCCGCCCGACCCAGGGCACCGATCTCCTGGCCTTCTTCGCGGGGGTTTTCGAGCGCTCCATGCGCCGGTTCCTGTCATGAATGATCTCACCGCGCTGACACCACAGATGCGGGCAGCGCTGAGCGACTGGCTGGCCGGGCTCTCGGCACTGGGCAATGCCTCCGGTCACACGATCATCGCCTATCGCCATGATGTGGTGAACTGGATGGGCTTTCTCGCCGCGCATCACGGCGAGCCGGCCGGGCCGGCAACCATTGCCGGCATGAGCCAGTCCGACCTGAGGGCCTGGATGGCCCATGAGCGCGGACGCGGGCTCTCGGCGCGCTCGCTGGCGCGGGCACTGTCTTCGGTGCGCAGCTTCGCGCGCTGGCTGACCGAACGGCAGGAGGGGCTGGGCGAGGCAACCGTGATCCTCTCGGCGCGGAGCCCGAAATTCCGCCGCCGCCTGCCAAGACCACTCAGCGAGGCCCAGGCGCTCGGGATGATCGAAACCGTCTCGTTACAGGCGCGGACCGACTGGCAGCAGGCCCGCGATATGGCGGTGGTGACGCTGCTTTACGGCTGCGGCCTCAGGATTTCCGAGGCGCTGTCGCTGACCGGCGCCGACCAGCCGCTGCCCGATATGCTCAGGATCACCGGCAAGGGCGGCAAGACGCGACTTGTGCCGGTGTTGCCGGCAGCGCGGGCGGCGGTTGCCGAATATGTCCGGCTCTGTCCCTTTCAGATCACCGGGGCAGACGCGCTTTTCCGGGGCGCCCGCGGTGGTGCGCTGAACCCGCGGCTGATCCAGAAAGCGATGGAACAGACGCGGCTGCAGCTTGGCCTTCCCGCAACCGCCACGCCCCACGCTATGCGCCACAGCTTCGCCACTCACCTCCTTTCGGCGGGTGGAGACCTGCGTTCGATCCAGGAATTGCTGGGCCATGCCTCGCTTTCGACCACCGAAGCCTATACGGCGGTTGACGCCGCGCGGCTGATGGATGTCTATGCAGCCGCGCATCCCCGTGCGCATTCTTCGCCGCAACGGGGGGTTTCCTGACCCGCCGGAGATTGCATTTTCGGTGCTATTGCTTCATGAGTTTGTGATGTCAGACCGCTATAAAGCCCTTTCCGTTCATCTGCTGACCGCCTCTGGCGCGGTGCTGTCAATGCTGGCGATGCTGGCTGCGGTCGAGGCCAAATGGAGCCTGATGTTCCTCTGGCTCGTCGTCGCTTTGATTGTCGACGGGATCGACGGGCCGCTGGCGCGCAAATTCGATGTGCAGAAAAACTGGCCGACCTATGACGGCGTGCTGATGGATCTGATCGTCGATTATCTGACCTATGTGTTCATCCCGGCCTATGCCCTGTTCAAATCGGGGCTGCTGACCGGCTGGACGGGCTGGATCGCGATCATCGTGATCGTCTTCGGCTCGGTGGTCTATTTCGCCGATACAAGGATGAAGACCCGCGACAAAAGCTTTGCGGGCTTTCCCGCCTGCTGGAATATGGTCGTGCTGGTGCTGTTTGCGGTCGCGCCCTCGCAAGGGGTGATCCTGGCCCTCGTGATCGCGCTGACGGTGACCATGTTCACCAATCTGAAATTCATCCACCCGACCCGGACCAAACGCTGGCGCAATGTCTCGCTGCCGGTCTCGGTCGCGTGGATCGTCTTTGCCGCCTGGGCGGCCTGGATGGATTTCGCGGAAGGCAGCCTCGCCCATTGGGGGCTGATCGTGACCTCGCTCTATCTCGCCCTTGCAGGTATCCTGCAGCAGATCATTCCCGAGGGAATTCGCCGCGTCAGATAGACCGGTCTCTCTCTGGCCTGGCGGTGGGAGCCTCCGGCGGGGATATTTAGAGACAGATGAAATCTGCTTTTCTGATTATTTCATCTGTCCATAAATATCCCGGGGGTAAGGCCCTGTAAGGGCCGGAGGGGGCTGGCCCCCTCCCTTACACCCTTGTCAGGATCACGCCGGCCACAATTACAAGCGCCGCCGCAGCCTTTTCCCGGCTCATCCGCTCGCCAAAGACCAGCCAGCCGATCAGCACCGCGAACAGGATCGAGGTTTCGCGCAGCGCCGCCACCAGCGCGATGGGGGCAATGGTCATGGCCCAGACCGCAATCGCATAGGCGCCGAAGCTCGCGGCGGCACCGATCGTTCCCATCTTCCAGGCCTGAAAGCCCAACGGCACCACTTTGCGGCCGCGCATGGCCAGCATTCCCAGCGAGAAAATCAGCCCATCCGCCACGAAAACCCAGGCGATATAGGACACGGCATTGCCCGAAATCCTCGCGCCCTGGCCGTCGATCAGCGTATAGCAGGCCGTCGCCAGTGCAGAGCCGAGCGCGAAGGGCACAAGCTTGCGGTTCTCATCGCTTGCGAACACGCCCCGCGCCATCATCAGGATCCCCGCCGCCAGTACCGCAATGGCGAGATACTGGCGCGAACTCATCACATCGGTCAGCAGGAATACCCCCGCCACCGTCACCAGCATCGGCGCCGCGCCACGCGCAATCGGGTAGACCCGGCTCAGATCCCCGCGCTCATAGGCATAGCTGAGAAAGTACTTATAGGCGAAATGCGTGATCCCCGCCGCGATCACCCAGGGGATTGCCGCCGGGTTGATCGGCCCCATGAAAAAGGCAACGCCAAGGCCGATCGGCACCTCCATCACCGACAGAACCACCATCGCACCGATCTTTGAGGTGCCCAGCTTGATCAGCGCATTCCACAGCGCATGGAGGAAGGCCGCTGCCATGACAGCGAGAAAGACGCCAAAGGTCACGATAAAAAACCGTTACAGTTCCGTTACGCCGATCTCTGGCACGCGGCGGCGGCGGCGGCAAGCGGGCTCATATCAGAAGCCCTGCCGCTCCCTCGAACCGCAACAGTGCCACCTTGGTCTCGACACCGCCCGGGGCGGAAAAGCCTCCCAGCGTCTTTGCGCCCAGCACCCGGTGGCAGGGGATGATGATCGGGATCGGATTGGCGCCGCAGGCCTGGCCCACAGCCTGTGCGGGCGCGCCTGTGAGCTTCGCGATCTCGCCATAGGTGCGGGTCTCGCCCTGCGGGATCGCCACCATCGCGCGGCGGACCTTTTCATGCAGCCCCCTGCCCCAGTCAAGCGGCAGGTCAAACCGCACCAGCCGGCGTTCGAACCAGGCCGAGAGCTGCGCGATCCCCTCGCGTTGCAGCGCGCTTGCCCCGGCCTCGCCCTCGCCCCAGACCAATGCGGTGATCTGCTGGCCATCATCGCGCAATGAGACCGGCCCAAAGGGAGTTAGGCAAAAATTCTTCATTCGAAATTCACCAGGGTGACGGGATTGCTCTCGCCATCATAGCTGGCATCCACCTCATAGCGCACCAGCCGGAAGGCGGCATCCTGCAGCCGCCAGATCCCGGCATCCGAGGCATCCCCGATCCCGCGCCAGAAGGTATGGGAGGAAATCTGCAGCGTTTGAGGATCGAAACCGGCGTTGATCGCCAGCAGATCCGCACTCCAGCCATTGATTTCCAAAAGGCTCACCACACTATCCGCCTCGCCGGGCGCCGCGGCCTCCTCGTCATATTCGATCTTCAGCGTTGGCCGGGTCAGGCCCACCGGAATCGCTCCTCCCTGATCGGTGGAGATCATGAAGACCTGCGAGGTATTATAGGCGTAGATATCGCATTGAAACTCCCAGACCACCCTCGGGATCGGATCGCCCCAGCTGCCGGGGCTTTCGACCTCGAACCGCTTCGGGGGCTTGAGCAGCCGGCCATCTTCGGAAAACGCCCCGGTGCATTCTTCGGCAAAGGTCGCTGAAAAAGCCGCAATGGCGATGGCATCCTCCGGCAGCGCCGGCTGGGAGAAGGCCGGGCTGGCCGTCGCCAGCAGCAGCGGAAACAGGATCTTTCGCATCAGAGGGTCTCCTTCACATGCGAGACTGGCATGTCGGCCCCCCGCTGCCAAGCGCCGCGCCCTGCCCGATCCGCTCCCGCCTGATCCGGAAGACGGCATGGGTCAGCAGCGGGGCGCCAGCACGCTGCGCTCCGGCGCGATCTTTTCTTCGGTGCCCGGGGCGCGCGCCATGGCGAGGGGCCGGAACGCCTCGCGCAGAACCGCCGCCATGCCTTCGATCGCCGCCGAGCCGCCCCGCGGATTGCGCCGCAGCAGCACCCGTGCCGAATCAATCGCCGGGAACCCCTCTTCCACCGTCAGTTCGCGGCATCCGACCGGGATCGTCGACCGCGACAGCGGCGAGATCGCCATGCCATTCGTTACCGCATTGCGCATGCCGCTGGCCACATCGCAATACCAGGCCCGCCGCCAGCGCAGCCCCTGGTGGTTCAGCGCCGCTTCGGCAAATTCGCGACACCAGGAGCTTTCGATATAGACCGAGACCGGCAGCGGCCTTCTGAGATGCTGCATATGGGTCATCGAGGTCACCCAGACCGTCGGGTCGATGGCCAGAAGCTCGCCTTCCTGGAAATAACTGGTGTCATGGATCACCGCGATGTCCAGCCTGTCCTCCTCCAGCGCCTCCAGCTGCTTTTCGGAATGGTCGCACAGGACCGAGACCTGCAGCCCCTCATGGCGTTCGTCAAAGGCGGCAAGCGCACGCGGCAGGATGGTGCCGGAATATTCATCCGGAATGCCCACACGGACCGGCCCGGTCAGCGGTTTTTCCCGCAATGCCAGCGTTGCCTCATCCAGCAATGCCACCACACGCTGCGCATAGGGCAAGAGCTGTTCACCCCGCGCCGTCAGGCTGACGCCGCGCGCAAGCCGCTGGAACAAGGGCTGGCCAAGATTTTCCTCCAGCCGCCGGATCAACAGGCTGACGGCCGATTGTGTCCGGCCCAGCCGCGCCGCCGCAAGCGTCACCGAGCCGGCCTCGGCCACGGCGAGAAAGCCGCGCATCAGATCACTTTCAAGATGAGGGTGCGGCATCGCCATACCTATAAATGAAAATCATGAAACCCATTAAATCTATTCGTTTGTGAAATGTCAAAACCAGAGCGATACAGGTGGGGTAATTCCAAGGAGGCTGAAATGTTCACCCGTCTGAAATCGCAGATGCAGATGCGCCGCTCTACCGCGTTCCTGCTTAATCGCGCGGATGACCGGTTGCTGGACGATATCGGCCTGACCCGTGGCGATCTGATGGCCATGCATGAGGGCCTGGCGCCCGATACCGGCGCCGCCAATGCGCAGGTTCTCCTGCCGCTCTGGCTTGGTACGAAACGCGCCGCCTGAGTTTTGACCGCAAGCTTTCTGATCGTCTCCTGTCGGTGACGAAAACTCTGACGCCAGCGATTGCCGCTGGCGTCTTTTTCATTCCCTTCCGGCGCTGCGGGAAAGGGGGTGCCGGTCAGATATAGCCGGCTTCCGCCGCTTTCTGACGCAGTTCTTCCCGGCTGAGGTCGATCATTGTCTCGCCCGCACGGGTCACGGTGGCGCGGTTGCGGTCGATCCGGAACAGATCCTCACCGATCTGAAATTCGATCTCGGGCGACATGGCGAGGAAACCGCGCTTTGCGGTCAGCGTGTAAAGTGAATCGCGCATCCCCTCGGCCTGGTCGCGGTAAAACAATGCAATCAGCTGCGGCAGCTGCATGCGGATGGCCTGGGCACCGGCCTTCCTCGCATCCGGCAACGGCACTTTGAACATCCGCGACGGCCCGGTGGCCATCTTAAAGGTGACATCATCGCCGAAGATCTCACCCTTCACCTTTTGCGTGCTGCGTCTTTGCTGCGGCCTTGAGGGCACTTCCTGATATTCGGCGCTGAAGCTTTCGCGCGTGCGGATTGGCTGGCGGTCGGTGACGGATACCACGCGCATCCGGGGCGACTGTTGCCCGGCAATCAGGGCGAGCCCGACCAGCAACACATCCCCAAAGAACAGCCGCGAAAGGTCGAGAGACTGACGCCCGGCAATATCGCTGACCTGCATATTCATGGGCCTTGCACCTCTGGCTGTGGAACTGATCCGTTCACAGACACCCTGATCCTGGCCGAAATCGGAACAAACTAAGGTAATCCCGCGACCAAAGACGTCAGGTCACCCGTCGCGCCCCGGGTTCTTTTTGCTCCTGAACGTTCTGTAGCGGCTGTTCCGACGCCTGTTACCGGACGGGCTGATGGATTTACACTGAGCCGGGCAACTGGCCTTCTTCAGGGATCTGGCCGGATTGTCGGCGCTAAAGGCCTTTCCACCTGGCTTGCCCCATTCCGCTGATCTGCATGGGTGGGGGCCGCCCGAAACAGAGAAAGGCCGCATCCTGCGATGCGGCCTTTCTGGTGCCCGGGGGCTTATGTCAGCCCAGGACGCTGTTACAGCGCGCGCAGGTCTCGGGATGTTTGTGGCTTCCGACATCGGGCAGGATCTGCCAGCAGCGCTGGCATTTCGCGCCTTCCGCCGGGGCAAAGACCACTTTCACCGCCGGTGCATCGGCCAGGGTGAAAGCCCCGTCCGGCGCGGCGGCATCGGTCACGCGGATGCCGCTGGTGATGCAGATATCGGCAAAGGCGACCGAATTCAGCGCCGCCAGCATCGCCGTATCCGCCACATGGACCACCGGCTTCGCCTCAAGGCTGGCACCGATCACCTTGGCGGTACGCTCCACTTCCAGCGCACCGGTCACGACGCGGCGGGCAGCGCGGATCCCATCCCATTTCGCCGCGAGGGCATCGTTTTTCCAGCCTGCCGGTGTCTCGAAGAAATCCTCGAGATGGACAGAGCTGTCCTCGCCCGGATGGCGCGCGAGCCAGACATCTTCCATCGTGAAGGGCAGGATCGGCGCGAGCCACGTCGTCAGGCGCTGGAACAAAAGATCCAGCACCGTGCGCGCGGCCCGGCGGCGGATACTGTCGGGCGCGTCGCAATAAAGCGCATCCTTGCGGATGTCGAAATAGAAGGCCGAAAGGTCGACAGTCGCAAAGTTGAAGAGCGTCTGGAACACGCCCGCAAAGTTGAAGGCACGGTATTCGCGCCGCACTTCAGCATCGAGTTCGGCGAGGCGGTGCAGCACCCATTGCTCCAGCTCGGGCATTTCCGCCGCTTCGAGGCGCTCGGTCTCCTGGAAGCCGGACAATGCGCCCAGCATGAAACGCAGGGTATTCCTCAGCCGGCGATAGCTGTCGGCGGTGCCTTTGATGATCTTCGGCCCGATCCGCTGATCCAGCGTGTAATCGGTCTGCGCCACCCAGAGCCGCAGGATATCAGCGCCATATTCGGCAATGATCTCTTGCGGCGCGACCGTGTTGCCGATGGATTTGGACATTTTCATGCCCTTCTCATCCAGCGTGAAGCCATGCGTCACCACATTGCGGTAAGGCGCGCGACCACGCGTGGCCGAGGCCTGCAACAAAGACGAATGGAACCAGCCGCGATGCTGGTCAGTACCTTCCATATAGACATCGGCGATGCCGTCATCGGTGCCATCGGCGCGGTCACGCAGCACGAAAGCATGGGTCGAGCCAGAATCGAACCAGACATCGAGCACATCAAAGACCTGGTCATAATCCGCCGGATTGACCACGCCTTCGAGGGCTTTCTCTTTGAACCCGTCCACATACCAGACATCGGCGCCGTCTTTTTCAAAGGCGTCGAAGATGCGGCTGTTGACGGTTTCATTGCGCAACAGGAAATCCGGATCGGTCGGTTTAGCGCCTTTTTTGGTGAAGCAGGTCAGCGGCACACCCCAGGCGCGCTGACGCGACAGCACCCAGTCCGGACGGTGCTCGATCATCGAATGCAGGCGGTTCTTGCCCGAAACCGGGGTGAATTCCACCAGATCCTCGATCGAGGTCAGGGCGCGTTTGCGGATCGTATCGCCGAACTCACCAAAGCCGTCATTCAGCTTTTCGTCGATAGCGGCGAACCATTGCGGCGTGTTGCGGAAGATCACCGGCGCTTTGGAGCGCCAGGAATGCGGGTAGGAATGCTTGACCTTGCCCTTGGCCAGCAGCGCGCCCGCATAGGCCATCTGCTTGATATTCGAGACATTGGCCGGGCCTTCCTTGCCATCGGCAAGAATGATGTGCTGGCCCGCGAACAGCGGCAGTTCGGCGCGATACGAGCTGTCTTCGGTGACGTTATAGGTCATCGGCAGCCTGAACCTGACGCCCATCTGATAGTCGTCATCGCCATGGCTCGGCGCGGTATGGACAAAGCCGGTGCCCGCATCATCGGTGACATGGTCGCCCGGCAGCATGGGAACGTCATAATCCCATTCGCCATTCGCGCCCTCAACCCCGTGATAGGGGTGACGCAGGATCACGCCTTCGAATTCCGACGCGTTCACATCGCGCAGACGGGTCCAGGCCTCGACCTTTGCCGCAGCCTTAACGCCTTCGGCCAGCGCATCGGCCAGCACCAGGGTCTCTCCGACCACGGCCGTCGATTTCTCATCTGCGGCATCGACACGGTACAGACCGTAAGCGATCTCCGGCCCGTAAGCGACCGCGCGGTTTTGCGGGATCGTCCAGGGCGTGGTGGTCCAGATCACCACCGAGGCATTCAGCAGCTCGGTATTGATGCAGCCATCCAGCTCCGGGAAGCTTGCTGCGGATGCAGGGCGGAACCGTACCCAGACCGTGTGGCTCGTATGGTCGTGATATTCGATCTCAGCCTCGGCCAGTGCGGTTTTCTCGACCGGCGACCACATGACGGGCTTTGACCCCTGATAGAGCGAGCCGTTCATCAAAAGCTTCATGAAATCCTGGGCGATCACCGCCTCGGCATGATAAGCCATTGTGAGATAGGGATCCTCCCAGTTGCCATAGACACCGAGCCGCTTGAATTCCTCGCGCTGGACATCAACCCAGCCCTCGGCAAAGCGGCGGCATTCCTGGCGGAAATCGACGGTGCTCACATCGTCCTTATTCAGCCCTTTGGCGCGGTATTGCTCTTCGATTTTCCATTCGATCGGCAGACCGTGGCAATCCCAGCCCGGCACATAGCGCGCGTCATGGCCCATCATCTGATGCGAGCGCGTGATGATGTCCTTGATGGTCTTGTTCAGCGCATGGCCGATATGAAGATGGCCATTCGCATAGGGCGGGCCGTCATGCAGCACAAAAGACGGGCGGCCCGGTTTCGCGCGCAGGCGGTTATAGACGTCAAGCCGCGCCCAGCGGGCCAGCCATTCGGGCTCGCGCTTCGGCAGGTCGCCGCGCATCGGGAAATCGGTCTCGGGAAGGAATACGGTGTCGCGGTAGTCGACACCCGTTTCAGCGGTGGTTTCGGCGCACATCGGATGCGGTCCTCTGGAATGTTGGCTTTGGGGCGCCCCTTGCCTGCGCGTCACGCAGCAGGATTGGTCCGCGCGAAATCTCCCGGCGTGCTGGTGTTCAGCGCGCCGGGCCGCTAATTCGGACACCCGGGGTCCGGGCGAGGATCGCAAAAGAATACGACATGGGGTCGGCTTATAGTCGCGGGCCGGGACCTGGTCCAGAGCCTGGGTGAGGATGATGACGGGGAAAAGCACGGCAAAAGCGCTTGAGATCGCGGTGGTGGGCGCCGGCATGGGCGGGCTGGCAACGGCAAGCCTGCTTGCGCGCGACGGCCACCGGGTCACGCTGGTCGAGCGGTTTGCGACGCCGCGCCCGCTGGGCTCGGGGCTGGTGGTGCAGCCAGTGGGCCTGGCCGTGCTGGATGAGCTGGGTCAGGGCGATGCGGCCCGTGCGCTCGGGGCGCCGCTCCGGCGGATGCGGGGCTGGTCGGTCGACCAGCTTTCAGGCGCCACGCGCAGCCGCGTCGCGCTTGATGTGCATTACCCGGCGACAGATCCGGCCTGTGCGATGCATCGCGCAAGCCTCTTCCATGTGCTCTGGCAGGCGATGGAGGTCTCTCCTGTCACACTGATCACCGGCGAGACGGTGCGCGAGGCACCGCTGCGCCAGGGCCGGCGGATGCTGGTCTCGGATAGCGGCGAGATCGGCGGTTTTGACCTGGTGATCGATGCCTCCGGCGCGGGTTCTGCGCTGTCGCCTTTAAAGGCGCGGGAGCTTGGCTATGGCGCAATCTGGACGCATGTGCCCTGGCCCGAAGGATCTGATCAGGGCCAGGATCAGCTGCGCCAGCGTTACTTTCGCGCAAGCCGCATGGCCGGTCTGATGCCCATCGGCCGCCTGCCCGGCGAGGCGGGCGCCCGCGCCGCTGTCTTCTGGTCGATGCCGCGTGCGGATCTGGCGGGCTGGGGTGAGGCACGTTTCCAAGCCTGGAAGGCCGAGGCCAGCGCCTTCTGGCCCGAGATGCAGCCCTTCCTGACTGGCCTGGATCATGCCGGCCAGATGACGACAGCGCTCTACAGCCATGGCACGCTGGGCCGGCCTTATGCGCCGGGGCTGGTCTTTATCGGTGACAGTGCGCATCGCGCCAGCCCGCAGCTTGGCCAGGGCGCGAATATGGCGCTGCTCGATGCGCTGGCCCTGCGCGAGGCGCTGCGCGGTGATATAGATGATGCGCCCGCCGCCTATGCCAGGATGCGGCGCTGGCATGTGCGGATCTACCAGCTGTTCAGCCAGTTCCTGACCCCGGCCTATCAGTCGGACAGCCGGCTGCTGCCACAGATCCGGGATCTGTTCCTGGCCCGGATCTCGCTGGTACCACCGGTGCCGCAGATATTGACGCGGCTGGTGGCGGGGCATCTCGTACCGCCTCTGGCCTCGAAACGCTGGCCCTGACCTGCCTCCCCTTGACCGGGCCGGGCGCTTTCAGCAGGCTGGGCCGCGAAAGGGAGCATGTGATGAAATACCCGTCGATCAATGTGCTGGGCGGCCCGCTGGAAGTCTGTTCGACCCGCCCGCTCACCGGCTTCTTCCGCGATGGCTGCTGCAATTCCGGGCCGGGCGATCAGGGGCGGCACACGGTCTGCGCCGAGATGACGGCAGAATTCCTTGCTTTGTCGAAATATCTCGGCAATGACCTCTCGACACCCCGTCCGGAATTTGGCTTTCAGGGTTTGAAGCCGGGGGATCAGTGGTGCCTCTGTGCCAGCCGCTTTGCCCAGGCACATGACGAGGGCGCGGCGCCGAAGCTGCGCCTCAAGGCGACGCATCATGCGACACTCGACCTGGTTCCGCTGGAGGTTCTGAAGCTGTATGCGAGTGATGGGGAAGCCTGAGCGCTTTCACTTATCGAACATTTCAGCCCGAAAGCCTGCTCTATGACCCTCGCCCGCTTTCCTATTTCCGACATTGAGCTGCGTGGCGTGGTTCATGACTTCTACCGGGAGGTCCGGGCGCATCCGGTGCTTGGTCCGGTCTTCGGTGCCCATGTAAAAGACTGGCCGGAGCATGAGGAAAAGATCGTCGCCTTCTGGCGCAATGCGATCCTGATGGAGCGGGGCTATGATGGCAATCCGATGGCCGTCCATAAAGCAGCCGGCAATGTCCGTGCCGGCATGTTCATCCCCTGGCTGAAGCTTTTTGACGAGGTGCTGGCCCGGCGCCTGCCGCAGGAAACCGCCCGCGCCTGGTCGGCGCTTGCGCATCGGATCGGGAGGGGGCTCAGCCTCGGCCTGCAGGAATATGGCGGCATCCCGAAACTGAAATAGATCAGCGATCAGAGCGGTCGGTCGATCCCGTCATAGATCGCCTGCAACGCCCGGATGCGTTTGGCATAAGCGGCACGGATACAGGTGATATCGGCCTCACAGGCCATGCGCTGCCGCAACCAGGCCGCCTGATCATCGAGGATCTCGCCCCGATACCCCATGGCAAAAAGCCCGGTCAGAAATTTCAGCAGCGTCGCCATTTCCACATCGGCGTCGTTCAGGTCGCGATTGTCGCAGATCGCGCGCTCATTCGGGCTGAGCCCTGCAAGGCTACAATCGAAACTGGCCGCCGCCGCCGGGAGCGGCAGCGACAGCAGAATGGCAAGCGACAGCGCGCGCCTCACCCCTGGATCTCGACACCGAGATGGCGGGCGACGGTGAAGATGTCCTTGTCGCCGCGCCCCGAGAGATTGACCACGATGATATGGTCCTTCGGCAGGCCAGGCGCGTATTTCGTCACATGGGCCAGGGCATGGCTGGGCTCGAGCGCCGGGATGATGCCTTCGGTCTGGCACAGAAGCTGGAACGCCGCGAGCGCCTCGTCATCGGTGACCGAGACATATTCGGCGCGACCGACATCGTGGAGCCAGGAATGTTCCGGCCCGATACCGGGATAATCGAGGCCGGCCGAGATCGAGAACCCTTCGAGGATCTGACCGTCCTCATCCTGCAACAGATAGGTGCGGTTGCCATGCAGCACGCCGGGGCGGCCGCCGGTAAGGCTGGCGCAATGCTGCATCCGCTCATCCACGCCCTTGCCGCCGGCTTCGACGCCGATGATCTTCACCGACGGATCATCGAGGAAAGGATGGAAGAGGCCCATCGCGTTCGAGCCGCCGCCGATGGCCGCGATGACGGTGTCGGGCAGGCGGCCCTCGCCTTCCTGTTCCTGCAACTGCTCGCGGGTTTCTTTGCCGATGATCGACTGGAAATCGCGGACCATAGCCGGATAGGGATGCGGGCCGGCAACCGTGCCGATGCAGTAGAAAGTGTCGCGCACATTGGTGACCCAGTCGCGCAATGCATCATTCATCGCGTCTTTCAGCGTGCCGCGACCGGACGTGACCGGGACGACCTCGGCCCCCAGAAGCCGCATGCGGAAGACGTTCGGGGCCTGGCGTTCGACATCATGGGCGCCCATATAGACCACGCATTTCAGGCCGAACCGCGCGCAGACGGTCGCGGTCGCCACGCCATGCTGGCCGGCGCCGGTCTCGGCGATGATGCGCTTTTTGCCCATGCGCCGCGCAAGCAGGATCTGGCCCAGCACATTGTTGATCTTATGCGAGCCGGTATGGTTCAGCTCTTCGCGCTTGAGATAGATTTTTGCGCCGCCGAGATGTTCGGTAAGGCGCGGCGCGTAGTAAAGCGGGCTCGGGCGACCGACATAGTATTTCCACAGATCGGCCATCTCGTCCCAGAAGCTCTGGTCGGTTCTCGCGCGTTCATATTCGGCTTCGAGATCGAGGATCAGCGGCATCAGGGTTTCCGAAACGAAACGCCCGCCATGGATGCCGAAGCGGCCGCGCTCGTCCGGGCCGGTCATGAAGCTGTTGATACCGTCATCGGCCATGGTGTTCCCCTCGTGCTGTCTTTGCTGGTGTAGCGCCCTTGGCGCGCGGGGAAAAGGGGGCCCTGCCCCCTCGCCGCGTTGCGGCTCACCCCCGGGATATTTATAGACAGATGAAATTGGCTTCAGGAGCGTCTGGTGATCTTTACAGTGGCAATTGACGGGCCGGCGGCGGCGGGCAAGGGCACGATCAGCCGGGCGGTGGCGGAGCGGTTCGGCTTTGCGCATCTGGATACCGGGGCGCTGTACCGGGCGGTGGGCCTCAGAGGCGGCGATCCGGTGGCGGCGGCGCGGGGGCTGAGCGCGGCGGATCTGGCGCGCGATGATCTGCGCAGCCTTGAAGCGGGTCAGGCGGCGAGTCGGGTCGCAGTTATCCCCGAAGTGCGCGCGGCGCTTCTGGAGTTTCAGCGCGATTTTGCCCGGCGCGAGGGTGGTGCGGTGCTGGACGGGCGCGATATCGGCACGGTGATCTGTCCGGGGGCCGAGGTGAAACTTTTTGTGACCGCCAGCGCGCAAATCCGGGCGCGGCGGCGCTGGCTTGAGATCGGCGGCGAGGCGGCGGCGAAGAGCCTTGCTGCGGTGCTGGCTGAGGTCGAGGAGCGTGACCTGCGCGACCGGGACCGTGCCGAGGCCCCTTTGCGGCCGGCGGCAGATGCGGTGTTGCTCGATACCGGTTCGCTGACGGTTGACGAGGCCGTGGCGGCAGCGAGCGATCTTGTCGCGGCAGCCCTGACAGTGCGCGGCCTCGGGTAAAAGGCGGGGCAGCTGACCGGCAAGGCGCGTGCGGATCATGCTCCCTGGCAGCCCCTGGATTTCTCCGGATGGGGGAAGATGATCTCCAGAACCGATGCCCCTGCTCCAGAGATCTTCAGGCCGCAATGCCTTTTGTTGTGCGATATTTCCCGGATTCGCGAGCAGAGGTTCGGCATAGCCTTTGGCGGCGAGGCCGCGACTTTGCCGGTTAAATCGGGGCCCGATCTTTCAAGCGATCCCGCCGGGAAACGATACGCGCGGTCATCTCCCGCAATCGGCGGTGACAGAACTGACCGGCATGCGCGATTCTTCGCCTCGGACCAGGGCGTATTCGGGCGGGTTGCGGAATATATCGGGCTTTTCGCGATGAAGCTGCCTGAAGAGCGGATGGCCATGATCTCCGGTACCGAAGGCGGTGATGCCCCTCTGTCGGAGCGGCGCGATGTGTAAGCGCCTGCTGTCGTTCAGGGACCGGGGATCCTGACCGACATTCTGCCCTTTCCGGTGCTTCTTTCCGACGCGCAGGAGGCAGGGGTGATGACCGCGCTTTTCCGGACCCGCACCCGACCGGCTTGCAATCAGAATCCTGGCCGGAATTCGGGGTTAAGGATGCCCGTGGCGCGACCGGGTTGAGCCATATCGGCTCTGGCAACCCGGTCTTCGACCCCGGCACTGCCAGCCCGGAGCAATCAGGTCTTGCGCGCCACGCCGTCCGGTCTGACGCTGCTGAGCGGCTTTGTCGCGCACGGCCACGCTGAAACCCCTCGCCGAATGCGCAAGGGGAACCGACCCCGATATAGAGCATTTCACGACCTGTGCTGTGACCGGCAGCGATCACAGCCAGCCTGTCAGTGCCAGGAGCGCGCCTGCACGGTCCGCGGCACCCTGCATTCACTGCCGCCGGGGGTCTCTTCCGGTCCGGCGGCTCAGCCTCAATGCGGCACTGATCATCCTCGCCGCCTGCATGATCGTGGCGCGCCAACACTATGAGCGCGATGGGATGGCCGGACTCAGGGTGACCGATATGCGCGCAAACGCGCTAAGGGCATTGGCAGCCATTGTCAGGTCAGGAACCAGGGCGCCATCGGGATCACCACCGCGATGATGGGGCGCTATCCTTTCATGGAAAGCCCCACCCGGGGCCCTGCGCCAGCCCATGCCCGTCAGCCTCACCCGCGGTCACGCGCGGGCCGATCCTTCCCGGTGGGCAATGCTTTCGCGGGTCGGCCTGCACCGACCGGCTGAAACACGCGTATTTCACGGGGACCTGTCGGGGATTCAGGGCGCTTTTCCTTGCCCCGGCCGCCTATTCCGGCTATAGGGCCGCATCCCGTGAGAAAGTCGTATCGTCCCGGTTTCACCCGGACAGCTGCGCTTTTCCCCACAGGGCCACCAAAGACCGGCGGAGCCAACCGCATGGCCAGAAAACCATCAAAAGGAAACAACAACTTATGTGCGCTAAAAACGCTATGGACGAATTCGAAGCCCTTCTTGCGGAAAGCTTCGAAATTGACACCCCCGATGAAGGCACGGTTGTCAAAGGCAAGGTCATCGCAATCGAAGCGGGCCAGGCCATCATCGACGTCGGCTACAAAATGGAAGGCCGCGTCGATCTGAAAGAATTCGCCAATCCCGGCGAAGCTCCGTCGATCAATGTTGGCGACACCGTCGAGGTCTATCTGGACCGCGTCGAGAATGCCCGTGGCGAAGCTGTCATCTCGCGCGAGAAAGCCCGCCGCGAAGAAGCCTGGGATCGTCTCGAGAAAGCCTATGCTGACGAGATCCGCGTCGAAGGCGCGATCTTCGGCCGCGTCAAAGGCGGCTTCACCGTGGACCTGGGCGGCGCTGTTGCCTTCCTTCCGGGTTCGCAGGTCGACGTGCGCCCGGTGCGCGATGCCGGCCCGCTGATGGGTATGAAGCAGCCGTTCCAGATCCTGAAAATGGATCGTCGTCGTGGCAATATCGTGGTGTCGCGTCGTGCGATCCTCGAAGAGAGCCGTGCCGAACAGCGCGCAGAAGTCATCGGCAACCTGCATGAAGGTCAGGTTGTGGACGGCGTGGTCAAGAACATCACCGAATATGGTGCCTTCGTTGACCTCGGCGGCGTTGACGGCCTGCTGCACGTCACCGACATGGCATGGCGCCGTGTGAACCACCCGTCGGAGATCCTGTCGATCGGCGAGACCATCAAGGTCCAGGTCATCAAGATCAACAAAGAAACCCACCGTATCAGCCTGGGCATGAAGCAGCTCCAGAACGATCCGTGGGATGCGGTCGAAAAAGCCTATCCGATCTCGTCGGTCCACAAAGGCCGCGTCACCAACATCACCGATTACGGCGCTTTCGTGGAGCTGGAAGCCGGTGTCGAGGGTCTCGTTCACGTCTCGGAAATGTCCTGGACCAAAAAGAACGTGCATCCCGGCAAGATCGTTTCGACCTCGCAGGAAGTCGAAGTCATGGTTCTCGAGATCGACTCGGCCAAGCGTCGCGTTTCCCTCGGCCTCAAGCAGACCATGCGCAATCCGTGGGAAGTCTTTGCTGAGACCCACCCGGTTGGCTCGACCATCGAAGGCGAAGTCAAGAACATCACCGAATTCGGTCTGTTCGTTGGCCTCGACAACGACATCGACGGCATGGTTCACCTCTCCGACCTGTCCTGGGACAAGCGCGGCGAAGAGGCCATCCAGGAATACCGCAAGGGCGACATCGTCAAGGCAGCGGTTTCCGAAGTCGACATCGACAAAGAGCGTATCTCGCTCTCGATCAAGGCTCTGGGCGAAGACACCTTCTCGGAAGCTGTTGACGGCGTGAAGCGCGGTTCGATCATCACCGTGACCATCACCGCCATCGAAGAAGGCGGCGTCGAGGTCGATTACAACGGCATGAAGAACTTCATCCGTCGTTCGGACCTTGCACGTGACCGCGCCGACCAGCGCCCCGAGCGCTTCTCGGTGGGCGACAAGGTCGATGTGCGCGTGACCAATGTCGATTCGAAGACCCGCAAGCTGGGCCTGTCGATCAAGGCACGCGAGATCGCCGAAGAGCAGGAAGCTGTTCAGCAATACGGTTCCTCGGATTCGGGCGCTTCGCTCGGCGACATCCTCGGCGCCGCGCTGAAGGGCGACCGCTGAGCCAAAGGCTGAAGCGCCGCCAGAACCAATTGGCGGCGTCACAGCCCTGGACAGAGTAAGACAGGAAAGGCTGGGGAAATCCACCCCGGCCTTTTTCTTTTGCGCGCCCCCGATTCGCAGGTCAGCGCTGCCACAGACCGGATCCGGGTGCTGCCACGGGTCGACAAAGGGCTCAATCAGACCGTCAAGCGGCTTTTCAGCACCGGGTCACCGGATCTCATCGCGGCCAGGTGCTTGTTTTCATTTGCCTCATCCGGATTTTCTGCTTTTATGATCACAGACGCGCCGGGGCAGACTGCCACATCCTGGCCGAAACAATGTCGCGAAGGGGAGTGACCGGATGATCCGCTCGGAACTGATCCAGAAGATCGCAGACGAGAACCCGCATCTGACCCAACGCCATGTTGAGCGGATCGTGAATACGGTTTTCGAAGAGATCATCGAAGCGCTGTCGCGCGGAGACCGGGTCGAATTGCGCGGCTTCGGTGCCTTCTCGGTCAAAGAGCGGGACGCCCGCACCGGTCGCAACCCGCGCACCGGCGAGGCCGTCGAAGTCGAGGACAAACGCGTCCCCTTCTTCAAGACCGGCAAATTGCTGCGCGACCGGCTCAACGGCCGCTGATCGGCGCAAGCCGGGTTGAACAGCGCTGCGTTAAGCCCGATATTCCGGCCCGAGGGGCAGACTTTGCCTGCCCGGTTCCTGACTGACGGATAGCGGATCATGCTGCGTTACCTGCGCTTTATCTTCATCGGTTTCACCGGCCTCGTGCTGCTGACGCTTGCCCTGGCCAATCGCGGACAGGTCCAGCTGCGGCTCCTGCCCGAAGGCATCGGCAATATGCTCGGCACCGCGGGCGGCTGGTCTATGCCGCTCTTTGTCGTGATCCTCGGATCGGTGGCCATCGGCATCCTGGTCGGCTTCATCTGGGAATGGATGCGCGAGATGCGTCTGCGCCAGGCGGCAAAGGTCCAGACCAAAACCGTGGCGCGGCTTGAGAAGGAACTCGCCGTCCTGAAAGACAGCAATTCCGTGCCCCCCCGGGACGAGGTTCTTGCGATTCTTGCCGGGGACGACCGGAAGTGAGCTCTCCCATCAGGGTCAAGATCTGCGGCCTGCGCCATGCAGCCGAGGTCACAGCCGCCGCCGCCGCCGGAGCCGCCTATGTGGGCTTTGTCTTCTTTCCCAGATCCCCGCGCCATGTCTCGCTGACAGAGGCCCGTGAGGCCGCGCTGAGCGCACCTGAGGGCCTTTGCAAGGTCGCTTTGGTGGTCGATGCCGATGACAGCCTGCTCGACAGCATCCTCGCAGAGGTGCCGCTGGATATGCTGCAGCTCCATGGCAGCGAAACGCCCGAGCGTGTGGCCGAAATCCGGTCGCGGTTCGGCCTGCCGGTGATGAAGGCGGTGGGCGTGGCAGATGAGAGCGATCTGGCCCCGCTGATGGATTATGCGCTGGTGGCCGATCAGCTGCTGATCGATGCCAAGCCCCCGAAAGGTACCGCCCTGCCCGGCGGCAACGGGCTGAGCTTTGACTGGCGGCTGGTGGCGCAGCGGCGTTGGCTGAAGCCCTGGATGCTGGCCGGCGGCCTGACGCCGGAGAATGTCTCCGAGGCGATCCGCCTGACCAATGCGCGCCAGGTCGATGTATCTTCCGGTGTGGAAAGCGCGCCTGGTGTCAAGGATCTCGACAGGATCCGCGCCTTTGCCCGCGCAGCCCTTGGCCCGGCAGAGCCCGCGATCCCGAAACTGCGCTGACCCCCGGCCTGCGGGGCGCTCAGACAATGAAAAGCCCCGGAGCTGACGCGCCGGGGCTTTTTCAATTCTGTGTCGCTGATCAGTGCAGCTTGGCGTCAACCTGGGCAATCGCGTCCTCAATCGACGCTGCCGCCCATTCTTCGCTGCTGTTCTTCGCCAGCAGGTCGCCTGCCGCCGCAACCGCAACTGCCACAGCGCGCTCACGCACCTGACGAACAGCGGTCTGCTCTGCCAGAGCGATCTGCTCTTCGGCGGCCTTCAGCCTGCGCTCGATCGAGATGGCCAGATCCGCACGCGCCTTGTCGGCTGCGGCCCGGGCCTCATCCCTGGCCGAAGCCACGATGCGGTCCGACTGTTCGATCACTTCCTTTTGCTTGCGCTCATAGGAAGCGAGGATCGACTTGGCCTCTTCGCGCAGCGCCCTAGCCTCGTCCAGCTCGGCCTTGATCGCGACCGCACGCTTATCGAGAAGCCGCCCGAGCAATCCCGGAACACCTGCATAGATCAGGATACCGACGAAGATCAGGAAGGCGATCAGGACGACGAAGTCCGTATTGCCCAGCGAGAAGAACGGGCCCGACGCCGCAAGTGCGGGCGTAGCGCTTACAAGGGCTGCGGCAGTGATGAGAAGTTTTTTCATCGCCTTACCCTTTCAGCCGGGCAGCAATCGCCGCCGTTACCGAACGCGCATCGGCGGTACCGCCAAGCGCTGCAACCAGTTCCTTCGCGGTGTCTTTCGCGACGGCCTGAACCGCCTCTTCCGCACCGGCCCGGATCTCTGCAATCTTCGCCTCGGACTCTGCTGCCCGTGCGGTGATCTCGACATCGGCTTTCGCGGTCGCCGCATCCAGGTCTTTCTGGATTTCGGCCTTCGCCGCCGCGACGATCTTTCCAGCCTCGGTGCGGGCCGTTGCCAGCGCCTCGTTATAGGCTTTCTCGGCCTCGAGCGCCTTGAGCTTCAGCTCTTCGGCCGCGGCGAGATCATTGGTGATCGTTCCCTTGCGCTCGGCCAGAACCGCGCCGATGCGCGGCAGGGCAATGCGCGAGAGGATCACGAACAACACCACCAGGGCGACCGCAAGCCAGAAGATCTGGTTGGGCATCCAGTCGGTGCAGAGCTGCGGCATCCCTTTGGCGCCGCCCGCGTCATAAAGGCATTCTGCATGCCAGTTAACGCCGTGGGTTTCCGTTGCCATTCTGCTCTCCGTCGATCCCTTCTGAACAGGAAGGGCGCCAGCCGTTTCCGACCCGCGCCGCTTCCCACTTTTACGTCAGAAGCAGATCAGACTGCGAACATCAGCAGCAGAGCGATCAGGAACGAGAAGATCCCGAGAGCTTCTGCGAAAGCGATACCAACGAAGAGGTTGGCGGTCTGGCCCGGAGCGGCCGAGGGGTTACGCAGAGCGCCGGCGAGGAAGTTGCCAACGATGTTACCCACACCGATGCCAGCACCGCCGAGACCGAAAGCCGCGAGGCCAGCGCCGATGTATTTGCCGAGAGCTGCGATTTCGCCTTCCATGGTCGAATACTCCTGTATTTGGATTTGGCTGAGTTGAGGTTCGGACCGTCAGGGGTGACGCTTAGTGATGCGCGTCGCCCACAGCGTCTTTCAGATAGACGCAGGTCAGAATGGTGAAGACATAGGCCTGAACGAAGGCCACGAGCACCTCGAGCGCGTAGATGCCGACGGCACCTGCGATCGCGAGCGGCGAGATGATCGCCATCGAGGCAAAGCCCGCGAAAACTTTGAGAACGGCGTGACCTGCCAGCAGGTTACCTGCAAGACGGATCGAGTGGGACACCGGGCGCATGATGTAGGAGATGATCTCGATCACGGCGAGAACCGGGCGCAGCGCGAGCGGCGCCGAGGAAACCCAGAACATCGAGAAGAAGCCCAGACCCTTGCGTGCAATCCCGATCAGGGTGACGCCGAAGAACACCAGGAGCGCGAGGGACGCGGTCACGGCGACATGCGAGGTGGTGGTGAAGCTCATCGGCAGGAGGCCAAGGAGGTTCGAAAGCAGGATGAAGAGGAAGAGCGTCATGACATAGGGGAAATACTTCACCCCGTCATGGCCAGCGACTTCTTCAACCATGTTATGGATAAAGCCGTAGAACACTTCGGCGACCGATTGCAGACGGGTCGGGATGATGCCGCGATGACGGGTCGCCAGCACGAACAGCGCGAAGATGCACAGAAGTGCGACCCCCATCCACAGCGTCACATTGGTGACGGTGAACGTGCCCACGGGGCCATCGCCCCAGAGGGGTTTCACAATGAACTGATCCATCGGATGGATCGAAAAACCGCTTCCGCCCTCAGCCGTGCCTTCTGCCGCCACGATCAGTTCCCTTCACCCGGTGCGGCGCCGGCCTCTGCCCTTGCCGCCTTGTCATCCCTTGCGGCCTCGGCCGCACGTTTTTCTGCCACTTCCCGCGCGGTGCCCATCATGGTGCGCACCCCCGCAGCGAACCCCAGAAGCGAGAAGATCACCAGGAGGAACGGAAGCGTGCCGAACAGCTTGTCCAGCCCATAACCGATCCCGGCCCCGACCATAATGCCGGTTGCAAGTTCGATCACCATTCTCCAGGCAAGCTCGCCATGCGAGAGGCCCTTCGCCACAGAGGTCTTGTCCGACTTCGGCCTGCCCCGCAAATCACCAAGCCGCTTTTCCAGCGCCCTGAGCCTGTCGGGATCGGGTTCCGAAGCCATTTTCGCCACCCCATGACATTTGCGAGGGTTCTATGCGGCGGGGGGAAGGGTGTCAACCTTGCGTGATCGCGGGACAACCCTCTGCAACCATTTGAAATTCCATAAATATGTGATTCGTGTCTTTTCTTTTTTCCGGTCTCCGCGGGACCGGGATCGCGATTTACGCCCCATGCCAATATTCAACGAAACGGTTGATTATCGCCTGTTGCGCCCGCCCGCCCTGCCCGCGATACTGCGGCATGCTTTCCGCCTCCGCTCAGCTGGACCTCGTCTTCGCCGCGCTCGCCGATCCGACGCGGCGCGCGATTCTCGCGATGCTGCTCGAGGATGATATGGCGGTGACCGATGTGGCGCATCCGTTCGAGATCAGCCTTGCTGCCATATCAAAACATCTCGGAGTGCTCGCGGATGCCGGTCTGATCACGCGCGAGCGGCGCGGAAGGGTGATCTGGTGCAAGCTCGAGCCAGACGCCCTGCGCGGCGCCTCGGTCTGGATGCAGGCCTTCGGCCAGTTCGAGCCCCTCGACCTGGACCAGTTCGAACGTTTTCTGGAAAATGAGCTCGCCGGAGCTGAAACCGAGCCCCTCCCCCCGGAAGAAGCCCCCGACGGGGATATTTAGGAACAGAAAGCACCTCAGTGGAGACGCTGCAGGCGGCGCCCCCCCCTGCCCCAGCAGTCAGGCGCGCAACCATTCGTTGCGGGGGTCACCATCAGGTTGTTTTGCCCTTTGCTAATGGCGTTGCGCGGCATTCCATCCTCCAACAGGTCAGCTTTTGACTGCCTGACCCCGGCCACCTGCCCCGAAGGGCCGGCAAGTAACACGGCTGCAACCGGTTCCGCACCGAGGCAAGGGGCCTGCACGGCGAAAGCCGCTTCGCCAGAAGAAGGATGGGGCAGGCCGATCGGCACCGCCGTCAGTGTGGTCGCCTGCGACAGTATGGATGCTGCCAGTGGCGTCAGTCGTGCCCGGAGCTCGCGCCGGGCATCAGAGGATTCCTTTGCAACCGGAAACAGTCTGTCCAAAACACCACGGCCAAGGCCCATGTTTCAACCGGAGGCTGCCACAAACCTGCCCCGGTTCGCGGCGATCCTCTGGCTCAGGAAAACGAATGGGCCCATTGCCAGCCGCAAAGCCGGCAGCGGGCCGGGAACTGAAGGAACGCCCTCATGACCAAGGCACTTGAATTTCTGCGCAGCCTGACCGCGAAACGTGCCGTCGATCCCGATGTCGATGCCGCTTTCGACGCCCGGCTGCAAAGGCTCGACGCGGTGCGCCAGGTGTCGGTCTCGCGCGCGGTGCTGTTCAGAACGCAGCCGTCACAGCAGGAAGCCTGAGCGCGTTGATCAGGTCGCGCAGTTCCTGCCGCGCGGCCACGTTGGAGAGGTTCATCTGCTCGACCCCGGTATCCTTAAGGTCAAGCAACGTAAGCCCTCGCGGAAACAATTCGCGAAAGATCACGCGTTCGGAAAATCCGGGCGCCACACGAAAGCCGATACGGCGGGAGAGATCCTCCAGCGCGGCACCGACTTTCTTCTTGTTATGCATTGCCTGGGCGCCCAGACGGTTGCGCAAAACGATCCAGTCGATCGGCTTCAGCCCGGCCTGCGCCCGCAACTGCCGCGCGCCCCAGACCATCTCGGCATAGATCGATGGTCCTTTGACCTTACCGGATTCCGGATCGATCCGGGCCAGAAGGTCGAAATCAACGAAAGAGTCGTTCAGCGGCGTGATCAGCGTATCGGCCAGCGAATGCGCCACCTGGCTCAGCCTCGTATGGCTGCCGGGACAGTCGATCACGATGAAATCTTTGACCGGGTCCAGCACCGAGACCGCCGCCGTCAGACGCTGGTCGAACGGGTTTTCCCCATCCACGAGGCTTGGCTCATCGACTTCGGGCAATTCGCGGTAATCCGGCGAGGGCAGATCCAGCCCGGCTTTCGCAAGAAAGGCCCGGCGGTTCTCGACATAGCGGCCAAAGCTGCGCTGGCGCAGATCGAGATCCATCGCGCCCACCCGATGCCCCATCCGCGCAAGTGCCGTCGCCACATGCATCGAAGTGGTCGATTTCCCCGAGCCGCCCTTTTCATTTCCGACAACGATAATATGTGCCATGGCAGTGGCTCTCCGCGCTGTTCAGCCTGTCTATTGGCAAGGACGCGCCAAAAGGGAAAGATCTTTTTTCCGATTTTCCGCGTAATCGGGACCGCTCAATTGCCAGTGGCCGGGACACATGGCCGGAAAAGCGCTGAGGACAGGTCGCTCTCACCAGGTCGGGAATCGCCAGGGCAGAGATGGCCCGCTTCCATCAGCAAGAGCCGTATCTGTATAGTGGCTCCTGGCGGTAGTGCTGGAAACAGGTTGCTGTCGAAAATCAGTCTGTCGCGTTCAAATACGCCATATAGCGAATGATGCGGGATCACCTAGCCCGTCGCCCCCACGCAACTGCCTGCCTGACGATTTCCAGAGAATGCTGCTCTGGCTTCACCAGGAAAGAGACAGCTTTGCGCAGGCACTGGCCGCGCGTTGCGCCATCCTGATACCAGATGCCAGCATAGCAGGACGGCTAATTCGCCTGAGCTTGCCAGGCAGCGATGAGCGCGATGAAAAGCAAAAGGGCGCATCCGGAGATGCGCCCTTTCTTCTGTGATCCGGGCTCAGAAACCAAGGCCTGCATATTTGTTTTTGAACTTCGACACGCGGCCGCCGGTATCCATCAGCTTGGCCGACTGGCCGGTCCAGGCCGGATGCGCCAGCGGGTCGATGTCGAGCGACATGGTATCGCCCTCTTTGCCCCAGGTCGAACGGGTCTGATAGGTCGAGCCGTCGGTCATTTTCACTTCGATGAAGTGATATTCGGGGTGAATGCCCTCTTTCATCTCGGCTCTCCTTATTCCGATTTGGCTTTATAGGTGCTGTCTTCGGCGATACGGGCCGATTTGCCGCGGCGTGCGCGCAGGTAATACAGCTTGGCGCGACGGACTTTACCGCGGCGGACCACATCGATCGAATCGATATTGGTCGAGTAAAGCGGGAACACACGTTCCACACCTTCCCCGAAGGAAATCTTGCGGACGGTGAACGAGGCCGCGAGGGTCGCGCCGCCTTTGCGGGCGATGCAGACGCCTTCATAGGCCTGCACGCGCGAACGGGTGCCTTCGGTCACTTTATAGCCGACGCGAATGGTATCGCCGGCCTTGAAATCAGGGATCTTTTTATCGAGGGCGGCAATCTGCTCCGCCTCGATCTGAGCGATCAGGTTCATCGCATTTCTCCATATGCCTGCGGTTTTTGCCCGCAGAGGTGATCCTGGCCGAGAGCTCCTGGTCTTCTTTCGGGTCCCTGCATCGCGCGTTGCGCGACCGGCCCGCCGGAGATCGGTTCGGTTTACTTTGCTTTTCAGCGTACCGCGCCCTGCCTGCCCCCGCCGAAGAAGACGGTTCGATCAGACATAAGGAATCGGGTCCGACAGGCTTTCACCCCGGACCCGCTGGCTATAGGGCCGGACACTGGTCCGGTCAAGCGTCTCACAGAGAGAAGACCGTTTCCCGGCATCCTGCCGGGAATGCCTCCGGCGGGGATATTTAGAGACAGATGAAAACCCTTCTCCGCATTTCATCTGTCTTTAAATATCCCGGGGGTGAGCGCGGCACGCGCGAGGGGGCTGGCCCCCTTACCGCCCCTTCCGCGCGCGAAACGCATCCCAGAGATCGGGCCGCCGCGCCGCAGTGATTTCCTCAGATTGCGCCTGGCGCCATTTGGCGATTTCACGGTGATTGCCCGACATCAGAACCGGCGGGATGACCCGGCCTTCCCACTCTGCCGGTCTGGTATATTGCGGATGCTCCAACAGCCCGTCGGAGAAACTCTCCTCCACGGCCGATTCTGCATTGCCCAGCACGCCGGGCAGAAGCCGCAGTGTCGCATCCAGCACCGCCTGGGCCGCAATCTCGCCCCCGGTCATTACGAAATCGCCGAGGCTGACCTCCTCGATCTGCCAATGGTCCAGCAGACGCTGATCGACCCCTTCGAAGCGGCCACAAAGCAGCGTCATCCCCTCGCCCGCCGCAAACCGGCGCGCCATTGACTGATCGAACGGCCGGCCGCGTGGCGAGAGATAGATCAGTGGCCAGGTGGCACGACTGGCGCGCACGCCATCCATCGCTGCAGACAGCGCACGATGCGTCACATCCGCCCGCAGCACCATCCCCGCGCCACCTCCCGCCGGTGTATCATCGACATTGCGATGCCTGCCTTCGCCAAACTGGCGCAGATCAAAGGTTTGCAGTCGCCAGCGCCCCATCTCCAGCGCTTTGCCGGTCAGCGAGAGACCGAGCGTGCCGGGGAAAGCGTCGGGGAACAGGGTGACGATCCGGGTTTCGAACGCCCCGTGCAGAATACGCGGCTCCTGCATCAGATCACGCGGCTTCAGGGAAGCGCTGATCTTCAGTTTGCCATGGCTGCGGTCGGGGGCAGGCCCGTTCCCCGGACCCTCAGGTCCTCCGCCAGTCGCTTGCTGTTTACCGGGTTCTTCGCTCATGGCCCCGCTCTAGCGCGAAACCTGTCGTCACGAAAGGGTCCTGGGTGAAATCACCAGGGCGGAGCGGCGTTCCGATCTGCCCGCTTCAACCGAGACAAGGTCTTCGCGCAGGGGATCCTGCGTTTCAGGCCTGCCGGGCACCGACAACCGTCTGTACAAAGCCAGGGGTGACCGGTCGTGCGGCGGCGGGCATGCTCCGCGCCGTTTCGCTTGCCTGACCCGATGACTGCGCTGGCGCTCCGGCCGCTGCCAGTGCCGCCGCAAGGTCACGCAAAGCGCGCGCCGCAGCGCTGCCTTCGCAGCCCCCGGCGAGATCCCGGACTACGCCTGCCGGTGGAAAGTAAGGGGCCATCGCCGGGATCCTCTGCAAAAGCGCCCGGACACGCAACGACAGGAGCGACAGAAGTTCCTCCGAGCATCCGGCCGCGGCAAAGGCCATCCGCATCTTACCCGGCACCGTATAATTCGCATCCGGGAAAGGCTCTGTCGCTTTCAGGATGACCGCCGTTCTGAGGGCCAGATGCTGGTTCGCGGGGCCGTCATTCAGTGCCGCCGTAAGTGCCGCAAGCCGCGACCAGATATCACCGGTATCGAGGAAATGTTCGAGCTGTTCCAGCATGACCCCGACCTCGGTTTCGCCATCCTCGGCCAGGGCAAACAGGTCAGAGAGCGCAGCCTCGGCCGAAGCCGGAACCGGGCGCGGTGGCCCGGCATCTGCCTGATCGGTCCAGAGCAGCTGATCGATGGTTTTGCCAGTCACCAGTGCCAGTTCTGGCCCCCAAGCCAACCGCAGCAGCGGCAGTGCCACAAGCGACAGCGCCACGGGCAGCAAAGGGTTGAACAGCGGCACAAAGCCAAGCACGCCACCGATGCCACGCCCGACCCCGAACAGTAAGGCCACGAAAAGGATCTGCGAACACAGGAGCGTCAGCGCCGCCAGCCCCGCCCCGAGGGTCAGCCACTCGCCAAAGCGTTGCGGCCATTGATGCGGTCGGAGCATCAGCAGCCAGAGCATGAAGAAGGCCACGAAGGGCGGCAGATAGGCCGCCCCGAGACCGGCCAGTCCGGCCAGCAGCGGCCCCATGTAAAGGAGAACAGTTGTCGCCTGTATCAGCCGCTTCCGATGCGTCACGACGCGTCCCTTTCGCCGATGCGGATTGCGATCCGCCCTGTTTCCATCACGACCCTGCCGCTGACGAGGCATGAGCCGGCCCTGCAGATCACGACCCGCAGCGGACGATTTCAACGAGAGAGACCAGCCAAGGCAAAAACAAGGCCGCGCCGTGGCGGGCCCTGGAAAATCCGGGAGGTTTGAAAAAAGTTTCTGCCGGAGAAGGTAATAACAAAGGCGCACTGGCCGCCACGTTTCCGGAACCACGGCGGAAGCTGTGGCAGGTCAGAAAATGCCTTAACGCCTGTGGCGTTGGCATGGTTCACAAAAGACAGGGAACAAAAGGCGGGGCTCGGTGACCGCCACATTCTGCCGCGCATAACAGACCTGCTGGCCGGCAGTCAGATCCGGCGTCAGTCCAGACCTTCCGGCAGATCGACGATCAGCACTCCGCGTGCAAGATCAACCGTCGGCACGGTTGCCTGTGTGAAGGGGAGAAGCAGCGGCGCGGCTTTCTCGGTGAGCCGGATCTCGATCAGATCCCCCGCCCCGTGATTATGGACCGCGATCACCGTCCCGAGACTCGCGCCGCCGGTGTCTTTCACCGCAAGCCCGATCAGATCGGTGTGATAGAATTCATCATCCGGGAGGCCCGGCAAACGGTCACGCGCGACATAAAGCTCGGTCCCGCGCAGGGCATCGGCCTCTTCCTTGGTCGAGATGCCAGACAGCCGCGCCCCGATGGCCCCTGCGACCGGCCTGGTCAGGGTCACCGCAAAGCTGCGATTGCCGTCTTTGGTGAAAAGCGGGCCGTAGGAGGCAATATCGGTCGGCTCAGCGCAAAAGCTTTTCAGCCGCACCTCGCCCCGGACCCCCCAGGCACCCGCGATGGAACCGACACAAATCCGGTCGTCAGACATAGCCCGCTCCAGTCCTGGAACGGATGGCCCCGGTGAAAGGGCCATCCGTAGTATGATCACGCTTCGGCAGCAGCCGGAGCTTCCGAACGGGCGGCTTTCTTGGCAGCGCGCTCGGCCATTGCTTTGCCCGGGACGGCCGATTTCGGGTTCGAACGGACGGCTTTCTCTTTCAGGCCAGCCGATTCCAGGAAGCGGGCCACGCGGTCGGTCGCCTGGGCGCCCTGGCTCAGCCAGTACTGGATACGCTCGACATTCAGCACGACGCGGGCCTCGTTGTCTTTTGCCAGCAGCGGGTTGTAGGTGCCCAGCTTCTCGATGAAGCGGCCGTCGCGCGGCATGCGCGAATCGGTCGCAACGATTGCGTAGAACGGGCGTTTTTTCGAGCCGCCACGGGCGAGACGGATTTTCATAGACATGGGTATCTCCTTCAGATGTCTGTTTCGCGGGGGTCAAACCCGCTTATTTTTGCAGTTTCTCGTGATGCCTGATGACTTCGGATATGATGAAGGTCAGGAATTTCTTGGCGAATTCCGGGTCGAGACGGGCCTCATCGGCCAGCTTTTCCAGACGTTCGATCTGACGCGCCTCGCGGGCGGGGTCGGATGGGGGAAGGTCATGCGCGGCCTTCAGCCGGCCAACCGATTGCGTATGCTTGAACCTTTCGGCCAGCGTATAAACGAGAATCGCGTCCAGCCGGTCAATCGACTCGCGATGTTCTTTCAGCAGCTCAGCGGCGCGGGCGACGGGATCACTCATCTTGTTTCTCCGGTTGCGGCGCGCGCGGGTGCCGCCAGATCGTCATCGGCTTGCCAAAAATCTCGTCATCCCGCTCGGGAGCCGCGCCAAGGCGGCGGGCCAGGGCCATCGAGCGGTGATTGTCGCGCGCGATCATGCTGATCGCCGTGTTCCAGCCAAGCGCGCCGAAAGCGTGGTCACGAATGGCGAAGGCTGCTTCGCTGGCATAGCCATAACCCTCATGCGCCGGATCCCAGAGATTCCAGGCCAGTTCCGGCTCGGGCCAGGCGGGCGGGTTCAGATGGCCGGCAAGGCCGATCGCCTCACCGGTTTCCGTAAGCGTCACGGCAAACAGCCCATAGCCGCGCAGAACCCAATGGCCGATCACGGTCGCGAATGTCTGGAACGCACCCGAAGCCGTGGCCGGGCCGCCGGTGAATACCGCACGGGGGCTTGCCATATAGGCGATGAAGCCCGGCAGATCGCGCTCTTCAGGCGCGCGAAGTGTCAGGCGCAGGGTGTTCAGCACGGGCGCACCGGAAAGCAGGATCATGCGGTCGCCTCCGCCGTCAGCGGGAAATGCCAGATGCTCGCATCAGCGATATGCGGCGAGGGCTGGTCGGTGGGCGTGCCGCCGATCTTGCGGGCAATCGCCATTGAAGCGTGGTTGTCGCGGTGGATCGAGGTCACCGCCCTGGTGAAACGCGGATCCGCGACCATCCAGGTCTGCACCAGCTGCGCGGCCTCTGAGGCGATGCCCTGCCCTTCGGCCTCGGCGCTCCAGAGCGACCAGGTCAGATCGACCGGCGTGGCGGGGTCGAAATGCAGCGGCCCGACATGGCCAAGCGCCGCCCCGCTGGCGCGATCGGTGATGGTGAACCGGCCATAGCCGCGCAGATGCCACTGCCCGATCATACCGGCGAATTTTTCGAACGCCTGAGCGGCGGTCTTCGCGCCACCGACAAACCGCGCCCGCGCCGAAGTCGCGAAGGCGACAAAGCGGGCCACATCACCGGCTTCGGGCGCGCGCAGTACCAGGCGGTCCGAGGTGAGGATCGGAAAGCTCATGCTGCCACCCTCAGATCATGGCGGATCACGACATCACCCGGGTCGATCCCCGGCAATGTCGCATCAATCACGCCGCCGATCCGCAGCCCGAGCGCGATGGAGCGCTGATTGCCCGGATCGATGATATTGGTGATGAAAGGCCAGTCGGTGGCCCCTGCCAGCCAGTCCAGCACTGCCCGCGCGGCCCGGGCCGCAACGCCCCGGCCTTCGGCCTCCGGCACCACGAACCAGCCAAGCTCCGGCGCCGGATATTCGGCAGGGTGATAGATCCCGACCTCGCCCAGATAGGCGCCGCTGTCCCGGTCTTCGACCGTGAAGGGGCCATAGCCCATCAGCGGCCATTGCCCGACCTCAGACGCCCAGAGACGCCAGGCCGCGTTACGCGACAAAGGCCCGCCCTCCCAGCCCGAACGGTCCGAGGCATAGAAAGCCGCGCGATATTCAAAATCAGACAATTTCGGCATGCGCAGCCGCAAATCGCCTGTCTCCAGAACAGGCGCTTGCAGATTTGCAACATTTGCCGAAAGAGCGGTCATTTCTTGCGCATCATCCCCGAAAGCCCGGCCGGCAGGGTCACGCCGCGCGGCATCCCCGGGATCGAGCCGCCGCCCAGCCCCGGCAGGCCACCCATGCCGCCCGCGCCCTGCTGCACACCTTTTGCCAGTTCGGCCAGTTGCTCGGGCGACATTTTCGACGGGTCCGGCATGCCACCGCCCTTGCCAAGGAATTGCTTGATCATGTTTTTCATCATGCCCCCCTTGCCCATCTTCTTCATCATATCGGCCATCTGCTTATGCTGTTTCAGCAGACGGTTCAGGTCCTGCACCTCAAGCCCGGCACCCGATGCGATCCGCTTCTTGCGGCTCGCCTGGAGCATATCGGGATTGGCGCGTTCCTTTTTGGTCATCGAATTGATCAGCGCGATCTGACGCTTCAGCATGGAATCGTTCAGCCCGGCCTCGGCCGCAGCAGCCTGGTGCTTGCCCATCCCGGGAAGCATCCCCATCAGCCCCTGCATGCCGCCCATTTTCAGCATCTGATCAAGCTGCATCTTCAGGTCGTTCATATTGAACATACCCTTGGAGAAGCGCCTCGCCATCCGCTCCGCCTGTTCGGCCTCAAAGGTCTCCTGCGCGCGTTCCACCAGGGCGACAATATCGCCCATGCCAAGGATACGGCCCGCGACACGCTCGGCGTCAAAGGTCTCGATGGCATCCATCTTCTCGCCAAGGCCGACGAAACGGATCGGTTTGCCGGTGACGGCGCGCATCGACAGCGCCGCGCCGCCGCGCCCGTCGCCATCCATCCGGGTCAGAACAACGCCCGAGATCCCGACCTTGCCGTCAAACTCGGTCGCAACATTGACCGCGTCCTGTCCGGTCAGGCCGTCAACCACCAGCAGCACTTCGCGCGGTTGCGCGATGTCGCGGACCGACTGGACCTCATCCATCAAGACTTCGTCGATATGCAGACGGCCTGCGGTATCGAGGAAAAGCACATCATAGCCGCCAAGGCTCGCCTGCGTCTTCGCACGTTTCGCGATCTGAACCGCGCTCTCGCCCTTGACGATCGGCAGGCTGTCGACGCCGATCTGAGTGCCGAGAATTGCCAGCTGTTCCATAGCGGCCGGGCGCTGCGTATCCAGAGACGCCAGCAGCACGCGCTTGCCATTGCGGTCTTTCAGACGTTTCGCCAGCTTCGCGGTGGTCGTGGTTTTCCCCGAGCCCTGCAGACCGACCATCAGGATGGTTGCGGGCGAATTGTCGATCTTCAGCGCATCCGCCGGTCCATCGCCCTGGAGCGTCCGCACCAGTTCGTCATGCACGAATTTGACGACCATCTGGCCGGGGGTAATCGACTTGGTGACCGCCGACCCCGTGGCCTTTTCCTGCACCCGCTTGATGAAGTCGCGGGCAACCGGCAGCGAGACATCCGCCTCGAGCAGCGCGATCCGCACCTCGCGCATCGCCGAGATGACATCGTCCTCAGTCAGCGCGCCCTGTTTCGTCAGGCGATCAAAGACGCCGCCAAGGCGTTCTGAAAGGCTCTCAAACATGCGCGGCTCCTCGCGTGACAGATTTTCCCCGATATGGGGCGGCGACCGGGATGGGACAAAGCGGTTTCGCACCCGTGGGCGCAAACGCGCTGACGGATGGCGATCCCGGGCAATGCCCAAGGGACCGGAAGCTTTTGCCTCCGGGGAATTACCCCCGCGATTAAGCAAAGCGGGGGCGAGAGTCAAGTACAGGCGGGTTGTGCTGCCGTCAGTCGCCGGCTGCGGTCAGCGCAGCAAGCTCGTCAGACGAGAGGCTGAGATCAGCCGCGCGGGCGAAACTTGCCACCTGATCAACCGAGGTGGCCGAGGCAATCGGCGCGGTGATGCCGGGCTGCGCCATGACCCAGGCCAGCGCCACTTCGGCCGGTTTCGCGCTACGGGCAGATGCCACGTCATCCAGCACCTCAAGGATCCGCAGCCCCTTTGCGTCAAGATATTTCTCGACCGCATCACCCCGCGCCGATTTGTCGAGATCGGCTTTCGAGCGGTACTTGCCCGACAGGAACCCGGAGGCGAGACTGAAATAGGTCACGACCCCAATGCCTTCGGCCAGGCAAAGATCGCGCAGCGGGCCTTCGAATTCGCCCCGGTCATAGAGATTATATTCCGGCTGGATCACCTGATAGCGCGGCAGCGAACTTCCCGCCGCCTTCAGCGCCGCGCCCAGCAAGGCCGCATCGTAATTCGAGGCGCCGATGGCTTTGATCTTGCCCGCCTTCAGCAGCCTGTCATAGGCGCCAAGCGTATCTTCATGACGCGCCTCTGCATCGGGCCAATGCGAGAAATAAAGATCGATGCTCTCGACCCCGAGCCGCCTGAGCGAGTTTTCGGCCGCCTCGGCGATCCAGCCCGAAGAAAGCCCTTTCTGCCCCGGCTGCCCCAGATCGGAACCCACCTTGGTAAAGATCTTCACCCGCTGCCGCATTCCGGGCCGTGCTTTCAGCCAGGCGCCGATGATCGTCTCTGATTCGCCACCCTTATTGCCGGGCTTCCATGAGGAATAGACATCCGCCGTGTCGATGGCGTCAAAGCCATGATCGACAAAGGCATCGAGCACCCGGAAGGATTGCGCCTCGTCGATGGTCCAGCCAAAGACATTGCCGCCAAAAACCAGCGGCATGAAGCTCAGCCCGCTTTTGCCTGCATCGCGCCGTTCCATGGCTCTCTCCGTCCTGGTCAGAAATCTGTGACGACCCTGCCCGCCGGCCCGCCCGCATGCAAGCCCCCGGCGGTCACGGATATGCCGTCAGGCCCCGATTTCGCGCGGCACGATGAAATCGACCGTGATACCCTGGCCAAAGCCGACCTCGCCCCAGCTGGCTGCGTCGAAATCAACCACAAGGGTGGCGCCGGTCGGATAGCGGGTGAATTGCGAGGAAATCGGCGTTTTCGACACCAGGCGATGGGCGAATTCGGCAATGCCGGGGTTATGTCCCAGCATCATGACACAGTCAGTCTGCGCCTTGCGCAGCACGGTCAGCATCACATCCGGACCCGCGTGATAAAGCGCCGGTTTCAGCTCCAGCTGCGGTCCTTCGGGCAGTTCTCTGGCAAGGCCCGACCAGGTCTCCCAGGTGCGCAGCGCGTCTGAACAGAGCACCTGCCCCGGAACATAGCCGCGCGAGGCAAGCCATTGTCCGAGATCCGTTGCCGCCACTTTGCCGCGATCATTGAGAGGGCGGTCGTGATCCGCCATGGTCGGTTCGTCCCAGCTGGATTTTGCGTGGCGGATCAGGATCAGGCGCTTCATGTGTGGAACTGTCTCATATGATAGGCTGAATGTTCCGCCAGTCTTGCATAGCGAGAGGACACCGGGCAAGCGCGTCGCGTGATGCAGCCGGAACTGAGACAATCGGCGCCGGCAGGCTGATCCAGAAAGGCGTGGCAGGCGGGAACGTCATAGCCCTGGCCCCCGAGCGCTCCGGCCGGGCAGGCTATCAGGCAAGGGGCGGGACAATCCTCGCAGGGCTTTACACCCGGGCTGAGTTCCAGCCGCTGTTTCAGCGCCAGCGCGCCGCGGAAACTGACCATCAGACCCTGGTCCTGATGGACAAGCAGCCGGACCGGACTGTCCCAAACCCGCCCCGACCGCAAGGCCCAGGCATAGAACGGATGCCAGGGAGGCCCACCGAAGGGAAACAGCGCTTTCGCGCCAATGGCACAGGCCAGGCGCCCGATCACCCGGCGCGACCAGCGATCCACCGGATCGGGCCGCCCGTCCCATTCCGGCTGTGAGGTGAGATGCGGCCAAAACCCCGGCTCCTTCGGCCCGAGGAGCAACAGCGTCTTTGTCCCTTTGGGAAACCCCGCTTCCTGCGGATCAGGGCTGAACCCTCCGAGCAGCGTCAGGAAATGCGGCGCGAGCAGCGCTTCCAGCTCCTCAGGATTGTTCAGCGGCGCCACTGCCATGCCAGACCTCTCGCAGGCGGGGCCAGCCCCCGCCCCCGGGGTATTTAAGTCAGGAAGAAACTGGCTTCCTCCTGACTTAAATACGCCCGCCGGAAGCTTCCGCGCTTTGTCAGAAGCGACCGCTCAGCCGCGTTTCACGCGCGGTTTCACCCGGGGTTCGGTCGAGCGGATCTGGCTGCCTGCCCCGTGATCGGTAAAGAGTTCCAGGAGCGCCGCATTCGGAATGCGGCCATCGAGGATGGTCACCGCCCGCACCCCTTCTTCGATCGCCTTCAGCGCGGTCTCGGTTTTCGGGATCATGCCGCCTGCGATCACGCCGTCGCTGGTCAGCTGGCGGATCTCTTGCGGGGAAAGCGAGGTCATGACCTCGCCATCCGCCCCTTTCACCCCGGCCACATCGGTCAGAAGAAGCAGCCGGTCGGCCTGCAGCGCGCCGGCAATTGCACCGGCCGCGGTGTCGCCATTCACGTTGAAGGTCTCATTGTCATTCATGCCGGTCGCCACCGGCGCCACCACAGGGATGATCCCGGCGAGGTAAAGGTCGCGCAGCACCTGAACATTCATCTCGACCGGGCGGCCGACAAAGCCCAGTTCAGGATCATCGGCCTCGCAGACCATAAGATCGTCATCCTTGCCGGAAATCCCGACCGCGCGCCCGCCCGCATCCATGATCGCCTGGACAATGCGCTTGTTCACAAGGCCCGAGAGGATCATCTCGACCACTTCGACCGTCGCCTTGTCGGTCACCCGTTTGCCGCGCACGAATTCCGATTTGATGCCCAGTTTCGACAGCATCTCATTGATCATTGGCCCGCCGCCATGCACCACGACCGGATGCAGGCCGACCTGCTTCATCAACACGATATCGCGCGCGAATTCGGCCATCGCCCCGTCATCGCCCATCGCATTGCCGCCGAATTTCACGACGACCACCGCATCCTCATATCGCTGCAGATAGGGCAGTGCTTCCGAGAGCATTTTCGCGGTGTTCTGGGCGTCTTGCATGGTCAGGGTCTGCTGCTTCATGATGGCCTCCGGGTTGCCTTTGCCCCATAGGACTTTCACGCCCCCTTGCCAAGCACCGCACAGCCGGCCCGGATGGTTTTGCGCAGGGATCCGGGCGCGGTTTTGACTCAGGGTTCCGCAAAGGCTATGCCCTCCGGCATTGATAAGGTGATTTAAGCGAGCGAAGTCTTGAGTGCAGAAGACAAATCCCGCGCAGCAAAGGCGCCCCGCAAACTGAGCGAGGCGAATATCAACCGTCGCGAAGAGATCCTCGACGCGACCGAGCGGGTGCTGCGCCGGGACGGATATTCCGGCCTTACCGCACGCAAGGTTGCGGCTGAAGCCGGTTTCTCACTGGGGCATATTACATATAATTTCAGTGGGATGGACGAAGTCCTCTCCGAGACCTATCGCCGCCTTTCGGGGCGCCTGCGCGAAAGCACCGCCAATGCCGGTTGCGCAGATGCGCCGCCTCTGGCCCGGCTTGCCGGGTTTCTCGACGCAGCTTTCACACCAGAATTTCTTGACGCCGGTCACCTGCGGCTCCGGATTGATCTCTGGTCGGCTGCGCTGACATCCGGGGTGATTGCTGCGACCGAATCCGAACTTTACGGGCATTATCGCAGCGATCTTGAGGGGCTTTTGCTGGCGGTCGCAGGCGACGATCCCGCGCGCCGGGCGCAGGTGCCTTTGCTGACCGACACGCTGATGGCCACGCTGGACGGGCTCTGGCTGGACTGGATGCGCCGGCGTGATGATGCAGGGATCCGCCACGGGCTTAAGGGGTGTATGGCGCTGGTCCACGCGCTTTTGCCCTGATCCGGATCGCACCCTCAGGCGGTACGGCGCGGACGCCGGCTTTCCAGCCAGCCAAAGCCCAGCACGATCACACCGGCCAGCGCCAGATAGACCGCTGCGACAAAGAACAGCGGTTCATAGGTAATCAACAGATCCTGGCGGACCCGGCTGGAAGCGGCATAGATCTCCAGCACCGTGATCGTCGCGACCAGTGGCGTGGCTTTCAGCTGAAGCACAGTTTCCCCGCCGAGGGTCGGCAAGACGCTTTGCAGCGCCTGGGGGAAGGAAATCCGCGTCAGGATCTTGTGGCGCGGCATCCCCATGGCACGGGCGGCCTCGATCTGGCCACGGGGCACCGAAGCAAAGGCCCCGCGCATCACCTCGCCCTCATAACCCGCGTAAGACAGCGACAAGGCCAGCAGCGCATAGGGCCAGGCCTGGCGCAAAACCGGCCAAAGCTCGCTTTCGCGGATCCAGGGGATACCAGGGAAAAGCGAGCCCAGCCCGTAATATAAAAGCCAGATCTGCAACAAAAGCGGCGTACCGCGGATCACGGTACAGAAGGCGCGGGCCGGAACCGCCAGATACCATGGCCCCGAGGCCTGGGCGAGGCCAAGCGGCACCGCAAGAGTGAACCCGATCAGCACTGAAAGCGCCATCAGCCAGATGGTGCGCCAGATGCCCTGCAGGATCAGGGTCTGGTATTTCGGCTCTCCCAGCCAGTCCCAGCGGCCGGCAAGGCAGATCCACAGCACGAGACCTGCGGCGATCAGCATCATGATGATGCGATGCGGTTGCAGCAGCGCCTTCATCAGCGCCCTCCTGTCTGGCGAGGCGGATCGCCGCGCCGTGCCCAGCGTTCCAGGCGCGCGAAGCCCCAGGTCGAAATCAAAGTAATCACAAGGTAAATCAGCCCTGCTGCGATGAAAAAGGTGAAGAAGGCCTTGGTGGTGTTTGCCGCCTGGCGGGTCGCAAGGGTCAGCTCGTTAAAGCCCACAATCGCCATCAATGCCGTGTCCTTGGTCGCGATCAACCAGAGGTTAGAAAGGCCCGGCAGCGCCAGGCCCAGCATGGTCGGCAAGGTGATGCGGCTGGCCACTTTGCGCGCCGGCATCCCCATCGCTTTCGCGGCCTCGATCTGGCCGGGCGGCACCGCAAGAATGGCGCCGCGCAGGATCTCGGTCGCATAGGCGCCCTGCACCACGCCCAGCACGATGATCCCGGCGACAACGCCGGAAATCTGGATCCGGCCGAAATCCAGCGCCATCAGGGCACGGTTCAGCAGATCGGTCAGCCCGAAATACAACAGAAGGATCAGGATCAGCTCGGGCAAAGCCCGCACCATGGTCGTGTAAACGCTGAGGCAATCGCGCAGGACCGGCCCGCCATAGATCTTGCCATAGGCGCCTGCGAGGCCGATCACCAGACCGATGCCAAAGGCGCCGACCGCGATCCGGATTGACGCCCAGAGCGCGATCAGCAGCGTGCCCCCCCATCCGGGAGGGCTGAGGGCCAAAAGGCCGAGTGTGCTTTCCACGGCGTATCGCTCCGGCGATCAGCGCTTATTCGCCATAGATCGACGAGGTGAAATATTTCGCGGTGATGGTGTCATAGCTGCCATCGGCCCGAACCGCCGCGATGCCCTTGTTAAAGGCTTCTTTCAGCTTTTCATCGCCCTTGCGGATCCCGACGCCGACGCCAAGCCCCAGCACCGCCGGATCATCGGCCACAGCGCCCATCGATTCACAGCAGGCCTGACCATCGGGCGAGGCGAGGAAGGCATCAAGGGCGGTCGAATCCGCCTGGATCGCATCGACGCGGCCCGCGACCAGGTCCTGGTTCGCCTCGTCCTGGGTCTGATAGGCTTTGATCTCGGAGGCCACGCCTGCGAAATGCTTCTCGGCATAGGCCTGATGGATGGTCGCAACCTGAACGCCGAGGATCTTACCCGTCAATCCGGCCGGATCCGGCGTGATGCCCGCGCCTTTCGCGGCGACGATCATCGAGGGTGTGTTGTAGTATTTATTCGAAAAATCAATAACTTTCAGACGTTCATCATTGATCGACATCGAATTCATAATCGCATCAATCTGACCTGCGGTCAAAGCGGGGATAATGCCGTCCCAGGCGGTGGGGGTGATGACACAGTCAAGCGCTGCCGCCTTGCAGACCGCCTCCATCATCTCGATTTCCCAGCCGGTCCAGTTCCCCGAGGCATCGACGCTGGCAAAGGGCGGATAGGGTTCAGGCGCCATGCCGACGCGAACGGTCTCGGCCGCGGCCATACCGGTAAAGCCGATGGCAAAAGCGGCGGCGAGTGCGATTCTTTTCATAGTCATCTCCCTGTTTTGTTGACTGGTCTTCTTATGAGACCGATTTAAGAAACTGTTTAAGCCGGGCCGATTGCGGAGCACCGAAGAGCTGGTCAGGCGGCCCTTCCTCCTCGATCAACCCGTTATAAAGATAGACAATATGGTCTGATACTTCGCGGGCGAATTTCATCTCATGCGTGACCAGCAGCATGGTGCGCCCTTCATCTGCCAGGCTGCGGATGACGGCGAGAACCTCACCGACCAGTTCCGGGTCAAGCGCCGAGGTCGGCTCGTCAAACAACATGGCGCGCGGCTCCATGCACAGCGCGCGCGCGATGGCGGCGCGTTGCTGCTGACCGCCCGAGAGAAAGGCCGGATAGGCATTTTCCTTGGCCGAAAGGCCAACCCTGTCCAGCAGTTTACGGGCGGTCGCAATGGCCTCGTCTTTTGGCTTTTTCAGCACATGGACCGGCACTTCGATCAGATTTTCCAGCACCGTCTTATGGGTCCAGAGATTGAACTGCTGGAACACCATGCCAAGACTTTGGCGGATCCGCTCGATCTGGTGGCGGTCGGCAGGGGTGCCGTCGCCGCGGCACCGCACCTCTTCCCCGCCGATCAGAATCCGCCCCGATGAGGGCGTCTCAAGAAAGTTCACGCAGCGCAAAAGCGTGGATTTCCCCGAGCCGGAACCACCGATCAGCGTGACCACATCGCCCTCTTTTGCCGAGATCGAGACCCCCTTGAGCACCTCATGCGGGCCGAAGCTCTTATGCAGATCCTCGACCCGGATTGCCTCGGCTCTGGCTGTAATGCTGGCGGGGGGGGCAGTGGTCGCGATGCTCATCAGGTCCGGTTGCCCCTTTTGTTGTTACTCCGCCTGCTCCCGGGCAAGGAGGAACCGGCGCACATGCGGCAGCACCTGTTCGGTCGCCTCGATGAAAATCGCATGTTTCAACTCCGGAAGGATCACCAGTTCCGCCCCGGGCATTGCCCCGGCGATCAGCCCATTGAGACGAGGATTACAGCCGCCGTCAAGCGCGCCGGTCAGAACCTGGGCAGATGTATGAATTTTATGCAGCCAGGGCGCCATTTCGGTTTCCGCATAAATATCAAACACATTCAGAAAGACCTCCGCCGGGGTATCGATCACCTGCTGCTTGCGCCAGGCGATCACATCCGGGCGGGCGGCCACGAAAGCATCGGTGAACCAGCGCGCGGTCAGCGTATCCAGCACCGGGCCGATGCCCTTTTCGCGCATCGCCTGCACCACCGCCCTGACCTTCGCGCTGTCTTCCTCGCTGCGGAAAGCGGCGGTCGACCAGAGGCCCAGCGAGCGCACGCGATCAGGGTAACGCCGCGCATAGGCCGGGCCGATCATCCCGCCCAGCGAATGGCCGGCGAAATGGGCGCGCTCGATGCCAAGCTTTGCCCGCAACGCCTCGAGATCATCGACAAGGTCATCAAGGCCAAAGCGACCGGCTGGCTGCGGGCTTTCACCATGGCCCCGCAAATCATAGCTGATACAGGTGAAGCGGTCTTGCAGCCCTTCGACCAGCCGGGCAAAGGTGGCACGGCGCGCACCGATCCCGTGGATGAGGAAAAGCGGCGGGCCCTCGCCCGCCACCGAATAAGCGCAATCGATCGCAGCCATGGCTCACTCCGGTTTCGGGTCGGACCCGAGCCGCCCGCCAAAAGCCCAGTCGTGTTTCGCAACATCTGTAAAGACGATCTGAAGCGCTTCCGGCGTGCCACCGCAGGTTTCGACAAAGGCCTGGGTGAGGGCTTTCGCACAGGCACGCTTTTGTTCGACAGTGCGACCTTCGAACATTTCGATACGGATCATTGGCATTTTCTGGTCCTTGTTTTCACTTATGCAACTTTTTCGCGCATGGGCCGGATGGCGGGCATGACCTCTGCCGCAAAGCGGCTCATCATCTCCAGCGTGGCCTCCTGGGGCTGGCCGAAATTCGACGAGGCGATCACCTCATCAATCCCAAGTTCAGCATAGCCTGCCAGCCTGTCGATCATCTCGGCCCGCGTACAGATGAGCACGTTCTGGCGTAACTCCTCAACCGTCTGACGCCGTGGCAGCGGGCGGATCATGCCATGATCCACCAGGCCCGGTCCGCCAAACACATTGTCAAAGCTCTGGTAATAGTGATGCGCCCGGGCGGTCATCTGCTCCGCCTCTGCCTCATCACACGCAAGCCATAATGTGCGTTGCAGCGAAAGCCGCTGACGATCCGGTCGGCCTGCCCGGGCGCGGCCGGAGTGGAATGCATCCACCTGACTGCGCAGGATTTCGTGGCTGGCCCCCAGCGGTGTGGTCTGAACAGAATAGCCTGCGGCTGCAGCCGCTTCGATCCCCGGCGGCGCCATGATCGCCAGCGCGAGCGGGACCGGATCTTCGGGGCGCGGCATTACTGTAAGCGCGTCAAAGCGATAGCGCGCGCCCTCCCAGGCGACTTCTTCGCGTGTCAGAAGTGCCTCGAGAACGGCAAGGCTTTCTTCGAAAATGGCCCTGGTGTCCTCCATCGGAACGCCGATCCGGCCGGTTTCAAAGCCGAATGCCCCCTTGCCGACCCCAAGCACCAGCCGCCCGTCACAAAGCGCCTGGGCCTGCACGACCTCACCGGCGAAGACACGCATATCTCTGATCGGCAGCTGACAGATCGAGGTCGCAATTTCGAGCTCCCTGGTCACAGACGCGATTCTGACCGCGAGCTGCAGCGGTGAAGGGACCAGCAAAATGTTGATCAGATGATGTTCCGGGATTGCGACACCGCGATAGCCACAGGTTTCGGCATGAATCGCCTGGTCGGTCATCTCACGGTAGAGCTGCTTGCCCCCGGCCTCCCGGCTCAGGAGATGACTGCTGAGAAAATGTGAAAAATCCAATCGCCGCCCCTCCAATCTGCACGAACGTACAATTGTACATCCGAACAAACCTGTCAACAGGGAAGAACAGTCTGGGAAAACATCCCCAGCCAGATACAAAACCGAACGAATGGAGGGAATCCGGCAGCCAGGTGCGTCGGAGTTTTAAGAAAAACTCCGGTCCGGTTTCTGTTCAGAAACCGGCTCCTATTCCAGCGTTGCGATCACGGCGCGCAGGGTCTCGACGCCCTCGCCCTTTTCTGAACTGGTCACGATGATCTCGGGATAAGCGGCCGGATGCTTTTGCAAAGCCTGTTTCACCTGCTCGATATTGGCCTCGCGGGTGGCGAGATTGACCTTATCCGCCTTGGTCATCACGACCTGGAAGGTCACCGCCGACCGGTCGAGCAGTCCCATGATCTCGTCATCTACCGCTTTCACGCCATGGCGCGTATCGATCAGAACAAAAGCACGCCGCAGGGTCTGACGCCCGGCAAGATAGGATTTCAGCAATTCCTGCCATTTGCGCACGATAGCCACCGGGGCTTCGGCGAAACCATAGCCGGGAAGGTCGACGAGATAGCGGCTGTCGCCGAGGGTAAAAAAGTTGATCTCCTGCGTCCGGCCCGGGGTGTTCGACGCGCGCGCGAGGCTTTTGCGCGTGGTCAGCGCATTGATCAGGCTTGATTTTCCAACATTGGAGCGACCTGCAAAGCAGACCTCCACACGATCAGCCGGTGGCAGTGCCGCCATAGTGGTCACGCCCTTCACAAAATCGACTGGTCCGGCAAAAAGCAGCCGCCCGGTTTCGCGCGCCGCGTCCTCCGGTTCTGCAGCAAGGGTAAACGCCATCGTCATGCCAGTACCTCGACCCTGTCTTGCGGGCGGATCTCACCGCCCTCCAGCACGGTGCCGAACACACCGAAATCCTGCACGCCGACGGTTTCCATCAGCGCATCCAATGTATCCGCATCAACCTGGCCGGTTTCCGGATTCGACATGGTGGCACGGCAGCGCCCCACCCTTTCGCGGATCTCAAGCACGGTCGCGCCAATCCGCAACCGCCGTCCTACCCAGTTCATCTCTTCCCAGGGCGCGAAACCATCAACCCAAAGATTGCCGCGCCACCGATGGATTGAGAGGTCGCGCTTCATCTTCTGCCCGAGTGCGGCATTTGAAGCGAGGTTCTTGATCGAAACGCTGGCATAGGCCGTGTCTGTCATTGCGCGATCCGGCGCGTGCACCAGCGCGACCGGGCGAAACCTCAGCTGTGGGCTGATCGGCAGCACCCAGTCGATCAGCTTTTCGCCTTCGCTTCCGGGAAAGAAGACCAGGGGCGGCAGTTCCGGATGGGTGAGCCGCATCTCGCCCGACACCTCATCGAACTGCGCCTCGATGGCCATCAGCGTCGGGCTGCGTGCCGCGCGCTGAAAGTTGATGCAGGGCTTCCAGGACGGCGCCGCGGGATCGAATTTCGACAGATCATGCGCGACGGCCCAGTGGCGATCCCAGGGCATCGCCTCGCCTTCCGACAGCCGAACGGACGCGAGTTGCTCGCGTCCGTGGGCCTTAATCGGGTGACGGAAGATTTGCGCGAGGCGCCCTTCACTGGTCATTTCTTTTTCGCACTGCCTTTATCCGCGACCTTGCCGGCGGGCGCTTTATTGGCATTGGCCGCCGCTTCCTTCTTGCGAAAGCCCGAACGGATATTGCCGAAGATATCCGGCTTGTGCCCGTGGCTGCGCATGATGATGAACTGCTGCGAGAAGGTGATGACGTTGTTGGTGATCCAGTAAACCACCAGGCCCGAAGCAAAGCCGCCAAGCATGAACATGAACACCCAGGGCATCCAGGCGAAGATCGAGGCCTGGACGGGATCGGTGGGCGCCGGGTTCAGCTTTTGCTGCAGCCACATGCTGACGCCGAGGAGGATCGGCAGCACGCCGATAAAGACCAGATGCAGGATCGAGCCGGTCGCCGGTGCATCCCAGGGCAGCGCGCCGAACAGGTTGAAGAGCGATGACGGATCGGGCGCCGAGAGGTCCTGCAGCCAGCCAAAGAAAGGCGCATGCCGCAATTCGATGGTGACGAAGATCACCTTATAAAGCGAGAAGAAGATCGGAATCTGGATCAGGATTGGCAGGCAGCCTGCCGCCGGATTGACCTTTTTGTCGCGGTAAAGCTGCAGCATTTCCTTTTGCAGGCGCTGCTTGTCTTCGCCGGCCCGTTCCTTGAGCGCCTCCATCTCGGGCTGCAGCTCTTTCATCCGCGCCATCGAGACATAGGATTTATAAGCCAATGGCAGCACGATCAGCTTCAGCACGAAGGTCAGTGCAATGATCGCAAGGCCCATATTGCCGATCAGACCATGGATCCAGTGCAGCAGCGCGAAGATCGGCTTGGTCAGGAAGTAGAACCAGCCCCAGTCAATCGAATCGATGAACCCGGGGATCGGGGCACGGGCCTCATCGACCTTGGCACCGAACAGTTTTGATACGAAGCCCGGCTCGTTCTGATAGTCGCGGATCGCTTCCCATTCCTTGGCACCGACGAAGAAGCGGGTCGAGGTGGTGAGGCTTTGGCCCGGGGTCACGATCACGGTCGGCTGACGCGCCTCGGTCAGGTAGAGGTCATGCGAGGCCACATATTTCGTCACCTGGGTGATCGGCTTGCCCTGTTCAGGCACCAGAAGCGACATCCAGTAGTGATCGGTAAAGCCAATCCAGCCGCCGTCCGAGGCTTCGACAACACTGGCCGGGGCGGCCTCGCGTTCGACCGGGTCGAGAGCGACGATGTTTTTATAGGTGGTTTCGGTCAGCTTGCCATCGGCGCGGGCAATAGCGCCTTCATGCAAGATGAAGAAGCTCTTCATATTCGCGGGCAGGCCATAGCGCTGGATCTGACCGTAATAGAACATCGAGGCATCGCCGGTGCCGCTGTTCGCAACCGTCTCATTGACGGTGAACATGAACTCTTCATCCACCGAGATCTCGCGGGTGAAGGTCAGGCCCTTGCCATTGTCCCAGGTCAGTTTCGCTGGATTGCCCGGCGACAGCGCGCCGGTGGTCACCGGCGTCCATTCGGTTTGCGCCCCGGGCACATCGCCCTCGGTCAGCGAACCGGCGGGGCGCCAGCCAAAGAGCGCGAACCAGGCGCCCTGCTCGCCTTGCGGCGTCAGCAGACGGACAATCGGCGAGTCATCTTCGATGGTCTCGTGGTAATTTTTCAGACGCAGATCGTCGATACGGCCACCGCGCAGCGAGATCGAGCCTTCCAGCTGAGGCGTTTCTACCCGCAGACGCGGCGCTTCGGGAACCGGCTCCGAACCTGCGACAACGCCCGCCTCAGGCAAAGCGGCACCGGGTTGTTCCGTCGTGGCGGTCTCAACCGGAGCCGTCGTTTCCGGCGGAGGGAAGAGCCAGAACCACACCAGGATGACCAGAGCGCTGAGCACCATGGCGAGAATGAGGTTCTTGTTGTTTTTCTCGTCCATATTCTGAACCGCTGCCGCATGTAAGGAAGGATCAGCGGTCTTCAACAGAAGGGGGGGCGAAAGGTCAAGCGGTTTCGCCGGAAAAGCCGGCGAACCGGGCCGGTATCCGGCAGAACAGCGCATTCCGCCTGCCAGGGCACGGTGTTCGAAGGCGCGGGTCTCAACCGCCCCGCGCGCCAATCCGTGGGATGCGGTCGGGGCGGTTCTGGTGTTTACGGATCCATTCCAGCGTGTCTTCGGGGTTCAGCGGCCGTTCGATTCCATAGCCCTGCACAAAGCGGCACCCAAGCTGCGATAACATGGAATGCTCGTTTGCGGTCTCCACACCTTCGGCCAGCGTCTCCAGCCCAAGCCGATCCGCCAGCGAGATGATCGCCGACACCATGCGCTGCTGATCGCGATCCTGGTCCACCCGGGTGACAAAGCTGCGATCGATCTTCAGCCGGCGCACGGTAAAGCGCCGGATGGTCGAGATCGAAGCATGGCCTGTGCCGAAATCGTCGAGGTCAATGCCGCAACCCATCGCGGCAAGTTGCGCTATATTCGACACGATCACGTCATTCTCGGCCTGGGCCACCACGGTTTCAAGGATCTCGACCGTGAGTCGGGCCGGTTTCAGATCGAATCTCTCCAGCTCCCAGCGGATACGGTCTGGCAGGCGCGGGTTGCGCAGTTCCGCCGCCGAGAAATTGACCGAGACCGTGGGAACCTGCAACCCCGCCTTGTCCCAGTCTTTCAGCGCAACCAGCGCATGGGACAGCATGGTCTCGCTCAGACGATCACTCAGATCGCTGCTTTCGACCAGCGGCAGGAACTCCGCCGGAGAAAGCACGCCGCGCAGCGGGTGATGCCAGCGTGCCAGCGCCTCGAGACCGGAAATTTCGCCGGTATCAGTGGAAATCTGCGGCTGAAACCAGGCACGGATCTCACCCTTATCGAGCGCCTCTTCGAGATCATCGCGCAATGCAGCGCGCACGACACTGCGTTCGGCCATATCCCGCGAGAAGGCCCGGATCGCGCCCGGCCCATGGCCAAGCGCCTCATCTGCCGCCGCCTGGGCCGCATCGAGCAGCGACCGCCCCGTCGCCTCGGGTGAGTAGCCCCCGATACAAAAACCGATGGAGCAAGTGATGTATAGTCGCGAACCGCCCAGCGAAATCGGTTCCGCCACCGCGTCCTGGAGCCGCGCACAAAGCTGAACCATGCTTTCCAGATCCAGCCGCCTCACCGGCGAGAGCACCACAGCCGCCGAAGCGCCAAGCGGATTGGTCACAAGATCCCCTGCCCTCAGCGCGCCCCGAATACGGTCTGTCGCGCGTTCCAGCACTTCGGTATGGGCGGCGCGGCCGTGGCGTTCCAGCGTATTGGTCAGGTTGTCGAATTGCACGATCAGACAGGCCGTATTGCGCCCGTTATCCGTGACCAGTGGCAACATCCGGTCCATCGCCCCAATGGCCCGTTGCAGCGATGTTCCCTCGTCCTTGTCTCCCAGTGGCATCGGCACCCGCAAGGGATCCGGCCCGGCGATGGCGATCACCAGCGGCAGGCCAAGCGCGAGAAAGATCAGCGCCCGCTCTCCGCCCAGCCAGAACCCCGCAAGCGTGATCGCGGGCAGGAACAGAAGAAATTCCGGCCGCCGGAAACAGCCCAGGGCTTTCAGATACCTGCGGGTGCGGGCAGTGCTGGGACGAGCCGACATACTGGAACCCTCTCTGATATGGCGCAGGGCCATCGCAGAGCAGGATTGGCGAAACCTGTATGGGCTTTCTTAATCCGGAAGACGAAGATGTTTCACATTTTCCTCAACTTCTCCGGGTTCTCCGGTCATCAGCCCGAGGAAATCGAAGATGCCGGGGTCAGCAAGATGCGAGGGGCGCACATTCATCAGCGACCGGAACATTACCTGACGGCGGCCCGGCGTGCGCGTTTCCCACTCATCAAGCAGCTTTTTCACCTGGGCCCGTTGCAGCCCTTCCTGGCTGCCACAGAGATCGCAGGGGATGATCGGATAGTTCATCGCGCGGGCAAAACGGTCGCAATCCGCCTCGGCCACAAAGGCCAAAGGCCGGTAAAGGAACAGATCGCCCTCTTCATTCACGAGCTTCGGCGGCATGCTTGCCAGCCGCCCCCCATGAAAGAGGTTCATGAAAAAAGTCTCGAGAATGTCATCGCGGTGATGCCCGAGCACCACGGCCGAACACCCCTCTTCCCGCGCAATCCGGTAAAGATTTCCACGCCTTAGCCGCGAACAGAGCGAACACATCGTCGCGCCTGGCTTAATCTTCGCGGTCACCACCGAATAAGTGTCCTGATATTCGACCCGGTGCTCGACCCCCATCTTCGCCAGAAACTCCGGCAGCACGGTCGAAGGGAACCCCGGCTGCCCCTGATCGAGATTGCAGGCCAAGAGATCGACCGGCAAAAGCCCGCGCCATTTCAGCTCATGCAAGATGGCGAGCAGCGTGTAGCTGTCCTTGCCGCCCGAAAGGCAGACAAGCCAGCGTGCGCCCGGCTGGATCATGCCATAGGTGTCGATTGCCTCGCGCACCTGGCTCACGAGGCGTTTCCTCAGCTTGCGGAATTCGGTCGATTTCGGAGCGCCATAAAACAGCGGATGAATATCGTCGGCCTCGTCCAGCATCGGTGCACCTTCATGTGTTCCTGCGGCCAGATGGCCGTTCAGCGTTAACAGGTCAAGCCCCTCACCCGCGCATCAGCCATCCCGACCTCACTGCCACAGCCGGGCAAAGCAATCGATTCGCTTTTCAGCACGCACCAACCCTCAGGCGGGCCGTAAATGCCGGGACCTTCAGAGCACCGGGCAAACCGGCCCTGCCCAGCAAGAACGTCTTCGGGGCGTGGCCGTCGTTATAGCCTGTGCCATATGAATGTCGCCTGCGCGGATTTCAACGCTGGTTACCAGCCTGAACCAGGCCAGGCTGGTAGTATATCATGCCCGAAGCGCCGCCGCACGGCGCCATGTCGGCGTGAACTGCGCAGACGTCTGGCTGGTTTGTGGAAATGTCGCGCCTCCGATCACATCACTCAGACGTTGACGACGGCGTTCTTTGCACGGTGGGAAGACCTGTGACACGTTCCCAATACTCGGCCGCTCTCGCCTCGAATGTGACACCTCTGCCGTCAGACTGGTAGAGAGATCCCCTGGCCAGCCCCGCCGCGTAATTCTGCTCAACCCAGCCACGCGGGTCATTATGCGGAAACCTGTAACCAACGTGACCGAGTTTGGCGGCCCCGGCGTAATGAGAATCACGCAGATGCAGGGGAACCGGCTTTGGCGCCTCTGAGGTTACCATCTTCATGGCCAGCCCGATGCCACGGCAGGCTGAATTCGACTTCGGCGCGAGGGCGATATGCAGCGCGGCATGGGCCAGGATGATCTGGGCCTCAGGATAGCCGATCTTCTCCACTGCATGCAGGGCGGCAACCGCAGTCTGCAACGCGGTGTTATCGGCAAGACCCACATCTTCCGAAGCATGGATCATCAGCCGTCGCGCAATGTAGCGGGGATCCTCACCGGCATGGATGAGCCGGGCCAGCCAATAGAGCGTGGCATCCGGGTCCGATCCCCTCGCCGCCTTGATCATGGCAGAGACGACATCGTAATGCATATCGCCACTGCGATCATGGTTCACCGGCGCCGAGGCATAGACCTCCTCGATCATCTCACCGGTAATGACCACCCGTGCCTGGTCATGCCCCACCGCGAGGCTTTCGAGCGTTGTGAGCGCCCGACGCGCGTCTCCGCCGGACCGCCCCGCCAAGAGACGCATCTGCGCCGGCTCCAGCACCACTTCGATGCCTTCCTCTTTCAGATGGGCAAGGCCGCGCAAAAGGACACGTTCCATGTCTTCTATAGTCAGCGGTTCAAGCTTCAGAATATGCGAGCGGGAAATCAGCGCGGGCGGCAACACGTGGTAGGGATTGCCGGTCGTCGCGCCGATGAAGTCGGCCGTGCCCTCCTCACAGATCGACAGGAGGTCGTCGCATTGCGTTGCGCTGAAGCGGTGAACCTCATCCACAAAGATCAGCAATGGCCGGATCCGGGCCTCGTCCGCCAGTTCACGCAAGTCCTTTACGCCGGCACGGGTTGCATGCAGAGGGCGGAATTCCTTGCCAAGCATATTGCCGACCGCTCTGGCAATCGAGGTTTTCCCGATGCCGGGAGGGCCGTACAGGATCAGGCTGCCCAACCTGCCCGCAGCGATCCGGCGGCGCAGCACCGAGCCTGGCTTGACGATATCGGGCTGGCCGAACACGTCATCAAGCGTCTGCGGGCGCAGCACTGCGGCCAGCGGCTGTTTCGTCTGCCTGGGGGCGCTGTCGAAAAGGTCGGACATTGGGGTACCGGGTTTGGAAGGAACTATCTCGAAGCCAGATTGCGACACCAGGCCACCAGCCTCGCGCCGGGCGGGCCCTCAGAAGCCAGGGCCTGCCCTCTCACCTCTGTAAGGCTGTTCGGCCACATCCGGCCGGCAGAGGGGCGCGCCGCGCCCGCATCTGCGGGCTTCGGATCAACGCGGCCTCTGAGGGAATCGAAGAGATCGGTCATGGGCGCAGCTTCGCATGAAGCGATCAGAGCCGGAAGCACCGAGGTAAAAGCCATAGCACCCGAACAGATAAGGCCCGCCCCTGACGTTCAGAGGCGGGCCCTTTATTCATCCCGATCCCGGACAGGCGGGGATCGGTCGCGCGAGATCACTCTTCAGCGGCTTCGAGACGGGCGCGGTCAGCTGCGCCTTTGGCCGATGTGTCACGGTCAACGAATTCGATGATCGCCATCGGGGCCATGTCGCCATACCGGAAACCGGCTTTCAGAACGCGCACATAGCCGCCCTGACGATCTTTGTAACGCGGGCCGAGAATCGCGAAGAGCTTCTCGACGTCTTTGTCTTCTTTCAGCTGGGCGGCAGCCTGACGACGGGCGTGCAGATCGCCACGCTTTGCCAGCGTGATCAGCTTCTCGATGATCGGACGCAGTTCCTTCGCCTTCGGAAGGGTAGTCTTGATCTGCTCATGCTCGATCAGCGAGCCGGACATATTCGAGAAAAGCGCCTTGCGGTGCTCATGGGTGCGGTTGAGGCGACGATAGCCGCGGGCGTGACGCATGGGTCTCTCCTATAGCGTTTTTACTTTGTGTTGCCGGTCTGCGTTGGACCGACGTCGTTGGGGCGGGATTGCCCGGATCTTCATCGTGCTCCCTCACACACAAAGCGGGAGGCGGGGGGTCCGGGGGGCCTTAGCCCCCCCGGCCTTGTTCAGTCAACCGGCGATGCGGCTCAGAACTGATCCTCAAACCGCTTAGCCAGATCTTCGATATTTTCCGGCGGCCAGTCTTCGACTTCCATCCCGAGATGCAGACCCATGCCCGAAAGCACTTCCTTGATCTCGTTCAGCGATTTGCGGCCGAAGTTCGGGGTGCGCAGCATCTCGGCTTCGGTCTTCTGGATCAGATCGCCGATATAGACGATATTGTCGTTCTTCAGGCAGTTTGCCGAACGGACCGACAGTTCCAGCTCGTCGACTTTCTTCAGCAGCAGCGGATTGAATTCGAGACCCGAATCCACTTCGCCACCACGTGCCGCTTCCGGCTCGTCGAAGTTCACGAACACCGCCAGCTGGTCCTGCAGGATGCGCGCGGCATAGGCCACGGCGTCATCCGGCGTCAGCGAGCCGTCGGTTTCGATCTTCATGGTCAGCTTGTCATAGTCGAGCACCTGGCCCTCACGGGTCGGCTGCACTTCGTAGGACACGCGCTTGACCGGCGAATAGATCGCATCAATCGGAATCAGGCCGATCGGCGCATCTTCCGGGCGGTTCTTATCGGCCGAGACATAGCCCTTGCCGGTGCTCACGGTCAGTTCCATGAACACGTCTGCCCCGTCGTCGAGGTGGCAGATCACGTGATCCTTGTTCAGCACTTCGATGCCGTTGGTCTCGGAGATCGCGCTCGCGGTGACAACACCGGGGCCACGGGCCGAGATCGAAAGACGCTTCGGCCCTTCGACATCCATCTTCAGCGAAACGCCTTTGAGGTTCAGAACGATATCGGTGACGTCCTCGCGGACGCCCGGCACCGAGGAGAACTCGTGCAGGACATTGTCGATCTGGACGCTGGTGATCGCGGCGCCCTGCAGCGACGACAGCAGAACGCGGCGCAGCGCGTTGCCGAGCGTGAGGCCGAAGCCCCGCTCCAGCGGCTCTGCGATGACCGTGGCAACGCGGCCTGCGTCACTCCCCGGCTTCACGACCAGCTGGGTCGGTTTGATCAGTTCCTGCCAGTTCTTGTGGATCATGCTTATGCCTCCATACCTGCCATCGCTTCCATGTTCCGGGTGAAGCGCGGCGCCCGAGGGTCTTTAACGAAGTCTGAGAACCAGACCGTCAAACAGGAACGCCCGGGCCATGCACCAGCACGGCCCGGGCTTGATCTTGAAAGATCAGACGCGGCGACGCTTCGGCGGGCGGCAACCATTATGCGCCAGCGGGGTCACGTCGCGGATCGAAGTGATGGTCAGACCAATGGCCGACAGCGCGCGGAGCGCCGATTCACGACCCGAACCCGGGCCCTGAACTTCGACTTCCAGCGTCTTCACGCCATGTTCCTGCGCCTTGCGGCCGGCGTCTTCAGCAGCCATCTGGGCAGCGTAAGGCGTCGATTTGCGCGACCCCTTGAAGCCCATGGTCCCGGCCGACGACCAGGAAATGGCATTGCCCTGAACATCCGAGATCAGGATTTTGGTATTGTTGAACGACGAGTTCACATGAGCAACGCCAGCGGCGATGTTCTTGCGCTCTTTACGCTTGCCACCACGGGCGGCTTTCGGATCACGTGCCATGTGTCAGGCCTCCCCTTACTTCTTCTTGCCAGCGATGGCCTTTGCGGGGCCTTTGCGGGTACGAGCGTTGGTGTGGGTCCGCTGACCACGCACCGGGAGACCGCGACGATGGCGCAGACCGCGATAGCAGCCGAGATCCATCAGGCGCTTGATATTCATCGAGGTTTCACGACGCAGGTCGCCCTCGACGGTGAAGTTCGCGTCGATATATTCGCGGATCGACAGCACTTCTGCATCCGAGAGATCATTCACGCGGCGTGCCGGGTCAATGCTCAGCGCGGTGACGATCTGCTGCGCGATATGCGGGCCGATGCCGGTGATGTACTGAAGCGCAATCGGAACGCGCTTATTGGTGGGGATGTTGACGCCAGCAATACGTGCCACGCGTAATTTCCTTTCGTTGCGGTTCCGTAGCTCCAGAACCTTTTTTCACAACCGGCCAGCAAAACTGTTCCGGCCGATTCGATCTTCCCGAAATGGGAAACCCCGGAGCGGTGATTCCACCCCGGGACGCTGTGCAATATGGTCAAATGCTTTGCGGGTCAAGGCCCCGCGCGGGATTTTCATGCCTTGTCAAGAACTTTCGCGATCCCGGCGGCAACGCTCTCCATTGCGGCCATGCCATCAACCTGGGTCAGACCACCCTTGGCATAGTAATAGCCCAGCAGGGGCGCGGTCTGTTTATAATATTCCCGCAGACGTTTGGCGAAGACCTCAGGATTGTCATCCGGACGCACCGGCTCGCCGGCACTGGCAGCGTCTTCGGCGCGCTTCACGATACGGCCAACCAGGGCCTCATCATCCACCACCAGCTCGATCACTGCGTCCAGTCTTGTGCCTTTGGCAGCGAGCAATGCGCCCAGGGCATCGGCCTGGGCCAGGGTGCGCGGGAAGCCATCAAAGATGAAACCACCAGCTGCACCACGGTCCAGTTGCTCGGCGATCAGGCCAATCACGATCTCATCGGTCACCAGCTGGCCGGCATCCATGATCGCAGCAACCTTCTTCCCCATTTCGGTGCCCGAGCTTTTGGCCGCGCGCAACATGTCGCCGGTCGAAAGCTGAACCATGCCGCGCTCGGTTTCGAGCCGCTTGGCCTGGGTGCCTTTGCCGGCCCCGGGGGGGCCAAGCAGGATGATGTTCTTCGCCAAAGCGTTGTCCTTTCCCTCAGGCCCGCACGCCTTCGCGTGCCGGCTCTCCCTTAACCTCGGGCTTAGCGGCGGGCTGGCGCGCGCGGGCCCGTCTTGCGCTTGCCGCGCAACTGCGACTTTTCGATCAGGCTCTCATACTGATGTGCCAGCAGATGCGACTGAACCTGGTTGATCGTATCCATCGTCACCGACACCACGATCAGAACCGACGTGCCGCCAAAGTAGAAAGGCAGCCCGATATTGGCGATCAGGAATTCCGGCAGAAGGCAGACGGCAGCCAGATAGGCAGACCCCAGAACAAGCACGCGATTGGTCACATAGGTGAGGTAATCTTCGGTCTTCTTGCCGGGACGGATGCCCGGGATAAACCCGTTCTGCGTCTTCAGATTCTCGGCCACTTCATCAACTTTGAAGCTGACATTATGGGTGTAGAAATAGCTGAAGAACACAATCAGCAGACCCAGAGCCAGGGCATGCAGCGGCGTGCCATAGCCAAGATACAGCGCGATCCAGCTGATCACCGGGTTCGTCGTATTGCCCGAGAAGGTGCCGATGGTGGTCGGCAGCAAAAGGATCGACGAGGCGAAGATCGCGGGGATAACGCCGGCCGGGTTGACCTTGATCGGCAGATGCGACGAGCCGCCGTCATAGACCTTCATCCCCACCTGGCGGCGCGGATACTGAATATGGATCTTGCGCAAAGCGCGTTCCATGAACACGACGAAGGCGATGACAAGGATCACCATCACGATCACGCCAAGGATCACCGGGGTCGAGATCGCGCCCGAACGGCCCTGTGCGAGGAAGTTCATCAGCGCGGCCGGGATCTCGGCGACGATACCGACGAAGATGATCAGCGAGATGCCGTTGCCGATGCCGCGGGCGGTGATCTGCTCGCCCAGCCACATCAGGAACATGGTGCCGCCGACCAGGGTGATCACGACGCCCGCGACGAAATACCAGCCCGGATTATGCGCAAGGTCACCGGCCTGCAGCGAGGCTGCGATCCCGTAAGCCTGGAAGACCGCCAGCAGCACGGTGCCGTAGCGGGTATACTGGTTCAGCTTCTTGCGACCCAGTTCGCCCTCTTTCTTGAGGTTCTTCCAGGGCTCATACATCGTGCCCAGCAGCTGGACGATGATCGAGGCCGAGATATAGGGCATGATGCCAAGGGCGAAGATGCCCATCCGGCTCATGGCGCCGCCGGTAAACAGGTTCAGCATCCCGCCGATCCCCTGCCCCACCTCCTGCCATGTGCGGCGAAGGGCCTCGCCTTCGATCCCCGGCACCGGAATATAGGTGCCAAGCCGATAGATGATCAGCAGGCCGATGGTAAAGAAGATGCGTTGGCGAAGATCGGTCGCCTTGGCCAAAGCCCCCCAGGAGAGGTTGGCGGCCATTTGCTCTGCGGCAGATGCCATTTCCGGTCTCTTTCATGGACAGCGCCGCCGGACCGTTTTATCCGGGTCCGGCGGCGCAGGAAAACGTGAGTGAGATGTAAGCGACGATGACGCCGCTCACAACCGCTTTGTTGGCTTATTCAGCCGCAGCGTCAGCCTTTACCGTGATCGAGCCGCCAGCAGCCTTGATGGCCTCGACAGCAGCGGCCGAAGCGCCGGTCACGTTCAGTTTGACAGCCGATTTGATCTCGCCCTTGTTCAGGATGCGGATACCATCACGCTTGTTCGAGGTCAGGCCGGCTGCAACCAGCGCGTCCTCGTTGATCTCGGCCTTGATGTCGAGCTTGCCCATGTCGATGAATTTCTCGATCAGACCCAGGTTGACGACTGCATATTCTTTGGCGTTCGGCTTGTTGAAGCCGCGCTTGGGCAGACGGCGATAGAGCGGCATCTGGCCACCCTCATATCCGCCGATAGCCACACCCGAACGGGATTTCTGGCCCTTGATACCGCGCCCTGCGGTTTTACCTTTGCCCGAACCCGGGCCGCGTGCCACGCGCTTTTTCTTACGGGCGGCGCCAGCGTTGTCGTGAAGTTCATTCAGTTTCATGTCGCATACTCCTGGCCGGAACGGCCCCGCCTGCGACGGATGGGGCCAACACGGCATTTCTTGGTTGTGAGTCGCAGCCCGCTGGGCCACGCTGGCGCCTATAGACCACCACCCAGCCCCTGGCAAGCCCGGCGTCGCCGCTGGTGCCCGAACCCTGAGCGCGGCACGGTCAGACATCACCCCTGGCCGGGGCACGAACCCGGCCATTTGCTCAGGATCTGCTATGACCGCCTACGTTTCCGCCGCCCGCCTCACTGCTCTTTTCGCGGCCCTCAGCCTGTCACTCTCTCCGCTTGCCGCTGTTGCGCAAGAGCCGGCTGCGCCCGGCGAGGCAGCCCTGCCCGAAGCAGCGAGCGCAGCCGAGGCCCCCGCCACGACCGAAGATTATGTCGCCGCAGTGATCGCACGGATCAACAGCGTCAGGCTGAACACCGCGACACTGCGCGACGCCGGAATAACCGGTGACTTCACGACACGCGTCGCCTTTACCACCGGCGCCGATGGCCGCCTCGTCTCCAGTGCGGTCGCGGAAAGTTCGGGGCAACCGATGTTCGACAATATCGCCATGGCGCAGATCCGCTCTGCGGAGCCCTTCCCGCTTTTTGCACCGGATATGGGGGATGCTGATCGCAGCTTCTCGATTCTCGTCACCGGCAATATCCCCGCCCAGCCGGAGGCCCCGGCCGAAGAGGGAACAGAGCCCCCGGCAGAGTAACTCAGAGACTGGCCAGCCAGTCGCACCAGACCGAGGGCGCGCTGCGGTCACGGGCGATGTCCTGGGCACGCAGCGCCATTTCCCGGATCCCGGCCCCGCCGGACGCAAGACGCTCCATCGCGGTGCCAAGCGCCTCCGGGCTGGCGGGCGGCAGCAACAGCGCAGTGGCCGGGTCGACATAATCCCGCACCCCGAGCGAATCGGTGATCGCCAGCGGCACGCCCAGCAACTGTGCGCCAACCAGCGTGATATGGCCGTTGGGCGTGCGGCCCTCGCGCAGCGGCAACAGCATCCCCGCAGCCCCGCTGACCAGCCCCCAGGCCGAGGCCGCCGGCAAATTGGCGAAGGCCTTTACATTGGGCGGCAGTTCCAGCCCCGCAAGGTTATAGGGCCGCGCGATCACCACCAGCCGCAGATCAGGGCGCATCCGCGCAGCCTGCATCAGCGTCGCATAGTCCCGCCCCTCGCCGCCAAGCGCGACCAGCCAGGGCTGATCGAAGGGTGCCTCCACCTCACCCGTGCGGGGCACCTCCATCGCCCAGGGCAGGTAGGTGAAACGTTCCGGTGGCAGGCCGAAATGACGCGCATAAAGGTCGCGCTCAAAATTCGAGAAGATGACGAATTCATCGACGCGGGACAGCGCGGCACGATAGGCGCGCAACTTCCGCCCCTGCGGCAGATCGGTAAAATTGAAGGCAAATGCGATATGTCTTATCCCTGCCCCGCTGCGTGATCCTGGCCCTGCCAGCGCGGCCACACGCAATGTCGCGCCCGGCAAATGGCTGACCAGCACTGCATCTGACCGCTCCCGCGCAGCCCTGACCGCGCGCCGCGCCGCAGCCCATGAATTCAGCCGCAGCCCCCAGGAGCGGCTGCCCGGCGCGATGACATGGCATTCCGAACTCAGCCCCGGGATCTTGCAGACAGGATCCGGGAAACGCCAGTCAGGCCCCATCAGTTCGGAAAAGTTCACCAGATGCACGCGCGGTCCTTTCGTAATGCGGCACCATCCTGGCGGCAGTGGCGCAAAAAGAAAACGCCCCGGTCGCGGGGACCGGGGCGTTTTCAGAACTCTTGCGAGGCTCAGCCGCGCTCTTCGATGATCTTCACAAGATGCGGGATCTTGTTGACCATGCCGCGCACTGCCGGGGTATCTTCCAGCTCGCGGGTGCGGTTGATTTTGTTCAGGCCGAGACCGATCAGGGTCTGGGTCTGGATCGCCGGGCGGCGTGCTGCCGAGGCGTATTGCTGGACGACGATGGTTTTCTTAGCCATTTCGATCAGCCCTCCGCCGCTTCGGTTTCCGGCTTACGCAGGATCTCGGCGACTTTCTTGCCACGACGTGCCGCAACCGAACGCGGCGAGTTCTCTTTCGAGAGACCCTCAAACGTGGCGCGGATCATGTTGTAGGGGTTCTGCGAGCCGAGCGACTTCGCAACAACGTCCTGCACACCGAGCATTTCAAAGACAGCGCGCATCGGGCCGCCGGCGATGATACCGGTACCTGCAACAGCGGTCCGCATCACGACTTTACCAGCGCCGTGACGGCCCTCGATGTCGTGGTGAAGCGTGCGGGCGTCTTTCAGCTGCACACGGATCATCTGACGCTTGGCCTGCTCGGTGGCTTTACGAACTGCCTCCGGCACTTCTTTCGCCTTGCCCTTGCCGAAACCGACGCGGCCGCGCTGGTCGCCGACGACGACGAGAGCTGCGAAGCCAAAGCGCTTACCGCCCTTGACGGTTTTCGACACGCGGTTGATCGCGACGAGGCGATCTGCGAATTCCGGGGTCTCTTCGCGACGGTCGTCACGACGCTCCCGGCGGTTATCACGTTCTGCCATGTGACAGAGTCCTTTCCGTGAGTGGCACGGGCGAGCCGCGCCTGATTTGGTTCAATCCTGGTGAGATGCTGCCAGGCCCGGTTTCCCGAATGTGCAGCGCTCCCGGATCATCGGGGTGGCGCGGGGTAAGTAAAAACCCATCGCCACCCGCAGGGATCAGAACTTCAGACCGCCTTCACGAGCAGCATCGGCCAGAGCCTTGATTTTGCCGTGGAAGAGGAAACCACCGCGGTCGAAGTAAACTTCTTCCACACCAGCTGCTTTGGCGCGTTCTGCAATCGCTGCACCCACTTTCGCGGCTGCTTCGACGTTGTTCTTGCCAACGACGCCCAGTTCTTTTTCCAGCGACGAGGCAGCTGCCAGGGTCACGCCCTTCACATCGTCGATCAGCTGAACGCTGATGTTTTTCGACGAGCGGTGAACGGAGAGACGCAGACGACCTGCATTCGCCGATTTGATTTTGTTCCGTACGCGCAAGCGGCGCTTCAGGAACAGCTCTCGTTTGTTCAAAGCCATTTTTGCGCCCCTTACTTCTTCTTGCCTTCCTTGCGGAAGACGAACTCGCCCTTGTAGCGGATCCCTTTGCCCTTGTAGGGCTCGGGACGCTTCCAGTTGCGGATGTTCGCTGCCACCTGGCCGACTTCCTGCTGATCGATGCCCTCGACGGTGATCTCGGTGGGCTTCGGGGTCGTAACGGTGATCCCCTTCGGCACTTCGAAATTCACTTCATGCGAGAAGCCCAGAGACAGTTTCAGAACATTGCCAGCCATCGCCGCACGATAACCAACGCCCTGGATCTCCATCTCTTTCTTGAAGCCGGTGGTCACACCGGTCACAAGATTTTCGATCATCGAACGCGACATGCCCCATTGCTGACGAGCAATTTTGGAAAGGCCACGCGGGGTGACTTTCACTTCATTGCCCTCAACAGTGACCGACACATTGTCGCCAGCGGTGAAGGAACGGGTGCCTTTCGGCCCCTTGACTTCGATGGTCTGGCCGGAGACGGACGCGGTAACGCCCTTCGCCAGCTCTACGGGTTTTTTGCCGATACGAGACATTAAACCCTCCTCAGAACACGGTGCAAAGCACTTCGCCGCCAACATTGGCTGCGCGTGCATTTGCATCCGACAGAACGCCCTTCGGGGTCGAGACGATCGCGACGCCAAGTCCATTGCGGACCGAGGGAAGCTGCTCAACGCCCATATACACGCGACGGCCCGGCTTGGAGACCCGCTTCAATTCGCGGATGACCGGCTCGCCTTCGTAGTATTTCAGGCTGATGGTGAATTCGCCCTGACCATTCGAGGTCTCGGCTTTTTCATAACCGCGGATGTAACCTTCTGCGAGCAGCACGTCGAGGACGCGGGCGCGCAGGGTCGAAGCCGGGGTCGAAACCGTGGACTTGCCGCGCAGCGACGAGTTACGGATACGGGTCAGCATATCGCCGATGGGATCATTAACAGGCATCTGCTTTCTCCCTTACCAGCTCGACTTGACCATGCCCGGGATCTGGCCGAACGAGGCCAGGTCACGCAGCTTGATCCGCGACAGTTTCAGCTTACGGTAGTAAGCATGCGGACGACCCGTCAGCTGGCAACGGTTATGCATGCGCACAGCCGAGGAGTTGCGGGGCATCTCAGCCAGTTTCAGAGTCGCCGCAAAGCGCTCTTCAATCGGCTTCTCTTGGTCATTGATCACCGCCTTGAGTGCAGCGCGCTTGGTGGCATGTTGTGCCACCAGCTTTTCGCGCTTCACTTCGCGGTTCACCATGGATTTCTTAGCCATGTTTCAGGTTCCTCGCGATCAGGCCGTGAACGGCATGTTGAAATGCTTCAGCAGGGATTTTGCTTCGGCATCCGACTTGGCGTTCGTGCAGATGATGATGTCCATACCCAGAACTTCATCGACTTTGTCGAATTCGATTTCCGGGAAAACGATGTGCTCTTTCAGGCCCATGGCATAGTTGCCATTGCCGTCAAACGAGGTGCCTTTCACGCCGCGGAAGTCGCGGACGCGCGGCAGAGCCACGTTGATCAGACGATCAAGGAATTCATACATCTTGTCGCCGCGCAGCGTGACTTTGGTGCCGAGCGGCATCTCTTCACGAACGCGGAAGCCTGCGATGGATTTCTTGGCTTTGGTGATGACGGCCTTCTGGCCGGCGATCTGCGAAAGCTCCTCGGAGGCCTGCTTGACCTTCTTGGTGTCTTTCACCGCTTCACCAACGCCCATGTTCAGGACGATCTTTTCCAGACGCGGGATCTGCATGTCGTTCTTATAGGAGAATTCCTCCTTAAGAGCGGCGCGGATCTTGGTCTTGAACTCGGCCTTCAGACGCGGGGTATAGGTTGCTTTATCCGACATCAGATAGCCTCCCCGGTGGTCTTGGCGAAGCGGATCTTCTTGCCGTCTTCCTCACGGAAGCCAACGCGGGTCGCTTTGCCGTTTTTGTCGAGCAGCGCGAGGTTCGACAGGTCGATCGGCATCGCTTTCGGGATGCGGCCACCCTGGCTGCCTGCGGATTGCTTGGTGTGACGGATCGCGATGTTCACGCCATCAACCACAGCTTTGCCGGCTTTCGGCGAAACAGACGAGATCTCGCCTTGCTTGCCCTTGTCCTTGCCGGTCAGAACGACGACGGTGTCGCCTTTTTTCAGCTTAGCAGCCATATCACAGCACCTCCGGCGCCAGCGAGATGATCTTCATGAAGTTCTTCGCGCGCAGCTCACGAACCACCGGCCCGAAGATACGGGTACCGACCGGCTCGCCCTGGTTGTTCAGGATGACGGCAGCGTTGCGGTCGAAACGGATGGCGGTGCCATCTTCACGACGAACTTCTTTCGCGGTGCGAACGACGACGGCTTTACGCACGTCACCTTTCTTAACGCGACCCTTAGGAATCGCCTCCTTGACCGACACCACGATGATGTCGCCCACGGATGCGTAGCGGCGGTGCGAGCCGCCCAGAACCTTGATGCACTGAACCCGGCGGGCGCCGGAGTTATCAGCTACATCCAGATTGGTCTGCATCTGGATCATTTGGTTTCTCCCGACCTTCGGGGACAGCGATCAACCGCCCCGGGGTATCGCTCAGTTGTAGCTGAACGGTATGGAGAGGACTGATTGCTCAGGCCTCGACCACCACCGTCCAACGCTTCGTCTTCGAAATCGGCGCGCACTCCTCGATACGAACAGTGTCACCCACTTTGAATTTGTTTTCCGCGTCATGGGCGCGGTATTTCTTCGACTTACGGACCGTTTTCTGCAGCAGCGGGTGCTTGAAACGACGCTCGACCGAGACAGTGATGGTCTGCTCGTTCTTGTCGGAGGTCACGGTGCCAGTCAGGATGCGCTTCGGCATGGGTCTGATCCTTACTTCGCAGCTTCAGCGGCTTTTTGGCCGAGAACGGTTTTGATACGGGCCACTTCGCGGCGCACGGTGCGCATGCGGGCGGTGTTCTCAAGCTGGTTGGTCGCTTGCTGGAAGCGCAGATTGAAGGCTTCCTTCTTGAGCGCAACAAGGCTGTCACGCAGCTGGTCCGGGGTTTTCCCGGTCAGTTCTTTGGCGGTCATTCGCCTTTTCCTTTTACATTCACCAGAGGGCCCCGACATGTGGCCGGGTGACCTTTGACCTGGTGGATCAATGAAATATCAACGAATCCGAGTCGCCCCGGATCCGTGGATGGGGCCTGATACAGGAGCACCACCCAAAGGGCAAGAAAGAACTTCCGGCGGGCCCTTTGCCACCCTGCTGGTCCGGATCTTCCCACGGATCGGCCAGAGATGGCCGTTCTCTCCCGCCGTCTCGGAAAGGTGAATACGCATCCGGGCCAACCGGGCGCATCCTTTGCGCACCGCAGGCTGCACCTGACTGCAGGTCGCCTGTCCGGCCGGTCGAATTCCTCTTTCGGGAGCCCTGATCATGAAACCTTCACGCGTGACACTCACCCTCGCCTGCCTACTGCTCAGCTCAGCGGGTATGGTGCGGGCCGAGACCGGAATGACGAAGATGACGCTCTATACCTATGATAATGACAAAGGCGCAGAAAGCAGCTGCTATGACGACTGCGCCACCAACTGGCCGCCCTATCTCGCCAAAACCGGCGAAACCCTGGGCGAAGGCTGGACCATGACGGCGCGCAAAGATGGCGCCATGCAATGGGCCTATGACGGCAAGCCGGCCTATTTCTATATCGGAGATAAAAAGGCAGGTGATGCGACCGGAGACGGCAAGGGTGGCGTCTGGCATGTCATCAGCACGAAATAGCGCCCGGTCGGACCACCGTTAAGCCATATCACACGGAAAAGGCCCCCGGCGATCTCCCGCCGGGGGCCTTCTGTTTCTGTCACGAAGATCTGGCAGATTACCAGTCTTCGCGCGCCACGATGCGCGAGGTGACCGGCAGTTTCATCGCGCCGAGACGCAGGGCTTCACGAGCGATTTCCTCGTTGACACCGTCGATCTCGAACATGATGCGGCCGGGCTTCACCTTGCAGGCCCAGTAATCGACCGAGCCCTTACCGGAACCCATCCGGACCTCGGTCGGCTTTGCCGAAACCGGGGTATCCGGGAAGATACGGATCCAGACACGGCCCTGACGCTTCATGTGGCGGGTGATCGCGCGGCGGGCCGCTTCGATCTGCCGCGCCGTGACGCGCTCGGGTTCGGTCGATTTCAGAGCAAACGAGCCGAAGTTCAGGGTGGAGCCGCCTTTGGCTTCGCCCTTGATGCGGCCCTTGTGCATCTTGCGGAATTTAGTGCGCTTTGGTTGCAGCATTGTTCAATACTCCTCAGGCGCGCTCACGGTCGCCACGCTCACGGCGCGGACCGCGGGGTGCCGGAGCATCCGCTGCCTCTGCCAGGCGACGATCATGGGCTTGCGGATCATGCTCAAGGATTTCGCCTTTGAAGATCCAGACTTTGACGCCGATGATCCCATAGGGGGTTTCGGCCTCGCTCAGCGCATAGTCGATATCCGCGCGCAGGGTGTGCAGCGGCACACGGCCTTCACGGTACCATTCGGTACGCGCGATTTCCGCACCACCAAGACGACCAGCCACGTTCACACGGATGCCGAGGGCGCCCATGCGCATCGCGTTCTGCACGCCACGCTTCATCGCACGACGGAACGACACACGACGCTCCATCTGTTGTGCGATCGACTCGGCCACCAGCTGGGCATCGACTTCGGGCTTGCGCACTTCGACGATGTTCAGATGCAGGTCCGAGGCGGTGAAGGCCGCGACCTTCTTGCGAAGCGTCTCGATGTCAGCGCCTTTTTTGCCGATGATCACACCCGGACGCGCCGAGTAGATGGTCACGCGGCACTTGCGGTGCGGACGCTCGATGACGACTTTCGAGATGCCGGCCTGCTTGGCTTCCTTGTGGATGAACTCACGGATGCGGAGATCTTCCAGAAGCAGGTTGCCGAAATCTTTCGATTCAGCGAACCAGCGGCTGTCCCAGGTACGGTTGACCTGAAGGCGCATGCCGATCGGATTGACCTTCTGACCCATTATGCCGACTCCCCGGACTGACGAACCTTGATGGTGATTTCGCTGAACGGCTTCATGATTTTGCCGAAGCGACCACGAGCCCGCGGACGGCCCCGCTTCATCACCAGGTTCTTGCCGCACCAGGCTTCCGCCACGATCAGGTTGTCAACGTCGAGACCATGGTTGTTCTCGGCATTGGCAATCGCGGATTGCAGGACTTTCTTCACTTCGCCAGCGATACGACGCTTGGAGAAGGTCAGATCGGCCAGAGCCTTGTCGACTTTCTTGCCGCGGATCAGGCCCGCAACCAGATTCAGTTTCTGGGGCGAGGTGCGCAGCATACGTGCCACGGCCATCGCCTCATTATCCGCCACGCGGCGCGGATTCTTTTCCTTACCCATGGCTTACTTCCTCTTGGCTTTTTTGTCGGCAGCATGCCCGTAATAGGTACGGGTCGGCGAATATTCACCGAATTTCTGACCGATCATTTCCTCGGTCACAGCGACCGGGACGTGTTTTTTGCCGTTATAGACGCCGAAGGTAAGCCCGACGAATTGCGGCAGGATGGTGGAACGGCGCGACCAGATCTTGATCACTTCGCTCTTGCCCGAAGCGCGCGATGCTTCTGCCTTTTTCAGGACATAGCCATCGACAAACGGGCCTTTCCAGATGGAACGTGCCATGGATCAGCGCCCTTTCTTCTTGGCGTGACGCGAGCGGACAATGTATTTGTCCGTCGTCGAGTTGGTGCGCGTACGGGCGCCCTTGGTGGGTTTGCCCCAGGGCGTAACCGGGTGACGGCCACCCGAGGTCCGGCCTTCACCACCACCATGCGGGTGGTCGATCGGGTTCATTGCCACACCGCGAACGGTCGGGCGGACGCCCTTGTGACGCAGACGACCGGCTTTACCGAAGTTCTGGTTCGAGTTGTCGGGGTTCGACACGGCACCGATGGTTGCCATGCATTCCTGACGGACCAGACGCAGTTCGCCCGACGAGAGGCGGATCTGCGCATAGGAGCCGTCACGACCGACGAATTGAGCATAGGTGCCTGCGGCGCGTGCCAGCTGACCACCTTTGCCGGCTTTCAGTTCCACGTTGTGCACGATGGTACCGATCGGCATGCCCGAGAAAGGCATTGCATTGCCGGGCTTCACGTCGACTTTGGCGCCGGCGACAACCTGGTCACCAACAGCCAGACGCTGCGGCGCGAGGATATAGGCCTGCTCGCCGTCAGCATAACGCACCAGCGCGATGAAGGCGGTGCGGTTGGGGTCGTATTCGATCCGTTCAACGGTCGCTGCGACATCCCATTTTGCGCGTTTGAAATCCACGATGCGGTAGAGGCGCTTTGCCCCGCCGCCCTGGTGGCGCACAGTAATCCGTCCGGTATTGTTCCGACCACCATGTTTACGCAGACCTTCGGTCAGCGCTTTAACAGGGCGGCCCTTCCACAGCTCCGAACGGTCGATCAGAACCAGCCCGCGCTGGCCTGGCGTCGTAGGTTTATAAGACCTGAGTGCCATGTTCTCTGTCTTCCGTTTGCTTCATGGGCCATAAGTGCCGCCCGCTGATCTTGCGATCTGAAGGTGGCTTTTCGGCCCGGGGTTAAGGGCTCCGAAGATCCCCGGCTGAGTTGCCTTGCCCCTTCTGGTGAAAGAGTTCGGCAAAACCAAAGACCCCCGGACGAATCCGGGGGCTTTGGGATGGAGGGCTGGTAACAGAAAGAAGTTGGGGCGGCAACAGCTCTGTGCGCTTTTTCCGCGCCCCTGCCCTGCCTAGCGCTGCGCGGTGACGAAGAGTTCTTCGGTCGCCGCATCATAAGCGATATATCCCACGGTGTCGGGCTGCACCGCACCGCTGCCGATCTCGACTACGGTGCCGTCAACGGGGCGGATATGGCCGATCAGCAGCTGATCGGCGACGCCCTCTTCGATCAGCGCAACAAAGGCGCCGTCTTTCCAGACCGCGATCCTGCCATCGAAGAACTCACAGCCGCCACCGTCTCGAGGCGTGGCGATGGCGGCAAAGCTGACCAGTTCAAAATCATAGAAAGACACCTCGCTGGTCACCACCCAGTCGCCATCGGCAAGGATCCTGCCGGGGGCCGAGAGGTCGTCACTGGCAGGATAGCACTGGTTCTCCGCCTGGATCCCGACCGGATTGCCGGTCACGGCTTCGCCGCCCCTGACGAGGAAATCCGCCGACTCGCTGGAAACCGTAAAGGCATGTCCTGCGAGAGGCAGGAGGGAAAGGCTGAGTGCCGCAATGGCGGTTTTCGACAGCGACATGTTCACTCCGGTTTTGTTACGCGGCTCCGGGCCTCAAAGTGTTGCGGCTCCGGTCGGGTGCCTTTGTGCCTCCCCCTGTGTCCGGCCTCAACGCAGGTATCCCCTGGTTGACAAATGACGGCAACACCCCGCCTGCCCGCCGGAAAGCCCGCTTTGGCCGGTCCGGCAGCGGGCAGAAACCTCAGGCACCGTTTTCGGGCCGGAGTGGCGCAGCGCCATACCCCACAACGAAAAAAAGCCCCCGCTTTCGCAGGGGCTTTCAATTTCACCGATCAGAAGATCAGAGGCCGGTCGACACGTCGATCGTGTTGCCCTCTTCGAGGGTCACATAGGCCTTTTTCACGTCCGAACGCTCACCGGCGCGGCCGCGGAAACGCTTGGCCTTGCCTTTGGTGATGGTGGTGTTGACGGCTTTGACCTTGACGCCAAAGACGGCCTCAACGGCCTCTTTGATCTGCGGCTTGGTCGATGCCATCGCAACCTGGAACACAACCGCGCCATTTTCCGAGGCCAGGGTGGCTTTCTCGGTGATGACCGGCTTGCGGATCACATCGTAATGTTCTGCTTTCGCGCTCATTTCAGGCGAGCCTCCAGAGCTTCGATACCTGCTTTGGTGATCACGAGCGTGTCACGCTTCAGGATATCATAGACATTGGCGCCGATGGTCGGGAGCACGTCCACGCCTTCGATGTTGCGGGCAGCCAGTGCGAAATTCGCATCAACCGTTGCACCATCGATGACCAGAACGCGTTTCCAGCCACGCTCGCCCAGGGTTTTGGCCAGAAGACCGGTTTTCGCATCGGCCAGCGCGAGGCTGTCGAGGATCACCAGTTCGCCGGCTTTGGCCTTGGCCGAAAGCGCGTGACGCAGACCGAGCGCACGGAACTTCTTCGGCAGGTCATGGGCGTGGCTGCGGGGCTGCGGGCCCTTATAGACACCACCGTGACGGAAGATCGGAGCTTTCTTGGACCCGTGACGTGCGCCACCGGTGCCTTTTTGCTTGTAGATCTTCTTGGTCGAATAGCTCACATCCGATTTACCCAGCGTCGAATGGGTACCGGCCTGTGCTTTCGCACGCTGCCAGCGGACCACACGGTGCAGAATGTCGGCGCGCGGCTCAAGGCCGAACAGCGCTTCGTTCAGGTCAACCGAACCGGCTTTGTCGCCGTCGAGTTTGATCACATCAAGTTTCATGCTTCACCCCCTTCGACTGCTTCCACAGCCGGAGCAGCAGCACCCGCGAGCGCCTTGACGGCAGCCGGACGCGGAGCGTCAGCATGCGGAGCCTTTTTCACGGCATCCTTGACAGTGACCCAGCCACCGGCCGAACCGGGGACAGCGCCCTTGACGAGGATCAGGCCACGCTCTGCATCGGTCTTGACGACCTGCAGGTTCTGGGTGGTCACGCGAACGGCCCCCATATGGCCAGCCATTTTCTTGCCCTTGAACACCTTGCCGGGGTCCTGGCACTGGCCGGTCGAACCGTGCGAACGGTGCGAAACCGACACACCGTGCGACGCGCGAAGACCGCCGAAGTTGTGACGCTTCATCGCACCGGCAAAGCCTTTACCGATCGAGGTGCCTGCGACATCGACGAACTGGCCCGAAACATAGTGTTCGGCCGAGATTTCGGCGCCCACTTCGATCAGGTTGTCAGGCGAGACGCGGAACTCGACCAGCTTGCGCTTGGGGGCGACATTCGCTTTCGCGAAATGGCCACGCTGCGCGGCAGTGGTGCGCGAAACTTTGGCAGTGCCGGCGCCGAGCTGAACAGCGGTATAGCCGTCAACGTCGTCGGTGCGGTTTGCCACGACCTGAAGGGCGTCAAGCTGCAGCACCGTGACCGGGATCTGCTTGCCGTCTTCCAGGAACAGCCGGGTCATGCCCAGCTTCTTTGCGATAATACCGGAACGCATCTTTGCCCCCTTACACCTTGATCTCGACATCCACGCCAGCGGCGAGGTCGAGCTTCATCAGCGCGTCCACGGTCTGGGGGGTCGGATTGACGATGTCGAGAAGACGCTTATGGGTACGAATCTCCCACTGGTCGCGCGACTTCTTGTCGATATGCGGACCACGCAGAACCGTGAATTTCTCGATTTTGTTCGGCAGCGGGATCGGCCCGCGGACTTCTGCACCGGTGCGCTTGGCCGTGGAAACGATTTCCTGGGTGCTGGCATCCAGCACGCGGTAATCGAAGGCCTTGAGGCGGATGCGAATGGTCTGACCTTGCATTGCTTCTTCCTTCGGAACGTCATGATGAGGCCAGGATGGCCGCATCCGATAGGTTCACATGTTGACGGTCTTTTTCTCTGAACGGGCGGAACAAACTACCCACCCGAAGAATCAGGCAAACGGCACTTGTCAGCGCCGCGCGCCCCTTTTGCACCAAAGCCTGAGGAAATCAAGGCCCCTGCCCTGCTATTCGCCGAAAACACCTGCAGAGCGTATGGCCTCTTCCTTCACCTTGGCCTCTGGCCACCTGTAGGCTCCCCCGCACGGGGCTTGCAAT
>NZ_JAMCCR010000013.1:0-139497 GCF_023371075.1 Pseudomonas sp. GX19020
TGCTTCGGTAATCCCTTCGTCCAAGCAAATCTGGTCTTAGGATCTTACTTCGGCAGCCACCCAGCAGGAAGGTCATTCCGCTTCGAAAACGTCAACATTAACTTTGGTGCTGTGAAGCGTACGTACCAGAATGTTGTCACTCCAAACGACGTCAACGAGGCAGGAAAACCCGATATCTGGCTCTTGGTAAATGACGGCGGCGATAGCCTTATGCTGGGAAGTGGTCAGCCGCCGGGGCAATACGGGCGGGCTTGGGTCGATGCTTTCGATGCAGTCGTAATTGACACCACGACGAACACTCCCGGCAACGCCCTGAGGCCAACCGGCGTCAATTCTACGCAAGCCGGTATCATCCTTCGGCATGGAGGCTTCACGCCAGCAGAAGAAGCGCAGATCCGCAGCTATTGGGGAGGGCTCTATGTCTGAGATCCGCATCACCACCGCTTGCCCGGTCGCGCATCTCGCCGATGCCGGGCAGTTCTCGCGCGCCACAGGTTGTGGGCCTGAGGATGAAGATACCTTCACCATCGCACCCGAATACCAGGACACGGCCGGCAACCGCTACCGCGTGGCCTCGGACCTTGTCGCGGGCGTCTATCTGACGAATGCGGTCTCGCCGCTGACTGAACCCGCTTGGGGCGCCGACATGGCTGCCGCCGACCGCGCGCAGGCCCTGATCGCGGTCTGGCAGCCGCCGGAAGATCCGGAAGCCCTCCCGGAACCCTTTGCCGCGCCTGACCGCATCGCGGCGGTGATTGGTGATGATCCGCAGGCCGCGCTGGCGGTGCTGGGATACCGATTGTGCGAAAGCCCGCGAAGAGCCTGACAGCCCGCATGGTGCGGACCGTCACCAAGCCCGGCAAATACTTCGATGGCCATGGGCTCTATCTTAGGGTCGATCCGACCGGAGGCAAGTTCTGGGTGCAGCGCATCGTGATCAACGGCAAACGCTGCGAACTCGGGATGGGCAGCGTGGATTTCGTCACACTCGCGGATGCCAGGCTCGCCGCCTTCGGGAACAGGAAGCTGGCGCGGGAAGGTGGCGATCCGCTTGGCGCCCGCCGGTCCTCTCAGGAGGTGCTGACTTTCGAGGAAGCAGCGCGGAGGTCCACGAGATCAACCTGCCGACCTGGAAGAACCCGAAGCACGGCGACCAGTTCCTCAACACCCTGGCGACTTATGCCTTCCCGATCATCGGGAACACGCGAGCGCCCGATGTGACCACCGCCGATGTGCTGGCGGTGCTTCAGCCGATCTGGCTCGAGAAGGCCGAGACCGCTCGCCGGGTCAAACAGCGGATCGGCACCGTGATGAAGTGGTGCATTGCGAAGGGTTGGCGAAAGGACAATCCGGTTGACGCCGTAGACAAGGGCCTGCCCAAGCAGTCCGGAAAGACAACGCACCGGAAGTCCCTGCCTTATCTTGAGGTCGCGGCCTGCCTTGATGTCGTCGCCGCGTCGAATGCCGGCATCTCGACAAAGCTCTGCCTTGAGTTGCTGGTGCTGACCTGCGTCCGGTCGAATGAGGCCCGTGAGGCCCGCTGGCCGGAGTTCGACCTCGACGCAAAGGTCTGGGAGATCCCGGCCGAGAGGATGAAGATGGACCGGCCCCACAGGGTTCCGTTGTCACCGCGCGCGGTGGCGGCTCTCAGAAAGGCCCAGGGCCTGCATGATAGCCTCGTGTTCCCCGGCACCATCAAAGACAGGCCGCTGTCCGATGCGACCCTGTTGAAGCTGATCCGCGAGAACGGCTTCCCGGTCGATATCCACGGCTTTCGCACCAGTTTCAGGACTTGGGCGCAGGAGAAGACCAGCTTCCCGCGTGAGGTTGCCGAGGCGGCGCTGGCGCACCTGTCCGGGGATGAAACCGAAAGAGCCTATGCCCGCTCTGATCTGTTCGAGAAGCGGCGCAAGATGATGGAAGCATGGGCGGGCTATCTGGATCAGAAGCCTGCGAAAGTTATTGGAAGGATCGGCTGATGTATCGCCACGAAGACTTTACTCCTATCCATCTCATTCGGGATAAATTCCTCGAAGCATCATCTGGAAAAAAGAGTGATATGGAGGCTCTGAGAATAATAGCTTCCCGATACATTATAAGACGCGATAGGCAGGAAGAAGCTAGATTGCGTGGAACTAAGTTCTACTCCGAGCCAACCGATGATGAAGTGCTTTCGGGCTCAAATGTCCGAGAGGTTGATATCTTTTTGCATGATAGGGCTTGGAGCATCTTTCAAAGATTCCTGATGTCCACACCTTTATATTTAGTCGGGCCGTGCTCTGATGTGCAAATAGTTGATAGTGCAATACTGAAGCAAAGACGAGGATTTCACCTGAGAGATTTTACATTGGGAAAATGGATATTTTTAGATGACATATATATGTATGTTAGCGCAAATTTAGCGATAAAAGAGGCCGATGCCGCTTCAGTTCTGTTGGAAAGTGATCACATAGAATCCATGCCTGTCGCAGCAAAAAGGAGGCTTGTATCGATTGCGTCACTATCTGATATCTCCAAAATAGTGGAAAAATATGAAGGTTAGTGCCTGTCGATCAACAATAAGATTACGCCATCAGATGATGGTATATTCGAAATGCTGCGGCCCGGATATCCATCAAACGAAGACGGAGAGCGTGGAGATAGGACTAAGGCATCCGGCGATAGCTTGCGATATGTCGCGGAATGTTTTTATGCGACCTACCCAGAAGGGAAAGAAGCGACAGTTGACACATGGGATGACGTTGAAATGAAGCTAGGGTTCTCGCGGCGAACCATTAAGAGAGCGCTGAACCAGTTCGGGAGCAACCCTTGATTATAGGTGGGCAAGCCTTTTGCCCAGCACTGCCCACCTATGCCCAGCTGCCCATCTTTTCAGATCGGAATTGATCTCTCATGTTGCCCCTATGTTCCACCCGCAAGCATAGGGGCTTCGCATGTATCTCCGCAGAACCGCAGTCGAGAAAATGACCGGCCTGAGCCGTTCGACCATCTATAAGCTCATGGCAAAAGGCGATTTTCCGCGCCCGGTCAAGCTGACCGAGAAGGCTGTCGGCTGGCCGGAAAGCGTGGTCGCGGCATGGCTGGCTGCTCGCCCGCCCGTGACCGATGCTGCCTACGCCGCATAAAAGAGACCCGCTCCATTTCTGGGCGGGCCTCAGGGCATTCTATCTCGCAAGATCAGAATAACCCTTCCCGTCCTCTGGTGCAAATCATTTGAGGACCGAGCATGTCGAATATCGATAACGAAGCGGTGACGGATGGCGATATGTCGCCGCTCGAAGCGAAGGTTGCTACAGCATCGGACTGGCTGCGGACATCGAGGCTCATGACGGGCTTATTTCGTCTGAAACCATGCCCGCCCGCCACCCAGCTACGACAATTGGCGAGTGAGGTGATGGCACATGAGTATCTCCAGACAGCAAGCGTGGCGCAAGTCGCATCCTGAACGTTATTTAGCTCACCTTTATGTCCAGGCGGCAATTCGACTTGGGCACATTTCAAAGGGTCCGTGTGAAGAGTGCGGCGCCGAAAAGGCTGAGGCCCACCATCCAGACTATACCAAGCCAGGCGTCGTCACATGGCTGTGCCGCCGTCATGCAAGTTTCTCCACCTGAGTTCGGATCGGACCCTCTGGAATGGCCGGAGATGGATTTCGCCCCGGAATGCCCGGCCCGCACTGACAACCTCAGCCGCATTATTTGGAAGGGCCGCCAATGGGCCGTCACTGAGTACGGTATCGAGCGGTGCGATGGGAAAACCTACGCAATCCGAAGGCACGTGCTGATCCCAGGAAAGGAATACTCATGGATTCAGCACATGGGTGGAAAGGGTTGGGTTGATATGCCCGACTTCACCGCGGCGCTCGGCGTGGCCTTCCTGTTCTTCTCTCATCACGGAGGGCAGCGCGCATGATCCCCACCCGCAAGGCACTTGTCCGCGCTCCCGGCAACTCTGGCGGCCTCGATGAGGTCACCCTGTCCCGCGCCCCTTGGGATGCCCCGATCGCCCAGCCCGACGCCCGGGAAGAAACCCGGCCGGGCTTCACTCTCATCCGCCCCACGCCCCGCAAGGATCTGACCCGCGCCGAAATGGTGATCGCGGTCCTGCGGGCAGAACTCAAGGAGACCCGCGAATGACCAACGATCCGACGCAACCCCAGATCCTCGCAGCAATCATCGGCCTCGCCATCCACATGCGCAGGTTGGTTGTCCGGTTGGCGCGTCGCCTTCATGGCCCTGCGGGGCCAGATGATCGAGGGCGAGCTATCCATGCTCGGGACCGTGCGCAAGGTGCGTGTCCCGGCCTCTGACATTCACATGAGAAAGGGCTGACCCATGCCGAGGGCGCGGGAATTGTGATCATCTATAGCGGTAGGGAAGGAGTGGTCCGACACCGGTCATGGCAGGGACAGGAACTCACTGGGCGTCAATGCCATGACCTGCCGGAAAGCATGCGAAAACGCTGCGGTGCTGGCAAATCCCGCGTCTCGCGCCGCCCGCGCAATCGGTTTTCCACGGCCCAGTTCGGTGAGTGTCCACAGTATCCGCGCGCGCTGGCGCCACGCCTTCAGCGTCATCCCGGTTTCTTCCGGAAACCGTCTGCTGGCCGTCCGTACCGAAGTCGCGGCCTGCGATGCAAGCGTGTCGAGATCCAGCGCGTTACGGTGGTCGGCAAGAGCCAGTTCCGCCACCCGCAGCCCCACCTGGCTGGTAGGCATCGGCAGAAAAGTAGGAGCGTCCTCAACACGCTGCAACTCGTGAAGGATCAGCCTGAGCGCCAGTTCCCTTCGCTCCGACAGCGCATCCATCGCAGCGACTGCTTCTAGCAGGCTGCGCAGGAGGGGCGAGACCCGAGAGATGAAGGCTTGCGACGGCAGCGTTTCCGGTTGCCAAGCGCGGACCGTGGCCGGGTCCCATAACAGGATCCACAGTTCCGCGTTGGTCATGATGTCAAGGCGATGTGGAATGTCCGGCGGGATCCAGGCGGCAAGCTGGGGCGGCAACAGCCAAATGCCGTCTTCGGTGCGCAACTGCACCATGCCCGAGATTGCGAAGGTCAGCTGCGCTTGCCCATGCGCGTGCTCCGGCAACGCCTCGTCACGGCGCTTATGAACGCGATACAGGATGACGTGCGGAATTGAGATTGGCATTTCAGCGATGCCCTTTGGCAAAATATCGATGAAACCGTCTGCTATCACCGGCAAGATCAATCACCAAGATGAAAGACCGAACTATGCGTGCTGCCCTGATCACAACCTATGGATCCAATGACGTCGTAGAACTTGTCGAGATTGAGCGTCCGGTCACGCAGCCGGATGAAGTGCTGGTCAAGGTAAGCGCGGCGGGGATCAACCCGATTGACTGGAAGAGCCGCAGTGGCGCCGGTCAGCGGATGGGAATGATGCTCCCCATCCGCTTAGGCAGCGAGTTCGTCGGCGTGATCGAGGAGGTTGGTGCCTCCGTTGCTGCGTTTAAGCACGGGGATGAGGTCTTTGGCATGGTAAAAAGCGGTGGCTTTGCACAATATCTGACGGTTAAGGCGACGGATATCGCCTGCAAGCCGAAGAAGCTGGACACCGTGCGCGCGGCCGCTTTGCCGCTGGCGGGCACCACTGCATGGCAGGCCCTGTTCGGTGAGGCCGGGTTAGTCGAAGGTCAGCGCCTGCTGATCACCGGCGCTTCTGGTGGCGTTGGATCGCTAGCGGTACAATTTGCCAAAGCGAAGGGAGTGCACGTCACCGCCCTGACATCCCCCCGCAACATGGCCTTCGTTCGTTCACTCGGGCCGGACATGGTGATCGACTACACCGCACAGCCCTTCGAGGAAAGTATCCGGGACATAGACGTGGTCTTCGACACGGTCGGGGCCGACACCTTCCAGCGCGCTTTTAAAACGTTGCGGCGGGGCGGGATCATGGTCACCGTGGTAGCTTTCCCAGAAGGTCATGAGGCCGCGCAATATGGGGTCGAGGTCAAACGCTCGTTCACGGTGCCCAATGCAGCGACCCTGGTAGCGATTCAGGCGCTGGTTGATGCGGGTCAGGTCACGCCGCACGTTGAGACGATCCTGCCGCTTTCGGAGATCAAACGGGCCCTCGCCCTGTCAGAGGCTGGTCGTGTACGCGGCAAGGTCGTAGTCATTATCACATGACTGCAAGCGAACGAGGTCGGCGGATTTGTCCTGGTCCGGGTAATGCGCGCGAGAGGACGTGGCGGCGATTACATCAACGTTGGCCATCGCCCGGCCTAGCTTTTTGCGAATCCCACGAGCGACCGCATTAAGGAACGAGGATGCACAGTGCTCGCGCACAATGAATGGCGGTCTAGGGCGCAAAGCATCGTTGACCTGATTCACCAGAGTCAGTATGTTGGCAGTCAGGTGGGGTCGACCTGAGGCGAGGCGAAAGCTGGACGCCCAGACCCTCAGCCGCAGGACTGCCCTGATGGGACACCCTGCGCGCACGTCAGCGAAGCTATGACCAGACGAGAAACGCCCCCGGATTGCCGAGGGCGTTTTAATTTTAGGCCGGTTGTTGGCGTCTATCTGGGCGCACGAAAATTGGGGCATCACCACGATCGCGCGCCACCGTGCTGGAATACACTCTGTAGCCGTAAATGAAAGAATGCATCGGCTCGGGCTCCAGGAAGCGCGTCTCAGCGAAGTCCACAAGGTTGATGTAGGCTCTATCTCGGAACTGACTGGGTGTTGTGGCGGGTATAAACAGACGATCCCCGCTTATGGCCAATGCTGCTTGGACCCGGTCCTCATTGCCAAGCCTCGCTGTGACCCAATTGAAATCGGGCTCCATATGCCAATCACGTCCAAAATTTATCACAGTTTGTCCGACTGGTTCTAAGTAAACATGTGCGGCGGGCGGTGCATCTGGCCTGATACTGACATCCAAGAAGAGTGCGCGGCGGTGACGATCATGCTCGTTCCCTTCCGGATCCCCAGACACAATGGCGAGGGCATTGTCTCCAAATGGCCCCCTCAATACGATCAAATCGCCAATATTTGCGTTCGAAAGAAGGCAGGTCTTAATCGCGAAATCCGACTGCATTCAGTCCTCCAACATTAAGTGCGATACGATTCTCGCCGGAGGATATTTTAGGCCTGGAGTTAGGAATTCAATATGGCCCAGAACATCGGCAAACTGACCATCAGCCCCAAGGAAGTGCTGCAGGGGATCACCCTCTCCGTCCGCATGCCTCGCAGCTTCACCATCCGCACCCGCATTGCCTGCTGGCTGCTCGGTCTGGCCGGTCGCGTGATGGATGTGCGGTGTGAGATCGAGATGCTGGACGATGGCAGCATCCGCCCCGGCGATGTGGTCGTCTTGCGGGCACGCCCGCGCAATCTGTGCTGCCCGATGACTGTTCGGTCGGTCGATGATGACGAGGCGACCTGCGATTGGTTCCAAGGGGACCGGCACTTCCGGGAGACCTTCCCGCTGGGCATGCTTACCCTTGTGGAACAGGAGGCGAGGCCGACGTTCATTGCCCGAGGTTATCAGGCAGTACCCGGCCAACCCGGCCCGGTCCCCCGCGGCGGCTCGGCAGTGATCCCGTGCAATTACACCCCGACAGTCGGTAAAGCGCCGGACAGCCCATCGCCCATGCCCAGCAAAAAGTGATGCGCTGCACCTATTGCGGCTCAGGCCGCCATGACGTTCAGACCTGCCCGAAGACATGGGCAGGATCCTCCGCCCGCAAGAACCTTCGGTGCAGCTCCTGCATGCCGGTGGCGCGCGTGAACGCCACACAAGGGGGTTGGCCGATCTGGATGCGGCGCTGGCAGACGTTTCGCCATCCAGGAACTCGTTTGACTGATGCGCTCTGTGGATCAGTCTTATGGGCAAGGGAACTCTGTCGCGAGGGCATACACAGCTGTATGAGAGAAACTATCTCCAGCGACCGGCCCATCTTCGTATTGGGATACCAAATCTACAACCAAGTCGAACGATATTGCCACGTCGTCGGGAGGGCAGAAAAATGCCTGACCTCGGTCGTTCCACTCTCGAGCTGACACGCCAAGAATGCCGTGAACGACGCCGGTGATGAAGATATCTGACGATTTCTTGTCCAGCCCACGGATGGAAACCTGATCTGCGAGCGCCATTGCTGGTGAGATGCCAAAGATCAGGACAGCCAAGCGAACAAAAAGCATATCGAATCTCCATCTCTTGAATTCGCCGGAAGCTATCGACAGATCAGAGCGAGGGGAACAGCATGCCACCCGCCCCCGGCCGCCACGGCCTGCCGCGCACCACGCGCGCCCCGGCACCGAAACACAAGGCGCCGCGCCGAGAAGACAGAGGCAGCGCCCGGGAACGCGGATACACCAGAGCATGGGAACGCTTCCGCGACCAGCACCTGCACCCTCTGTGCGAATACTGCCTGGCTGATGGCCGCACCACCGCAGCCTCAGTGGTTGACCACGATCTGCCCCACGACCACGACCCGGCCCTGTTCTGGGATAACACCTTCACAAGCCTCTGCACCTCTCACCACAGCGGGGAGAAGCAGCGCGCCGAGGCCACACTCACCGGTGACGATCTGCTGGCATGGGTCCAGCGCCGCAAGCAGCCCCGCAAGGTCTGGGGCTTCTCCATCCCCCATGGCCTGCAACCCTCGGCCATCCCGGTCACGATCATCTGCGGCCCGCCAGCCTCCGGCAAGTCCACATGGGCCAGACAGCAATCCCGCCCCGGTGATCTGGTGATCGACTTCGACGTGATCCGCCGCGCCGTGGGTGGCAGCAAATGGGATGACCGCCCCGAGATCATCGCCGCCGCTTTCACCCGCCGGGGTGAAATGCTCCACAGCCTTACCACCCGCACAGCTGGCCGCTGCTGGTTTATCGTCATGGCTCCGACACAGGCAGAGCGGGACACATGGCAGGCCGCCCTTGGCCCGCTGTCCTCGGTCATGGTTATGGAGACCCCCGCCGCCGTCTGCATCGAGCGGATAGGTCGAGACCCCGACCGCGCCCCGGTCGCCGCCCGCCAGATCGAGGCCGTCCGGGCGTGGATCACCGAGGCCACCGGGAGCCATGCAGCAGGCGCATAGCCCCGGGGGGAGGGTCGATCTTCGGGGCATTCTGCCAGGGACCAGCGGGGACCAGTGATTTTTTATGCTTGCAAAATGGAGGGGTTTTTTCGGGCCACCCATGACCCTGCCGCATAGCTTGGACGAGGTGCCGCGATGGCTGGCAGAAAGAAGACGCCCGATCACCTCAAACTGGTGAAGGGCACCGCCCAGAAATGCCGGATGAACCCCGAGGCGCCCGCCGCGAATGTTGGCACCGCCACCGCGCCGGCCTGGCTGTCGGAAAGAGCTGCTGAACTGTTCGATCAGATCAGCGCCACGCTGCTTGGGATGGGAATTGCCTCGCCGGATGATCAGCATGTGCTGTCGCTGGTGGCCTCCCGGATTGAAGAGGTCGAGATCCTGACGGCGGTGATCGAGGACGCGGGCCGGACCTATCAGACCGAGGCAGGCCTTTGGAAAGCCCGGCCCGAGGTCGCCATGCGGAATGAGGCGATGCGACACGCCCAGAGCCTGCTGGCCGAGTTCGGCCTGACCCCGGCGGCCCGGTCGAAAGTCAGCGCGGGCAAGCCTGCCGAGAAGAACCCCTTCGGCGCGCTTGATGATGCGGTATGAAACCCAGCTTCACCGCCACTGCTGAGGCCTATGACCGAGGGTGACAAAACATCTCTCCGCATGGAACGAGTGACTGTGCGCGAGATCGCCCGGCAGGTGGCGAAAGAGGCGGGGGTGAAGCCTGCGGTGATCTTCGGGTCCAGCCGCAAGCAGAAGGATTTCAGACTGCGCGCCTTGGTCTGCTACATCGCACGCCGCCACGGCATAAGCTATCCCCGGATAGGCATGGCTCTGGGCCGCGACCACACCACGATCATCAGCGCGGTGCGGAACGAACAACGGCGGAGGGGCGAGCCATGAAGCGCCGCGACATTCTTTCGCTCACGCCTGCTGCGGTGCTGAGCTGCACTATCCCGGCTGGCGCCTGCACCCTGACCATGGCGGAAACGCCAATCATGGCCCTCTATCGCAGGTACGTGAAAATAAACGATGCCGCTCGGACATATGTTCACGACGAGACTTCCAGCGAGAGCGAAGACGACGCAGTCGAGCGGCTGTTCTTCCGGGATCGGGATCGGGTTGAGGATGCTATAATGGCGATCCCGCCCACCACTGCACAGGACATGGCGGCGAAAACGCTGGTCTCGCACTGCCATGGCGATTTCACTTGTCTCAACTACGATACGTCACCGTTCTGGGCCGAGGCCCGCGCGCTCGTGGGGGGAGACGAATGAGCAAAATCCTCGACGCTCTCGATGAACTGTCCCGCGCGCGATCTGGTCCAGCTTCTGGAAATGACCACCCGCTATAACCCCGACGACGACCGGAGGGCCTTGGCCTCGGGGTGTGAGGCCGCGTTGATCCGGCTCAATGCCGGGATCGACATGCTTCACGGCGCCAAAAATGCGGAGGCCAGCCCATGACTTATGCAGACAAGGTCCGCGCCGAGGTCGCCGCCCGCTATGGTGTCCCGGTGCGCTGCCCGGTCCAGATCATCCCGCCGGGCGTGATCGCGGAAATCCATGACCCATGGGCGCCCGCCGGATCTGTGCGGCGGGGTCGTCAGCTCACCGCGAAAGATCGCCGGAAGATAGTCGAGATGCGGGACGGTGGCGCGAGCTTCCGGCAGATCGGCAGGTATCTCAATCGCAGCACAAGCCTCGTTTATAGCGTGGCCGGGTGCCCGTAAGCGCAGCGCCCCCGGCTTCGGTCGGGGGTAATTCGATCACAAACTGGTGAGATTGATTCCGTCATGTTCCGCGACGATCCGCCGCCGAGTGGGGGAAGTGCTGGGGGAATAAATTCGCACCCCTTCGATTTGTCGCAGCAAAATCAATATCTTATTGAGGTTTGGTGGCGGACAGTGAGGGATTCGAACCCTCGAGACGGTTCCCCGCCTACACACTTTCCAGGCGTGCGCCTTCGACCACTCGGCCAACTGTCCATCTCGGGGTGTCTATACGCAGGAGCTCACTGGCTTCAAGCCCTGTTTGCACTCCTGCAGTCATCGTCAGGCAGAAAATTCAACACCGGTGAGGAGAGTTTCCAGACCCGGGTACAGGCAGGACTGCTCCAGGCCCTGATAAGCTACGGCGCTTTCAGCTGGTGGTCTGAAACTGGCAGGCGGAAACGCCGGTTGGAGCCTTCGCCCCGGGGGGCGATTCTGCAGCTGTCACAGCCCTGCAGCCTGGGTCAGATTGACCCTGAACCTGTCGCGCCGGCGCTGGTAGCGGCGGGTCATTTCGGCGCTGGCATGGCCAAGCTGCTTTTGCACATGGCGCTCGTCGACTTCGGCAGAAGAGGCGAGGCCGGCGCGCAGGCTATGGCCGGAAAAGAGGGCGGGTCGCTCGGCCTCGGGCAGGTCCCCGCGCAATCCTGCAGCCTGGGCCGCGCGTTTGACAAGACGGGCGATTTCCCGGTCATTCAGCCGGAGTGGCCCTGGTTCCTTGCCCTGGCCCGTGATGCGGCGGAAAAGTGGCCCCCGCGAAATCCGCGCAAGGCGGAGCCACAGTTCCAGCGCCTCGACCGGACAGGTGAGGGGAGAGGAGCCGCGCCCTATCTCGACCTCGCGCCAGCCGGTCTTGCCGCGCAGCCTGAGGAGGAGGCCGCCGGGCAGTACCTCGATCCAGCCTCGCCCGTCGCTGGTCTGATCACGGCCCATATCGAGCCCGGTGATTTCAGACCGCCTGAGGCCACCGGCAAAACCGATCAGCAGCATGGCGCGGTCGCGCAGCCCGCGAAGCGTGGCCCGATTGCAGGTTTCCAGCATGGCGAGCAGATCCTCGGGCAGGATCGCTTCTTTCTGGCGCGGTGGTTCGGCATGGCTGTTGCGGATGCCGGCGAGAACGGTGGCGATATGGCGGTCGCGCCGGTCAAGCATCAATCCGCGCTGTGTATAGGCCCAGACCAGGGCAGAAAGCCGCCGCTCGATGGTTGAAACAGCGTTTTTCCGGCCGCCGACAGATTTCGCGCCACTGGCGCAGGCGGTAATGTATAGGCCAACCATCTGGGGGTCGGGTGCGATCGGATCGAGGCCTTCGCGCCGGCACCAATCCGCAAAATGCTTCCAGTCCGCGGCGTAGGCTTTGCGGGTATTGGCAGAGCTCGCGGCCTCGGCATAGCCGCGCGCCCGCTCTGCCAGATCGCGGAGTGCGAGCGGCTGGTGGTCGCGCAAGGCGGGGGAGGGGGCCTCGTCCGTCACGTGGGGTCCTCAGGGCGCTGATGGGGTCCGTCTCGCCTGACAGCGGGCGGATTTCGGGCTGTTTGCCGGGCTCAGAATGGCTTTGTCCTATCTGGGGGCATTCGGGCCGGGAGTTCAAGGCCATTGGGCGGTTGCGCAGGTTGTCAGGGGCGCCCCTCGCTGCTTTTGCCGCAGCGGATCTGACAAAATGCGCCTCCTCTGGCGCAGATTGCAGAGATACCAGTGGTTGCAGGAGGCCGACAGGTATTTGCTTTCGTGGTGGGCATAGTGTCACCCTTGCGCGAAGGCGCGAAGAAACGGCTTTGGCAAAGGCGGTTTTTCAGTGGTGAGACGCACGCATCGGCAGAGGCATCGCCTGGCCGAGCTGCAGGGAGATTCAAAAATAAGCCTCTCCGGGGCAAAATGCGCGCAATTTCCATCCGGTGCTGCCATGCGACAGCTGCGGCGGTTAGTTTTCAGGGAACTGGCGTAAACCGCCGAGATATGCGAGGCTGTGGCATGTCACGTGCTCCGAAACCCTCCTTTATCCCTATGCCAGGCCCAGCTGCGCTGCCGCGCTGGATCCGGCAGGGCGTGGGCCGCGATGATATTGAAGCGGCAATGTTTTCTGCCGGCGCGGCGCTTGCCGCGCTGGATGTGGCGGCGCGCTCGGACGACCCGGTCGGAGAGCTGTGGCGCAAGCGGATGGCCCTTGGGGCTGCGACTGCAGTTTCGGGGTTTGAGGGGCGGCGCGAGGGCGAGGCCCAGTTGCGCGATGCTTTCGTCCTGCGGCGTTCGGAGGACAATCCTGGCCCTGCGGGGCGGATGCTGCTGGGCTGGCGCGCCCTTGGCGAGGCGCGGGCCTTGCGGTCGGCAGAATGGCCGGTGCGTCTGCCAGGGTTTTTCGATCTGTCCCCTGCGCTGGTCGCGGGGCCACTGCAGGACGCCGGCACCCGGTTTATTGGCCGCACACCGCCCTTACGCTTTGCCGCGACTGCCGCGCGGGAGGTTCTGACGCTGGGGCCGGCCTGTCGCGGCCTTGCGCTCTGGCTGGCAGATGCGCTTCTGGCGCGGGCGCTTGGCTGGGAGCGTCCTGTGCCGTTGCTGGCGACCCAGCTGCCGCGTGCGGCGTTTCGGCTCGAAGGGGAGGCCTGGCTGGCCGTCTGTGCCGAAGCCTGGGCGAAAGCGGCAGTTGCGGCATATGATCTCTGGGCCGGGCTTTTGCAGCGCGGGAATGCATTGCGCTCGGCGCCATTACGGCGTCCGGGAAAGGATACTGCCCAGATCATCGCTGCGCTTTTGAGCGAGGATGCGCTGATCGCTCGGGCGGGGGCCGAGGCCAGCGACCGCGCGGCGCGGCGGCTGTTTGACCGGCTCATCTCGCTGGGCCTGGTGCGCGAGCTGACCGGGCGGTCAAGCTTCCGGCTGTATGGGCTCTGAGATGGCGGACGCGCAGGAGACGCTGGATACCGAACTGGCGGCTTTGCCCCAGGCACTGCGGTGGCGGGAATGGATGGCGCGGGTCGAGGCGGTGCTTTTTGCTGCATCCGGGCCGGTGACACGCGAGGTGCTTTTGCGGGTGGTCGGGCGGGACTGTCCGCTTGATCTTCTGATCGGAGATCTTGCGGCCGAACTGAGCGGTCGCCCCTATGAGATCGCCCGCATTGCCGGCGGCTGGCAGTTCCGCACGCGGTCACAATACGCGGCGGCGATCCGGGTGGCGTGTGGCGGGGAAGAGACCAGCCGAGACATGACCCGCAATGAGGCACTGGTCCTGACCATCATCGCCTATATGCAGCCGGTGACACGCGGCGGGATCGCGCGCCTGACCGGGCGCGAGGTCAGCCGCGATCTGATCGCCCGGCTGCATCGCCAGGCGTTGATCGCGCGCGGACCGCGCAGCCCGGAGCCCGGTGCGCCTTATACCTATGTCACGACGCCGGGCTTTCTGGCGCAATTCGGGCTGGAGACGCTGCGCGATCTGCCCGATCTTGAGGCCCTGGAGGATGCGGGGCTGCTGAAACCGCGCAACGATGTGGCGCTGGATCTGCCGGTCGCCGGTGAAGAGACCGACTGAGCCGCTCGCCTCTCTCGCAATGGACCAAATCCATGCCGCGCATCGCCGATTGCCCGGGCCGGGCCGTTGCTCGCCCTGTAGCATCCGTGAACTCAAGGGTGATCTGTTGCGCAGAGTCCGTCGATTGCGCCCGATTCTTTACTGTAATTCCCAGCAATGATCCGCGGCTTACCGCTCCACTGCAGTGCGGGAATTCGGGGGCCCCTTTCTGAATGCCTTTGGCTGCAAGGTCGCGACAGAATTTCTGGATCGCTACGACATCCGCTATATCCGGGACCGGGGCGGCCGTGCAGCGATGACGACCGAGGAGTTCGTGGCGCGGCACCGGGGGCAGGCGCTCCGGATCGATTGCCATTGTGAGGGTCTGCAGCCGATTGTTTTTCCGGCTGAGGGAGCCCGTCAGGATCTGGTTCACAATTTCTTACATAGCGTCGTGCGTTGCGCATGGCCTCTTGCACTTTTGCGATGACTGGCGCACTCATCATACCAGTTGAGCATGGGGAGAGTGAAGATGACCAGATTGGCCCTTTTCGGCGCCGGTGGAAAAATGGGGATGCGCCTGACGCGCAATCTGCTGAACAGCGATTTCGATGTGACCTATGTCGAGGTCTCGGAAGCCGGTCGCCAGCGCGCGAAAGACGCGCATGGTGTCGAATGCATCGGCCCGGACGAGGCGGTCAGAAACGCCGAAGTCGTGGTGCTTGCAGTGCCTGATACCGCCATTGGCGCGGTCGCCCGCGATATCGTGCCGAAGCTGAATCCCGGCACGATGGTGGTTTGCCTGGACGCTGCTGCACCATTTGCCGATCACCTGCCCGAGCGCGCCGATATCACCTATTTCGTGACCCATCCCTGCCACCCGCCGATCTTCAATGACGAAGCCACTCCGGAAGGTCGCAAGGACCATTTCGGTGGCATCGCTGCGCAGCAAGGCGTGGTGAATGCGCTGATGCAGGGGCCGGAAGAGCATTATGCGCTCGGTGAGAAAGTCGCGAAAACCATCTACGCGCCGGTAGCCCGCAGCCATCGCGTCACGGTCGAGCAGATGGCCTATCTGGAGCCGGGCCTGTCGGAAACCGTCTGCGCCTCGCTGCTCGTTGTAATGCGCGAAGCGATGGATGAGGTCATCAAGACCGGCGTCACCTATGACTGCGCCCGCGACTTCCTGCTTGGCCATATGAACATCCTCGGCGCGGTGATCTTTGACGAGGTCAAAGGCGGCCAGTTCTCGGATGCCTGCAACAAGGCGATCGAATTCGGCAAGCCGGTGCTGATGCGCGACGACTGGAAGCGTGTTTTTGATTTCGAAGAGATCAAGGCCTCGATCATCCGCATCACCTGAAAAGGTGAAAGACCACCCGCTGCGCCCCTCCTCCTCCTCCCCCCGGCGCGGCGGGTGGACCTCGTGACCGGGGAGGGGCGAGGTAGACCATGGCCCAGGACCAGATCCGCTTTCACTATCTGATCGAGACACCGGAAGACCCCGAGCGGATGGCGGTGAAGATCGCGACCGATCAGTCGACCGGAACGTTTACCGATCTGCCGGGAGAGACCGCGGATGTGAAGGCGCGCTGCGCCGCACGGGTGGTTTCGGTGACGGAACTGGAACCGGCAGCGGTGCCGGCCTGGCCGACAGATGCGCCCGGGCCGTTCCGCCGTGCCGGGGTGGTGATCGACTTTCCGCTGGAAAGCATCGGCACGGATTTTGCGTCGCTGCAAACCATTGGCATAAATGCGCTTTATGCGACACGTGGTCTGACGGGGGCGCGGCTTCTGGATATCGAATTGCCCAGTGCCTATGCGTCGCATCCCGGCCCGCAATTCGGGGTCGAAGGATCTTACCGGCTCTGTGGTCTCGATTATCCGGCCAAGGCGCCGATCATTGCCTCGATCATCAAGCCATCTTTGGGCCTCTTGCCCGAAGAGGTTGCAGGCATGGTGCGCGAGCTCTGCGAGGCGGGGGTCGATTTCATCAAGGATGATGAAAAGCTGACCTCGCCGGCCTATTCGCCCTTTGACGACCGGGTGGCCGCGATCATGCGGGTGATTGACGATCACGCGCAGAAGACCGGCAAAAAGGTGGTCTATGCCTTTGGTCTGTCTTCGGCTGATCCGGAAGAGATGCTGCGCCGCCATGATGTGGTGGTGAAACATGGCGGCCAGGCGGCGGTCGTTAATATCAACTCCATCGGCTATGGCGGCATGACCTTTCTGCGCCGCCGTTCGGCATTGGCGCTGCATGCGCATCGGAATGGCTGGGATCTGATGACCCGGCATCCGGCCATCGGCATGGCCTTCCGCCCCTATCAGAAAATCTGGCGGCTGCTGGGCGTTGATCAGTTCCAGATCAACGGCATCGCCGCGAAATACTGGGAGCCGGATGAAAGCTTCCTGCAATCATTTGCCGATATGGCAGAGCCGATTTTTTCACCTTCGGACCGCGCGCTGCCGGTTTGCGGATCCGGGCAATGGGGCGGTCAGGCGGTGGCCACATATCAGGGCACCGGCGGCGCGCTGGATCTGATGTATCTCGGCGGCGGCGGTATTCATGGCCATCCGATGGGGGCGGCGGGCGGCGTACGTGCGATCCGCCAGGCCTGGGAGGCGGCGGCTTCGGGCATCGCGCTTGCGACCCATGCACAGACTCATCCGGAACTTGCGGCTTCGCTCGTGAAATTCGGGAAGAAATGATGACAGCTGATTATGCGCTCGATTTCGCCTGGTATGGCGACGATTTCACCGGCGCTGCGGCGACGATGGAGGCGCTGGCCTTTGGCGGCTTGCCGGCGGTGCTGTTTCTGGAAATGCCGACGGCAGAACAGCTCGCGCGCTTTCCCGGGCTGCGGGGGGTAGGGATAGCCTCTACCTCGCGCACACAAAGCCCTGACTGGATGCGGGCGAACCTGCCTGGGGCCTTTCAGGCGCTGGCGGATCTTGGCGCGCGGGTGATCCATTACAAGGTCTGCTCCACCCTCGATTCCGCGCCGCATATCGGCAATATCGGATGCGCGCTTGAGATCGGGCTGGAGCTTTTTGACAATGCTTTCGTACCGGTGGTGATCGCTGCGCCGCAGATGCGGCGCTATCAGGCGTTTGGCCATCTCTTTGCCGGGGTGGGCGGTGAGGTGCATCGCCTCGACCGCCATCCGGTGATGGCGCGCCACCCGGTCACCCCGATGGATGAGGCCGATGTCGCGCTGCATCTGTCGCGCCAGACCGATGTGGCGATTGGCTGCCTGACACTGGAAGATTACGCAAGCGGCGCGGATGCGGCGCTGGCCGGGCTTATGGCCAAAGGCGTCAGGGCGGTGACTTTAGATGAACTGGATGCGGGATCCGAGGCCGAGGCCGGGCGGCTGATCTGGGCGGCATCGGAAGGGAAACCCCTGTTCGCAATCGGCTCGCAAGGCGTGGAATATGCGGTGATCCGGCATCTGGTTGCCTCGGGGCAGCATGTTTTACCGCCGATGCCGACAAGCCGGGGCAGGGTTTTGACGCCGGTGATGGTGGTCTCCGGCTCGGTTTCGCCGATCACAGCGGCTCAGATCCAATGGGCGCGGGCGAATGGTTTCACCACTTTCGTGCTGGATGCGGCGGCTTTGTGCCGGGGTGAGGATGTCGTGACACCTCTGCGCGCTGCGGCGCTGGCCGCATTGCAGGCTGGCCAAGACGTGCTGGTCCACACGGCGGAAGGACCGGAAGATCCTTGCGTCGCTGCTCTGGCTCAGGCCCTGAAGGAAACCGGCACCGATCCGGCGGTGTTCAACCAACGGATCGGCGAGACGCTGGGTGCGCTGCTCGCGGGTCTTACGCGGGAGGCCGGGCTGAGGCGGGTGGTGATCTCGGGCGGCGATACATCCGGCCATGCCATGCGGCAGATGGGGATCTTCGCGCTGGAGGCCCTGGCGCCGACCATTCCGGGTGCCTCGCTGTCGCGCGCCCATGCGGCCGGCGATTTCGATGGGCTGGAGATTGCGCTGAAAGGCGGTCAGATGGGCAGCGAGGATTACTTCGGCTGGATCCGCGACGGCGGAGGCGCGCGCCCGTAATCACGGGCGCGGCAGATGTTCAGCCCGGCACTTTCAGCCATTCACGCGCCGCAGAAGAGCGCTGGATGGTCTCGACCAGGGTCTGGATCCTGAGCCCCGCGCGGAAGTTGAAGGGCTCGGGCGACTGGCCCGCGATGGCGCGGATATAGCCTTCAACCTCGATGGCTTTCAGATCGTTGAACCCGAGCTGATGGCCCGGCGCCACGCAGAAACGACCGTAAGGTGCGTGATCCGGCGCGGCCTCGATCCGACGAAAACCACGGCGGCCGGGGGCGTCTTCGGTCGAATAAAAATGCAGCTCGCTGAAGCGTTCCTGGCTGAATGACAGCGCGCCTCTGGTGCCGTAAACCTCGAAATCATGCTGCATCTTTCGGCCCGTGGCGATCCAGTTGCCCTCGACCGAGCCCTGCGCGCCATTGGCGAAACGCAGGAAGGCGCGGCCGACATCATCGACCTCGACACGGCGTGTGCCGCCTTTGCCATCGGGGCGGGATGGGATCAGCGTCATGCAGTCACCCATGACATCGGTGATCGGTCCAAGCAGGAATTCTGCCGTTGCCAGGGCATGGCTGCCGATATCGGCAAGCGCGCCGCCGCCCGCCGGATCATGGCGGAAGGTCCAGGGGCCGTTCGGGTCGGCCATGTAATCCTCGGCATGAAGACCGCGATAACCCCGGATCTCGCCCAGTTCGCCGCCCGCGATCATGTCGCGTGCCAGCCGCAGCATCGGGTTGCAAAGATAGTTGAAACCGACCTGGGTTTTCACCCCGGCCTGCTCTGCCGCGAGGGTCATCTCCAGCGCGTCGGTGGCAAGCGGCGCCAGCGGTTTCTCGCAATAGACGTGTTTTCCGGCCGCAATCGCCGCCAGTGACATTTCCTTATGGAGCGCGTTCGGCGCGGTGATCGAGATCAGGTCGATCTCCGGATTGCTGATCAGATCTCGCCAGTCGGTGGTCCAATGCGCGAAGCCCAGTTCCCGCGCGGCGCGGGTGGCGGTCTCAACCGTCACATCGGCGACAGTGTGCAATTCGAGATCATAAGGCAGTTCGAAAACTTTCGGAGCCGAAGTGAAGCCGAAGACATGGGCCTTGCCCATGAAGCCGGTACCGATCAGGCCGATCCGGAGTTTGGGTTTATGCGTGATCTGATCAGCTGGCATTGGCGACATCCCGGTTGACGATGAGCTGCGGGTCGATGCTGCCCGCAAGGAAATTGACCGCATTCTCGATGGAGGAAACCGCCATCCGCGCGGCACATTCGGCGGTGAGGCCGGCAATATGCGGCGACAGCACAGCATTCGGCAGATCAAAGAGCGGAATATGCCGGCTGGGCGGTTCCTCGGCAAAAACATCCAGCCCCGCCGCACCAACCTGGCCCGAGATCAGAGCTGCTGTCAGCGCATCTTCATCGACCACGCCGCCGCGCGCTGTATTGGCGAGGACAACACCCGGTTTCATCAGCGCGATCTCTGCGGCGCCGATGGTCGGATGCTCGGCTTTCGGCACATGCACCGAAATGCAATCGGCCCAGGCCAGCGCTTCGGCGAGGTCGGTGACCTCGCCCACCTGGCCCTTTGGCCAGCCGCTGCGCGAGAGCCAGGGATCATAGGCGCGGATCTTCATATCGAACCCTGCTGCCATCTTTGCCAGCCGCTGACCGGTGCGGCCATAGCCGATGATCAGCAGGTTCTTGTCGGAAATCTCATGTGCTTCCAGCCGGTTGCGCCAGTTCCATTCTGACGGCTCGCGCACGGCACGGTCCGCGAGCAGCACGCGTTTCGCGCCCGCCAGCAACTGCATCATCGCATGTTCCGCAACCGAGACCGAATTGACATCGCCGACAATTGTCAGTGCGATCCCGCGCGCATTCAGTGCCGCAAGATCCACGGAATCGTAACCAACCCCATGGCGCGAGACCACTTTCAGCCGCCCGGCCTTTGCGATGGTTGCCGCCGTAAGCGGCTGGGTGCGGATCACCAGCGCATCCGCCTTATGGATCAGCGCGGCGCAGGAGGGTTCGGATACCTCTTCGACATAGTCGATGGTGAAACCCTTGGTCTTCAGCACGTCGAGCAGCGCGGTGCCTGAAGGATGCAGCTTGCCGGCGATCAGGAGATGCGGCATCAATAGCCCCCTTTCGCTGCAATGGGTGCAGGGGCGGCACCGGTCAGATCGCGCCATTTCGTGACAGAGGCCGAGGCCGCCGCCGCCAGCAGCCGCGAGTCGCCGCCAACGGTGGTCAGATCAAAGCCCCAGCCAATCGCGCGGGCGGCGTAATCGGCGGTGCCGCAATGCAGGCAGGCACGGATATTGTTTGCCTTGCAGACCGCGAGGATGTGCCGGATCAGTGCAATCAGCTCCGGCTCTTCACGATCAAACCCGATGGGATGCTTTGTGCCGGTGGTGCCAAGCGTCAGATCGGCGGGGCCGATATAGATGCCGTCAAGGCCGGGCGTGGCGGCGATGGATTCTATATTGTCGACACCGCCCTGGGTCTCGATCATCGCGAGCGCCAGCACCTGGTCATTCGCGGCCGAACCATAGCCCCCATAGGCTACCGCCGCGCGGGTCGGGCCATAGCTGCGCTGGCCCTGCGGGGGGTAGCGGGTGTAGCTGACGAATTCGGCGGCCTCGGCGGCGGAATTCACCATCGGGCAGATGATGCCCTGGGCACCGGCATCCAGCGCTTTCATGATCGCCCCCGGCTCGCGCCAGGGTACACGCACCATCGGCGTCACCCCGGAGGCGCGCATCGCCTGGAGCATTGGCAGCACCGCCGTATAATCCAGCGCGCCATGCTGGGCGTCGATGGTGATGCTGTCATAGCCCTGCGCCGCCATGATCTCGGCGGTGAAGGGGTTTCCGATGGAAAGCCAGCCATTGATGGCGGCGCGCCCCTCGGACCACTGTTGTTTCAGCCGGTTGGTGAACATGCCGGTTCCTTTATGAGCGCGATCTGGTCAGAACAGGATTTGGGCGAGTTTGGTGTCGAGATAGTCCCGGATCCCTTCGGACCCGCCTTCGCGGCCCATGCCGGACTGGTTGGTGCCGCCGAAAGGCGCCTCGGAGGCCGCAAGGGCAAAGCTGTTGATCCCGATCATGCCGGATTTCAGCGCAGCCGTGACACGCCGGGCGCGATCAGCCGAGCGGGTGAAGGCATAGGCCGAAAGGCCCATGTCAGAGGCATTGGCACGGGCGATGACCTCTTCCTCGGTCGAGAAGCGCGAGATCGCGGCGATGGGGCCAAAGTTTTCTTCTGCAAAGACCCGCATATCGTCGGTGACCTCGGTGAGGACGGTCGGCTCGTAGAAATGGCCTTTGTTCAGATGCGCGGGGCGGCGGCCGCCATGTTTCAGTGTCGCCCCTGCCTTGAGCGCATCGGCAACGATGGCTTCGATCTCGGTGAGACGCCCGGCATTGATCAGCGGGCCCATGCCGGTTTCGGGGTCAAGCCCGTCACCCACTCTGATCTTCGCCGCGCGGGCGACAAAGCCCTCGACAAAGGCATCGTGCAGACTTTCATGCACGAAGAAACGGTCGGCGGTGACGCAGACCTGGCCCGCATTGGCGTATTTCGTCGCGACGGAAAGATCGAGCGCGGCCTCGAGATCGGCATCATCAAAGATGATCAGCGGCGCATTGCCGCCGAGCTCCATCGAGACCTTTTTCACCGTCTCCGCCGCGTCGCGGATCATCTGCTGGCCGACGCGGGTTGACCCGGTAAGCGAGACCTTGCGCACCCGTTTATCCGCCATGATCGGCGCATAGGTGTCGGCGGTGGAGCCTACCACCAGACCCACGGCCCCGTCCGGCAGACCAGCCGCGCGCAAACAATCGACCATCACCATGGCAACGCCCGGCGTCTGCGAAGACGGGCGCAACACCACCGGGCACCCGGCGGCAAGCGCCGGTGCAAGTTTGCGCGCGGGCAAAGCTGCGGGAAAGTTCCAGGCGGTGAAAGCGCCCACGATGCCGACCGGTTCATGGCTGATTTCGAACCGTCCGCCTGGCACCCGGCTGTCGACGATCCGGCCATAGATCCGCCGCGCCTCTTCGGCATACCAGCGGAACTGATCACAGGCGAGCACCCATTCCCGGCCTGCCTGGGCGATGGGCTTTCCGGTCTCAAGCGAGATCATCCGCGCGCCTTCCTCCGTGCGGCGGATCATCTCATCGGCGGCCCGGTGCAGCGCGTCGGCGCGACCAAAACCGCCCATGGCGCGCAAAGGGTCTTGCGCGGCGGCGGCTTTATCCAGCGCCGCACGGGTCTGCGCGACCGAGGCGAAGGCAACAGCCCCGAGAGAGGCGCCGGTGACCGGAGAGTACACCTCTCCCGTTGTGGCGCCGGGGATCCAGGCGCCACCTGTGAACAGGCCGAAATTGTCGTACATGGGGCTTAACCGATGTCTTTCGTGAGGATGGTGCGGCCTTCGGCCACCGACCTGATCGCAGCCTCGGCGAGGATCAGCGCCTGGCGACCGTCTTCAAAGGTCATTGGCGGCGTGGTGCCGTTTTCGACCGCATCGACAAAGGCGCCGATCTCGGCGGCAAAAGCATCGTCATAACGCTCGATGAAGAAGTTCAGGAGCGGCGGCGCTTGTTCAGTGAACTCGGCCCCGAAGAGCCGCACTTTGGTCATGGCGTGGTTTTCCGAGATCGCCATGCCTTTCGACCCGAAGGCCTCGACCCGCTGGTCATAACCGTAGACCGCGCGGCGTGAATTGTTGATGATCGCCTGCTTGCCGGAGGCGGTTTTAAGGACCACGGTGACGGTGTCGTAATCGCCGAGTTTTTCCATCAGGCCGGGCTTGACCAGCCGCGAGCCGGTGGCGGAAACCTCGGTCACATCCTCGCCCAGCATGAAACGCGCCATGTCGAAATCATGGATGGTCATGTCGCGGAAGATGCCACCCGAAACCTCCATATAGGCATCGGGGGCCATGTCGGGGTCGCGCGAGGTGATGATGACCTGGTGCAGATCACCGATCTGGCCCGAGGCAATCGCCGCCTGCACGCCCGCATGGCCTTTATCCATCCGGCGCACGAAGCCGAGCATGATCGGAACGCTTGTGCCTTTGATCTTTGCAGCGCAGGCATTGACGCGGGCAAGCGACAGATCAATCGGCTTTTCGCACAAAGCGGGTTTGCCGGCAGCGACCGCGGCCTCGATCAGATCGGCATGGGTGGCGGTCGAGGAGGCAATAAGAATTGCATCGACATCTTTCGAGGCGATCAGCGCTTCGGCGCTGTCGAACCGGGTCACGCCCAGTTTTTCGGCCATTTCGGCAGCAGATGGGGTATGAATATCGTAGACACCGGCGAGCGCCGCACGCGGGTGTGCTGCGATGTTTTCGGCATGCATGCGGCCAATGCGGCCCGTGCCGATTACTGCAATCCTGAGCATTGAGTCTCCTCCCCAACTTTGTTGCAATAATCATTGCTATGACGTTGCATTGTCAATATGCATTCCGTAAGCATTGAGAAAAGATACATCCGCAGGAGGAGGCGAGATGACCGGATCTACTGTGCGCCTGACTATGGCGCAGGCCCTTGTTCGTTACCTTTGCAACCAGTTCACCGAGATTGACGGGCAACGTGTTCCGCTTTTCGCAGGTGTTTTCGGCATCTTCGGCCATGGCAATGTGACTTGCCTCTCCGAGGCGCTTGAGGTGGTGCAGGATCAGCTTCCGACCTGGCGCGGGCAGAATGAGCAGTCGATGGCGCTCGCTGCGATTGGATTCGCGAAAGCGAAACAGCGCCGTCAGCTGATGGTTGCGGCGACCTCCATTGGCCCGGGTGCGGCCAATATGATCACGGCGGCGGGTGTGGCGATGGCGAACCGGCTGCCGGTTCTTCTGATCGCGGGGGATACATTCGCGAACCGCGTCCCTGACCCGGTGCTGCAGCAGGTGGAGCATTACAGCAACCCCTCGATCACCGTGAATGACGCGTTCAAGCCGGTGGTGCGCTACTGGGACCGCATTGTTTTGCCCGAACAGATCATCCAGTCGCTGCCCCAGGCCGTGGCCGTGATGCTGGACCCTGCCGATTGCGGCCCGGCTTTCATCGGTCTGGCCCAGGACACCCAGGAAGTGGCCTATGATTACCCGGAAGTCTTCTTTGAACCCAAAGTCTGGAAGATCCCGCGTCCGCGCCCCGACCGCGATTCGGTGGCGCAAGCTGCCGAAGTGCTGAAAGGCGCGAAACTGCCGCTGATCATCTCGGGCGGTGGCGTGCGCTATAGCCGTGCCGAACAGGCGCTGGCCGATTTCGCCGCCAAACGCGGTATCCCGGTTGTGGAAACCGTGGCCGGCAAGGGCGCCTTCACCCATGACCATCCGGTGCATATTGGCCCCGTGGGCATCCTCGGCTCGACCTCGGCGAATGAGCTGGCGCGCGAGGCGGACGTGATCCTTGCTATCGGCACCCGGCTGCAGGATTTCACCACCGGCTCCTGGACGGCATTCTCGAAATCAGCGCAGTTCATCTCGCTGAACGCGGCGCGGTTCGATGCGATCAAGCATCGGGCGCTCTCGGTCGTGGGCGATGCGAAGGAAGGTATTCTGGAGCTCGACGCGGCACTTGGCAGCTGGAAGGCTGACGCGGGCCTGTTGACGCGCGGCAAGAAGCTCTTTGCGGAATGGAACGGGCTCCTCGACAGCCTCCAGGCCCCGACGGATGCAGCGGTGCCGTCCTATCAGCAGGTCGTCAATGTGGTGAACCAGGCGGCGCGTCCGGGTGATACGCTCGTCACCGCAGCTGGTGGTCTGCCGGGTGAGGTGGTCAAAGGCTGGCGGGTCAAGGACCCGCATACCTTTGATTGCGAATTTGGCTTCTCCTGCATGGGCTATGAGATCCCGGCGGGCTGGGGCGCGGCCATGGCGCAGGAAGGTCCTGGCGGCACCGGCGGCACGCCCATCGTGATGCTGGGTGACGGCACCTATATGATGGGGAATTCCGACATCTATTCCGCAGCACTGACCGGCCATAAGATGATCGTGATCGTCTGCGACAATGGCGGCTATGCGGTGATCAACCGGCTGCAACAGGCCAAAGGCGTGCCGGGTTTCAATAACCTGTTGAAAGACTGCCGCATCCGGGATCGCAACAACCCGCTGCATGTCGATTTCGTCGCCCATGCCAAATCAATGGGTGCGGCGGCGAAACATGTCGAAAGTCTGGCCGACCTGCCGGCGGCTCTGGAATGGGCATACGACCAGGACGGCGTGACGGTGCTGTCGATTGTCACCGATGCCTGGACCTGGACGCCGGGTGATGCCGACTGGGATGTCGGCGTGCCCGAGGTCTCGACCTTTGAATCGGTCCGCACCGCCCGTGCGAACCAGGAAAAAATCCGCAAACAGCAGCGTATCGGGGTCTGATACCATGAAAGCGAAACTTGGAATTGCCCCGATTGCCTGGTGGAATGACGACCTCGCGGAACTGTCGGATGATGTGAGCCTTGAGGAATGTCTGCGCCAGGCCTCGGTCGCGGGCTTTACCGGCATGGAGACCGGCCGCCGCTTCCCGATGGATATGGCAGAGCTTGGGCCTATCCTGGACCGCTTCGGAATCTCGGTCTGTGGCGGATGGTTCTCGGGTCTGCTGGTCGACGGCGATATTGAGGTCGAGAAGGACCGTATCGCGGAACAGATGGCCTTTTTCATCGCCGCCAAAGCACCCTGCATCGTCTATGGCGAGACCGCGCGCTCGATCCAGGGTGTGCGCTCGGCCCCACTTGCGACCAAGGCGAAGCTGACTGAGCCCGAGATGGAGGCTTACGGTCGCAAGATGAGCGATTTTGCCGACTGGTGCGCGAAACAGGGGATGCCGATCTCCTATCACCACCATATGGCGGCGGTGGTCGAGACCGAGCCGGAGATTGATCTCTTCCTGAAGCATTCTTCTGTGCCGCTCTTGTTTGATGCCGGTCACCTCGCCTTCGCGGGCGGCGATCTGATGCGGGTGATCGACAACCACCATGCGCGGTTTACCCATGTCCACACCAAGGACATCCGGAAATCGGTGATTGACGGCCTGGACCGTACGAAAGAGAGCTTCCTTGATGCGGTGATCAAGGGTGCCTTTACCGTGCCGGGCGATGGTTCTCTGGACTTTGAGGCGATTGTGAAAGCGCTGGCCTCGAAAGGCTATGAGGGCTGGTTCGTCGTCGAGGCAGAGCAGGATCCGAAGGTCTCGCCGCCGCTGGAAATGGCAGTGAAGGGCCATAAAGAGCTGATGCGCGTCATGGCCGCCGCCGGCTATGAGGTGGCGAAATGAACCGGATCGACGGCAAGGTCGCGATTGTCACCGGCGGCACCCAGGGCCTTGGCGCGGCGATTGCCCGGCTCTTTGCCGAGGCCGGTGCAGCGGGGATCGTCATCGTCGGGCGCGGCGAGGAAAAGGGTCGTGCGGTCGCCAAATCCATCTTTGAGGCGACCGGTGTGCCGGTCGAGCTGGTGCTCGCAGACCTTGGCAATATCGACGATGTGGCCAGAATCGTCCCTGCGGCTGACAAGCGTTTCGGCCGGGTCGACATCCTCGTCAATGCGGCGGGTCTGACGGATCGCGGCAATATGCTGAATACCTCGCCGGAGCTCTTTGACCGCATGATCGCGGTCAATACCCGCGCGCCGTTCTTCCTGATCCAGGACGCGGCAAAGGTGATGATCCGCGAAGGGATCGAAGGCCGTGTGGTCAATATCGGTTCGATGTCGGGGCTGGCGGGCCAGCCTTTCCTCGCGCCCTATTCGACTTCGAAAGGTGCGCTTTCGACCCTGACCCGCCATGCCGGTTTCGCGCTTATGCGGCATAAGATCCATATCAACCAGCTCGATATCGGCTGGATGAATTCGGACCATGAACGGGCGCTGGTGCTGTCAGAAACCGGCGATCCCGATTTCATCGACCGGGCGGCGGCGGCCAAGCCCTTTGGCCGGATCCTTGACCCGAAAGAGGTCGCGAAGGCGGTGCTCTGGATGGCCTCGGACGATGGCGGCATGATGACAGGCGCGGTGATCCCCTTCGATCAGTCGGTCTATGGCGGCTATGACGACGCACCCGTGCCTGCGGGCGCGCTGGAGGGTTGAGCGATGCGCACGATCAAAGGACCAGGGGTCTTTCTTGCGCAGTTTGCTGCGGATGACGCGCCCTATAATACGCTGCCGGGCCTCGCGGCCTGGGCGGCGGAGAAGGGTTTCAAGGGCGTGCAGATCCCGACCTGGGAGACGCGGCTGATCGATATGGAAAAGGCCGCGACCTCGGACGCTTACCGAGATGAGATCAAGGGCCTGCTGGCCGATCACGGGCTGGAAATCACCGAATTTGCCTCGCATATCACCGGGCAGCTGGTGGCGGCGCATCCCGCACATGACGGGGTGCTGGACGCCTTCGCACCCGCGCATGTGCGTGGCAACCCGGCGCGGCGGCGCGCCTGGGCCGAGGAACAGCTTCGCTTCGCGGCGCGGGCCTCGCAGCGGTTCGGGATCGACCGGCATGTGACATTCTCCGGCGCTCTGCTCTGGCCCTACCTCTACCCCTATCCGCAATGGCCCGAGGGGCTGGTGGAAGAGGGTTTTGACGAACTTGCCCGCCGCTGGACGCCGATCCTGAACGATTTCGACGCGCATGGCGTGGATGTCTGCTATGAAATCCACCCGATGGAAGAGCTGCATGACGGCCATTCCTGGGAATATTTTCTTGGCAAGGTGAAGGGCCATCCCCGAGCCAATCTGATGTATGACCCGAGCCATCTGGTGCTGCAGGGCATGGATTATCTCGCGTTTATTGACCATTACCATGAGCGTATCCGCACCTTCCATGTGAAGGATGCCGAGTTCCGCCCGGATGGCAAATCCGGCGCCTATGGCGGCTATATGCCCTGGGCGAAACGCGCGGGCCGCTTCCGCAGCCCCGGCGATGGTCAGGTCGATTTTGGGGCCATCTTCACGAAGCTGTCCACTTACGGCTTTGACGGCTGGGCGGTTCTGGAATGGGAATGTTTCATCAAAAACCCCGAAGACGGCGCGCGCGAGGGGGCTCAGTTCATCAAAGACCACATCATCCGCGTCTCGGATCGGGCCTTTGATGATTTCGTGAAATCCGGTGCAGACCGGGCAGCCAACCGGGCGATGCTCGGGCTGGGGGAAGCATGACGCGGCAATTGCGGCTTGGAATGATTGGCGGGGGGGAAGGGGCCTATATCGGCAATATCCACCGCCTTGCGGCGCGGCTGGATGGTGCCTGGGTGCTGGTGGCGGGGGCATTTGACGCAGATCCCTCAAAGGGCAGGGCTTTCGCGCAAAGCCAGGGCATCGCTGAAGATCGCAGCTACGGGACCTATCAGGAGCTGATCGCGGGAGAAATTGCCCGTGCGGACCGCGTCGATGCGGTGGCGATCTGTACGCCCAATTTCACCCATTACCCGATGGCGAAGGCGCTGATCGAAGCGGGCGTCGCGGTGATCTGTGAAAAGCCACTGACCGCCACGCTGGAAGAGGCGCTGGCGCTGGAGGAACTCGCCCGGGTGCGCGGTGTTTTCATCGGCGTCACCTATACCTATTCCGGCTATCCGATGGTGCATGAGGCCCGTGCGCGGGTCGCGGCCGGTGAGATCGGCGCGGTCAGGACAGTGCAGGTCGAATATCCGCTGGAATGGATGGCGACGGCGATTGAGGCCCAGGGCAATGCCCAGGCCGCCTGGCGGACCGACCCGAAGAAGAACGGGCGCGGTGGTTCCATCGGCGATATCGGCACCCATGCCTATCACCTCGCGGGCTTTGTCACCGGGCTGCGGCTGCAATCGCTGACGGCGGATCTGGCGACATTTGTGAACGGTCGTTCGCTTGATGACAACGCGCATGTGATGCTGCGCTATGAGGGCGGCGCACGCGGGCTTTTGTGGTCGAGCCAGGTCGCCATTGGCAATTCCAACGGTGTCCGCATCCGGGTCTTTGGCGGGAAAGGCTCGCTCGCCTGGTATCAGGAACAGCCCAATGAGCTGATCCTGACCCCGCTTGAGGGCCGCGTGCAGACGCTCAAACGCGGTGCGGGTGATCTGTCACCGGCGGCGAAGGCGCGTACCCGCACGCCTCCGGGCCATCCCGAAGGCTATCTCGAGGCCTTCGCCAATCTTTATCTCGGCTTTGCCGAAGCGATCCGCGCCCGGGCAGAAGGCCGCGCGCCTGCGCCCATCGGCCAGGACCTTCCGCTGATCCGGGACGGGGTAAAGGGTGTCGCCTTTGTCGAGGCGGTTGTCGACAGCCATGAGGCGGATGATCAGCCCTGGATCACGCCTGTTGCCGTTTGAGACCAGGAGTTCACCCCGGGGGAGGGGGTTTGTGAGATGACGAAAAAGCTGGACCTCGTGACCATTGGCCGGTCCTCCATCGACCTTTATGGCGGTCAGGCGGGGGGACGGCTGGAAGACATGGGCTCGTTTCAGAAATATGTCGGCGGATCCCCCACCAATATGGCGGTGGGGACGGCGCGGCTGGGGCTGAAATCTGCGCTGATCACCCGGGTCGGCGCTGAACATATGGGCCGGTTCCTGCGCGAAGAGCTGGCGCGCGAAGGCGTCGATACGCGCGGCGTGGTGACCGACCCGGAACGGCTGACGGCGCTGGTTCTGCTGGGGATCCGCGATGAACATCAGTTCCCGCTGATCTTCTACCGCGAAAACTGCGCCGATATGGCGCTGTGCGAGGATGATATCGACGAGGCGCTGATTGCGGATACCCGCGCGGTGGTTGCGACCGGCACCCATCTTTCGCATCCGCGCACCAAGGCGGCGGTGCTGAAGGCGCTGGCTCTGGCCCGCCAGCATGGCGCGCGGGCAGCGCTGGATATCGATTACCGCCCGAACCTCTGGGGTGTAGCGGGCCATGGTGACGGCGAAAGCCGCTTCGTCGAAAGCGCCGAGGTGACGGCGAAACTGCAAACCACGCTGCATCTCTTCGACCTGATCGTCGGGACCGAGGAAGAATTCCACATCGCGGGCGGCTCGACCGATACGATCACCGCTTTGCGCGCGGTCAGGGCGCTGAGCACTGCCACGCTGGTGTGCAAACGGGGTGCGGCGGGGGCGGTGGCGTTCACCGGCCCGGTGCCGGACAGCCTTGATGCGGGCGAGACCGGGCCTGGCTTCCCGATCGAGGTGTTCAACGTGCTGGGCGCGGGTGACGGGTTCATGTCGGGCCTGCTGAAAGGCTGGCTGGATGATGAGAAATGGCCGCGCGCGCTGGAATATGCCAATGCCTGCGGGGCTTTCGCGGTGTCGCGCCATGGCTGTGCGCCGGCCTATCCCTCGCTGGCCGAGCTGGAATTTTTCCTGGGTCGCGGCGTGATCCGGCCGGATCTGAGAAACGACCCGGAACTGGAACAGATCCACTGGTCGACCAACCGCCGCTCCCTGCGGGGTGAGACGCGGGGCAACCCCTGGCGGGACATCCGCGTCTTTGCCTTTGATCACCGGATGCAGCTGGAACAGATGCAAGGCGCGACACCCGCGAAAATAGGCGCCTTCAAAGAGCTGTGCCTTGAGGCCGCACGCGGGGTCCAGGCGGATCGGCCGGGCTATGGCATTCTCTGCGACAACCGGCTTGGCAAAGCGGCGCTGCATGCCTCGGCAGGCACTGGCCTCTGGGTCGGGCGGCCGGTGGAATGGCCGGGCTCGCGCCCCCTGAGCCTCGAGCCCGAGATCGGGGCGGATTACGGCGGTCTGTCGGAATGGCCGCTGGACCATGTCGTCAAGGTTCTGTGTTTCTGCCACCCCGATGACGATGCTGCGACCTGGGCCCGGCAGGAGGATGTCGTGAAGCGTCTTTTCGCTGCGGCGCGACGCAACCGGCTGGAATTCCTGCTGGAGGTGATCCCCTCCAAAGTGGCGCCGGTGGATGACATGACCACGGCCACGATCATCCGCCGCTTCTATGATCTGGGCGTCTTCCCCGACTGGTGGAAGCTTGAACCGATGAAGACGGCCAGGGCCTGGGCCAATGCCGTCGCCGCCATCGGGGAAAACGACCCCAATACGCGCGGCATCGTGATCCTCGGTCTTGATGCGCCCGAGGCCGAACTGGCCGCGAGCTTCCGCGTCGCGGCGGCGCAGCCGCTGGTCCGGGGCTTTGCTGTCGGACGGTCGATTTTCGGCGATGTGGCAAGGTCCTGGATGGAAGGTAAAACAGATGACGCCGGGGCGGTTGCTGACATGACGGCGCGCTACAGCCGGCTGTGTGACATCTGGGATCAGGCAAGGCGCGACAGCGCCGGCTGATGCCCGCGCCTGCGCCAGTGACAGGAATTGTATCCATGAGCCAATTGCAACTGAAACCCTTCGGCACCACGGGCAAGGTGCATCAGGTCACCCCCGCCTCGGCCGGCTGGCGCTATGTCGGCTTTTCGCTCTACCGGCTGCGGCCGGGCGAGACGGCGGCGGAAGCGACGGGCACGGATGAGGTGATCCTGGTTATGGTCGAGGGCAAGGCCGCTTTCACCGCTGCGGGCCAGGACTGGGGTGTGCTTGGCGACCGGATGAATGTCTTTGAAAAGACGCCGCCGCACAGCCTTTATGTGCCGCCGGGGCATGACTGGCGCGCGGTGGCCGAGACCGCCTGTACCATCGCGGTCTGTGCCGCACCCGGCAAGGGCAATTACCCGGCGCGCCGGCTTGGCCCCGATGGCATTACCCTGACCGAGCGCGGATCGGGCTGCAATCTGCGGCTCGTGAACAATATCGCGATGGAGATGCATGACGTCTGTGACAGCCTGCTGGTGACCGAGGTCTATACTCCCGCCGGCAACTGGTCGTCCTATCCCAGCCATCGCCATGACGAGGACGATTTCCCCCGCATCACCTATCTGGAAGAGACCTATTACCACCGGCTGAACCCTGGCGATGGCTTCGCCTTTCAGCGTGTTTATACCGATGACGGGCAGTTTGATGAGGTGATTGCGGTGAAGGATGGCGATGTGGTGCTGGTCCCGCGCGGCCATCACCCCTGCGGCGCACCCCATGGGTTCGAGCTTTACTACCTCAACGTCATGGCAGGCCCGCGCCGCAATTGGCGCTTCGTGGCGGATCCGGCTGTCGAATTCCTCATGAAGTGATGCGATGGCAACGAAAAAGGGCGCGGGAAAGATCCCGCGCCCTTTGCGTTTCGGACAGGTTCAGTAGGGGCTGTCGGGGAAGTAATACTCCGCCGCGTTCTCAGCGGTGATCAGCGGGCTGTCGAGCGTGTAGATGCCATGAACCGGCGATTGCACCGCGTAGCGCGCGGCAGTGACCGAGATTGCCGGGATGATCAGGGTCGGCGGGTAGAAGATATCTGCGTCGATCAGCGCGTCGCCATCCATGATCTGTTTGATCACCCGGTTCATCCCCGATCCCCCCAGCAGCTTCATGCCTTCTGCGCGGCCGGCCTGTTCGATAGCCGCCTTGGCGCCAAGCGCTGCATCATCGTCACCGGCCCAGACCCCGTCGATTTCGGGGAAACGGGTGAGGAAATCCTGCATCACTTCGAACCCCTTATCGGGGTTCCAGTTGGCATATTGCATGTCGAGAACTTCGATCCCCGACCCTTCAAGCGCGGCATTGAAGGCCTCGATGCGGATATTGTCGATGGCGGTCGGAATGCCGCGCATGACGACGATCTTGCCGCCATTGGGCAGCTTGCCCCTGAAGTAATCGGCAGCGATTTTGCCATATTGCGGATTGTTGCCGCCGACATAGAGATCTTCGACGCCCGGCTCTGACAGGCCACGGTCAACGGCGGTGATAAAGATGCCACGGGCCTTGGCCGCTTTGACCGGCTCGGTCAGCGGATCGCTTTCCATCGGCAGGATCACCAGCGCATTGATGCCCTGGGCGATCAGGTCTTCAACATTGTTCACCTGGGCCTGGACGTCGCCGGCGGTGGTCACCACGAAATCAAGCTGCGGGAAGGCGGCCTGCAGCGATTTGACGGTGCGCTCGGTATGGTAGTTCAGGCCGCCGGTCCAGCCATGGGTGGCGGCCGGGATCGCGATGCCGATTTTCGCGACTTTCTCTTGTGCGCGGGCGGGCATGGCGGCCAGCGGCAGCGCCATGCCCGCAGCCGATGCCACCAGCATATTGCGGCGGGAAAGTTGGGCTTTCATTGAGGTCTCCTCCGGTTGAAAAACTCAGATGCCGCTGCGCCTGCGTTGCAGCAGGACGGCGATGACGATGATGGTGCCCTGGAAGGCGCCATTCAGATGCGGGCTGAAATACGAGGTGAGGTTGAGGATATTGGCCACGAGGCCAAGGATCAGCACGCCGACCACCGTGCCCCAGACGCGGCCAAAACCGCCTGCCAGCGCAGTGCCGCCGATGATGACGGCGGCAATTGCCTCCAGCTCCCACAACATGCCGGTCGAGGGCGTGACGGCACCAAGGCGCGGCACATAGATCAGCGTCGCCAGCCCGACGCAGGCGCCTTGCAGCACATAGGTCGCGAGCCGCACCCCATTCACCGGGATCGCGGAATAGCGCGAGACATCCGGGTTCGAGCCGATGGCGGTGACATGGCGGCCAAAGCGCATCCGGGTCATGACGAATTCGCCCAGAGCCGCCAGCACCGCGAAGATGATCACCGGCACCGGGATCCCCAGCACGGCGCCATAGTACAACCCGCGCCCGGCATCGCGCAGTGCGAAATCGAGCGAGATCGAGCCGCCATCCGACATCCAGGTCACCAGCGAGCGCATGATGCCCATGGTGCCAAGGGTGACGATGAAGGCTTCGATCCGGGCAAACACCACCAGCGAGCCATTCAGAAGCCCCGCCAGCATCCCGATCACCAGCGCGAGGGTCATGCCGGTGACCAGCGCCGCCATCGGCGACATATGGGCGAGAAACCAGTTCATCCCCATGATGCCCAGCCCCGCGACCAGCGCGGCCATGGCCCCGACCGACAGGTCAAGCCCGCGCGCGGTGATCACAAAAGTCGCGCCGATCGCGATGATCCCGATGATCGAGGACCGGGTCAGCACATTGAGGACATTCTCGGTCGTCAGAAAGGTTTCGCTGGACAGGGCGCCGAGGATCACCAGCAGGATCAGCGCGATCAGCGGCCCGAGCTGGCCAATCCTCTGGCGCAGCGGCGTAGCGGCGGGATCGAGGGTTGCGTCGCTCATGCGGGGATTTCCTTTTCTGAAACGGTGGAAAGGCCAAGGCCGAGGCGCAGGATATCGGCCTCGCTCACCTGGCCGCCCTCGGGCTGGCGGATGGTGCCGGCGATGCGGCCGCGATCCATGACGAGGATGCGATGGGCCAGGCCGATCAGCTCGGGGAGTTCTGATGAGATCACGACGACGGCGCGGCCTTCGGCGGCGAGCCCGGCAATCAGCCGGTAGATCTGGGCTTTCGCACCGATATCGACCCCGCGGGTCGGCTCGTCGAGGATGACGATGCCCGGCTGGCTTGCCAGCGTTTTCGCCAGCAGCAGTTTCTGCTGGTTGCCCCCCGAGAGCCGCCCCGCCGGGATCAGCGGATTGGCCGAGCGGATGTCAAATGTCTCGCGCGCCTTCGCATAGCGCGCGCGCTCGCCCGCGGGATCAAGCAGCGGCCCGCCTGACAGGGCACCCAGCGTCAGATCGGCATTGACGATCTGGCTGGCCTCAAGCAGCAGGCCCCGGCTTTTGCGATCCTCGGTCAGATAGGCGATGCCCTTCGCCCAGGCCTCGCGGCTTTTCGGCAGCGCGCGCGTTTCGCCGCGCAGGGTGAAACGGCGCGCCCGGGCGGGGCGCAGACCAACAAGGCCCTCGAACATCTCGGTGCGGCCCGATCCGACGAGGCCGGCCACGCCGAGGATCTCGCCCGGATGCAGGGCAAAACCCGCATCCCGTATCGGGGTACCGATCTCGCGCGGAACTTCCAGCCCCTCGACCTCCAGCACCGGTGCGGCGACAGGCGCCGGGCTGCGGGGCAGGAAGAGGTCGGAGATCTCGCGCCCGACCATGGCGGTCGCGATGTCATGTTCCGAGACGTCGGCAGTGGGGCGTTCCATCGTAATGGTGCCATCGCGCAGAACCGTGACCCGGTCGGCGATCTCGCGGACCTCGTCCAGCCGGTGCGAGGTGAAGATCACCGCGCCACCTGCCGCGCGGAAGGCGCGGATGCGGTCAAAGAGCGCGGCAGTCTCCTCGCGGCCCAGAACGGCGGTGGGTTCATCCATCAGCAACAGTGCGGGGCCTGCGCCAAAGGCCTTGGCGAGTTCAACCACCTGCCAGCTTGCCACCGGCAGATCGCGCATCGCGGCCTCGGGGTGGATACTCGCGCGCAAAAGCTTCAGCGCGGCTGCGGCCTGGTCGCGCATTTTTCGGCGATTGACCACGCCGAACCGGCCAGGCTCGCGCCCGAGATGGATATTTTCGGCGACATTCATATCAGGGATCAGCGCGAATTCCTGGTGGACAAGCGTGATGCCCATCGTTTCCGCGCGGTGCAGATCGGCGGGAACCGGATTGCCCTGCCAGTGGACCGTTCCCGAACCCGGCGCCTGATAGCCGCCGATGATCCGCATGAGGGTCGATTTTCCGGCGCCATTCTCGCCTGCCAGCGCCACGACCTCACCCGGTCGCACGGTGAGATTGATGCCCGCAAGCACCCGGTTCGGCCCGTAGAAATGTGTAACATTGCGGATTTCAAGCCCGCCGCCCGTCGCAGATCGCTTCATATCCTACCCTTTCTCCCGGACCGGAGCCCAAGCCGGGGCCCGACCCGCAAAGACGCGCCGCCAACCTGCCGCCGCGGCTCAGCGGGCAGCTTTCACCGGCGCAAGAGGCAGAGCCTTTCGCGCTGAGATCAGGTCTTTGATGCAATCCCCCCGGATATCAGAGCGGCGGTGGCTTCCCGGCACACAGCCGTTTCTGACAGCACCGGCATATCAAGATCTGCGGGAAATGCAATACGGATTGCCAATGACATATGTTGGCAATCGGTAATTGCGGTGCAGGCTCAGACAAGTCAGGGCTGCAAGATGTCACAACCCGACCGCCGCACGGAAGGCGGCAAGTTCGGCCTCGTTATCGATGACATTGTGATGTGGGGCGGGATAGGCGCCCTTGTTCACATCCGCGACAAATTCGCGGAAGGCCGCAATGCGTTCCTCTTGCAGCCGCGCGAATTCGGCGGCGAAATTGCGGTAGCTTTTGGCGTGGCGCGGCTTATGACCCTGGGTATAGCCCAGCACATCTTCGGCAAAGAGATATTGCGCATCGGCATAGGGGCCCGCCCCCATCCCGAGCATGACCAGCGGGGAATGCCGGGTGATGATCCGGGCCACCTCGACCGGGACCACCTCAAGTTCGGCACCGAAACAACCGATCTCTTCCAGCCGTTTGACGTGATCCCAGACCGCACGGGCGCTGGCGGCGGTCTTGCCGACCGCGCGGAAGCCCCCGGTCCAGGTCGCTTGCGACGGGATCAGCCCGACATGGCCGACGACCGGCACGTGGTTGTCACAAAGCGCTTTCTGGATCTGCAAAGACGCCGCGCAATAAAAGCAATCGCCGCCGATTTTGGTGAAATGAAAAGCGGTGCGCAGGTAATCCTCGGCGGTCACCAGATCTCCGGCGGGGCCATAGGGCAGGCCGATCTGCACAAAGCAGTCGCCTGCCGCCTCACGCATCCCGGGCGTGAAATACTGCCCCTCGATCGACAGGAGGTCGACCCCCGCCGCCGCTGCCGCCGCCGCCTCATCCGGCGTGGTGACGAACAGCATCGAGAGCTTGCGCCCCTGTGCCTTCATCGCGCGGATATCGGCAACCGTCGGTCTTGTGCTTTTCTGAACCATGATGTCCCCCGGGGATTTCTGTGGGTGATCTCAGTCGATCAGGATTTCGACCTGGCCGTTTTCAACCCGGGTCTGCCAGGTGTTGAGGTTCTTGCAGGCCGGCAGCCGCACCGCCTCGCCACTCCGATAGTCGAACTGGCCGTTATGTTTGGGGCATTCGACGACGTAATCCATCACCAGCCCATCGGCGAGATGGATCGCCTCATGGGTGCAAAAGCCATCAGTGCAGAAATAATCATCATCGGGGCTGCGATAGATCGCATAGCTGCGACCGGCGTGATCCCAGCGGATCAGGTCTTCGTTGTCGATGTCATCGGCAGAACAGGCGGCAATCCAGGGCATGTCTTCTCCTTCGGAGATATCTGGCAATCGGGCGGGATGGGAGCAGGTGTCCGGCAGGGCTATTCGGCGGCAATCGGGCGCGCCTGCGCGTCATAGCCTGCGATGCCGGGGGTGGGGGCGCCAGGTTCCAGATCGCCGTGATATTCGGCGCGGTAGGGCTGGGCGCTGGCCGGAAGCTCGCGCTTGACGAACCAGTCCGGGTTCTTGAACTGGCGGATCAGGGTCGGGATGATCTCGCGATAGGCCGAAAGGATCGAGGGATGCGCGGGCGGCATGTCATGTTTCACCAGCTCATGCATCCGGGGCAGGGCGTGATAGGGCACCATCGGGAACATGTGATGTTCGACATGGAAATTCATGTTCCAGTAAATGAAGCGCGAGATGGGGTTCACATAGACGGTGCGCGAATTCAGCCGGTGGTCGAGCACATTTTCCGCCAGCCCCAGATGCTGCATGTAGCCGGTCATCACCATATGCCAGCTGCCAAAAAGGATCGGCAGACCTACGACCATGAAGGGCAGGATCGACTGCATCCACCAGGCCAGCGCCGCGACGCCCAGATAGATCACGGCCCAGCTGCGGGCGATCAGGAAGGCGCGTTTGCGTTCGGGTTCCGGCACGAAGGATTTCGTGGTTTCCGGCATATAGCCGGCGATCAGCTGCAGCGTGGTTTTTGCATTGCCCCAAAGCTCGAATATTCCGAAGAAATTCAGGATCAGCCGGGCGACGACCGCCGGGCGCATCGCGATGATCTCGGGGTCATGGCCGACGATGATCGTGTCGGTGTGGTGGCGGGTATGGCTCCATCGCCAGGTCACCGGATTGCGCATCATACAAAAGCAGGCGACATGATAAACCGCATCATTCATCCAGCGCGTCCTGAAGGCCGTGCCATGGCCGCATTCATGCCAGCGACTGTCCATGGCCGAGGCATAGAGCACGCCGTAAATCAGCCAGAAGGGTGCGGACCACCAGGAGGGCCAGAGCCAGATGCCCATTGCCGCCGAGGCGATCATCACGCCAAACAGGATGATCGTGTCGCGGATCGCGGGCTGATCCGACCGTGTCATCAGCTCTTTCATCACCTTGCGTGGCAGGTCGGTATGATACCACTGGGCAGAGACAAGGCCGATCTCCTCGGCCAGCCTGGCATCGCGCCCGAGCAGCGCGTAATCGCGGTTGGTATGGCTCATAACGTGATTCCCCTCCGGTACAGCGACGGTCTCTGATCTCAGACCTGTGGCCTCTCCCGATGGTATTGCAACGAAAATTGCCGGTTTTCGGATTCGTTTATTGCAATTCACATCAGAATGGTGATGGGTAATGATGGTTTTTGATGGATTTTATCGATGCGCAAACGTGTGACAATCACCGATCTCGCCCAGGCTGCGGGGGTGTCCACCGCCACGATCGACCGGGTGCTGAACGGTCGCAGTACGGTGAGGCGGGCGACGGCGGTGCATGTGCTCGAAATCGCCCGCGAGATGGGATTTCATGCCGCGCCGTTGCTGGAGAAACGCCTGATCGGCGCGCAGGAGAGCCTGACCATCGGCCTGGTGCTTTTGCCGACCGAGCCGGACTTCTATCGCCAGTTCCAGGCCGAGGCTGAAGCGGCAGCCCTTGCTGAAACCGGGCTGCGGCTGCGTATCGTGACCGAATATGCCGCCAATTCCAGCCCTGCCGCCACCATTGCCGCGCTGGAACGGCTTGCCCCAAAGGTCCAGGCGATTGGGCTCGTCGCCGTGGATCATCCGCGCGTGACCGAGGCGGTGGCCGATCTGCGTGCCGCAGGCATCCCGGTGATCGCGCTTTTATCCGACCTCGCCCAGGGGGTGCGTCATGCCTATCTGGGGGTCAATAATCTCAAGGTCGGGCGGGTGGCAGCGGCGATGCTGGCGCGGGGCGTTCCCAAAGGGGCAGGGGGCGCGCTCGCGCTGTTTGTCGGCGGCCAGCTCTGGCATGGGCATGAGCTGCGCGAGACCGGGTTTCGCAGCTATATCCGCCGCGAGCGGCCGGATCTGGTCCTGCTCGACACCCAGGTCAATCTCGACACGGATGATCTGACCTATGAAGCGGCGATTGCGCTGATGGCACGGCATAAATCGCTTTGTGGCATCTATTGCTGCGGCGGCGGGCGAAATGGCGTGATCCGCGCCGTACGGGAAGAGCGCCGCCATGGCGAGATCGATGTGATTGCCAATGAACTGACCGAGACCACCAGGCGCGCGATGGCCGAGGGGATTGTCTCGCTCGTGATCGACACGCCATTGCGCGAGATCTGCACCACGCTGGTCACTCTTGCCCGTCAGGCGGTCAAAGGCGAGGCGGCAGCGGAGGGGCAGGCACAGGTTTTCCTGCCGATGCGGCTGATCCTGCCCGAGAGTATCTGACAGCTGCAGGTTGCAATGGGCCCTGCGCCCGCTGTCAGGATGCAGGTCTGAGAGAGCTTTGCGGCGGATCGAATCAAAGATCGGGGCCTGGCGGCGGCAATTTTCTGCAAGGAAAATTGCAAGTCCGCAATCGGAGCAGCCACTACTGCCCCGGGGGCAGGGTGCTCCGGATTTTTCAATATAGTACAAATAATACAAATAGATAAGTAAATTTTTCAGGTCAAAACCCCGCCCGCGCGGCAGATAGATCTGTCGGGATCAGGGCAGATTTCTGAATTATAGGTTGACACACTCAAATTTCTGCAATCAATATTGCCAAAGTATTCAGGTTGCAATTTTACAAAAGCAGACAACCGGCATCGCGTCAGGGCGCGGGGCCGGCATGGTCGGCTGATGTCCTGCCACCTGATCCGACAGGTCGACGATGAAGGGAGAGCATCGTGAAGGATTTGGTCCCCGAGATCAGTCTTGAAGAGTTTCGCGCTCAGGTGGAGACGGTGACCACCATTGCGCATTGCCCCTCGGCCATTGCGATTGAAAAGAACATTCCGATCTATGATGGCGCGCGTGTCAGCGCCGGGATCTCGCGCGAATGGGCGCGGGTGATCGGCGAAGGTGCCGGCGTTTTCGTGGTTAAAAACGCCTTTGCCGACAAAGGTGCGATTGATGCGGCCTCGGACGCGTTCCGCGCCATCATCGCGCACGAACGTGCGGCCGGCGTCGCGGCCGGCGACCATTTCGCCAAAGCCGGCGCCAATGACCGGATCTGGAACAGCCTGCAAAAGCTCTGCCTGCATGATCCGGCGGTTTATGCGCGCTATATGGCCAATCCGGTGATCGACATTGCCTGCCGCGCCTGGCTTGGGCCGGGCTATCAGATCGCGACCCAGGTGAACCAGGTCCGCCCCGGCGGTAAGGCACAGGCCCCGCATCGCGACTATCACCTCGGTTTCATGTCGCCTGAGCAGATGGCGGACTATCCCGATCATATCCATGCCACCGGCCCGACGCTGATCCTGCAGGGCGGTGTCGCGCATTGCGATATGCCGGTGGAAAGTGGCACCACGAAACTGCTGCCGCATTCGCAGCGTTTCCTGCAGGGCTATATTGCCGCCACCCGGCCCGCGTTCCGTGAGTATTTCGAAGAGCATCACGTTCAGCTGCCGCTGGAAAAGGGTGATGCTATCTTTTTCAGCCCGGCCCTGTTCCATGCGGCGGGCGAAAACAAGACCTCTGACGTCGTGCGGATGGTCAACCTGATCCAGACCGCCAGCGCCTTTGCCCGCCATATGGAGGCAATTGACCGCACCGCGATGTGCCGCGCCGTTTTCCCGCATCTCGCAGCGCTTTCGCCCGAGGGGCGGCATGCGGTGATCGCGGCCACGGCGGATGGTTATCCCTTCCCGACCAATCTCGACACCGATCCGCCGATTGGCGGTCTCGCGCCGCCGACGCAGCAGGATCTGCTGGCCCAGGCTGTGGCCGAGGCGTGGGATGCGGCAAAGCTCGACGCAGCGCTGGACGCGCAGGAGGCAAAACGCCGACCCTAGCACCCGACAAACCAGAATCCGCCATGGCTTCCGGCGGTCACAGAGGGAAGCCGCAAAGGGAGGACTACCATAATGAAATCAATGCTGAGATCGGTCGCCATCGGGGCGGTTCTTGCGGTGACCGCTATGGTCAGCTCTGCAAAGGCAGAGGGCGAGCAATTCGTCTGGATCAGCCATGGCCCGGACAGCGACAGCTGGTTCAACGTGATCAAGAATGCGATCAAGGTCACCAATGAACAGATGGGTGTGAACACCGAATACCGTAACCCCGCGACCGGCGACCTCGCCGATATGGCGCGGATCGTGCAGCAGGCCGCCGCCGCCGATGTCGACGGCATCATCGTCACCATCGCCGACTACAATGTGCTGGAAGGCCCGATCAAAGACGCCGTCGCCAAGGGGATTCCGGTCGTCACCGTGAATTCGGGCACCGTCGAGGAAAGCAAGAAACTTGGCGCGCTGCTCCATGTTGGTCAGCCGGAATATGAGGCGGGTCTCGGCGCAGGCGAGCGCGCGAAAGAGGCCGGGATCACCACCTTCCTTTGCGTCAACCACTATATCACCAACCCGCAATCGGTCGAACGCTGCCGTGGCTTTGCTGACGGGATCGGCCAGGAACTGGGCAGCCAGATGATCGATTCCGGCATGGACCCGTCGGAAGTCGCCAATAAGGTCAAAGCCTATCTGACCGCGAACCCCGATACCGGCGCGATCCTGACCCTTGGCCCGAACTCGGCCGAGCCGTCGATCCGCGCGGTGAAAGAACTCGGCCTTGATGGCGAGATCTATTTCGGCACCTTTGACCTGTCATCGGAAATCTCGGCCGGGATCAAAGACGGAACCATCAATTTCGCCATCGACCAGCAGCCCTTCCTGCAAGGCTCGGTGCCGATCCAGGTGCTGACGGCCTATGTCCGCTACGGCGTGGCACCGTCGAACTCGGTTTTCACGGGGCCGGGCTTCGTCACCAAAGAGAATATCGATTTCGTCGAGTCGCTCGCCGGCGAATATCGCTGACCTGGTGCAAGGGCCGGGGCACATAACGCACCCGGCCCGTTTTACCTGTGGGGATTATCCAAATGACAGAAGCCGTCCAGGCTCATAAAGACGAGCGCGTCAAAACCGTCTCGCCCTGGCGCCGCGCGCTGATCCGGCCTGAACTGGGCGGCATCTGCGGCACCGTCCTTGTCTTCCTGCTTTTCGGGGCCATTGCCGGCGATTCCGGCATGTTCCGGGCCGAAGGTATCATGAACTGGACCGTGGTTTCCGCGCAGTTCATGATCATTGCGGTCGGCGCCTGCCTGTTGATGATCGCAGGCGAATTCGACCTCTCGACCGGCTCTATGATCGGCTTTTCCGGCACGGTCATGGCGATCCTGTCGGTGCATATGGGCTGGCCGCTTTGGGCGGCGATCCTGTTCACTTTTGCCTTTTGCATGCTGATCGGGGCGTTGAATGGCTGGCTCGTGGTCAAGACCGGGCTGCCTTCGTTCATCGTGACGCTCGCATTCCTCTTCATCCTGCGGGGCCTGACCATCTGGGGCTCGGTCTATTTCACCCGCCAGACCATCATTGGCGGCGTAGCCGAAAAAGCCCAGGGCGACTGGCTGGCGCCGGTCTTTGGCGGCAAGATCCTGACCGGGTTTTTCAGCTGGATGGGCGAGGCGGGCTGGATTGCAACTTTTACCCGTGGCTCGCGTGCCGGGCAGCCGGTGGTTGACGGAATTCCGATGCTGATCGTCTGGGCGCTGGCGCTGGTCATCCTTGGCCATCTGCTGCTGACCCGCACCAAATTCGGCAACTGGATCTTTGCTGCCGGCGGTGATGCCCAGGCCGCACGCTATGTCGGCGTGCCGGTGAACCGGGTCAAGATCTCGATGTTCATGTTCTCGGCCTTTTGCGCCTGTGTTTTCGCCACCTGCCAGGTGATGGAATTCGGCTCGGCCGCGGCGGATCGCGGCATGCTGAAAGAGTTTGAGGCAATCATCTGTGTGGTGATCGGGGGGGCGCTTCTGACCGGCGGTTACGGATCGGTGATCGGCGCAGCACTTGGGGCGGTGATCTTCGGGGTCGTGCAACAGGGTCTGTTCTTCGCCAATGCCGAAAGCTCGCTCTTCCGCGTCTTCCTCGGGGCGATCCTTTTGGTCGCCGTGATCATGAACACCTATATCCGCCGCATCATCACGGGAGAACGCTGATGACGACTCCAATCGTGGAAATGCGCAATATCAAGAAGCATTTCGGCCATGTGATCGCGCTGAACGGGGTGTCCTTCGACGTCACGGCTGGCGAATGCCATTGTCTGCTGGGCGATAACGGCGCCGGGAAATCGACCTTCATCAAGACGATGTCGGGCGTGCACCGCCCGTCCTCGGGCACGATGGTGATCGAAGGCAAACCCATTACGTTTGAATCCCCGCGTGACGCGATGGGTGCCGGGATCGCCACCGTCTACCAGGACCTCGCGATGATCCCGCTGATGTCGGTCGTGCGCAACTTCTGGATGGGGCGCGAGCCGGAGAAAGGCATCTGGCCCTTCCGAAATCTCGATATGAAAAAGGCCGAAGAGGTCACCATGTCCGAGATGAAGAAGATGGGGATCAACCTGCGCGGCCCCGATCAGGCGGTGGGCACCCTTTCCGGGGGGGAACGTCAGACCGTCGCCATTGCCCGCGCCGTCTATTTTGGCGCGAAGGTGCTGATCCTGGACGAGCCAACCTCGGCTCTGGGCGTGCGCCAGACCGCGAATGTGCTTGGCACCATTGACCGGGTCAGAAAGCAGGGCATCGGCGTTGTCTTCATCACCCATAACGTACGCCATGCGATGGCGGTGGGGGATCGTTTCACCGTGCTGAACCGGGGCCAGACTTTGGGCACCGCGACCAAGGGCGATGTCGATGCCGCGCGGCTGCAGGATATGATGGCAGGCGGGCAGGAACTGGCCGAACTGGAATCCTCGCTCGGCGGCACGATTTAAGGAAAAGCGATGAGCTTTACGGACAGAAGCAATCTGCGTCAGCCCCCTCTGGGGCGGCGCCTTCGCCTTGGCTTTGTGGGCGGCGGGCGCGGCGGGCTTGTGGGCAGCTGGCATTTCTCGGGCGCCCGCCTGTCCAACCATTTTGACGTTGTGGCAGGGGCGCTGTCGTCGCGCCCCGAAAATGCAGCGCTCTCGGCGGCGGATTGGGTGATTCCGGCGGATCGCAGCTATACCGATTACCGCGAAATGGCCCGGGCCGAGGCTGCCCGCCCGGATGGCATCGACGCGGTCGCGATCTGCACCCCGAATGACAGCCATGCGGCGGTGGCGATTGCCTTTCTCGAGGCCGGGATCGATGTGATCCTTGATAAGCCAATGACGGCGATGCTTGCGGAAGCCGAGGCGCTTGTCGCGGTGCAAAAGCGCACCGGCATCAGCCTGACCATGACCTATCCTTTCTCGCATCACGCGATGGTGCGGCAGGCCCGCGCTTTGGTCGATGAAGGCGCGCTTGGTCGCATCACGCAGGTGCATGTCGAATATCTCCAGGACTGGAACCTGGCGGCGCAAACCCCGGATGGCGCGCCCTGGCGGCAGGATCCGAAACGGGTGGGCCGAAGCTCGATCGTGGGGGATATCGGCACCCATGCCTATCACCTGCTGCACAGCGTGACGGGGCTGGATGTCGCCCGCCTGCGCGCGGATATGTTCGTCTGTGGGGGCGCGAAACCGCAGCCGGACACTGCCCATATCGGGCTGAAACTCAGCAATGGCGCGCCGGCGACGATGCAGCTTTCCAATGCGGCGGTCGGGCAATATTGCGCGCTGCGGATCCGGGTCTGGGGCGACAAGGGCGCGCTGAACTGGGATCAGGAGAAACCCGAAGAGCTGCGCTTCACGCCAGCGGAGGCCGAGGAACGCATTTTCCGCCGGGGCGCGGCCCAGGGCATCCGCGGAGCCGCCGAAGCGCTGATCCATCTGCCGCGCGGCCATGGCGAGACCCTGACGGATGCCTGGGCCAATCTTTACGCCGAGGCCGGGATTGTGATTGCCGCCCGCCGCTCGGGGCGCGATCTGGGCCAGGCCCTGACGCGGCTTTCCGGGGTCGAAGACGGGCTCAGAGGCATGGATTTTGTCGAGGCCTGCGCCGACAGCCATGAGGCAGGCGGCATCTGGACCCAAATGGCGGATCGTGACTGATCCGCCGCTTGCATGTGGCCTGCTCCCCGGTCACGTGATGGCCCGGCGTTCCCCCGCGCCGGGCCAGGCTTTTGATATGGTGACGAAATGCCGATCCTTGAGACGCCTGCCGCGCTGATTGCCACTCTGGTCGCGGTTATCCTTGTCGGGCTGTCAAAGGGGGGGCTGGGCGGCATGAGCCTGCTGGGGGTCCCGGTCATGGCGATGGTGATGTCGCCGGTGACGGCGGCCGCGATCCTGCTTCCGGTGCTGGTGGTGATGGATATGGTCAGCGTTGCGAACTGGCGCAAATGGGTCGACTGGCGGCTGATTGCTCTGTTCATGCCCGGGGCACTGGCGGGGATCGGCATTGGCTGGTTCACCGCCGAGATGGTCTCGGATGCCGTCGTGCGGCTGATCGTGGGTCTGGTGTCTGCCGCTTTCGTGCTGCGTGTCCTTGGCCAGCATCTGATGCGGCGCGAGGTGCAGCCGCGCGGACGGCGTCCGCTCCAGGCGCAGGTCTGGGCCGGAATCGCGGGCTATACCAGCTTTGTCGCCCATGCCGGCGCGCCGCCTTTGCAGATCTATATGATGCCGCTGAAGCTGGATCCGAAACTGTACACCGGCACGCTGGTGATGTTCTTCGCGATCACCAATGCGCTGAAACTGATCCCTTATCTCGCACTGGGCCAGTTTGGGGCCGAAAACCTCATGGCCTCGGCGCTGCTTTTGCCGCTTGCGGTTGTCTCGACCTGGGTGGGGGCCTGGTCGGTCCGGCGGATGCGGGCTGATATCTTTTATCTGCTGACCTATGCCTCGGTCGCCCTGGTCGCGGTCAAGCTGATCCGGGACGGGCTGGCGGGGATATAGATCAGGGGGGGGTTTCAGGTTCCCGTTACGATCGGGATACGGGGCGCCTCGACATTTTGTTGCACCCGCGCCGCCACGGCGACGGTCAGCGCCTGCGCCAGACACATCGGTGCCGCCAGCGAGCGTGAGAAAGTATAATCATGTTCCGGCACCGGAAAGAGCACGGTCGCCGATTTCGCCAGCGGTGACAGGGTGCTGTCCGAGATCGCCACGATCCCCACGCCGCGCGCGCCCGCCTCTTCGACGATGGACACGACCTCTTTCGCGTAAAACCGGAACGAGACCGCCATCAGCACATCCCTGGGCCCCATGGTCCGCGCGACATAGGTCGACAGCCCGCCCGCCGAATCCAGAAGGATGCAGCGTTTTCCGATCATGGTCAGCTGGTAGCGCATCAGCTCCACCACCGGGAGAGAGCGCATCTGACCCACAAGGTAAACCGTCTCGGCCTCCTGGAAGAGGGTCGCGGCATGGACCAGATCTTCCTGGCGGATATCGTTCAGCATTTCCTGCAGCGAGGCGATATCGCGCACCACCAGATCGCTGAGGAAGCTCAGCTCAGAGCGCCCGCCCGAGGTATGCAGCTCGGTTTCCAGCAGTTTGACCCGGGCCTCGAACCCCGGCGCAGCGGTTGCAAGGCGGCGCTGGAACAGTGCCTGTAACTCTTTGAAACCCTTATATCCCAGGGCCTGGGCAAAGCGCACAAAGCTGGACGCATGGATGCCACAGCGCTCGGCAATCGCATTGACCGATTGCACCGCGACTTCATTGGGGTTCTGGGTCAGGAAAACCGAGATCCGCTGATAGGTCTTGCTCATCTGATCATGGCGCTCATGGATGAGGCGGATCAGCTCTTCATAGTCTTTCGGCGGCGTCATATCGGTCATGCGGTGGTCTCCCTCCGGTATTTTGCAACAGGTTTTGCAAAAATCCAAGAGCCATTGCAGATCCGGGCGCCGCGATGTGGGGCCCCGACCACAGCCGGGACCCTGTTGTTCTTGCGGTATTATTGTGCCGGCGTCAGGCGCCAGAGATTGTCGCCGGTCGGATCGTCTTCGCCGCGCGCCTTGTTCACTGCCCAGATCCGGCCCTGGCCATCAGCGCGGAGCTGGTTGGTCGAATTCCCGGCGTCCAGATTGGCCAGGATTTCGCCCTGACCATTGACCACCGTGATCGTGCCCGCGCCGCGATTGGCGATATAGGCGGCATTCGAGGCCGCGTCATAGGTGACGTTCAGCGGCTGCGCGCCGACCGCCACATCATGGATCACTTCGCCTTTCGCGACATCGACCACCAGCACATTGTCCGATTGCTGAGAGACGACAAAGGCAAGGCCCTGGGCCGCGTCATAGGCCACACCGGCGGCACCTTTGGCACCGGGCAGCGCGATAACTCTGACATCGCCCGATTTCAGGTCGATCACGGCAAGCTCATTGGTGCTCATCGAAACATTGACCAGGACGCCCGAGGCCGGATCGATATCCAGCGCCATCGCCGACCATGCGCCGCCGCGCTCGCCCGAGGTGATGGTGATCGGTGCCAGCTGCTCCAGCGTCGCAGTGTCGAATACTTCGATATTGCCGGTGCGGGTGGCCGAGGCATAGGCGCGGCCATTCGCTTCGTCGATCACCACATCGCGGGCATGGTTGACCGAGCCCGGCGCGAATTGCCGGACCAGCGAAAGGTCGGATTGCTTATAGACCGAAATGGTGTCCTGCCGGGTGTTCGTCACCCAGACATTGCCATTCACATCATCAACGCCCACGCCGTAAACCGCGAAAAGCCCGGCATCCTCGCCATTCTCGCGCGCGGGTGCGGCCTCGGGTGTGACCTGGGCCAGCTGTTCCAGCGTATTGGCATCAAGCTTGGTCAGCGCCGATTGTTTGACCGGCGGGCGGCCGACGGCCGAGGTCACGAACACCGCATCCGAGGCTTTCGAATAAGCCACCTGATAGAGGCCACGCGTCACCGGACGATTGGCGATGGTGAATTTATCTGCGCCCGAAAGCGGCACTTCGGGCGAGATTTTCAGCGTCACCACCTCGGCGGCGGCGGGCTTCTCGGCAATCACCAGGATCGGCTGCAGCCCGGTTGCTGCATCGGCATCGACTTCAAGGTCAAAGCTGAATTTGCCCTCGGCATCGACCAGCAGCGGGCCGTCGGCGTTCAGGACATTGGGGCCGCGCATCAGGGTGATTTCCTGATCAGGGATCAGCCCTTCGCCCGAAATGGTGACCTTGCTGCCAATATAGACCGGCGCGCCGCGTTCAGAACTGGCGGCGCTGACGCGGCCCTGGAAATCCCGGACCGGGGTAAAGACGGTCTCGGCCGAGACCGGGCCAGCCAGCAGGATCGCAAGGGTCGAGGCGCTGAGAAGCGGGCGGAATACTTTGGAAAACATGATGTTTCTTTCTGACAAGAGGGTGCCCGGCCGGATCGTCCGGCCGGGACATTTGCATCGCTCAGAAGGATTTGGTCAGGCCGACATAGAAGGCGCGGCCCGGCTCGTTGAAGGTATTGGAGCCACCGCTGGTCTCGGTGCGGTAGATCTTCTTGTCCAGGAGGTTGGTCACACCGGCGGTCATGCGGGCGGTCTCGGTGACATCCCAGTTCATGCCAATGTTGAACAGGGTGTAGCCGCCGCGCTCATTGGGGTCGGTGGTGACCGCACCGGACACCGAGCTGATCGCCGAAGGCTGGATCGGGCCGTAATGGGTGGCGCCGAGCGTGAAGCCCAGATCGTCGCGGGCCTGCCAGTCAAGCGAGGCATTGATCGTGTAATCGGGAACCAGCGAAAGCGGCTGGCCGGTCGATTTGATCTTCGAGTCGATCATATAGGTGACATTGGTGTTCAGCGAGATCGTGTCGCTGAGCCGGGTCGCAAAGTTGCCCTCGATCCCCTCAACCACCGCCGGCCCGGTGTTTTCCCAGCGGAACAGGCGGTTGGTGGTGGCGCCGGGGTTTTCCTGGATCTGGCCCGACTGGATCTTGTTCTTATAGTCATTGTGGAAATATGTCAGGCTGGCATTGATGCCGTTATCGCCCTCATAGGCGAACCCGATTTCCTTGTTGACGCTGATCTCGGGATCAAGATCGGGATTGCCGACCACAAAGCAGGGGCCGGTCAGGCGCACACCATTGACCCAGGGACAGCCATTGCCGTTGGTCGTATAGACATAGCCCGGGTTCAGCTGGAACACGTTCGGGGTCTTGAAGGCGCGGGCGATGCCGAGCTTCATCTTCCATTCATCGCTGAAGCGATATTCAGCGTTCAGGCTGGGCGAGGCATTGCCGCCAAAATCGCTGGAATAGTCGTAGCGCAGGCCTGGGGTGATGATCAGATTGTCCGACCATTCGATATTGGCTTCCGCATAAAGCCCGACGCGGTTCATCGCGAGAACCGGGTCGCGGCTGGCGGCATTGTTGATCAGCGTCGGATCGGTGATGGAGCCGGGCAGGCTGGTGACGATCGAAACCGGATCGTCGATCTTCTCGCGGCGGAATTCACCACCCAGCGTCACCGTAGCGCCGCGGCCGAAAAGATGCATCGGCAGGATCCATTCCGACTTGGCGGTGATGTTCTCCAGCTTGATGGTGCGGAAGGCGAAGCTGTCATTGACGCCATCACCATCGGCATCGGCGCAATAGCTGATCCGGCCCTCGCCTGCCCCCGCGACGCCTTCACAAAGCCGCGTATTGGTGGTGTTTTCCAGCTGGATAAAGCTGTTCGATGTGCCGAAATCATAGTCGCCGCGATGGGTGATCGCGAAGGTGCGACGGTACATCTTATTGGTTTCGGTGCCGATAAGCCCCAGGTAATCCTCGACGATATGGGGCTGGGTGGCCGAGTTCGCCGGCCAGCTGCCAAGCTGCGAGTCGCCGGCGAATTTATTGCCCTGGCGCGAGAAGTTCATCTCGAAATCCAGCTCGTGGTTCTCGGCGACCTTCCAGGTGGCCAGAGCGCCGATGTCTTTGTTCGAAACACCTTCTTTGCCGGCCAGGGGCGTGGCACCGGTCGCGGTCGGAGGGTTGAGATCGGCCGCATCGCCATTGGTCTTGTTATAGCCGCCGAAGATCCGCAGGCTGAGCCTTTCGCCCACCGGGCCCGCCAGCATGAAAGACCCGCGATAGCTGTCGCCTTCCTTGCTGTTATCGGGCGCGGTGTAATGCAGCCCGACCTGACCGGTAAAACTGTCAGGGCGTTTGGTCACGATATTGACCACACCGCCCGAGGCGCCCGAACCGTAGCGCGCCGCCGCCGGGCCGCGAATGACTTCGATCCGCTCGATCAGCTCTGCCGGAACCCAGTTGGAATCGCCCCGGGTGTCGCGCTCGCCATTGCGGCCCATCTTGACCGCATTGCGCGAATTGACCGGCTTGCCGTCGATCAGGATCAGGGTGTTTTCCGGCCCCATGCCGCGCAGGTCGATCTGTCGCTGGTTGCCGCGCTGACCCGAAGCCGAGGCCCCGGTCAGGTTGACGCCCGGCATCTTGCGCACGACTTCCGAGATGTCATTCATCACCGGGGTCTTTGCCAGATCTCCGGCGGTGATGGTCGAGACGCCTAGGGCCTGTTTGATCTGGTCTTCGGCCGAGAGAACGATAGTGCCGAGTTCGACCGCCTCGTCTTCTTCCGTGCCCGACTGGGCAAGGGCCGGGGTCACCGAAAAGCCGGTGGAAAGTACCAGTAACAGCGCCGTGCAGGATGCAAGGCGCGATGAATGGGTCTGCATCACAAGACTCCGTGGAATCGGGGTTTCTGGCTGGCTGAATGCGGGCTTTGGCCCGGTTCATGCCGCGACACCCGGGCGGGGCAAGCCGTTTGCGACAGAATTGTCGCGAACTGTCTCTGGCTGACGGGTTTAGCCGGGATTGCCCTGGAAATTCACTCAGGAATGTGACAACCTCGCCACGTTGTCCGGGCCGGTGGCCGGGTCTACTATGGCCGTGGCTCCGGTCGGGGGAATCTCCAGGACATCATTCCGGAAGCCGAGGCTCCGGGGGCCCAGGGCGAATGCAGAAGACATCCATACCGAAACTGCTGGTGGTCGATGACGCCGCCGATATCCGCGATCCGCTTTGCCACTATCTCGCGAAGAACGGGTTCGAGGCGGTTGGCGCCGCATCGGCGGAGGAGGCGCGGGCGGTTTTGCACGATGAAACGATCAGCCTCATCATCCTTGATCTGATGATGCCGGGCGAGGACGGGCTGAGTTTTTACCGAGCACTGATGAACAGCAGTACCGGCGGGCGCATTCCGGTAATCATGCTGACGGCGCTGCACAGTGACGCCAATAAGATCCGGGGCCTCGATCTGGGTGCTGACGACTATGTGACCAAGCCCTTCAATCCGCGCGAGCTTTTGTCCCGTATTCATGCCGTTTTGCGGCGGGGCAGCCTCGCAAAACCCGGGCCAGCGCGGGAAAGGCGACGTTTTGCCGGGATCGTGCATGACCCGCAGGTACAGGCGTTGCTGCTGCCCGATGGGGCCGAGGTCGGGCTGACCTCGGGCGAGAACCGGCTTCTTGAGGCACTGCTTGATCATCCGGGTGGCGTTCTGAGCCGTGAGGACATCGCAAAGCTGATCAGCCGCAAGGGGGATACGACGACGATGCGTGCCGCCGATAACTGCATTTTCCGGCTGCGGCGCAAGCTTGGGGACAATGCGCGGGCGCCGAAGATCCTGCTGACCGACTGGGGTGGCGGCTACCGGATCGTTGACGATGTCCGGCCGGACGGCTGAGGCATGTGGCTTCGTCTCCCCGACAGTATTCATGGCCGTTTCGCGCTTTTGCTGATTGCCTCGCTGCTGTTTTGCAATCTCGCCGCCGCCTGGCTTCTGGCGCAGGAGGGGTCTGCCTTTGACCAGGCGATCCGGGTGCAGCATGATATGGGCCGTCTGGTCGCGCTGATCGACACGATTGAAGAGACCGACCGCGAGACTGGCGAAGCGATCGTCACCCGCTCGATGACCGGCTACACCCGTTTTTCCATCGAGTCTGAGCCCTTGACCCGCAATGCGGGGGACGAGCTGGGTGATATCGCCGATGAGATCCGCCGTGCACTGCCTAACCATGTGATCCGCGTGACCCGGCCCGTCGCCCGGCAAAGTGCCGACCTGCGCAGCCCGGCGCTTCTGATCATTTCGGTCCAGCTGGCCAAAGGCGTGCGCGATGGGGAATGGCTCAATTCGCTGGTCTATCCGCTGGGCCTCTCGGCTGTCTGGCGGCAGAAATCGACGTTTTTCATCCCGCTGATTGCCTCGCTTTCGGTGGCCCTGGCGATCGGGCTTTTCTTCCTGCACCAGATGACGCAGCCCCTGAAAAAGCTTGCCGGTGCTTCGCTGGCGGCAGGGCGGGGCGATCATTCGGTGCGCCTGACCGAAACCGGCCCGCGCGAGATCCGCGATGCGGCGGCGTCGTTCAATACGATGCAAAGCCAGATCGCCGCATTCGAAGAGGACCGGCGCCGGATGCTGGCGTCAGTCGGTCATGACCTGCGCACGCCGATCACCAGCCTGCGATTGCGCGTCGAAGGGGTTGATGAGGATGCGCTGCGCCTGCCGATGATCCGCATTCTCGAAGATATGACGGTGATGACCGATGACATCCTGCGCTACACCACCGGATCCGGGCCGGAAGAAGAGCGCCGCGAGACCGATCTGCGCGAAGTGCTGGCCGATCTTTGCGCGGGGGCGGGGGTGCATCTCGCAGCGCATGAGCCGGTAATCGCCCCGGTGCGGGTGGTGGCGATCCGCCGCGCGGTCGGCAATCTGATCGACAATGCGCTGCGCTATGCGGGCTCGGCCCGGGTGAGCCTTGACCGGATCCGGGGCGGGGCGGTGATCACGGTCAGCGACCGTGGCCCGGGGATCCCGGAGAACCGGCTTGCCGATGTGCTGCAGCCCTTTGTCCGCGGCGAGGAAAGCCGCTCACGTGAGACCGGCGGCATTGGACTTGGCCTCGCGATCACCCGCAAGATCGTCGCGGCGCATGGTGGCACGATGGTTCTGAGAAACCGGGCAGGCGGCGGCCTGGAGGTGGAATTGCAGCTGCCTTCGGGCCCGGTCCAGCCGGGCTGAGTCCGTCGCGGAACGGAAATCAGCTTTTGCCCCCAAAAAGGCGGGCCCAGAATCCCGGTGGTTTCCCGGCTTCGGCATCCGCCGCCGTTGCGGCCGGCTGGCTGCGCGCGGCGCGGCCCTGGCCCGCTTTCACCTCAAGCGCGGCCCGGCCCGCATCGCTCAGCCGGTAGCGCCGCGCGGTGACGATATGCAAGAGGCCAAGATCGGTCAGCCGCTCGGCCAGGGCGATCACCTCTTCGCCACGCGGATCGTCTTTCAGCGACAGGATCCCGTCCGGCGCGGTTTGCGCCTCGGAAAGCAATGCCCTCTGGGGCGCAGTGATACCCTGTTTCGTCATAGCCCAATGGTCATGGCGCGCCGCCTGTTCCCTGACATCTGCCCCCCGCGATCTGCCTTGCGGCCGAGTTTACCCCAATGCAGTCCGAACAGCAGTGCAAATCTCGATGAGCGGTGTGCGAGGAGATCGGCCAATGTCGAACACCGCGCCCCGTGTCAGCGGCAGGCTGTTCGGGCAACCGATCATATCGGTCTGGCACCGCTTATAGTGCTTCCAGGCGTCCGGGCCCTGCGCGAACCCGGAAGCAAGGCCGCTGCGATGCTGTCAAGCACGCCCGACGGTGCCCATCGCGCCAAAGGAAATCAGCTGCAGTACTATGTCGAGCCGGGCCGGAGGCTGGAAAGAGGCGCAGGATGGTCATGGGCAGATCCGCTGCATATACCGCAAAAAGGGGCGCCGGCAGCTTAGCCAAAGCGCGTGTCCGGAACATGCGCCGGATTGAACTGGGGTGATGCCCTTGTGGAATGATCCGCTGCGGATGCGCCCCTTTCAGGGCTCCTTATCCCCCTGACCGCCCGCAAGGCGTGAAATGCCGTCAAAGATCTGTTGCCAGGCGGCGTCATCCAGCCCGATCAGCCCAAAGCTCTTTAGGAAAAACACCCCCTCGCTGGCGAGAAAGGCGATGGCGGCGTCGCGGTCTTCGGGGCGGCTGACATCAAGCCCACCCAGCCGCCTGTCATACCAGGCCCGGGTTTCAGCCACCTGATCCGGGCTTTGGAAAATCGCGGTCATCATCATGGCCGAGCGGGCGAAATCGGCATCGGCCGTGGCAACATTGGCGCGGACATGGCTTTGAACCACCGCCTGTGGCGTCGGATCAGGGCCAAGGGGGCCAAGCACATCGGTTTCGAAACTGTCCGACCAGCGGTCGACCATGGCGCGGATCAGGTTCTCCTTGGTGCCAAAGGCATATTGCACGCCGCCGCGCGTGACCCCGGCGGCTTTGGCCAGAGCGCCAAAGCTCAGCCCAGCCGCGCCTTCAGCCGCGACAATTGCTTCGGCCGCATCAAGCAGTTTCTCGCGGTCTATGCTGCGCGGGCGTCCCGACATCTTGGCTCTTTCGTTTCAATGCAGTTGTATTTATATTGCGGCCGGGGCGCATGACGCCCTCACCGAGTAACGGATCCTTCCGATGTCTGCCGCCAATCGCTGGCTTGTTCTTGCCATTATCTCAAGTGCTCTGTTCCTGATCGTCATCGATATGACGGTTCTCTATACCGCATTGCCGCGCCTGACCCATGACCTCGGTGCTACGGCAACCGAGAAACTCTGGATCGTCAATGCCTATCCGCTGGTCGTGGCCGGGCTTTTGCCGGGGCTGGGGACGCTCGGCGACCGGCTGGGTCATAAGCAGATGTTCCTTGCGGGGCTCTGCGTGTTCGGCCTCGCCTCGGTGGTCGCCGCTTTCTCGCCTGCGCCCTCGATGCTGATCTTCGCAAGGGTGCTGCTGGCGATCGGGGCCGCGATGATGATGCCGGCCACGCTGTCTTTGATCCGGCTTACTTTCACCGATGAGAAAGAGCGCGCCTTCGCCATCGGCATCTGGGCGGCGGTCGCCTCGGGGGGGGCGGCGCTTGGCCCGGTGGTGGGCGGCGTGCTGCTCGAATGGTTCTGGTGGGGCTCGGTCTTCCTGATCAATGTGCCGGTGGTGGTCCTGGCGCTGATCTCTGGCTCTATTCTGCTGAAGCGGCGCCCGGGCAATCCGGACAGCCCCTGGGATCTGGCCGGTTCGGTCCAGGTGATGGTCGGGCTGGTTGGCCTCGTCTTTGCCATCAAGGAACTTGCCAAACGCGAGCCGGATCTTCTGGCGCTGGCGCTTTCGGCGGGGATCGGGGCGCTGGCCATGTGGATTTTCCTGCGTCGCCAGCTGCGCGCGAGCCGACCGCTGATCGATTTCAGCCTGTTCCGCAATGCCCGGTTTTCGGCCGGTGTGGTGACGGCGCTGACCGCTTCGGCGGCGCTGATCGGGTTCGAACTGGTGTTCAGCCAGCGTCTGCAGCTGGTCGACGGGCTCTCGCCGCTGGAGGCCGGGCTGCTGATCCTGCCGATCCCGCTGGCCTCGTTCCTGTCCGGGCCGCTGACCGGGCTGGCGCTGCCGCGTCTGGGCGCGTCAAAGGTGCTCTGGGGGTCGCTTCTCTTGTCGGGCTTCGCGCTGGCGGCCTATCTGGCGCTGCATCAGGGGCCGGCCTGGGCCTGGCTTGCGGCCCTGACGGTGATGGGCTTCGGCATCGGCGCGGCGATGACCGGCGCGTCGGTTGCAATTATGCTTTCGGCACCGGAAGAGCGGGCGGGCATGGCGGCCTCGGTCGAGGAAGTGTCCTATGAGCTGGGCGGCGCCCTTGGTGTGGCGCTGCTGGGCAGCCTGATGTCGGCACTTTACACCCGCGGCCTCGTTCTGCCCGAAGGCATCTCCATCGCAAACGAGGCGCGCGACAGTCTCGACGAGGCGCTGATCCTCGCGGCCAGCCTGCCGGAGCGTGAGGCCGATCAGGTGGTCACCCTGGCTCGCGCGGCCTTTGAACAGGCCTTCACCGGGGTCACCCTCGCGGCCATTCTTGCCCTGATCCTTGCGGGGCTGGTAATCCGCCACAAGACCCGCGACCAGGCTGCAGCAGAAAAGGGCGAAGAGATCCGCCCGCATGCCTGACCGACAGGCCCGGCGCGGCGCCTGCCGCCGCGTCGGCCCTCCGCCGCAGTTGCGTCGGATCGTCATCTCAGGGGAGGGGCTGCGGTTATCAGCTGCCGTGTTCTCTGGTGCTCTTCCCCATGCGGTGGAAGCCCCATCTGGCGACATGTACTGGTTCGGGCGGCAATGACACCCTTACGGGCAGAAACCCTGCCCACAGACTGAATGGCTCCGCAGGATAAGACATGCTCTGTCGTGGTACTGCCTTGTGCCTGTGATCAGATCTCAGGCACTGCAACCCATATGCGGCGCAGCGCCTGAAACGGGCCTGGCTCAGCCGGCGGCGCGGAATTCCAGCCGGCCGGCGATCCAGATCGCGATGATCGAACAGACCGCCCCGGACAGCAGGTAAAGACCGGCGGCGGGCAATCCAAGCCAGGAGGCAAGGAAGAGCGCCGTGATGGGCGCGAAACCGGCGCCAAACATCCATGCCAGATCCGAGACGATGGCCGAACCGGTATAGCGGTTCTTCGCCCCGAACAGCGCGCCGACCGCGCCCGAGCTTTGCCCGAAGCTCAGCCCCAGAATGGTCCAGCCGAGCAGCAGATAGACCACCTCACCGGTACGCCCGCCCGACAAAAGCACCGGCGCCGCGATGGCGAAAAGCCCGATCAGAATGGCGGTCGCCTGCAAAAGCCGGCGGCGCCCGAATGTATCGGCAAGCCAGCCCGAAAGGATCACCGCAAGGATCCCGTTCGCGGCCGCCCCGGCATCAAGCAGCAGATATTCTCCAATGGTTTCATCGGTGTAAAGGTTGATCCAGGACAGCGGGAACACCGTCACCATATGGAACATCGCGAATGTGGCCAGCGGCACGAAAATGCCGAGGATCACGGTGCTGCCATCTTCGCGCAGCGTCTGCCCGACCGGGGTCGGCTGCAATTCGCGCGAAGTATAGAGTTCCTGGAATTCATGCGAGGCGACGATGCGCAGCCGCGCGAACAGCGCCACCACATTGACCGCGAAGGCCACAAAGAACGGATAGCGCCAGCCAAATTCCATGAAATCCTGCAGGCTGAGGCTGTGGAGCAGATAGGCGAACAGCAATGTCGCCACGATCAGCCCGATCGGTGCGCCCAGCTGCGGCACCATCGCGTAAAGCCCGCGCTGATGTTCCGGCGCGTTCATCGCCAGCAGCGAAGGCATTCCGTCCCAGGCCCCGGCCAGCGCCAGACCCTGACAGATCCGCAGCGCGGCCAGAATGACCACCGCCCAGATCCCGACCGTCTCATAAGAGGGCAGAAGCCCCATCGCCACCGTGGCCGTTCCCATCATGAAAAGCGCGATGGTCAGCTTTGCCACCCGCCCGATCTGCCGGTCGAGCCACATGAACAAAAGCGAGCCGATGGGCCGCGCGACAAAGGCCAGCGCCAGCAGACCAAAGGACATCAGCGTGCCCGAAAGCGGATCGGTGAAGGAAAACACCAGTTTCGGGAAAACGATCACTGCGGCGATGGCAAAGACGAAGAAATCAAAAAACTCTGAAGCGCGGCCGATGATGACGCCGACAGCGATGTCAGAGGGCGACACCGAATGGATCGCCTCGTTGCTTTTATCGCTGCGGCCAGTGGCGGAAGGGTTCGACATCTGAATGGGGTCCCGGCTGGTTCAGGAATTGGGCAGGATCGGAAGCGCCGGATCTGCCCCGGCCCCCTTTTGCAGGGGTCGCGGTGGGGCGCCTGTACTCACTTGCCCCTGAATACGATATATCCGGCATATGGCAAAACGCCGCATGTTCTGCGCCGCCGCATGACGTTAGGCGATAGGGGCGAGGGGGCCTGGCAGTCAGGCCCGCCCAGCGTGACCACTTCGGCAGATGAAGGCAGTCATATGAAATCATTTATAAAATCCCCGGCGATTCTTCTGATGGTCGCGGTTCTGGCGCTGGCGGGATGCAAGGCAGAAGTGCTGGCCCCGGCAGGTGACGTCGCCGCACGGCAGCGCGATCTGCTGGTGCAGACAACGCTTCTGATGCTTATCATCATCGTGCCGGTGATGTTGCTCACGCTGTTTTTCGCATGGAAATATCGCAGCAAAAACAAAGAGGCAGACTATCAGCCCGACTGGGATCATTCGACCAAACTCGAACTGGTGATCTGGGCTGTGCCGCTTTTGCTTATCATCTGTCTGGGCGCGCTGACCTGGGTGGGGACCCACCTTCTGGACCCGTATCGGCCGCTTGATCGCGTAGATGTGAACACCCCCGTCACCGAGGAACACGAGACCCTGAAGGTCGAAGTGGTCGCGCTCGACTGGAAATGGCTGTTCATCTATCCCGACCAGGGGATCGCCACGGTGAACCGCCTTGTGGTGCCCGAAGATACGCCGGTCGAGTTCAGCCTGACCTCTTCCACGGTGATGAATGCCTTCTACATCCCCGCCATGGCCGGGATGATCTATGCGATGCCGGGGATGGAGACCAAGCTCCATGGCGTGCTGAACGAGCAGGGCGATTACAAAGGGATCGCCTCGCATTATTCCGGCGCCGGGTTCTCGGGGATGCATTTCGTGACCACGGTGACCGATCAGGCCGGGTTTGACGGGTTTGTCGCAGAAACGAAGGCGGCGGGCGGAATGCTTGACCGCGACACCTATCTGCAGCTTGCGGCCCCAAGCCAGAACGAGCCGCCGCGTGGCTATGCCGGGGTCGATCCGGTGCTGTTCGCGCGTGTCGTCAATATCTGTGTCGAAGAGGGCAAGATCTGCGTCGCCGAGATGATGCAAATCGACGCGGCAGGCGGTGCGGGGCGTGCCGGCATCCTGAATCTGATGCCGCGATATGCCAGCGCCGATGGCCGCAGCCTCGTGATCCCGGTACTCGGCGGCAATGCGAACATGATCCAGGGTTTCTGCGGCCCGGATGAAGAAGCCAGGATGCTGAGCCAGCGCGTCGTTATCGCGCCGCGCGAAGTGACCGCGCCCGGCCCGATGCGCGGTGCCGGTCTGACCCCGCCGTCAGGCCTTTTCGGCCGGGCCAACACCCAGTTCAGCCAGATCGCGCCGGAATCGGCTGCGGGCGAAGATTTCTGAAAGGACGCTGAGAAATGGCAGATGCGCCGGGCGCTCAGCCCACAACCTTTCTTCTGGGTCGCCTGAACTGGGAGGCCATTCCGAAAGACCCGATCATCTGGGTCACCTTTGCCGGTGTCGTTCTGGGTGGCCTGGTCATGCTGGCCGCGCTGACAAAGTTCAGGCTCTGGGGCTATCTCTGGAAAGAGTGGTTCACGAGCGTCGATCACAAAAAGATCGGCATCATGTATATCATTCTCGCGCTGATCATGTTCGTGCGCGGCTTTGCCGATGCACTGATGATGCGGCTGCAACAGGTCTGGGCCTTTGGCGGGTCCGAAGGCTATCTGAACTCGCACCATTATGATCAGGTCTTCACCGCCCATGGCGTGATCATGATCTTCTTCGTGGCGATGCCCTTCATCACCGGGCTGATGAACTACCTTGTGCCGCTGCAGATCGGGGCGAGGGACGTATCCTTCCCCTTCCTGAACAATTTCTCGTTCTGGATGACGGTGGGCGGCGCGGTGATCACCATGGCATCCCTGTTCATCGGGGAATTTGCACAGACCGGCTGGCTTGCATTCCCGCCACTGTCGGGGTTGCAATCAAGCCCCTATGTCGGCGTTGATTATTACATCTGGGGTCTGCAGGTCGCGGGCGTGGGGACCACGCTTTCGGGTATCAACCTTCTGATCACGATCCTGAAAATGCGCGCGCCCGGCATGACGCTGATGCGGATGCCGATTTTCACCTGGACCTCGCTTTGCGCCAATATCCTGATCGTGGCCTCTTTCCCGATCCTGACCATGACGCTGATCCTTTTGACGCTGGACCGCTATCTCGGCACTGCCTTCTTCACCAATGAAGCGGGCGGCAATGCGATGATGTATGTCAACCTGATCTGGATCTGGGGCCATCCCGAGGTCTATATCCTGATCCTGCCGCTGTTCGGCGTGTTCTCGGAAGTCACCTCGACCTTCTCCGGAAAGCGGCTCTTCGGCTACAGCTCGATGGTCTATGCCACGATCTGTATCACGATCCTGTCCTACCTTGTCTGGCTGCACCACTTCTTCACGATGGGGTCCGGGGCGAGCGTCAACTCCTTCTTCGGGATCACCACGATGATCATCTCGATCCCGACCGGCGCCAAGCTCTTCAACTGGCTCTTCACCATGTATAAGGGCCGCATCCGTTACGAGCTTCCGATGATGTGGACCATCGCCTTCATGCTGACCTTCACGGTGGGCGGCATGACCGGCGTGCTGCTTGCCGTGCCGCCGGCGGATTTCGTGCTGCACAACTCGCTTTTCCTGGTGGCGCATTTCCACAATGTGATCATCGGCGGCGTGCTGTTCGGTCTGTTTGCCGCGATCAACTTCTGGTGGCCCAAGGCCTTTGGCTACAAGCTGAACGTCTTCTGGGGCAAGGTCTCGTTCTGGTTCTGGGTTGTGGGCTTCTGGATGGCCTTCATGCCGCTTTATGTGCTGGGGCTGATGGGTGTCACCCGCCGTCTGCGCGTGTTCGATGATCCAGGCTATCAGATCTGGTTCGGCGTTGCGGCCTTTGGCGCGGTGCTGATTGCCATCGGGATCGCGGCGATGTTCGTGCAGATGGGCGTCTCGATCTGGAAGCGCAACGACCCTGCGATGCGCGACGAGACCGGCGATCCCTGGGACGGGCGGACGCTGGAATGGGCGACCTCTTCGCCGCCCCCGGATTACAACTTCGCCTATACGCCGATAAGCCATGGTCTTGACACCTGGTGGGATATGAAGCGCGAAGGCGCGGCGCGCCCGACCGGCAAGTATCACGCAATTCACATGCCGAAAAATACCGGCATGGGGGTGATCCTGTCTGCGATTGCGACCGTCTTCGGCATGGCGATGATCTGGTATATCTGGTGGCTCGCGGTGCTGTCTTTCGCAGGCCTGATCGCGGTCGCGATCTGGCATACCTTCAACTACAACCGCGACTTCTATATCCCGGTCTCTGAGATCGAGGCGAAAGAGGCCGCGCGCACCAAACAGCTGCAAGCAGCGGCGGGGGGCTGAGCGATGAGCGTCTTTTCACCCGCCAACCCCGCCGCGATTTATGCGCAGAACAACCCTGAGGCGGTCGCGAAATACTGGGACCAGTCCGAGCATCACCCGGAAGAGGGGGCATCGACCCCCCTCGGATTCTGGGTCTATCTGATGTCCGACTGTCTGATGTTCGCGGTGCTTTTCGCGGTTTATGGGGTGCTTGGCACCTCTTATGCCGCTGGCCCGGGGCCGAAGGCGCTGTTTGATCTGAACCTTGTCGCGATCAACACGGCGATGCTTCTCTTTTCGTCGATCACCTTCGGCTTTGCGATGCTTGCGATGTATGCCGGGCAGAAGGGGCGGATGCTGGGCTGGCTTTTTGTCACGCTGCTTTTCGGCCTCGCCTTCCTCGGGATCGAGATTTACGAGTTTTACCACCTGCTCCATGAGGGCGCCGGTCCCGGCCGCTCTGCCTTCCTGTCGTCTTTCTTTGCGCTGGTCGGCACCCATGGGCTGCACGTCACCTTCGGGTCAATCTGGCTGGTGACCATGATGGTGCAGCTGTCGGTCAAAGGCATCACCGGGCCGAATATCCGTCGGATGAGCTGCCTGTCGATGTTCTGGCACTTCCTTGACGTCATCTGGATCGGCGTTTTCACCTTTGTCTATCTGCTGGGGATGATCTGATGGGTGCGCATCACGACACGCATGGCCAGGGCGATGGCCAGGATCACGGGCATGGCAGCCATGCCAGCTATATCAAGGGCTTTATCCTGTCGGTCATCCTGACTGCGATCCCCTTTGCGGTGGTCATGACCGGTGGCTTTGAGAGCCGGCTTGCGACCATCGCGCTGATCGTGGGCTTCGCGGTGGTCCAGATCATCGTCCATATGATCTATTTCCTGCATATGACCACAAAGCACGAGGAAGGCTGGACCATGATGTCCACCATCTTCACGCTGATTGTGGTGGTGATCATGCTCGCGGGCTCGATCTGGGTCATGTATCATATGAACACCAATATGATGCCGCAGATGAACCACGAGGCCTTGCAGGGTTTCGGGTCGTGACGGTCCGGCGCAGCGGCGCGGCGGGTATCGTCGCGCTGGTACTGGCTGCGCTGGTCTTTGCCGGGCTGATCGGGCTGGGCGTCTGGCAGGTCCAGCGCCTGGCCTGGAAGACCGATCTGATCGCCCGGACCGAAGCACGGCTGACGGCAAAGCCGGTGCCGCCGCCCAGGGCCGCGGATTTCGCGGCGATCGGGGCGCCGGAATATATGCGTCTCGTGCTGACGGGCCAGTATCTCGAAGTGCCCTCGACCCTGGTACAGGCGCTTACGGTGCAGGGGCGCGGCTTTTGGGTCATGAGCCCTTTCATCAGCTATGACGGCCAGTTCATCCTGATCAATCGCGGCTTTATTCCCGAAGCCGACCGCGAGATGCTGCCCGCCCCACCCCGGGGCGAACAGCGCCTCACCGGGCTTTTGCGGCTGAGCCAGCCTGATGGCGCTTTCCTGCGGTCAAACGATCCGGCGGCGGGGCGTTGGTTCTCGCGCGATGTCGGGGCCATTGCGGCCTCTTTGGGGCTGCCGCAGGTGGCGCCCTGGTTCCTCGATCTGGGGCAGCCGGGCGAGGCGGTGGCGCCGGGCACGCTGCCGGTGCCGGGGCTGACGGTGGTACAGTTCCGAAACAGCCATCTCGGCTATGCCGCGACCTGGTTCGCGCTGGCGGGGATTTGGGCGTTTGGCCTGCTCATGCTGTGGCGACCAGAGCGCAAAGCGGCGCTATAGCGCACAATTATACTTCGTGTGCAGCAGGATCTGTGAGGCCGCCGGCTGCACAGTGACGCCGCGCGCCGCATCGCGGATCCAGAGCGCGGCCTGGGAAAGCTCGGCGGTGAAATCATGCGAGATCACGAAATCCATCACGCCGCTGCCGAGCAGGTCGCGGGAATGCGGCGTCAGCTCATGACCGACAAAAACCGGATCACGGTCGCGGCCAAGCGCCTCCAGCGCCCAGGCGATGCCGCGATTGGCGCCGGCGACATTATAGATCGCCAGTGGCACGCCATGATCGTGGAAATGGCTGATCAGCTGCTGATGCGTGGTCTCGGGGTCGTCATTGGCGATCACCTGTTCCTGCACGCGCAGATGCGGGAATTCGCTGCGCAACACGCGACGAAACCCCATCACGCGTTCTTTCTGACAGCGAAACGGCACGCTTGAAACGATGAGGATACTGGCGCGGCTTTGCGAGAGGCGGCTTCCGATCAGAAAAGCCGCCACGCTGCCAGCGGCATATTGGTCATTGCCCACATAGGCGGCGCGGCGAGAACTGGGCAGATCGCTGGTCAGGCAGACCACCGGCACGCCCTGGCCGCCCAGTTTGCGCAGCGCCGCATTGATCGCCGGATGTTCGCGGGCGACCACTATCACCCCGTCACTGTCGCAGCCGCCCTGTTCGATCTGGCGGGCGAACAGCGCCGGATCGGCCTCGCGGGTGGTCAGATAAAAGCCGCTGATCCGCACACCGGGAAGCGAGCGGTTCACCGCATCGGCGGCCGCATCCATCGCGGCGTTGAAGCTTGTTCCGGATTCGCAAAACAGCCTCAGATCCAGCGCCTCTTCGCGTCCCTGGTTTTCCTGGCTGAGCTTGTCCAGCGCTGCCACAACCCGGTTGCGGGTCTTTTCCCTCACCCCAGGCCGGTTGTTCAGCACGCGGTCTACCGTTGCGGGACCAAGCCCGGAAAGCCGCGCAACCTCTTTTACCGTCGGGCCTTTCCAGCCCTGCATGCGGGAATTTTCCGCCATCTCTTTCCCCTCCGCCGCCCGGATACACCCGAAAACGGCTGCCGCGACAAATGATGTGATTTACATCAGAAACAGCCGTTCAATCATCTTTCGCAACTTTGCCATGATTGCAATATTCATTGCACCCTTGGAGGAGGAGAAAAGATGATGACGTTCAAAGGCTGGATTCTGGCCGCGACCGCGCTTGCGACCACCGCCCTCACAGCGACCCTTCCAGACGCCGCCATGGCGCAAGATGGCGAAAAACTGCGCTTCGTCGTGGTCTCGCATATCGGGTCCAACGATCCGAATATGAACTGGCTGACCATGGCGATGGAGGAATTCGGCAAGAAATACCCCGATGTCGAAGCCGAATATATCTCGACCAACAATTACTCGATCCAGGAACATGTTCGTCTGCTGGAACAGGCGATTGCCACCCGCCCTGACGGGATCGCGGTGCCGGTGGTCAGCCCGGATGCGTTCGAAGGCCCGCTGCGGCGCGCCATCGACTCCGGCATTCCGGTCGTCGCCTTCAACATCGCCGATGGCCGCCCCGAGAGTGAGCGCATTCCTTACGTCACCTATGTCGGCGGCGACGAGCTGCTGACCGGCAGGAAGCTGGGCGAATATGCTCTCTCCCAGGTCGAGGCGGGTGTGGTGCCGGCCCCGACCCGGGTCGTCTGCGCCAGCCATGACAGCGCCCATGAGGGGCTGAAAAAGCGTTGCGCCGGGATGCGTGAAGTGATGGAGGCTGCGGGCGCGAAATTCGACGAGCTGTTCATCGGCGCCGAACCCGCGACCGCGCGCAACACGCTGCAATCCTATCTCTCGGCCAATACCGACACCAATTACATCTTCACCGTGGCCGGCTGGTCGGCACCCTGGGCCTGGGGTGTCGCCAATGAAATGGGGCTTTCGCCCGATGTCGATATGGAGGGCGTGACCGTTCTGACCGTCGATGAAGGCCCGGTTTCGATTGAGGGCGTCCGTCAGGGCCATGTGCTCGCCACAAACAGCCAGGGCTTCTGGCTGCAGGGTTATGCACCGCTGGAATGGCTCTACTGGAATGTAAAACATGGCTATGCGCCGCAGCAGGACATTCTGACCGGCCCGATCATCATCACCAAAGAAAACGCAGACAAATGGTCTGATCTGGTCCGCAGCGTCTTTGGCGAAGAGGCCTATAATCAGCAAAACACCTGGTAAGCCTGCGTATTCTGCCGGCCGGGGGACACCTCCCGGCCAGTCCTGCCAACGCGTCGCATATGCCCGCCTGCCAGAGGAAGATCCTCATGCGAACCCCCCTGCAAGCTCTCGTCCGAAGCCAGAGTTTCGGCGCCGTGATCGGCGTCGTACTGATGCTTGCCGTCTTCAGCCTCATTGACTTCTCCGGCTGGTGGCGCAGCCAGACGCTGGCAAATGTGGCGCATTTCTCGGCCATTCTGGGTCTTGTTGCGATGGGCCAGGCACTGGTGATCATCACAAAGGAAATCGACCTCTCTGTCGGGTCGGTCTACGGGCTTACGGGCGTCGCCTTCATCACCTTTGAGCCGCAATATGGCGTCGGAGGCGCCATTCTGCTGGCGCTGCTGATCGCGGCGCTGGTGGGGGCGGCCCAGGGCCTTCTGGTGGTGAAGGGGAAACTGCCTTCGATGATCGTGACCCTGGGCGGCCTCTTTGCCGCGCGCGGGCTGATCTATGTCTGGACCGGCGGCTCGGTGAACAATTTCTCGGAAGCGGCGCGCAACAACCCGCTGACCCGGCTGTTCGGCGGCGAGCTCTTTGGGCTTGAGGCGGCGATTTTCTGGATGATCGGGCTTTGCATTATGCTGAATGTGATGCTCTGGGGCACGCGGTTCGGCAACCGCCTGCTGGCAACCGGCGGCGCGCAGGATTCTGCGGAATCGCGCGGCGTCAGATCGGATCACGTCAAGATCGCGACCTTCACCCTTTGCGCGCTGCTTGCCGGCTTCGCAGGGATCGTGACGCTCGCAGACAAGCCGCAGACCCATGTGACCCTTGGCGATCTGATGGAGCTGGAGGCGATTGCGGCAGCCGTGATCGGCGGCTGCCTGTTGACGGGGGGCCGTGGCTCGCTGCTGGGCGCGGTGCTTGGCGCCTTCATCATCACGAGCTTTCGCTATGAGCTGATCGCACTTGGCGCGCCGTCTTCCTGGTTCATCACCTTTGTCGGTGTGGTCCTGATCGTCGCCGTCATCTTCAACCAGTCCCTTGCCCGCCGGGCAGGGCATTCTGTCTGACCCGAAAGGATCCTCCCATGTCCGGCACTCCCCTGATCCAGGTCAAAAATCTGCAGCTTTACTTCGGGGCCTTTCACGCGCTGAAAAATATCTCGGTCGACTTCAATGCGGGCGAGCTGATCGGCCTTGTCGGTGACAATGGTGCCGGCAAGACCACCCTGATCCGCGTGCTTTGCGGCATCCATAAACCCACCTCGGGCGAGGTCTGGTTCAATGGCGAGCGGGTTGAAAAATTCCACCCCAAACTCGCCATCGATCAGGGGATCGAGACGATCCAGCAATCGGTGGGCCTGTGCGACAACCTCTCAATCGCGCGCAATTTCTACCTTGGCCGCGAACCGGTGCGCCGGATCTTTGGCATCCCGATCCTCGATTTCAAAAAGATGCGCGAGATGTCGACAAAGGTGATCCGTGAATTCGGATTGCGCGACAATGTCTCGGCCGATGACGAGGTCGAGCGGCTTTCCGGCGGTGAACGCCAGTCGGTGAAAATCGGCCGCGCGGTTGCGTTCAGGAACCGCGTTGTCATCATGGATGAGCCCACGAACCATCTTTCCGTGCGCGAGCGCGAACATGTCAATGAACTCGCCCTGGCGCTTAAGGAACAGGGGCTGCTGGTGATCTATATCACCCATGACATCTTCCAGGTCCACAAGCTCGCCGACCGGATCATCATTATGGAAAACGGCGAAAAGATCGAAGACGCCGCCACCAGTGCCATGACCGCCGACGAGCTGGAGGAGGTCATCCGCCAGGGTGGCCGCAAGGTCGAAAAGCGGGAGACCGTCTGATGGCGGCGCAAGGGTTCAAACGCCTGGTGCGGCGCCATTCCGAGATCGGCATCTTCCTGATCGCGGGCCTTCTGGTGGTGTTCTTCGCCACCAGTTCCGATGGTCGCTGGGCCAATCTCTATAATTTCGCGACGATTTTGCAGGTCACGGCGACGCTCGGTCTGATGACCCTGGGCGTGGCGCTGGTGATCGGCACCGGCGAGATCGACATCTCGGTCGGATCGACCTTCGGAATGGGCGCGCTGGTCTACCTCTGGCTGGCGCTCAGGATCGACCCGGCGATTGCGATGCTGGCGGCGGTGACGGTGGGCGGGCTGATCGGGGCTTTCAACGGCTGGCTGATCACGAAAACCGGCACACCTTCGCTGATCATCACGCTCGGATCGCTGATGATATTTCGCGGCATCGCGATTGCACTGACCGACGGATTTTCCTTCTCGATCCCCTATGCGGCGCGCGGGGGCTTTACCTACTGGCTCTTTGGCGGCGGCGATATTCTCGGCTTCAACACCGGACTGATCTGGCTGGGGGTAAGCCTCGTCGCCCTGATGATCCTTCTGTGCGCCACGCCTTTCGGCAATCGTCTGCTGGCGGTCGGCGGCTCGGCCGCAAGCGCCCATTCGCGCGGCGTCCGCGTCGACCGTATCAAATTCTCGGCCTTCGTGATCTGCGGCCTGCTCGCGGGCCTTGCGGGAGGGCTCGAAGCCGGCAAGCTGGGCTTTGCCGATGGCTCGATGGGGCGGCTGATGGAGTTGCAGGCGATTGCCTCATGCGTTCTGGGCGGCTGTCTGCTGGCGGGCGGGCGGGTGTCGCTGCCGGGCGCGCTTACGGGGGCTTTCGTGCTCTCGTCGATCCAGTCCTATCTGGTGGTGATGGGGGTCAGGCCGCAATGGTTCATCCTCACGCTGGGGGTGATCGTGGTCGCGGCGGCGCTTGGCGATCGGGTGCTGCGGCAATGGGCTGTGAAACGGTAGGAATGACATAAATGACTGTCAGAATTGGAATTATCGGCGCCGGGATTATGGGGGCCGATCACGCGAAGATCTTCGCCGAAGACCTGCCGGGGGCAGAACTGCGCCTTGTGGTCGATGCCTCGGCAGATCGTGCAGAGACGCTCGCCCGCGCTTATGGCGCCGGGGCCGGCACCGATGCGGACGCGCTGATTGCGCGTGCCGATATCGACGCCGTGCTGATCGCCAGCCCCGATTTCACCCATGCGCCGCTGACCAAAGCCTGCCTTGAGGCGGGAAAGCCGGTGCTTTGCGAAAAACCGCTCTCGCCCTTCTCCGCCGAATGCCTGCAGGTGATGGAGACTGAGATCGCCGGGGGTGTGCAGCGGGTGCAGCTTGGTTTCATGCGCCGCTTTGACCAGTCTTACCAGGAGATGCGGAGTGCGCTGCGGGACGGGCTGATCGGGCGCGCGGTGATGATGCATAACTTCCACCGCAATGTCGCAAACCCGGCCACCGATTTCACTGCCGATATGGCGATCACCAATTCCGCACCGCATGAATTTGACGTGACCCGTTTCGTACTGGGAACGGATTTTGTCGCCGTGACGGCCTTCTCGCCGCAACTCGCCAATGGCAGGGTCGGCCCCGTGGTGATGGTGCTGGAAACGGACCGGGGCCAGGTCGTCACCATCGAGGTGAATAACAACGCCGCCTATGGCTATGACGTGCGCGGCGAGCTGGTCGGGGAAACCGGTGCGGTTTCGCTTTCCGCCCCGCTGCATTCGCGTATCGACCGCGGCCTGCAACAGGTCACCACCTATGCCGCCGACTGGCGCCCGCGCTTTGCCGAGGCCTATCGCCGCCAGAACCGCGCTTTCATCGACTTTGTCCGCAGCGGGGTCTTTCCGGCGGATGGGGCCAATGCCTGGGATGGTTACGCCGCATCGGTGATTGCCGAGGCCGGGGTGACCTCGCTGAAAGAGGGGCGGCGGGTTGTCGTTGAAATGATCGCGCAGCCGGATTTCTACCGCAAAAGGACAGACTGACCATGAAGCTTGGTTTTGTAACAGACAGCCTCGGCGGAGACAGCTTTGAAGGCGTGCTGGAGACGGCTGCCCGTCTCGGCGTCGCGGGGCTTGAGGTCAATACCGGCGGCTGGTCCACCGCGCCGCATTTCTACCTCGCGCTGATGAAAAGCGATGCCGGCGCGCGCAAGGCCTTTCTGAAGGCTTTCGCGGATCGCGGGCTGGAGCTGATCTGCCTCAACGCAAACGGCAATCCGCTGCATCCGACCCAGCCCGAACAGGCGGAATGTCTGAAAGACACCATCCGCATCGCGGGCGATATGGGGATCACGAAGATCGTGACCATGTCGGGTCTGCCGGCCGGGCGCGAGGGGGATCTGATGCCGAACTGGGTCGTGGCAAGCTGGCCGCCCGAGACGCAAAAGATCCTCGAATGGCAATGGCAGGAAAAGCTGATCCCGTTCTGGAGCGAGATGTCTGATCTGGCGACGGCCTCGGGCGTGTCACAGATCGCGCTCGAGATGCATGGCAATCAATGCGTCTATAACGTGCCCTCGCTTCTGAAGCTGCGGGATGCGGTCGGGCCGGTGATCGGTGCCAATCTCGACCCGAGCCATCTGTTCTGGATGGGGGCCGACCCGCTGGCCGCAGCCGGGGCGCTTGGCGAGGCGATCTTTCATGTCCATGCCAAGGATACCTTCGTCAACGCGCCGAAACAGGCCACCACCAGCCTGCTGGAAAACGGCAGTCTGATGGATATTCCGGCCCGCAGCTGGTCTTACATCACGCTCGGCTTCGGCCATGGCGAGGAATGGTGGCGGCAGTTCTGCTATCGGCTGAACATGGCGGGGTATGATGGCTGGCTCTCAATCGAGCATGAGGATGTGCTGCTGAATTCGCGCGAAGGTCTCGAGAAATCCATCACGCTTTTGCGCAATGTGATGCCTGCGCGCGATGCGGATTTCCGGCCTCAGGCGATCTGACCGCCCGGGATCCGGGCGCTTCTTTCCCCGGCCGGGCTGCTCCCTTTGCCCGACCCATGGCGGGGGCCTGTGCCTTACCGGCCCCCGCTGCCCGCACCGGATTGCCCGCCGATGGGGGGCGGTGATTATCCTGGCGCCGGACGGTCAGACCGGCCTGGTATGAGGCGGGGGCGCAGGTGGTGCATCCGGCCTCTGACCGCGCCTCTGGCCGAACCTGAACCGGATTCCGGCAAGCCCTTTGGGAAAAAGGATCACGCAGCCCGCCAGTACAAGCCCGATGCCGATCTCGCGCCAGTCCGACACTTCGCGCAGCCCCTCATCGGCCCACATCAGAAGCGCGGCCCCGATCAGAGGCCCCCATGTGGTGCCAAGCCCGCCGACCACGATCATCGCAAGGATGAAGAGAAGCATCGCGAATGCGAAGGCGGTCGGCCCGACCACGCCGAAATGCGCGGCATGAAAGGCGCCGGCAAGGCCGGTGAAAAAGGCGGAAAGGCCAAAGACCCAGAGCTGATAGCGCATCCGCGCCACGCCGCGTGCCAGCGCAAGGCCGGGATTGTCGCGCAGGCCCCGGAAGGCCAGTCCCAGCGGGCCATGGATGATCGCGATGCAGAAAAGCTGCGCGGCAAGCAGCAGCACCAGCCCGGTATAGTAATGCCCGACATACCATTTCGAGCCGAGAAGATCGCGAAAGCCCAGATCTCCGAACCGCGAAAAGCCGCGCGCGCCGCCGAACAAAGGCAGACAGCCCGAGGCGGGCGTGGTGAAACAGGCGGTGTCATTCACGACCAGAAGATACATGACCTGGCCAATCGCCAGCGTCAGCAGCGCCACATAGGGGCCTTTCAGCCTCAGGCAGGCAAAGCCGATCACCAGCGAGACACCTACCGTCACCAGGGCGGCCAGCAGCATCGCGGCGGGCAGCATCAGCCCGATATAATAGGCCAGCATCGCGGTCGCATAGGCACCCACCGCGAACAATGCCATCTGCGCCAGTGAAAAGATCCCCGCGACGCCGAGAACCAGGTTCCACTGGCTCGCCACCACCGCCCAGATGAAGAAAACCGTCAGCTGCGTCAGCACATAGCGGGTGCCGGTCAGCAATGGCACCGCCAGCATCAGAAGAAACAGCACCAGCGCAATCACGACATCGCGTCTGACAGGAGACCGGATCATAGCCGCACCACTTCTTTCTGGCCAAAGACGCCCTGGGGTCTCCAGATCAGCACTGCGATCACAAGACAAAGCAGGATCGCGAAGGCATATTGTACGCCGAAGATGTATTGGATGACCGCCTCAAGCATACCGATGGCAAAGGCGGTCAGCGCGGCGCCCGGCACATTCCCCAACCCCGCCACGACACAGATGATGAAGGCTTTCAGCATCGGGTCCGCCCCCATATTCGGCAACAGCCCCGACATTGACGAGATCATGATCCCCGACAGCGCCGCCAGCGCGCCCGAGAGCATCAGGATCGTCAGGTAGATCCGGCGGATCGGCACGCCCATCAGCTGCGCCGCGTCGCGGTTCATCGAGGTCGCCCGGATCGCCCGCCCGAGGCGCGAGCGGTTCAGCAGTCCCGCCACCAGCACCAGCATCAACAGCGCCGTGACAAAGATCAGCACATTTTGCCAGGGCAGGTTGACCTTGCCGATCATGATGCCGCCTTCAAGCTTAAGGCTCTGCGCCTGGGGTTGTGGGCCAAAGGTCTTGAGGATCACGCTTTCCAGCATCAGCCCGATGCCGATGGTGGCGATGAAAATGCGGGTCTCGAAGCCTTCGCCACCAAGGATCGGCCGCGCAGCCGCGACAAAGATCAGACCGCCCGCCACCGCTCCCGCCGCCATTGCGGCCAGTGCGGCCAGCGGTGCGGGCCAGCCCATCGCCTGCATCCCCCACATGGCGATATAGCCGCCAAGCGCCAGCAGACCGCCTTGCGCCATGTTCAGCATGTTCAGCGCGCCGTAAATCAGCGCAAGGCCGATCGTTGAAACGGCATAGACCGCGCCCAGGGTCAGCCCGGAAATCAGGATCTGGGTTGCGATATCCATGGCTCAGCCCCCCAGATATGTGGCGAAAATTTCCGGAGAGGACAGGAACTCCTGTCCCGTTCCCGACCAGGCGATGGCGCCATTGTCGAGAAGATGCATCCGGTCGGCCATATCCGCGATGCGCATGGCGTTTTCCTCGACCACCAGAATAGTGCGCCCCGATTTCGCCAGCGCCTGCACCAGTTCATAGATCTGGTCGATCACGATGGGGGCGAGCCCGAGAGAGGGTTCATCGAGCATCAGGATCCGCCCGCCCGCCATCAGCCCGCGCCCGATCCCGACCATGCGCCGCTCGCCACCTGAAAGGGTCGAGGCGATCTGGGTCTGCCGGTCGCGGAGTTTCGGCAGCAGCGTAAAGACCTCATCAAGACGGCGTGCCTCATCGCGCGCAGCCTCGGGGAGGTAGGCCCCCATCCTGAGATTATCGAGCACCGACATGCCCGGAAACAAGAGATCGCCCTGCGGCACATGGATGACGCCCGCCGCGACGATGCGGTCGGGCCGTGCGCGGGTCAGCGACTGGCCGTCAAGGCGGATCTCACCGGCGCGTGCGCGGGCAAGGCCTGAAATCGCGCGCAGAACCGTGGTTTTCCCATGCCCGTTCGGGCCGACCAGCGCCGCGAATTCGCCCTCTTTGACCGTCAGCGAAATGCCGCTTATCACCCGCTGCACACCATAAGCGACCTCAAGGCCGCTGATTTCCAACAGGCTCATGCTGCGCCCCCGTTGAGATGACCGCGCAAGCGTTCAGAGGCGCCGGCCCCGAGATAGACATCAACCACAGTGGCATCTTCGACCAGTCCGCCGGGCGGGCCTTCGAAAATCTTCTCACCGTGATGGAGGATCATCACGCGTTCGGACAGGCCTACGAGAAAGCGCATCACATGCTCGATCAGGATGATTGTCACGCCGCGCGCCTTCAGCCTCCGGACGCAATCCATGATCACATCGGTCTCGGCATGGGTCAGGCCGCCGACCGGTTCATCCATCAGCAGGATCTTCGGATCGGTCGCCAAAGCCGAGGCGATCATCAGTAGCTTGCGGTCGATCACCGGCGCCTGGCCCGCGAGTGTTGCCCCGCGCGGGGTCAGCCCCACGAAGTCCAGCGCCAGATCGGCGGCCTCCTGCGTCGCGCGTGAAAGCCGCAGCCCGGGCATCGCCCGCGCGCGGCGCCCGAATTGCGCCGCCAGCCGCACATTGTCGCGCAATGACATGGAATCAAAGGCCGCATTCAGCTGGAAGGTTCGTGCAAGGCCCTGATGACAGATGCGGTCGGGGGCGTCAGCGGTGATCTCTTTGCCAGCCAGCAGCACCCGCCCGGCGGTCGCGGGCGAGAGGCCGGAGAGTACGTCGAAAAGCGTGGTCTTTCCCGCACCATTCGGCCCGCCGATCCCCAGCACCTCGCCGCGCCGGACCGTGAAGTCCAGCGCGTTGACGGCTTTCAGCGCGCCATATTGTTTGGTCACCCCCTCGCAGGCGAGGATCGTCGCGGGCTCCGTCATTTCAGCCAGGACGGTTTCACATAGGGGCCGGTCGCATAGGGCCAGGGCGCGATCAGCTTACCGCCCACGGCCGCATCCTGAATCTGCAGGAACTGATGCGGCATGCCGAGCGAGGGGTCGTTGACCTCGGTCGGGAAGGCGCGCGCGGCGTTGTTTGTCGGGTTCATCCGCGTGGTGCCACAGACGCCGCGATAGATGAGGTTTCGCATCCGGTCGGCGACCAGGCGGTTCTGGTCAGCATTATCCGGCTCGCCGCTGCCCCCCGCCAGCGCCGCGCCCACGGCCCAGAGATAGGCGCCATCATAGGGCTGCGCCCCGGAATTATGGCCCGCAGCCTCGCCGAACCGCTCTTTGAAACGCTTCTCGAAATCCAGCCCGATCTCATCCTGAAGATCGCCCACCAGGGTTGCATAGATCACCCCTTCCGATGCCTTGCCGGCAATCTCGCGGAAGGCGGGGACCATCGGGCCATATTGCATATAGATCAGCGAATTCGTGGGGTTGGGCGCGAATTGCACCATGAACTGCGCCAGATCGGCGGGGAAGAAATGGGTGATGCAGATCACTGCCGGCGGATCTTCACGCAGTTTCGCCAGTGTCGGACCCCATTCCGAGATCGGCACGGAAACCGTCTCGAACATGGAAATTTCCCAGCCATATTCCGCGGCACGTTCTTTGACGCCATTGGCGATATTCGCGGCATAGACGCCCGCCGAAAGGATCACCGCCATCTTATTGTTCGGCCGGGTGAATTCCTTATTCGCCTCCAGCGATTTCAGGAAATCGAGGAAGCCCGGCCCGTACCAGTATTCCGCCGCACAGCCCTGGAAGGAGCCGAAATAGCGCTCGGGGTCGGATTCAATGAGACTCGTATGACCCAAGGTCGCGTCATAATGGACATAGATGATGCCGCTGTCGGCGATGACATCGGGGATCGCCGAGCCGGAGCCGACATTATAGCCGTTGATCACCGCATGGACGCCGTGGCGGTCGATCAGACGCTGCACGGCCTGGACGTTGGTGGCATCGCCCATCTGCTTGGTATCCTCGAACTGAGGCTCCAGCGGGCGGCCGAGAATGCCGCCAAGCGCGTTGATCTCGTCACAGGCCATGATCAGACCGTTGCGAAACTCGACCCCGTCAGCGGCGGCGAAATCGGTAAGGGGGGCCGCCTGGCCGACCGGGATGGCGCTGCCCTGCGCGCGGGCGCCGTCATTCATACCCGCAAGCATCGCGCCCGCCGCACCGCCGAAGCCGGCGACGCCCTTGAGGAAAGTCCGCCGCCCGGGGATCACATTTGGGGCTGCCAGTTTCAGCGTTTTCATGACCATTTCCCTGTTGTTTTATATGTGTTTTTTATCTGATCGAGTCGAGCAGTGCCGCCGCATCGGCAATCATCGCGGCCTGATGTGGCTGCAATTCCTGCTGGCCCCAGCCCGCATGTTCGGCCCAGGGGTCGCTGACATGGGTGCGGATCCCGCTCATTTCTTCCAGCACGGCAAGGCCGCAATAGGGGGCATACATCGCCGAATATCCGCCCTCATGCGACATCATGAGACGCCCGCCGCACAGCCGGTCGGCGGCTTCCATCAGCATGGCGGTCATCTGGCGATAGCCTTCCGAGGTCACCATCATCCGCCCCATCGGGTCGACCGCGCAGGCGTCGAAGCCTGAGGGCACCACGATCAGATCGGGCCTGTAACGCTCGAGCGCGGGCAGGACGACACGGCGGAACGCCTCGATATAGGCGCCATTGCCGCAGCCCGGCGGCAGCGGGATATTGAGATTGTAGCCCTCGCCTTTGCCGGTGCCGCGCTCGGAATGCAGGCCGGAATGGGTCGGGTAAAGCCGGTCCTGATGCAGCGAGATCGTCAGCACATCGCCGCTGTCATAAAACGCGTCCTGGGTGCCGTTGCCGTGATGGACATCCCAGTCCACTGTCGCGACACGGCCCAGGCCATGCGTCGCCTGGGCATGCATGATCGCCACCGGCACATTGCCGAAAAGGCAGAACCCCATGCCGATATTGCGCTCGGCATGATGTCCCGGCGGGCGCACCAGGGCATAGGCATTCTGCACCTGGCCGGTCAGCACCGCATCCATCGCGGCAATTGTGCCGCCCGCCGCCAGCAGCGCGATGTCGAAACTCCCGGCGCCAAGCGGCGTGAGGTATGAGGCATCGCCCCAGCCCGCCTCGCTGATCGCCCTGATCTTCGCGATATGCTCGCGGGTGTGAAAACGCGCGATCTCATCCTCGGTCGCGGGGCGCGGTCTGATCGGCGCGAGGTAATCCAGCAGGCCGGAGACCTCGAGCAGATTGCGGATCCGCCGCTTGGTCTCGTGGTTTTCGACATGTTCGCCCGGCTGCACCGTCAGGCCCGGCGGGAAAACCAGGTTCCAGTTCTGGGTATTATGCCAGTGATACAGCTCATGCGACACGAGGCCGGTGGTCATCGCGCGTTTCTCCCGCCCAGAGATTCTCAGGTCTTGCGGGGAGGAGGCTAGGCGAGGGTTAAAGGGGACGCGCCTCCCTTAGGGGTGGGGGTGGCGAAAAATCTTCACCACCCTTTCGGGTGGGGGTGCGGGCGGTCTCCCCTGGCCGACAAGGCCAGCACCGCCTGAATGCGGCTGGAGACACCAAGCTTGGAGAAAATATTCTTCAGATGCCATTTCACCGTATCCATCGAAATCGCAAGCTGTTCGGAAATCTCGCGGTTCGAAGCCCCGGCCTGCAAGGCCGCCGCGACCTCGGCCTCTTTTGGCGACAAGAGCGGTGGCGCGGCCTGGGTCTGTGGCCCGGCAGCAGTGGCTGAGGGAGCCAGCCGGGAATGGAGGCCCGTGACAAAGGCGGAAAGCGCCACGTCACGCGACCAGGACGGGATGCGCGGCCTTGCCCAGTCGATCACCCGCGCAAGGGCTGCGCCCTCATCCAGCAGGCTGCGCAGCGCGCCCTGACGAAACGCGGTCTCGACAGCTTCGGAAATCGCATTCAGCGCGGCCATGCGCTCGCCGGCGTTCAGCGCGGCGATGGCGTTCACCGCCTGAACCTGCACCAGCCGTCTGAGCCGCCCCGAATAGCGCAGCCGCCCGACGATGCGGGTCAGACGCTCATGCGCGGCGGCGGCAGTGCCTTCGGCGATCAGCACCCGTGAAAGCGCGATCTGTTCCATCTCATGCGCGGTCGAAGGCGCGCCGGGGCTCTCACTGCTGTCTTCGCTGACGCCGCGCGCCATCAGCACGCCCCGCGCCAGCGCCGCATTGCCACCGGCCAGCAAGAGCCGGACATGGTCGTTCAGCGCTGAAGCGACCAGCCGGCGGTAATGGTTGCGGGCGCCGGAAACCTCGGCCTCGGAGAGGATCGCGATGGCGGCTGCCGTCTCGCCCCGCGCCGCCGACAGCCGCGCGGCTGACAGGCGCACCGTCATCTCATGGACCACAAGACCAAAAGCCTCCATCTCACCGCGATGGTCGGCCAGGTGTCGCGCGGCGGCGTCGAGATTATCGCTTTCATAGGCAAGCTCGGCCTGGAAGACCGCGGCCATTGCCTCGGCATAAGATCCCGCGCCAAGCGCCTCGCGCGCCATATCGGCGCCAGAGGCGAAATGCTGACGGGCGATTTGCAGATTGCCGGCGGATTTCTCGATCAGCCCGAGGATCAGCTCGGAATAGGCCATGCCAAAGACCGATCCTGCCTGTTCATGCGCCGCGCGGCCCCGGCTGCAGGCAAGGCGCGCGGGGCCAAGGCTGCCCAGCGAATATTCGCAAAACCCGAGCACATTGTTCAGCGTGCCGCGCAGGAAATGTTCCTGATGCGGCAGCGTGGGCAACAGGGCCAGCGCCATCCGCCGCGCCCGGGCAGAGCGTTCCCCGGCCGAAAGCGCGCCTACCCCCAGCACCTGCATCTCGGCCCAGAGCGCGGCATGTGTCTCGCGCGGCAAAGCTGCGTCAGACTGCATCTGGCGCAGGAGATCGCGGGCGGCGCGCACGCAGGTCAGCGCCCGGCGCGGCGCGCTGGAATGGAAATAGACCCAGGCCTGGGCCAGCAGCAAACGCGGCCGGCTGTCATTCACGCCCGGCGGCAGCCGTTCAAGCCAGGCGCGCAGCCGGGTGATCTGGCCGAGCTTGACTGCCGCCATGCAGCAGGTCTCGACCAGCTCGGCCGCGCGCAGCGTATCACCCGCCGCCAGGGCATAATGCACCGCGTCGATTTCCAGCCCGCGTGCGGAAAGACAATCGGCGGCAGCGCGGTTCAGCGCGGGGGCCAGTTCGGCGGTGCGGGGCAGGCTGCGCAACAGATCGGCAAAGAGGTGATGGTAGCGGAAGGTCGTGCGCGAGGGCGTCAGCGCCACAAGGAACAGGTTCGCCTGGTCGATGCGCCGGATCATCGCCGCAGCATCCTTATGCCCGGTGACCCGCGCTGCCAGATCGGCATCGAACCATTCCAGCACTGCGCTGCGGCTGAGGAAATCCATCATATCGGCGGGCAGCCGCGACAGAACCTCCTGGCCCAGAAAGGCGGCAATATCACCGCCTGCGCCGGAAAACCGTGCAAGAAAGCCGGGCCGGTCGCCTTCCTCATTCATCGCGAGACCGGCGAGTTGCAGCGCCGCGATCCAGCCCTCGGTCCGGGTATGGAGCGTCGTCAGCTCTGCGGGTTCCATCGTAAGCCCGAGGCTTTCATGCAGGAAATCCGCCGTCTCTGCCCGCGAGAAGCGCAGCGCGCTGTCGGGGATACGGACCAGCTGCCCGCGCGCCCGCAGATGCGCCAGATGCAAAGGCGGATCGCTGCGCGAGATCAGCACGATATGGAGACGGGACGGCGCGTGGTCGATCAGCGATTGCAGGAAGGCGAGCGCTTCTGCAGAGGTCAGGCGGTGAAGGTCATCAAGCACGAGGACCAGGGGGCGCCCGGCTGCCAGAACCGCTGCGACCAGTGCCGCAAGCGCGCCGGTTGCCGAAAGGGATTCCGAGGTGATCAGGTTTTGCAGAGCTATGTCAGGCGTGGGCAAGGCGCGCCCGACCGCACGGATCAGATGCAGGATGAACGATCTGCCGCTGTCGGCCATCGGATCCAGCGAAAGCCAGGCGAAACCCGTCTCCTCAAGCCCGGCGCCCCATTGTGCCACCAATGTCGTTTTTCCAAACCCTGCCGGCGCGCGCAGGACCGTCAGCGGATGCGCCAGCGCCTGATCCATCAGCGCAAGGGTCGCCTCGCGGCGCAAAAGCGTCGACCGTAAGAGCGGGGGGTGAATCTTGGTGTCTATAACGGTCGCCATGTGCCGCAGTCCGGCGGGAATGCCGGCATTTGTCAACCTCGGCCCGGGGGCGGCGCCCGAACGTGGCGCCACAACCACTGGCAAGAAAGACACATTCCTGATGGGAAAATAAGCAAATGTCGTATGACTGCCTGAAAAGGCGCATCTGACACTTGGAATTCCTGCCCCCTGCGCTATTTCACCGGGGCAACCCTTGCGCTTTTGCCTCGCCCGCCGGTCTCTGACCGCCGAGGACAGGCGGCCTCCGGCAGCTGTCAGCCAGAAATCCGGCCTCATTCTCCACCGTCCCGCGACGGGCGAGGGGGCTTTGCGCGCGAAAAAGGGGCCGTCATGGGCAAGAACGAGTTTATCGGCAAGTCTTCGGCAGCGGCTGGCGGCTGGGGCGCGCTGAAAAGCTGTGGCAAGCGGTTGCTTGCGACCGGCAACCCCCTGGCCGGCGCACGGACCATGCTCAGGGCGAACCAGCCCGACGGATTTGACTGCCCAGGCTGCGCCTGGGGCGACCCGGAACATGGCTCTTCGTTCGAATTTTGCGAAAACGGCGTCAAGGCGGTGGCCTGGGAGGCGACCCAAAAACGTGTCACGCCCGATTTCTTTGCCTCCCATACCCTCACCGAACTGCGCGGCTGGTCGGATTTCGATCTTGAACATCAGGGCAGGCTCACCCATCCGATGGTCTATGATACGGCCAGCGACCGTTATCGCCAGACCAGCTGGGAGGAGGCCTTCACCGCCATCGGCGCCGCGCTGAATGCTCTGGATGACCCCGACCGGGCGGAATTCTACACCTCGGGGCGGGCCTCGAATGAGGCGGCGTTCCTCTATCAGCTTTTCGTCCGGCTTTATGGCACCAACAACTTCCCCGACTGTTCCAATATGTGTCATGAGGCCTCGGGGGTTGCGCTGACCGAAGCGATCGGGATCGGCAAGGGCACGGTGCTGCTGGAGGATTTCGAAGTGGCGGATGCGATTTTCGTGATCGGGCAAAACCCAGGCACCAATCACCCGCGCATGCTGGCCGATCTGAGGAAGGCAACCGCGCGCGGCGCGAAAGTGGTGGTGTTCAACCCGCTGAAAGAAAAGGGACTTCAGCGTTTCGCCGATCCGCAGAACAAGCTGGAAATGATCTTTGGCGGATCAGAGCCGACCTCGACCGATTACTATCAGCCACGGCTTGGCGGCGATATGGCGGCGGTCAGAGGCATCGCCAAACTGGTTTTTGCCGCCGAAGACCAGGCGCTGGCCGATGGCCGCCCTTCGGTGATTGATCACGCCTTTATCCGGGAGCATTGCCACGGATTTGACGCCTGGAAAGCCGAGGTCGATGCCACCGCCTGGGATCAGATTTTCGAACAGTCCGGCCTGACGCTGGAGGAAATCACCCGCGCGGCCGGGGTCTACCTGGCCGCAGATAAGGTGATCTGCACCTGGGCGATGGGGGTCACGCAGCACCGCCATTCGGTCGCGACGATCCGCGAGATTGCCAGCCTGATGTTCCTGCGCGGCAATATCGGGCGGCCCGGCACGGGGCTTTGCCCGGTGCGCGGCCATTCCAACGTCCAGGGCGACCGGACGGTCGGGATCAATGAGAAAGCCCCGAAAGCGCTGATCGACGCGCTGGAGCGGGAGATCGGCGTGAAAATGCCGCGCAATCGCGGACATAACGTGGTCGAAGCCATTGGTGCCATGATTTCAGGCCGGGCAAAGGCTTTCATCGGGCTTGGCGGAAATTTTGCGCGCGCCACGCCTGACAGTGATCTGGTGGCGAAGATCCTGCAAAGCCTGGATCTGACCGTGCATGTTGCGACCAAGCTGAACCATTCGCATCTGCTTCCGGGGCGGGTGTCTTACATCCTTCCCTGCCTCGGGCGCACAGAAATTGACAAGAATTCCAAAGGTATCCGTCAGATCGTCACTGTCGAGGATTCGATGAGCATGGTACATGGCTCGGGCGGGATCAACATGCCTGCCTCGAAAGAGCTGAAATCCGAAGTGGCGATTGTCGCGGGGATCGCAGCGGCGACGGTGGGATCGGAACATGTCGACTGGGCGGGCCTTGCCGATGACAATGACCGGATCCGCGACCTGATCGCCCGCGTGTTGCCTGCCTTTGGCGATTACAATACTGCGGTTCGGCAAAAACGCGGCTTCTGGCTGAGGAACCCGGCATCGGAGCGCGAGTTCAACACCGCCACCGGGCGCGCGAATTTCGTCCCCGACCGGCTGCCCGATCAGACCGAATGGCAACAGGCGGGGCCGGGGCGGCTTGTCCTTCAGACATTCCGCTCGCATGACCAGTACAACACCACCATTTACGGCATGGATGACCGGTATCGCGGGGTTTATGGCGAACGGCGGGTGATCTTTATCAATCGCGAAGACCTTGCCCGGCTGGGCCATGGCGCGGGTGATCTGGTCGATCTGACGAGCGAGGCGGCGGATGGTGCGATCCGGAGGGCCAGTGGGTTCCGCCTTGTGCCCTATGACATCCCACAGGGCTGCATCGCCGGTTATTACCCCGAACTGAACCTTCTGGTGCCGCATGACGCCTGGGGCGAGGGCAGTTTCACGCCGGTTTCCAAGTCGATCCTAGTGACGCTGCACCCGCAATGAGCACCGGTTCCGATCCCCGGGAAGAGCGCTTCATCGCGCTCAGCGAGGCGGTTGCTGCACGGGGGCCGTCGATGATGGCGGCGATGTTGCTGGTCACGGCACATATGGGGATCTGTTCCGACAGCCGCAGTTTCGCGCGGATTTTCGGGGTCGAACATGCACTCGTCCTGCGCGAGCTGGTGGCGATGGAGATTGAGACGCGGCTGGTGACGATCCTGCGCCGCGACTGCAGCCAGCGGGTGCATTATGCGCCCGGTGAGGCCGCAGAAGATCTGCTGGCCCATGCCGAGGCCGCCCTTGCGATCTGACGCCGCTTAAATTTCCAGCACCGGCCCGCCATAGGCGAGCACATAGCGATCCTGAGACAATAGGCGCATCCCCTCTGCCGCTGCCTGGGCGACCAGCAGCCGGTCGAACGGGTCACGATGCAATGGCGGCAGGGTCGCAAGCGCGAGGATATGACGCCCTTCGACGGTCAGTTCCTCATAGCCCGCTGACAGCAGGCCGGCCCAGAGTACCCCCGGATCGGTGCGGAAATCCGGGCGATCGAGGCCGCGCTTGATCGCCACCTCCCACAGGCTGGCGACGCTGAACCAGAGCCGGTTCGCCGGATCCTCGATCAGTGCCAGCGCCCGGGCCGGGATCAGATCCGGTCGCGCCGCCACCCATAACAGGTAATGGGTATCGAGCAGCAGATTCACAGCTGAGACCCCGTGTCATCCTCAAAGAGGCCACGGATCAGATCGGCATCGCGGTGATCGAAATCATCGGGCACGTCGATCTGCCCGGCGAGAAAGCCGGTGCGGCGTGGCACATCCGTCTCGATCATCACCACTTTGACCAGCGGCTTGCCGGCGCGGGCGATGATAAAAGGCTCCCCCTGCACCGCCTCTTCGACGAGGCGCGAGAGATGTGTCTTGGCTTCATGCATATTGACGGTTTTCATCACAGCACCCGGTCTGACTTAGTCTGTTAAACTTAGTCTGATTCTCACATCATGACAAGCCATGCGCGCCAGCCTCACAGAACCATTGCCGCAGGCCTTTTGCCCTCCTATCATTTCGCGTGACAGAGCAGCCGCACTCTGCGCTGAGGCCAGCCGATGAAAGGCGCAACTGTGACATTGTACAACCGCCCCCCCGAAGTTCAGAATTTCATCGAGGTGACGCTGGCACTGATGGCGGAGCTGGCTGCGACCCCCGAGGCAAAAGCGGCGCTCGCGGGTATCCGCGACGGCGTGAAGCGGGTCGATCCGCAAACCCCGCGCAGCCCCGGAAGGCAACCCGCCTGCACGCATCTCGGGGCTGCACTTGCCCATGCCGCGCAAACCCCGCAACTCGCCCCGCTTTGCGCGGCGCTGGAGGCGGCCGAGCCGTATCTCGAATGGACAGGCGAAGAGCGCAATGGCCTTGCATCCGGGAGCTATGCCGAAATCACGCTGCTCGGCCCGGGCGGGCATGAAGAGCGGCGCGATGTCTGGCTGGGCCTTTCGCTGCTGGCGCCACATGTGCGCTACCCCGATCACAACCATGCGCCGGAAGAGGTCTATCTGGCGCTGTCCGAGGGCGATTTCTGGCGCGAAACCTCTGGCTGGTTCACGCCCGGAACCGGCGGCACCTTCTATAACCAGCCCTCGGTCCGGCACGCGATGCGGTCTGGCGAGGCACCTTTGCTGGCGATCTGGGCGCTCAGGCGTGTCTGACACGGTGCGGCTGCCATGAGCGGGGCCAATGAGCCGCAGCGCCTGCCGGTGTTGCCGCGTGAGATGCTGCTGCCTCCCAGGTTCGAGACGCCGACCTGGGGGCTGGTCGTGCTGTGTTACGGCGGCTGGCTGCTGGCCGGGTTCTGGCTCTGGCCGGCCCAGCCCTGGCTTGCGCTGATCGTGATGGGCGTTGCGGTGGCACTGCATTCCTCGCTGGCGCATGAGGTGCTGCACGGCCATCCGACCCGGAACGCAGGGTTGAATGAGGCCCTGGTCTGGCTGCCGATCGGCATTTTCTACGCCTATCGCAGCTATAAGCTGACCCATCTTCAGCATCATAATGACGAGCGGCTGACCGACCCCTATGACGATCCCGAAAGTTACTATGTCGCGCTTTTCACCTGGACGCGGATGCCGGGATTGTTGCGGCTGGTGCTGCGGGTCAACAATACGCTGCTCGGGCGGGTGGTGCTTGGCCCATGGGTTGCGGTCTTCGGTTTCACCCTGGCAGAGGCGCGCCGGATTCTGGCGGGTGACGCCAGGACCCGCAATGCCTGGGCGCATCATCTGGCGGGGCTGGCGGTGGTTCTGCCGCTTGTTCAGTTCGGAATGGGCATTCCGGTCTGGCTCTATCTCCTGGGGCCGGGCTGGATCGGGCTCGGGCTGATCGCGATCCGCAGCTATTGCGAACATCAATGGGCCGAAGACCCGAATGGGCGGACGATCATCGTCGAACGCTCGCTCCTCGCGCCGCTGTTTTTGTTCAATAACCTGCATTTCGTGCATCACAAACTGCCGCGCGTGCCGTGGTATCGGCTGCCCGGGGCCTATAACGCCGCACGGGATGAGTGGCAGCGGCTGAATGGCGGCTATGTTTTCCCCAGTTATTACAGCATATTGCGCGCCTATGCCTGGCGGATGAAGGAAGATACTCCGCATCCCGCCTGGCGGCGCGAGGAGACAGGCAGTGCAGAACCAGCCAGAGATGACCGAGACGCCTGAACCGGGCCGCCCCGCCGCCTATTGGTTCTGGTCCGGCCTGCCCGGGCGGGAGGCCATGCTTTCCCAGCTGACAGAGTTCCGTGATGCCGGGTTCAGCCGTATCTATATCCAGGCGCGGCCTTCAATGCCTCTGCCGCTCTACCTGTCGGACGGATTTCTCGCGGCCTATCGCGAGGCGGTGGAAATCATGGGCAGGCTCGGGCTGAAGGCCGGGCTTTATGATGACTATGCCTGGACCAGCGGTCAGGCGGGGGGGCGTGTGGTCGACGGCGCGGATCACCTGCGCGAACGTCATGTTTTCTGGGCCGTCAGCCGCCAGGCCGAGGCGCATATTTCCGGGATACAAGCGACGCTTGGCGCAAGCCTCGGCCCGGCGGTGCGCGACTGGATCCATGAGGGTGGCCGCCCGGTCTGCACCGACTGGGATCTGGTCGCGGCGGTGATCCTCCACCCCGATGGTCGTATCGAGGAGGGGGTGGCGCGGCTCACCTCGACAAGCGAGACCGGCGTCACGGCGCAGATCGACCACCTTCCCGAAGGCGCGCGCTGGATCCTTTTTGCCGCGACCCGCATCGCCAGCTCGCGGGTGATCAATTACCTGCTGCCCGAGGCCGGCCGGCGCTTTGTCGAGCGCGGGCTGGAGCCCTTTGCGACCGTTCTGGCAGGGCTGATCCCCGGCGTGGTGGATCAGCTGTTTTTCGACCAGCCCGCGCCGGTTCTTTACCGCTGGACCGAGACGGAGGGGAACCTGCTGAACAGCTTCCTGTGGTCCGAAGACCTTGCAGCCGGCATTGCGGCGCGGGGGTCTGTCGGTCCGCAACTGGCCGCGCTGCTTTTTGACACCGGGCCCGGGACCTCTGCCGCGCGCAGCCATATCTGGCGTCTTTATACGCGGCTGATCGGCGAGGCGTTTTTCGCGCCGGTCCGCGCCTTTTGTGACCGCAACGGCCTCGCGCTGACCGGGCATGAGATCTTGCCGCATGTTGCCTCTTTCGCGCTGAATGGCGGGTTTTCCTCGATTGATCCGCGTGTGGCGCTGGCGGCGGATTTCTTCGGGCTGGACGCCTGGCGCGATATCACGGCGGTTGATGTCAACAACCTCGGCCCGCAACTGGCGCCGGTGCTGGGGGACAGTATCGCCCGCGCCTCAGGCAGGCGCGGCTGCCTGACCGAGCTTTATCTGACCGCGGAACGCAGCGAGACCCGTGCCGCCGGTCAGTGGGAGATCACGCCCGCCGCCCTGCGCGCGCAGATGATCCGGCTGCATCTCCTGGGTGCGGGCCAGGTGATCCTGCATGCGCTTTATGCCGATGCGGGTGACGGGCGGTCTGAGCCACTGGCCAATATGCGATTTGATTTTGCCCCGGGCTATAACCTGCAACCCTGGTGGGGGGTGATGCGGGCGCTGAATGACGAGATCACCGCACTCGCGGGCTTTCTGGCAGGCGCGGTGCCGCAGGCCCAGGTCGCGCTTTTCTACCCTTACGAAACTGCCCTGACCGAAGGGCCGCGCCATGATCATGCCCGGCTGTTCGGCGCCTGGGCAGAGGCGCTCTGGCAGCTTGGTCAGCCACCGCTGATCCTTGATGAGGCGGGTCTTCAGCGCATCACACAGGGCGCCAACGGGCCGGAGCTTTATGGCAGCCGCCTCGCGGCCCTTGTGTTGCCGGCGGTTACGGGCTTTGCCGATCCGGCAAGCCAGGCCCGCATCGATGCGCTGCCACTGCCGGTCTGGTGCGGCGCGCCGGATCTGGCCGGGCTGCACAGCTTCCTCGCTGACGAAGGGCCGGTGGTCACGTCTGACCCCGGTCTGGACCGTGATCTGGTTTCCCATCTGGCCGGGCGCGATGCGACAGGCGCCTGGCGGCTGGTTCTGTTCAACGACAGTGCCGCGCCGCTCAGGGCGCAGATCAGCCTCGGCGGCGGGTTTTGCCATACTGATGCGCCGGAGGCACTCGCCGGGCTTGATCTTTACCTCGAACCGCAGGAATTGCGCTGTCTGCGGCTGCGCGAGGCTGGTTTGCCCGCAGGTCAGGCCAGGACACTGACCGAGCCTGTGCCGCGCTGGCATCGCCATATGCTCGACAGCGACTGGACCCTGCAAACCAGGGGCGAGGCGCGTCAGATCAGCGTCTGCCGGGGCTGGCAGGAACAGGGCGACGCGGATTTTTCGGGCATCGGTATCTATGAGACCCGCTTCACCCTGGCAAAGCCTGCCGCGCCGCTGCTGGAACTGCCAGGTCTCGCCTGCGCGGCGCAGGTCTTTCTTGACCAGCGCCATATCGGCCGGATCTGGCACCCGCCCTGCCGGCTTGCTCTCGGCATGCTGGATGCGGGCGAGCATCACCTCAGGCTTGAGATTGCCAATACCGCCGCGAACCGCTTTTATGCCGGCACCCCCTGGCAGGGCGCGCTCTGGCCTGATCCGTCCGGGCTGACCGCACCGCCTGTGCTGCTGACGCCCGTTTCGTGAGGCCCCGATGTCGATGACCACGACCCTGCCGCTTTCGCGGCTCTGGTTCACCTGGGGCGAGCGGCCCGCCGAGATGATCTTTCAGCCGCTGGGGCTCAGGGTGACGCCGGTCCTTTATTCGACAAGGGCGCGCAAGACCTCGCTGATCGAGCTACGGGCGGATGTGGTGCGGCTGGGGGCGCATCGGGCGGATGGCGGCTTCGCGGGGCTCGAGACCGAATTCTCCGGCACAAGGATAGGGTTTCAGGCGGGAGCCGTTGATCCTTTTGCGATCCGTGGTGCCTGGGAAGCGCGCGAGACCGGCGAATGGGGGGCGAGGTTCTGGGTGGTGCTGGCGATATCCGCCGATGGGGCGGAAGCGCGGTTCGACAAGGCGGCGGGGGCGGTGCTGATCCGCATGGGCCATCGCTGGGCCGCGATTATCAGCCGCGATCCGGCGATCGTCGTATCCGGCCACCCGGATCTGGGCGCTTTGCGTGAGGATCTGGAAGAAAACGGCTATTTCAGCCTGGAGAGCCGGGCGGAGGCCGCCCCTTTGCTGGCATTGCGTTTCAATCTCGACATGATGCGAGACGGCGCCTGGGCGGCGGCGGTGGCCGACAGCGAAGCCCTGGCTGTGGCGGGGGCGAAAGCGGCACTGGCCGCACCCGCACCTGTGCCCGGATCACTGCATGAGGGGGCTGCCGCCGGTGCGCTGGAGGCCATTCGCGACATCACCGGCTGGAACACGGTCTGGGACACGGAAAATCATCGCCCCTATACCAAAGTGACGCGGATCTGGAATCTCGGGCGCTATGCGGTCTGGTATAATGACCAATGCTATGCCGCGCTGCTGGCGGGCGTGCTGGACCCCGATCTCGCACGGCAGAATATGGCAGTGGCGCATGGAGGCGCTACGCCGCAGGGGAATATCGCCTGTATCGTGACGTCGAATGACGCCTGGGTGGATCGCAGCCAGCCGCCGCTTGGCGCGCTGGTGGCCTGGTCCCTGTTCCTGCGCCTGGGCGAGCGTTCGCTTCTGTCGACGCAATATGAGATTTTGCTGAGAAACCATCGCTGGTGGCGGCGGGAACGCGACCCGGATTCGCGCGGCCTGATCTCTTGCGGATCGTCGGATGTCGGCGCGGCGCTCTATCAGGGCACCCATTTCGGCGCCCGGAATGAGACGGGGATGGATAACAGCGCCACCCATGATGAGGCCGTCTGGCAGGCAGAGAGGCGCAGCCTCTCGACCTGGGATCTGGGGCTGAATTGCGTGGTTGCGCTGGATGCCGAGATGCTTTCGCTGATCGCGGCAGAGCTGGGCGATACCGCCACCGCGACCGAGATGCGCGAAATGGCCGGGACGCATCGCCGGCTGATCCGCGAACAGCTCTGGGACGAAAGCCGCCAGATCTTTGCCAACCGCCAGCGCGGCGGGGCATTTGTGAAATCGCTGTCTCCAACCAGCTTTTACCCGCTTTTATGCGGCGCGGCGGATGCCGGCCAGCAGGCGGCACTGATGCGGCATATGGAGGATGCGGAGACCTTCCGCAGCCCCTGGCCCCTGCCCAATGCCACCCGCGACGATCCGGCCTATCAGGACAATGTCTATTGGCGCGGACGGATCTGGCCCAATGTGAATTACCTTGTCTGGCTGGGCCTGCACCGCGCCGGCGAGACCACGCGCGCCGCGCGTCTCGCAGCGGAAAGCCTGGCACTTTTCCGCAAGAACTGGGACGAGGCGCGGATCGCGGGCGAGAATTACAACCCCGAAACCGGCGAAGTGCTCGACCAGGGCGATGCCGATGGGTTTTACATCTGGGCGGGGCTGCTGCCACTGATGGCGGTCGAAGAGATCTGCGGATTCTCACCCTGGACGGGGTGGAGCCTGCAAAACGGGCCCGATTGCCGCATGGGCCCGCTGGAAAGCCCGCTCGGGCCGGTGGTGGTGAGCCGGGAAGGGGGGGTGCTGACGCTGTCAGACCCGACGGGCCAGGCGCGGCTGGTCAGCGATATCGCGGGTCCGCTCAGGCATATCCGTTTTGGCGAGGGCTGTTTCAGCTGTGAAATCCCCGCCTGCGTGGCGGGCAGTCTGAGCCTGCCGCAGATCCGGATGTCAGATGTGCTGGCGATTGAGCTGGATGGCGCGCCACAGCTGCAGGATCCCGGCGATGGCCCCCTGCAGCTGCGGTTGTCGACGGCCAGACCGGCCCGGCTTTCGATCTGGTTTCGCAACACCCGGCATGGTGCTTGACAGTGACGGTGTTGCGCTGTCCCTTGCGGGACAAGATCGCAGGAAGATCAGAGGCCCGGCGCCATTCGCGCCCGCATGGCCTTCAGGGAGGGAGACGGGAAATGAAACTCAGCAGACGCGCAATGGTGCAACTGATGGGCGGCACGGTGCTGGCAACGACGCTGCTCGGGCCGCGCCGCGCGCTGGCGGCGACGAAGATCACCGTGTTGAACTGGCAGGGCTACGGCACCGACGAGAAATGGGCCCTTGAGGCCTTTAAGGCCGCGACCGGTATCGAGGTCGTGCACGACTATTTCAATTCCGAAGCCGAGATGATCACCAAACTGGCGACCAATCCCGGCGCCTATGATGTGGTGCTGATCAACTCGGCCCGGATCGCGCAGGCGGCGGGGCAGGGGCTGATCCAGCCGGTCGATTTCGCAAAGATCCCGAATGCGGCGGGCCTCGCGCCAAAGCTCAAAGACCATGACAATATGCAATATGAGGGCGAGACCTTCGGCTGCGCCTGGGTCTGGGGGATGAACGGGCTGGGCGTCCGGGATGGCAAGACCGATCCCGACAGCTACGCCGCGCTGGCAGACCCGGCCTGGGCGGGCAAGGTCGCACTGTTCGATGATGCGGTGACCGCTGTGGGCCTTGGTGCGCTGGCCACCGGTCAGGACATGAATGACCCGAAAGACCTGGAGGCGGTGAAAGGCTTCCTGCAATCGGTGCGTCCGAACCTGCACAATCTCTGGACCTCGGAAGACCAGTGGAACAAGGCTTTCGCTGCGAATGAGTTCGATCTGTCGGTCGCCTGGTCGGGCGGCGTGGTGCGCTCGTTCCGCAATGGCGGTCTGCCGGTGCATTTCGTGGTGCCGAAAGAGGGTGCGATCGGCTGGCTCGACGGGCTCGCAGTGCCCTCGACCGCTCCGGATGTCGATGCGGCCCATGCGTTCATCAATTACATGATCGACCCGGATTTCTATTTCCGCTGGGCGACCGAGGTGGGCGCGCCGGCTTCGGCCAATGTCGATGCGATGGCAAAGCTGCCCGAGGATGACCTGATGAAACAGGTCCACAAAGCGGAATACATCGACACGATGTCGATCATGTCTGCCCTGCCGGATGCGCGGCGCGATGGGTTCAACGCGCTCTGGCAGGAAATGAAAGCCTATTACGCCGCGAAATGAGCGCAGGCCCCATCTCAGCAGCCCCCGCCCTGAAAATGGGCGGGAGGCGCCTGCCGCCCTGGGTTGCGACCACGGCGCTTTTGTTGCCGGCCTATGGCTGGCTGTTGATTGCGATATTCCTGCCCTTGGGCGCGATGTTCCTGTTTTCCTTCATGACAGCCACACCCATTGGCAATAAGGAAATCGGCTACACGCTTGATCAGTATAAAATATTCTTCACCCAGCCCTATATGTGGCAGGTGGCCTCCTGGACCTTCCAGATCGCTTTCGCGACCACGCTGATCTGTGCAGTGACCGGATTTCTGGCCGCGCTGGCGCTGGCGCGGTCGGGCCTTGGGCGGTCGCAATGGATCTTCCTGATCCTGATCCTTCTGCCGTTCTGGACCAATGGGCTGGTGCGGATCTTCTCCTGGACCATGGTGATCCGGGAGGGCGGGTTCCTTGACGCCGTGGTGCAGTTCATCCTGCCCGAGGCCGCATCGGTCGGCTTTCTCTATTCCCGCCCGGCAATCGTGCTGGGCCTGGTACATGGCTATCTGCCCTATATGGTCCTGACCTGCTATATCGCGATCTCGACCATTGATGATGCGATTGTCGAGGCGGCAGAAAGCCTTGGCGCCCGCTGGTGGACGATCCTTGGGCGCATCCTGATTCCGATGGCTGCACCCGGGCTGATCGCCGGATCGGTGCTGATCTTCGTGCCGGTCGTCGGCGCGTTTATGGAGCCGCGCATCCTTGGCGGGCCGCAGGGGGTGACGCTTGGCACCGTGATCGAGGACAGTTTTACCCAAGGCTTCAACTGGCCGCAGGGGGCCGCGCTTTCCTTCATGCTGCTTGCGGTGGTTCTGGCGATCTTCGCGACGTTCTCCGGCGTACTGCGCCGCAATGCGGAGTTGTGAGCGGATGAAAGCCTTTGGTCGCCTGTATCTCTGCCTTCTGATCTTTTTTCTCTACCTGCCCATTGGCGTGATGATCGCGATGGGCTTCAACGCCTCGCCCTATTACCAGCTGCCCTTCGAGTTCTCGACCCGCTGGTGGCATGAGCTGTGGCAGAATCAGGAGCTGATCGAGGCCGGCAAGAATTCGGTTATCGTCGCCGTGATCGTAACGCTGATCGCCACCCCGGTCGGCACCGCCGCCGCCGTAGCGCTGCATCGGCGCGAATTTCCGGGGCGGAATTTCCTGCGCGTCATGCTGCTTCCGCCCATCGCGATCCCCTGGCTGATCACCGGCACCGCGATGCTGGTGATGTTTTACTGGAGCGGCATCGGGCGCGGCTTCCACGCCATGCTGATCGGCCATGTCGCACTGGCCATTCCTTACGTGGTGCTTGTGGTCTCCACCGGCCTGCAAACCATTCGCCAGGACCTTGAGGAAGCCGCGATGAGCCTTGGGGCGACGCCGCTTTTCGCCTTTTTCCGGGTGACCCTGCCGCTGTTGACGCCCTCGATCATCGGCGCGGCGCTGTTTGCCTTCGCGGTCTCGCTCGATCAGTTCGTGATCTCGTATTTCCTGGCCACGCCCGGCTATACGACGCTGCCCGTGAAAATCTATTCCGCGATCCGCAAAGGCTTCACCCCCGATATCAACATCATCTCGACGGTGCTGTTGCTCGCATCGATGGCGCTGGTGCTGATCTATTTCATCTTCTCGAAGTTCGGAGCGAAAGATGTCCGACGTTAAGCTGACGGGCATCGCCAAATCCTATGGCGGCAGCCCCGTTCTGACCGATATCACGGTCGATTTCCCATCGGGGAGCTTCACCAGCCTTCTCGGTCCGTCCGGCTCGGGGAAGACGACGCTTCTCAGGATCATCGCGGGCTTTATCACGCCCGAGGCGGGTCAGGTGACCATCGGCGGCGAAGACGTGACCCGCATCCCGGTCTGGGCCCGCAATATCGGCATGGTCTTTCAGTCCTACGCGCTGTTCCCGCATATGAGCGTCAGGGACAACGTCGCCTTTGGCCTTGGCCGGCGCGGGGTCAAAGGCGCCGAGGCAAAGCGCCGCGTTGATGAGGCGCTGGAGATGGTGCGCCTGCCGGGCTTTGCCGAGCGCCTGCCGAAACAGCTTTCCGGTGGTCAGCAGCAGCGTGTCGCGATGGCCCGGGCGATTGTGACCGGGCCGAAGGTGCTTTTGCTTGACGAGCCGCTTTCTGCGCTGGACAGGCGGCTCAGACAGGAGATGCAGGTCGAGCTTCTGAGCCTGCAACGCGAGATCGGCGTGACGACGATCTTTGTCACCCATGATCAGGAAGAGGCGCTGACGCTGTCGGATCAGGTGGCGATCCTCGACCGTGGGCGCATCGTGCAGATGGGCGCGCCGGCGGCGATCTATGAACGGCCGGCCACCCGCTTTGCCGCCGAATTCCTTGGCGATGCCAATTTCTTCACCGGCCGTGTCGAGGGCGGCGCGATCACGGTCGCCGGACACCGCATCACCGCGCCGGGCCTGGCCGAGGGCCGCGACGTGACACTGGCGGTCAGGCCCGAAAAAATCAGCCTTGATGCCGCATATGAAAACCAGCTGCGCGCGAAAGTGCTGAACGCGATCTATGCCGGCGCGAACCTGACCTATCTGATGGAAGGGCCGGGCGGGCAGCGGCTGAAGGTCTTTGCTCAAAACAGCGACGGGGTGATCCTGCCCAATGGCGCGGAAGTCACGCTCAGCTGGCCCGCCGCGCATACAATCCCGGTGGAGGGCTGAGATGCGCGATATGCTTCATATGGTCATCGACATGCAGCGGCTGTTTGATGAGGAAACCGTCTGGCACACGCCGATGCTGCGCGAGGTGCTGCCGAATGTGTTGCGGCTCTGCGAGGGGTTTCGCGGCCAGAACGCCTTTGCGCGCTTCGTGGTGCCCGAGACGGCCGAGGCGGCAACCGGCACCTGGGCGCGCTATTACCAACGCTGGGATATGCTGACCGGCGAAAGGATCGACCGCGCGCTGCTGGATCTGGTGGCGGAATTGCAGCCCTTTGCGGCGAAATCTCTGGTGATCGACAAGCTGATCTATTCGCCGTTCAAAGTGGCTGGCGTGGCCGAGAGGCTCTTTGCCGATGGCGTGCGGCATATCGTGTTTTCCGGGGTGGAAACGGATGTCTGTGTGCTGGCAGCAGTGATGGATGCGATGGATCTTGGCTTTGACGTGACCATCGCCATTGATGCCGTCGGCAGTTCCGCGCGCGAGGCGCATGAGGCGGCCCTGCGCCTGATCTACCCGCGTTGCGAAGATCAGATCCGGCTCGCGACCACTGAGCAGATCCTCAGCAACAGGTAACCCGCCCCGTGCCTTCGGGGCGGGTCTGTTTCAATGCGGCGCTTTCGACAGGCGCTGCACCACAGCGATGAAGCGGTCGACCTCATCGCGCGTATTGTAGAAGGCCAATGAGGGGCGCACCGTTGTCTCCAGCCCAAAGCGCCGCAGGATCGGCTGAGCGCAGTGATGGCCGGTGCGCACCGAGATACCTTCCTCATTCAGCGCCACGCCGACCTCATGCGTGGTATAACCTTCCAGCGTGAAGGACAGAACCGAGGCCTTGTCGCGCGCCGTGCCGACCAGCCGCACACCTTTGATGGGCCGCAGCAGTTGGGTGGCGTAATCGAGCAGCTCATGCTCATAGCGGCCGATATTCTCGATCCCCCAGCCCTCGACATATTCCAGCGCGGCACCAAGGCCGACCGCATCGGCGATATTGCCGGTCCCGGCCTCGAACTTGTTCGGGGCGGGCTGAAAGCGGGTGCGCTCGAAGGTGACATCCTCAATCATATTGCCGCCGCCCTGCCAGGGCGGCATGTCGTCAAGGATCTCGGCCCTGGCCCAGACCGCGCCGATGCCGGTCGGGCCGAAAATCTTATGCCCCGAAAAGACAAAGAAATCCGCGCCGATATCCTGGACATCAACCCGCATATGGCTGATCGACTGCGCGCCATCGACCAGCGCCTTTGATCCGTTGCGATGCGCCAGATCGACGATCTCTTTCACCGGCACCACAGTGCCTAGCGCGTTCGAGACCTGTGTGACCGCGACAAGCTTCACCTTCGGCCCGAGGAGACGCTGATACTCGGACAGGATCACCTGGCCGTCATCGTCCACCGGGATCACCCTGATTTTCGCGCCGACCGCCCAGGCGAGCTGCTGCCAGGGCACGATATTGGCGTGATGTTCCAGGTTCGAAACGATGATCTCATCGCCCTCGCCGATATTTCGCGCGCCCCATGACTTGGCGATCAGATTGATCGCCTCGGTGGTGCCCCGGGTAAAGATCACCTCATTGACTGATGGCGCATTGATGAATCGCCGCACGGATTCCCGGGCCTTTTCATAGGCATCGGTGGCGCGGGCGGCGAGCTCATGCGCGGCGCGGTGGATGTTCGAATTCTCGTGCTCGTAGAAATACGAGACCCGTTCGATCACCTGGCGCGGTTTCTGCGTGGTCGCGGCATTGTCGAACCAGACGAGTTGCCGCCCGTTCACCCGCTCCTGCAGGATCGGGAAATCGCGGCGCACGGCATGGACATCAAAGGCCCCGCGCTGCGGCTGGCTTGCCGGGGCCGGGCGCGCGGGCGCCCGGTGGTCTGCGAGCAGTGCGCGCAGATCCTCCGCGCCGGGGAGGCCAAAGCTGCGGGCGGAAACCAGATCCTCGCGCGGGACGTCCGGCGCTTTGGACTGCGGCGCGTAAGGCGTCGCATCGGCGAGAAAGTAGAAGGGCGATGCGCTGTCTGTTGCGGATGCTGTACGCGGAGAAACCTGCGGTACACCCAGCGAATGGCCGCCGAACCGGCCATTCAATGCTGGCGGCACAATGGCGGCGTGATCGGGCAGGCCATTGGTCGCCGCCGCTTTGGGTGCCAGCGAGGGTGTCGAGGCCAGCACCGCCGCCCCGTCCTGCGGGTTGGCTGGCACGGCGTTTGCCCCGGGCGCAAAGGTCCCGGGCAAAGCGGGGCCATTCGCCAGCGGCCCGGGCGAAAAGCCCGCGGGCTGCGGATTGGCCGGCACCGGGTTTGACGGCAGGTGACCAGCGCTGTTCCCCGCAGCGCCCGGAAGCGCTGCGAAGAATTGCGAGGCGAGGCTCGTCAGGGACGCCACATCGGGCAGCCCCTGGGGCACCGCATCCGGCGCGGGAAGCGGGTTACTTGTAGGTGTCGGGATAGTCATGGAACTTGCCGATCTCCACATCATCCAGCACGGCCAGGGCATCCGGCGATTGTACAACGAGGCTGCAATAAAGGCTGATCAGGTAAGACGCGATCGCCGAGCGGTTGATCCCCATGAAACGCACCGACAAGCCCGGCGCCTGTTCGCCCGCCAGCCCCGGCTGGTAAAGGCCGACCACGCCCTGACGCTTGTCGCCAACCCGGATCAGCAGGATCTTGGTCTTGCCATCGACCACCGGCACCTTGTCGGACGGGATGATCGGAATGCCGCGCCAGGTCAGGAATTGCGACCCGAAGAGCGAGACCGTGGGCGGCGGTACACCGCGCCGGGTGCATTCGCGGCCAAAGGCGGCGATGGCATCGGGATGGGTCAGGAAAAACGCGGGCTCTTTCCAGACTTTCGCGATCAGCAGGTCCAGATCATCCGGTGTCGGCGCGCCGGTCAGCGGGTAGTTGACCTGATCGGGATGGACATTGGCCAGCAACCCGTAATCCGGGTTGTTGATCAGCTGGCCTTCCTGGGTTTCCTTGATGGTCTCGATGGCGAGACGCAGCTGCTCTTTGACCTGGTCGAACGGACTGGAATAGAGATCCGAGATACGGGTGTGAACGTCGACGATGGTTGAAACGCCGTTCAGGAAATATTCGCGCGGGGTCTCATCGTAATCGACAAAGGTCTGGGGGAGTTCAGATTCATCTTCGCGCGCGGTACAGGCGACATGCACATCCTGCGGGTTTTTCACCGTGTTCAGCCGGTAGATCCCGGCCTCGACCGGCAGCCATTGCAAGAGGTGGACAAGCCAGCGCGGGCTGATCGTCGAAAGGATAGGAACGGTTTTAGTGGCATTGGCAAGCTGGCGGGCGGCATTGTCGCCAAGCGCGGATTGCGGGGAGAGATCGGCCATAAGGCGCTCCGCTTGAGGAAGGTTGAGGGAAGAGGCGGTCTGAAACTATGTTCTGTTTTGTTAATTCTTGGTGGAATATTGTTCCAAATCAATCAGTTTTCTTAGCATAATTTGCCAAATATGGGGGAAGTGTCAGGCAATTTTGACATGTCCATTCTCTGGCTGTCCCTGCGATTGCGATCTGGCCTGCGACACCATGCTTCTGGGGGGGACATCGCCGGTGACCCAGACATTGCCGCCAAGGACTGATCCCTGACCAATGGTCACGCGGCCCAGCACCGTGGCGCCGGAATAGATCACCACATCATCTTCGATGATCGGATGGCGGGGCAGGCCCTTGACCACATTGCCCTGGATGTCGGTCGGGAAGCTTTTGGCGCCCAGCGTCACGCCCTGAAACAGCTGCACCCGGTCGCCGATAATGGCGGTGGCGCCGATCACGGTGCCGGTGCCGTGGTCGATGAAAAAGCTCTCACCGATACGGGCGCCGGGATGAATGTCGATGCCGGTCTCGCCATGGGCCATCTCGGCGATCAGCCGCGCAATCAGCGGCAGGCCAAGGGTAAACAGCCGATGCGCGAGCCGATGGTTGATCAGAGCGCGCAGACCCGGATAGCACAAAAGCACCTCATCGACGCCACGTGCGGCCGGATCGGCGCGGAAGGCGGCGACGACATCGGTGTCGAGGATCCGGCGGATCCCGGCCAGGCTCTGGATGAATGCGGCGACAATGACCGGGGCAGCATCGGGCGCAGGCGCTGCCCCGGGGCCAAGATAGCGGTGCGCCCAGTCAAGTTCGCGCGCGGTTTCGTGGGTCAGCTCCTGCGCGGCGCGGGTCAGCGTGGTTGCAATGAACTCATTCTCGTTCTCCTGGCGCAGATCGGCAGGACCAAGCCGCATCGGGAACAGAACCGCCCGCAGGTCGGTGACAATCGCCGCGACACGCTCGGGTGAGGGCAATTCGCGCGGCCCTGCCTCTTCAAGGCGCAGATGTGAGACACGCCAGTCATGGCGGGCTTCGGCGAGGCCGGCGACGGTCGCCGAAATATCTTCCGCGAAACCGTCATGGCCGCGGGCAGGGATGGGCATTGCTGTCTCCGTAAAACCAGGGATGGCGTGGCCCGGGGGCCGGAAGGGCGGCGTTTTAATCCTGGTGCCAGGGCAGGCCGTGAAAGCGCCAGCCGTCGGCGGTGCCGCGCTGGCCGGCAGCATTCAGCTCGCCCTCGAAACCCTCGGCCACGCTGAAGGCCTGGGTCCAGCCGGCTTTGGTCAATGCTTCGGCCGCCAGCGCCGACCGTTTGCCGCTGCGACAGATCAGCAGGAGCCGTGCCGTTTTATCCGGCACCAGCGCCGCCACCTGGCGAACGAAATGCGGGTTGCGGTTCATCGCGGTTCCGGTCGCCCAGGCGACATGCAGCGAGCCGGGAACCCGCCCGACATAGGCGCGCTCTTCCACTGTGCGCACATCAAGGATCACCGCCTCGCCGCGCGAGACAAGATCCCAGGCGGTGTCGGGCGCTATGACCCCGGCAAAGCCATCCTGCGCCACGGGAACCGCGGAAAAGCTGGTATCGGCACGAAGGTTCATCATCACACTCCCACTTTTCTGGCCCTGGCTGCGGATTCCGCAAACCACCGGACCGGGCCCGCAATAAAGTCAGGATAGCGCTGGAAATCCCCCGTCAGGAACAGGTTTTCGACCCGTTTTGCCCGGGGGTGCTAAACTTGGAACGGGCCGATTGCAGCGCTTGCGGAAGAGATAAAATTTCTCTTCCGCGCGCGCCTTTTGGGGAATGGGCGATCTGCGCCAGCCTGGAGCCGGCAGGCGTCAACGCCGGAAATCGCCGCGAATCTGGGGCAAAAATCGTCAGCTGGGGCCCGTCGGGCGCGCTCAGCCCGGAGCGAAGCGCAGCATCGGGCGCGCCTGGGTGACCATCGCGCCAGGTGCCACATCTTCCAAAAGCCAGACGCCACCGCCGATTACCGCGCCCTGGCCCACCGTGATCCGGCCAAGGATCGTCGCCCCGGCATAGATCACCACATCGTCCCCGATCTGCGGATGGCGCGGCTGGCCTTTGACCAGCGCCCCGGTGCCATCGTCCTGGAAACTCTTGGCGCCCAGAGTCACCTGTTGATAAAGCCGCACATTGCGCCCGATCACCGCCGTCTCGCCGATCACCACGCCGGTGCCGTGGTCGATGAAAAAGGCCGGTCCGATTTTTGCGCCGGGATGGATGTCGATCCCGGTCACGGAATGCGAATGCTCGGCCATGATGCGGGCGATCATGCGAATGCCGGCGCGGCTCAGCTCATGCGCGATACGGTGATGCAGGATCGCGGCCACGCCGGGAAAGCAAAAGGCGACCTCGTCAAGGCTCATCGCAGAAGGGTCGCCCTGCCAGGCCGCCAGAATATCGGTGTCATGCAGATCGCGGATGATCACCAGCCGTTCAAGAAAGGCGCGGGACAGCGACTCGCCCCGGGCATGTGACGCTGTCGCGTCGGCATCGGGGGCCAGCATCAGCTCGGTGATGACAAGATCGGCGAGGCGCAGACGGATTGAGGCCAGCATCTGCGCAATGAAGGTATCCGTGGCCTCGGGCGCGAGGTCCTGCGGACCGAAATGGCGCGGATAAAGGGTCGCGACGATGTCATTCAGCAGTTCGATGATGGCGCGTTTCGAGGGCAGGCGCGGCGTCGGGCGCCCGTGATACCGTCTTTGCTGCGAGACGATGCGCAAAAGGCGCAGGCGTTCGGTCAGGCCGGCGATCAGCGCGGCATCATCCGCCGCCTGATCACCGATGGTTTCCCCCGGGGCTCCGTCCATCGAACTCTCCGTCACTGGCACCACGCGCGCTGCGACGGATGGCTAACGAATGTGCCCCCCGCTGCCAATGGAAGGATCTTTTCTTCTTTGCGCCTTTGGGAGAAGAGATTTCTCCCGTCCTTCCGGGCCAAGCGCACGGGACCAGTCGGTCGGCGGGGCGGTTGCCCCGGTCAGCTGCCCGGGACGCTGCAGGACCCGCAGCGCGCCGCCCGCGTTCAGGAGGCCCGCAATCTGCGGGTTGACCCGCTGCTGCGCGCGCAATGCCGTCAACCTCGGCAGGCCAGAGAGCAGGAACAGCCCGAAATGGAAATCATAGAGCCCGACCCGCCACAAAAGCGGCGCCATGATCAGCCCGGCATCACTTTCTGGCGCCGTTTGCGGGGCGAGGGGTTCGAGTGCGCGCAATTCCTGGCGCAGGGCGTAGATGGTCAGGTCCAGATCGGCCGGAAAGGCCGCAGGGTCGATCGCCGCCAGCCGAGCCTGGGCGGATTGCACGGCCCCGAGCACTGGCAGGGCAGTCCCGGGCATATCGGGCAGCGCGGCGAGCAACGCAGCGCCATCATGCAGGGGCACCGGATCCGCATCGGGCGCAAAGAGCGCCGGCAGCGGGCCGCATTCATCGCGCAGGACAGGCAGCTGCCGCGCCCGCAGCAAAAGCTGCACCGCATCGGCCAGGACATGATCTGCCGGGGCGATCAGGCGCCAGGGTTTACTCATGGCGAGACGCTCCGGCGGTCTTCGGGATCAAGGCGAAGGCTCTCGCCGGCGGCCAGTGCGAGGCGGGCATTCCAGGCCGCAAAGCCTGCAACCAGGATCAGATCGGTGATTTCCTGATCATCGAGCTTTTCCTCCTCCAGTGTCCAGAAGACCTGGCGGCTGGCTCTGACCGGGATCGCCGCCAGCGCCGAGGCTGCCGCGATCACGCCGCCGGAGCGGCCCCCGAGCGGGCTTGGCAGCCCCTCTTCCAGCAGAACATCGACCTCGCGCTTGCGCCTCAGGCCCGCAGCGGCGCGACGGGCATGGGCGGCGGCGGTGAAGAAACAGCCGATGCGGCGCGCGACGGCGGTGGCCGCGAGGTCGCGCTCCCCTTGGGCAAGCCCGGCACCACGGCGGCGGGCAAGAAACCCCGCTGACGCAGCAAGGACGGGGCCCGCATCCCCGGCCAGTACAGCAGGCAGAAAGGCAACCGGCTCGGTCTCGACCGCTGGCACAGAGACGGGCGTGGGGATTGCCGTCTGCGCAGCTTTGCGGGGCCGCCATTCGAGGCGACGGCTGGTAAAACGGTCCGGCAGTCGGGAGGCGGGCGTCTCAGGGGCCAGTGTCCCGGTGTCTGAAATACCGGCCTCTGGCTTCCCGGGGGCCGCCATTCCCTGGCCGCTCAGTCCCGGTTCGGGCAGCAGGGGGTCAGCCATAGGCAAACCCGGCCGGCCGGTCATGGGCGGTCGTGATTGTGCGCTGCAGATGGCGCGCATGAGCATAGGCCCTGAGGCCGCTGACCACCGGGCTCAGCGCCCCGATCCAGGCGATCAGCCGGTTCAGATCCAGCGTCTCGCCGGGAAGCCAGCCGGCCCGTTCCAGCGCCTCATCTGCCGCCGACGTGATGTCGCGCGGGTGCAGCGTCACCAGATGCGCGTGTTCCAGCGCCGCCGACAGGCGCGCCCCAAGACGCAGCCGCAGCGGCGGATCGGCGCGCCAGGCCGGCCCATCCAGATCCTCGGCCGAAAGCGGGCCTGGGGGCCAGGTGCCGTAAGGCCCGGGCAGGGCCGCGTTCTCCGCCTCTTCCGCAATCAGGAGCGCAAGGTCGCTGTCCGCCGCCTGAAGCAGCGCGTGAAGATGGGTGCTGACCGCCTCTTCGCCATGCAGATGCGCGGTGAAAGAGGCAATCGCCAGCGCCTCGGTCCGCGTGGCGCCGCTTTGACGCAAGAGATCCTGATACCCCGCTTCAAGCCCTGCCAGCAGTTCTGGCCGGTTGCGCAATGCGCGCAGGATCGGGCTGCCCGGCGGCACCGCCGCCATACGTTCGGCAAGGGTTGGCCGATGCAGCAAGGATTCGTGGCGGGACATAGTTCTTCCTCTCGCATCCGGGAACAGGCGGGTCTGAAGACAGTTTCGCATAAACACGATAAAATAAGACGTGTTTATTTCGGGCGGACGGAGAAGAAGCGCGCGGCCAGGGCGGGCCTGGGGGGGGAAATTCGCCCCCGCGGCATGAGGGGCGCGCGCAAATGGCAGGGGCGCGGGAGAATCACCTTTTCCCGCGCCCCTTTGCCATTCCGCCGTTTTCTGCTGTCTCAGTTCCAGTCGTGGCGCGGCGGTTTCACGCCATTCAGCGCCCAGTTGCCCACGAGGTGGTATTTCCAGCGCACCGGATCATGCAGCGTATGGACGCGTGCATTGCGCCAGTGACGGTCAAAGGCGTGTTTTCTCAGCGACGACCTGGTGCCGCCCAGCTCGAACAGCCGGTTGGTGGCCTCGATCGCGACCTCGGTGGTCAGCACCTTGGCTTTGGCCACTGCGACCGAGGCGAGGGCCACATTCTCCTCATCCGGAGCCGGTTTCGCGGCATCGAGCACCCTTCCGGCGCGTTCCAGCAATGCCTCGGCGGCAGATTGACGGATCTCGAGCTCACCAATCCTGAGGATGGTCAGCGGGTCTTCCGAGGCTCGTCCGACCCCGGCATCGATCCAGGGCCTGGCGTGCTCGCGCACAAAGGCGATGGTGTCCTCCAGCGCGGCGCGCGCAATGCCCGCATCAATCGCCGCAGTGGTGATCTGCGCGAAAGGGCCGGCAAGGGTCGGGGTCTCATAGGATTTGTAACTTGGGATCAGGTTGAAATCCTGCGCCCGGAGCCGTTCCAGCAGCACCGTGCCGCTGGACGTCGTGCGCTGGCCGATACTGTCCCAGTCATCGACCACCACAAGGCCCGGTGTCTCGCGCGGAACAAAGGCCAGCTGGGCGCGATCCTGATCATCCAGCGCCAGCACACCGAGGTAATGGGCGTAAAGCGAGCCGGTGCAATAGCCCTTGCGACCCTCGATCACATAGCCTTCACCATCGCGGGTGAGGCGGGTCTGCAGATCGGCCACGTTTTTGCCGCCGGTCTCGGAGAGCGCATTGGCTAAACGATGACCTTGCAGCACCAGGCCGAAGTAATGCCGCTTCTGCTCTTCGGTCCCTTGCAGTCGAAGGTCTTCGAGCAGGCAGTAATGGTTTTGCGGGATCTGCCCCAGCGAGGGGTCGGCCGCCGAAATGATCGCGATAACTTCTGCCAGCGTCGCGTAAGAGACTTCGGCCCCGCCATAGGCCCTGGGCACCTGGATGCCCCAGAGGCCGGAATTCGAGAAATGGTCGACCACTTCTGCCGGCACATGACGGGTCGCGTCGCGCTCTGCCGCGCCGGGGCGCAGGAAGGCCGCGACCTCATGCGCGATCCGGATCGCTTCGGCATCGTCCCGTATCACATGGGCGGCGGGCGGGTTGATCTGATAGCTGGCGGAAAGGGTCATGCTTTGGTTGCCTTCACATTGCCGCCATGGCCACCGCCGCCAAAGACGGCGGGCGCGCCGAAAGACGGGCGCAGCGGCGGGGTTGCCGGTCTGATGCCAAGTTCCGGGAACAGAAGTTCCGCGACCGTATAGGCCTCTTCCAGATGCGGGTAGCCCGAGGCGATCACGGTATCGATGCCGATTTCCTGATACTCTCTCAGCCGTGCGGCAACCGTGGCGGGCGAACCGACCAGCGCCGTGCCTGCGCCCGAGCGCACCAGACCAACACCCGCCCAGAGGTTCGGCGAGACCTCAAGCCGGTCGCGTCGGCCCTCATGCAGGCGGCGCATCCGTTCCTGACCCACAGAATCCGACTGGTTTTTCTGCACGGCCTGGGCACTCGCAATGGTTTCATCCGAGAGATGCGAGATCAGGCGGTCGGCCGCGGCCCAGGCCTCCTCATCGGTTTCACGCACGATGAAATGCAGTCGGATACCGAAGCTGACCTCGCGTCCCTTTGCCGCCGCCGCCGCGCGCACCGCTTTGACTTTCCCGGCCACCTGGGCCGGGGGCTCGCCCCAGGTCAGGTATTTCTCGACATAATCACCGGCGAAATCATGCGCCGCATCTGACGACCCGCCGAAATATAAAGGCGGGCGCGGTTCCTGGAAGGGCGGCAGGCCCAGCTTCGCGTGATGGGCCTTGATGTGTTTGCCGTCGAGATGGGCCTCGCCGGTTTCGAGCAGGCTGTTGAAGACGTCGAAAAACTCGCGCGCATGGCTGTAGCGTTCGTCATGCGGCAGGAAGATGCCGTCCCCTGCCAGCTCTGCCGGCGCGCCGCCGACCACAATGTTGAGCAAAAGCCGCCCGCGCGACAGCCGGTCCAGCGTTGAGGCGAGCCGCGCGTAATAGGCGGGCGAGGCGGTGCCAGGGCGCACGGCGACGAGGAATTTCAGCCGTTCAGTATGAGCGGCAAGATCGGCTGCAAGGATGAAGCTTTCCTCGCAGGCGACCGAGGTCGGGATCAGCACGCCGGAATAGCCTAAGCGATCCGCCGCCCGCGCGATCTGGCGGAAGTAATCCGGGTCTCCGGGCCGCGCCCGCAGGTCGCTGCCCAGATAGGCACCATCGCCGGAGGAAGGGATGAACCACAGGAAATCCAGCGGCTTTTGCGGGTTGGTCATGTGAGGCTCCGGCGGGGTGATTGAGCGGGGGCTCCGGAAGGGGAGGCCTGAGAAGGTGTCTCCTGCCAGAGGATAAATCCGGCAGGAGACGGACGGCGCGCAGGGATGAGGAGGTCACGCGCCCCGTCTTTTCGGGTCGGTTTACACGCGAAGAGATCAGAAGGCGGGGAAGATCTGGCCCTTGTAGCGGTCGAGGATGAACTGGCGGGTCTCGTCGCTGTTCAGCGCTTTGGCGAGGATTTTGATGCGCGGATCTTCGGTGTCACCGGGGCGGGTCACGAGATATTCGCTCCAGACGTTATGACCATCCTGGCCATTGTCGATGAACAGCGCCTTATCGATATCGAGACCGGCTTCGAAAACATAGTTCCCGTTCAGTGCGCCCAGATCGACCTCATTGAGCGCGCGCGGCAAAAGCGCGGATTCCAGCTCGACGATGTCGAGGTTTTTCGGGTTTTCGGTGATGTCCTTCAGCCCCGGCAGCGGGTCATCTGGCGAGGTCAGCGACTTGAATTCCCCGAGTTTGATCAGCCCCAGCTGTTGCAGGAGCAAGAGCCCGCGCCCGCCATTCACCGGATCATTCGGGATCGCGACTTTCGCGCCGTCTTTCAGCTCGTCAAGCGAGGAGATCTTCGTCGAATAGGCGACGTAAGGCTCGATATGGACCGGCACGATCACCGTCAGATTGTCGCCGCGCTCGCGGTTCCATTCGTTGAGGAAGGGGCGGTATTGGTAATAATTGCCGTCCAGCTCGCCCGAGACCAGCTGCGCATTGGGCTGGATGTAATCGGTGAAGACACGGATATCGAGGTCGATGCCCTCCTTCGCGACGATGGGCTTCACGAATTCGAGGATCTCGGCATGGGGAATGGCGGTGGCGCCGATCACCAGCTTTTCCTGCGCCTGAGCCGCGCCGGCAAGGCCGAAGGCAGCGGCGGCGGCAAAGGCCAGGGTTTTCAGTTTTGACATGGAATTATCCTTTGGAATGAAGCGGTTCAGCGGCGCGTGAAACGGGTGACGAGGCTGTTCCCCGAGGCCTGGATCAATTGCACCAGCAAGATGAGGACCACGACGCAGACCAGCATGATCTCGGTCTGGAAGCGGTGATAGCCGTAGCGGATCGCCAGATCACCAAGCCCACCGCCACCGATTGCGCCCGACATCGCTGTGTAGTCGACAAGCACAATTGCGGTGACGGTTACGGCGGCGATCAGGCCGGGCAGGGCTTCGGGGAGGACGGCGCGAAAGATGGTCTGGGCAGGTGAGGCGCCCATCGCAAGGCTTGCCTCGATCACGCCGCGATCCACCTCACGAAGCGCGGTCTCCACAAGGCGTGCGAAGAAGGGCGAGGTGCCGACCACCAGCGGAAAGATCACGCCCCGAATGCCCAGCGAGGTGCCGGTGATCAGCACCGTGACCGGCATCAGCACGATCAGGAGGATGATGAACGGCACCGAGCGGATGATATTGAGTATGAAAGACAGCGCACCATAGCCCAGGGGGCGGGCGAAAGGCTGGCCCTTGCCGGTGACGAACAGAAGGATACCCAGCGGCAGCCCGATCAGTATCGTCAGCAAGAGCGAGATGCTGACCATGGTCAGTGTCTGGCTGAGTGCGGTGCCGATATCGGCCCAGTTGATCCGGTCAAACCACATGGAGATGCCTTTCGCGTTCCCCGCCACGTTCTGCGGCCGTCGGGCCGCCGCCGATCAGCTCGACCGTGACGCCCGAGGCGCGCAGTGCCGCCACCGCCGCCACGCCGTTGCCGCCCGACAAAGCCACCGAGAATTGCGCATAGGGCGTCGCACGGATATGGCCGACACGGCCGCCGAGAATGGCGAAATCGCTGCCGAAATCGCGGACGATGCGCCCGAGGATCGGCTGATGCGCCGTGGCCCCGGTCAGGGTCAGCCGCAAAAGCTGGCCCGTCGCCTGTGTGGCGGGCAGGGCATTGTCACCTTCCGCCTCGCGCACCAATGCGCGGGTCACGGGATGCGAAGGATGGAGGAAAACACCCGCGACGGGGCCCTCTTCGACCACGCGGCCCTTTTCCAGCACCGCCACACGATCACAGGCGCGGCGGATCACCTCCATCTCATGGGTGATCATCACGATGGTGACGCCAAGCTCGCGGTTGATTTCCTGCAACAGATCCAGCACCTGGCCGGTGGTCTGCGGGTCAAGTGCGCTGGTTGCCTCGTCACAGAGCAGTACCTTCGGGTCATTCGCCAGCGCGCGGGCGATGCCGACGCGCTGTTTCTGGCCCCCCGAAAGCTCGCGCGGGTATTTCTGCGCGTGATCTGTCAGGCCGACCCGCTCCAGCAGCGCCGCGACCTTTGCCGCGATCTCGGCCCGGCTCAGCCGCCCGGCCAGCTCCAGCGGATAAGCGACATTCCTCGCCACCGTCCGTCCGCTGAGCAGGTTGAAATGCTGGAACACCATGCCGATCGAGCGGCGCAGCTCATGGAGCGCCCCTCCTTTCGCATCGGTGACCCGGGCGCCATCGATCACCACCTCGCCCGAGGAAGGGCGTTCAAGCAGGTTGATCAGCCGCACCAGCGTCGATTTCCCGGCGCCTGATGCCCCGATGATGCCGTAAATCTCGCCCCGACCGACCGACAGGTCGATACCGTGCAGCGCAGGCGCCGCGCCGCGCTTTGAGGCAAAGCTCTTGGTGACTGCCTCAAGACGTATCATTCTGCAGCACTGCGGGCTGCGGCCTCGGCCAGTTTCACCGCCTCGATATCGCGGTAGCGTTCGGCCGGGTGGTTGACCGGCAGATAGGGGCCGGCGCCGAACAGCTTTTCGCGCAGGGTGCCGGGCCTGTATTCGGTCGGATAGGCGCCGCGCCTTTGCAGCTCGGGCACCACCAGATCCACGACATCTTCAAACGAGCCGGGCGTTACCGCATAGGCAATGTTGAAACCATCGACATCCGTCTCGGCCACCCAGTCCTGCAGGATATCCGCGATCTGCGCCGGAGAGCCGACAAAGACCGGCCCCTGGCCACCGATGCCGCCATATTTCGCCAGCTCATCCACGGTCCAGACCTTGTCCTTGCCGCCAAAGGAATCGAGCATGGAATGGATCGCATTGGTCTCGACCTTGCGGATCACTTCGCCGGGCTGATAGGCGCCGAAATCGACGCCGCTCCAGCCCGACATGAACACCAGCGAGCCCTCATATGAGATGTATTTGCTGTAATCCTCGAATTTGGCGCGGGCCTTTTCCTCGGTCTCGTCGGTGATGATGGTGATCAGCGTATAGACATAGATCTGCTTCGGGTCGCGCCCCTCTGCTGCCGCGCGGGCGCGAATGTCGGCGACATAGGCCTTCAGAAGCGCCTTTGACGGCGCGCCCACGAAGACGCATTCCGCATGGGCCGCCGCGAAGGCCTTGCCCGGCCCCGAGGCCCCGGCCTGGTAGATCAGCGGCGTGCGTTGCGGCGAAGGCTCGGTCAGGCCGTAGCCCGGCACTTCGAAATATTTGCCCTTATGGCCGATCTCATGAACCTTCGCCGGATCGGCGAAAACGCGGCCTTCGGCGTCTTTGACGACCGCACCTTCCTCCCAGCTGCCTTCCAGCAGCTTGTAGATCACCTCGAGATATTCCGAGGCCACCTCATAGCGGTTGTCATGCTTTTTCAGCCCGCCCTGGCCGATGTTTTTCGCGCCGCTCTCCAGATAGGAGGTCACGATGTTCCAGCCGACACGGCCCTTTGAGTGGTGATCTGCCGTCGCGATACGGCGAGCAAAAGTATAGGGGTGCTCGAAGGAGGTGGAGGCCGTGATCCCGATCCCCAGATGCTCGGTCGCAAGCGCAATCGGCGCCGCGAGCTGGATCGGGTCATTCACAGGGATCTGGGCACCATTCCGGATCGCGCCCTCATTATTCCCTTTATAGACATCGTAATAGCCGATCACATCGGCAATGAAGATGCCGTCGAACACGCCGCGTTCCAGCGTGCGGGCCAGATCCTGCCAGTAGTCGAGATCCTTGTATTTCACCGACCGGTCAGTCGGATGCGCCCAGAGACCCGGCGACTGATGGCCGACGCAGTTCATGTCAAAGGCGTTGAAGCGGATCTGGCGGGTCATCTTGCAGTCTCTCATCTGATCGGCGGTCGGTTCGGCAGGGGGATGCCGGGCTGCCGGTTAAACACGACATGTTGTGCCGTGATTACCGCGTCAGGGCGGCCCGAGGCGATTCCAAAGCCCGCCCCTCAAAGAGAAGGATCTCCTGGCAGGGCCGCCTTATGCAGCGTGGATTTTCTTTGCCACAAGGGTCTATTTTTGCGATGTTTTATGCTTTTCAAAAGGTTGCGCTGAAACGGTGTGTCAGAGACTCAGGGCCGGATTCTCGCGGCACCAGGCGGCTTCGCCCCCGGTTTTGCCCCGCAAAGGGGAAGGGCATTCCCCGGAAGGAGAATAGTTTTCCCCGGCGGAGGGCGGCAACAGGGGCTGCCTTCTGCGCAGAAAAGGCCTTTGGAATGGCCGGAGGGGCGCAGCCCCCCTTATAAATCAGCCTCAGATCTGACGGGTTGCCCCCCTCAGGCCATACCCACACCGCCCCCACATCGCCCAGGAAGTCGCGACATGAGCCAGCCGATCCAGGATACCCCGCCCAGTCAGGCCAACCCTCCCGCCAGCCCTGAGATCTTCTGGTTCCTGCCAACCTCGGGCGATACGCGCTATCTGGGCACGTCGGATTTCAGCCGCCCACCCGAAAATGGCTATATCCGCCAGATCGCGATCACGGCGGACCGGCTGGGCTATGACGGGCTGCTGATCCCTACGGGCGCGAGCTGCCAGGACCCCTGGGTGACCGCGGCAAGCCTGATTGCCGAGACAAAGCAGATCAAACTGCTGGTCGCTTTGCGCACCTCGATCATGGGGCCGACGGCCTCGGCGCGGCAGGCGGCGACGCTGGATCAGGCGCTTGGCGGCCGGCTTTTGCTCAATGTGGTGCCCGGCGGCGACGCGACCGAGCTCGCGGCGGATGGCGTCTTTCTGAAACATGACGAGCGTTACGAGGCGGCGGATGAATTTCTGACCGTCTGGCGCCGTATCCTTGCGACCGATGCGCCGGTCTCGTTCAAGGGAAAGCATCTGAGCGTCGAGAATGCCCGGAATTTTCACCCTCCGGTGCAGCGGCCCTATCCGCCTTTGTATTTCGGAGGGTCCTCGCCGGCGGCGCATGATCTCGCCGGGAAACATGTCGATGCCTATCTGACCTGGGGCGAACCACCCGAAGCCGTTGCGGAAAAGATCGCCGATGTGCGGGCGCGGGCCGCAAAGCATGGGCGTCAGGTCCGGTTTGGCGTGCGCCTGCATGTGATCGCGCGCGAGACGGAAGAGGAAGCCTGGGCGGATGCTGACCGGCTGATCTCGCATCTCTCGGACGACGACATCGCCGCGTCCCAGGCCAATATGGCGAAGATGGACAGCCACGGCCAGGCCCGGATGCAGGCGCTGCATGGCGGGCGGCGCGACCGGCTGGTGGTGGGGCCGAACCTCTGGGCCGGGGTTGGCCTGGTGCGGGGCGGGGCTGGCACTGCGCTGGTCGGCAACCCGCAGCAGATTGTCGACCGGTTGCGCGAATATCAGGCGCTTGGGGTCGATACATTTGTGCTTTCTGGCTATCCCCATCTTGAGGAATCCATCCGCTTTGCCGAACTGGTTTTCCCGCTTCTGGGCAAGAGCGCCGTGACCGAACGCAGCGCCCAGACCGGCGGGGCCTTTGACATCCGCACGCGTGCATCGGCCAGCTGAGAGGAGGCCCGATATGACCGAACAGCGCCCGATCATCCCCCCCGGCGGGCGGCATATTGCCATTGTGGGGGCCGGGCTTTCCGGATCGGCGCTGGCCTGGCATCTCGTCCGGCTGAGCGGTGACAAGCCCCTGCGCATCAGTCTGATCGATCCGAGGCCAGAGCCGGGCAGGGGGCTCGCCTATTCCACACCAGACCCCGATCATCGGCTGAACGTGCCGCATACCCGGATGACGCTCGACACATCTGAGCCGGATCACTATGCGCATTGGCTGCAATCGGGGGCGGCGCCTGCCTTCGCGGCGGATGCGCTGCGCCCGGACGGGGCGATTTTCACACCGCGCGCGGTGTTTGGTGCCTATGTGCTGGCGCATCTGCAACCCTTCCTCGATGCCGGCCGGATCGTGCATCTGCAAAGCCGGGCCGTCAGCGCCACGCGCACCGCTGGTCTCTGGCAGATCGGGCTTGAGGACGGCCGCGTGATCCGGGCCGATGAGCTGGTGCTCGCGGCAACCCATCCCGGCCCCGGCCTGCCGCGCGGGCTTGAAGCCATCGCCGGGACGCCCGCGCTGATCGCCGACCCCTATTTGCCCGCTGCGCTGGACGGGATTGACCCGGAGGAAGAGCTGTTGATCATCGGCTCGGGCCTGACCGGCGCGGATATTGTTGCAAGCCTGATGCGGCGCAACCACAAAGGGCGGATCCGGCTTTTATCGCGCTCGGGGCGCCGTTCGCAGCCGCATGGACCGGTCCAGGACGAGAGCAGCGCAGATTTCACCCTTGATCCGCCGGGCACGGCACTGGCGCTTTTGCGCCGTATCCGGGCCGAACTGGCGATTGCCGCCAGGGCCGGGCTGACCTGGCATCCGGTCTTTGACCGTCTGCGGAGCCAGGGCCCGCAGATATGGGCCGCGCTTCCCTTGCCCGAGCGCCGCCGGCTCCTGCGCCATCTGCGCGGGCTATGGGATATCCACCGCTTCCGCATCGCGCCGCAGACCCATGCAAGCCTGCTCGCGGCCGAGCAGTCAAACCAGCTGATCGCGCTGGCCGGCCGGGTGACCGGGCTCGAACGTGACGGCGCGCGGCTGCGCATCAGCCTGCGGCTGCGCCGGGGCGGCACGCTGCGCTTCACAGCGGATCGGGTGATCCTTGCCACGGGACCGGCACATGGGGCGGTCACCGCAACCAACCCGCTTTACGCCGATCTTGCGCGTCAGGGGCTGATCGCGACCGATCCGCTTGGGCTTGGCCTTTCAGCGACAACGGAGGGGGAGGCGATTGATGGAAAAGGCCAGCCGCAAAGCGATCTTCTGATCGCAGGGCCGCTGGCCCGCGCCGCTGTGGGCGAACTTATGGGGGTCCCCGAGGTTACCGCCTGGGCCGAAAGGCTTGCGGCAAAACTGGCACAGGCGCCGGTGTCGGCCTGAAAACGGTCCCTGCCTGAACGCAGCTGAGATCTGAAAGCGCCCCGGAATTCCGGGGCGCTTTGTATACTATGGGTCAGTTCCAGGGATGGCGCGGCGGGTTGACGCCATTCAGGTAGTAGTTGCCGACATGGTAGAATTTCCAGCGCACCGGATCATGCAGCGTATGGGTACGGGCATTGCGCCAATGCCGGTCCAGCGCATGCTGCGCCAGTGTCGAGCGGGTGCCGCCCAATTCAAACAGCTTGTTGGTCGCGTCAATTGCGACCTGGGTGGTCAGCACCTTGGCCTCGGCGGTCTTGATGGTCGCGTCGGTCACATTGGCCTCAGACGGATCGGCAAGGCCCCGGTCGATGGCGCGCCCGGCAATCTCAAGCAGCGCATCGGCGGCGTGAAGGTGGATCTTCAGCGTGCCAATGGCCTGAATCGTATAGGGATCCTCGCCCGCAGTCTCTTTGCCGCTGTCGATCCAGGGCCGGCTTTGGGTCGTCACAAAACGGATCGTCTCGTCAATCGCATTGCGCGCGATACCGGCATCAATCGCAGCCTGGATGATCTGCGAGATCGGCCCCTGCACGGTCGGCACCACCGAAACATCCTGGAGTTTGACCGCGCGCGCCTTCGGGACCCGCACATTCTCCAGCCGGACCGAACCGGATCCGGTGGTGCGCTGGCCAAAGCTTGACCAGTTATTGGTGATGGTCAGCCCTTCGGTCTCGCGGTCGGCAAAGACGAGATAAGCGCCGTCATCCCCGATCGAGACAATTGGCACGATATGCGACAGGAGCGCGCCGGTTGTGTAGAATTTCTCGCCATTCACCACGGCCTCATCGCCCTCGAAGGTGACGCGGGTCTTGAAATCGACCACGGTCTTGCCGCCGAATTCCGAGAAGGCATTTCCAAAGCGCAGCCCCTGCAACGCCCAGCCAAAGATCTCGCGTTTTTCGGCATCGGTTGCGTCAATATCGATCAGCCCGAGAATGGCGATATGGTTCTGCGCGATCTGCGCCACCGACGGATCACCCGAGGCGACAATCGCGATCACCTTCGCAAGCGTGGCATAGGACAGGCCTGGTCCGCCATATTCCTTCGGCACGATGATCGACCAGATGCCACTTTGCGAATAGAGATCCAGCTCGCGCAGCGGCAAAAGCCCCTCACGGTCGCGCAGCGCAGCATCCTTCGCAAGCTCTGCCGCCAGCTCTGTCGCGACACGGATCGCATCGGCCTCGTCTTTCAGCACATATGCCGGCTCGGACGGGCGCGGGCGGGCGGGCACCGGGTCATCGGAATTGACACGCGGATGCAGGGTATAGTCGATCTGGTTCCCGGTCAGAGAGCCCATGGCGGTTCCTTTTCACAGCAGGGTCCGGACCCGATGCCAGATAAGGGCAAATGGCCAAGACATTGATATATCAATAATTTGCTGTTGAAACTTGCCCGTAATCCGGGTGTCGGGCAAGCCAGGCCCGTTCTCTTCCGCGCGCCTGCGCGCGCGGTTTCTTCTTTGCTCCGGCCCGCTGCGAGAGAGTTGTTTCCCTCGCAGCGTCCGATGGTGAATCAGTCTGCGCGCGCGGGCTCAGATCTCCTGGTCATGGGATGGCTTATCCCAGAGATTGACGCCGCCATCGACCGCATGGAGGTCGATTTCCGCCAGCTCTTCCGGGCTGAAATCCAGGTTGTCCAGCGCCGCGACATTTTCCGCAACCTGTGCCGCCGTCGAGGCCCCGATCAGGGTCGAGGTCACACGCGGATCGCGCAGGACCCAGGCCAGCGCCAGCTGCGCAAGGCTCTGGCCACGCCGTTTCGCGATTTCATTCAACGCGCGGGCGCGGGCGAGGTTTTCGTCGCTCAGATGTTCGGGGCGCAGTGAGCCGCCGCCCGCTCGGTTCACCCGCGCATCTTCCGGGATGCCGTTCAGATATTTGCCGGTCAAAAGCCCCTGCGCCAGGGCGGTGAAGGCGATGATCCCGGTCCCGGTCTCTTCAACAGTGTCGAGAAGATCCTTTTCAATCCAGCGGTTGAACAGGTTGTAAGAGGGCTGATTGATCAGAAGCGGCACCTGGCGGTCGCGCAGAAGCGCCGCCATCTCGCGGGTTTTAGCACCGGAATAGGACGAGACGCCGACATAAAGCGCCTTGCCCTGTTTCACCGCCGTCGCCAGCGCATCCGCCGTCTCTTCCAGCGGCGTTCTGGCGTCAAAGCGGTGCGAATAGAAGATGTCGACATAATCAACGCCCAGCCGTTTCAGGCTCTGATCCAGACTGGACAGCACATATTTACGTGAGCCGCCGCCCTGACCGTAAGGCCCCGGCCACATATCCCAGCCGGCCTTGGTCGAGATGATCAGCTCATCGCGATGCGCGGCAAGATCCTCGCGCAGGATACGGCCGAAATTGACCTCGGCCGCGCCATAGGGAGGGCCATAATTATTGGCGAGGTCGAAATGGGTGATGCCGTGATCAAAGGCGCTGAAGACGATTTCGCGCTGTGTCTCAAGCGGGGTGGTATCGCCAAAATTATGCCAGAGCCCCAGCGAAAGCGCCGGCAATTGCAGCCCGCTTTTGCCGGTATAGCGGTATTTCGCACGGTTGTTGTCATAGCGATCGGCGGCGGGGATATAGCTCATCTCGGGCTCCGGAGATCTGCGGCCATTTGCACCGCCCTGCACAGCCAGGACCGGGCAAATGTCGATTTACATATCACGGCCATTCCTAGCGTTCCAGGCCCGCAATGGCTATTGGTTTTGACATATCCCGGTGCGAAAGCTGCATCTTCGCGCGCGCCGTCACGGGCTGGTCCGGCTTTATGGAAGGCAATATGAAAGATGCGGAGCTGCACCCTGCGCCGGTTATGGGTCACGCCGCTTTCGGCGTTCGGGGGGCAGATGCAGCGCGCCCTGTCCTGAACCGGAGCGGGGGGCTGGTACGGCGCAGGGATCATCCTTAGAAACCGCATAGCCCGGAAACGAAAGCGCGACACAGCCGGATTGCTGCGTTCATTTCGAACGGGGATGGAGATAGTTCTGATGCCTGACCACACCATCATCGTCCCGGCCGGCCCGTTTCGGTTTGTCGCTCTTGATGTCGAGACGGCCAATTCGGATCCTGCGAGCATTTGCCAGATCGGCATCGCCTGCGTCGGACATGATGGCTCGATGAACGTGTTCAGCACTCTGGTCGATCCGGTGCAGCGGTTTTCGGGGTTCAACGTGCAACTGCACGGGATCGGACCCGACCACGTGATGGGCGCCCCGCGATTTCCCGATGTGTTGCCGCTGATTTCACCGCTTCTTCAGGCGCATCTCATCATTCAGCACAGCACCTTTGACAGCAGGGCCATCAGTGGCGCATGCCGCGCCGGGGGGCTTCCTGATCCTGGCTGGCGATGGGCGAACAGTGTGATGATCGCCCGCCGGGCCTGGCCGGAATTCTGTGGCAATGGCGGACATGGCCTTGGCCATCTGAAAAAGGCGCTGACGCTTGATTTTGCCCATCATGATGCCGGCGAGGATGCAAAGGCTGCGGCACTGGTTGTCCTGCGGGCCGAGGCAAAGACCGGAATGTCGCTGGAAGACCTGATTGCGGCGCCGCGCAGGCCCCCGGCCCGCAGGCCCGGGAACCTCAGTTCCAGACAGAATATCAAACTGGTGCAAGCCTGACAGCAGAGCTGGCAGGGGGCAGAAAGCCTCATTGGCGCCGTTGAATATGGCGGATTTTGAACCTGCCGAAGCAGTAAGCTCCTGCTCCGGCGGCGGCATTGCGAAGCCAGAGAACAAGAGGGCAGGGCACGGCCTTTCCATCGGGCGGCCTGACGCCAGAGCCCATAGAGCGCGATGCGCCGGGCATCGCTCCGATCAGCCAAGCTCTCTCGCACGCAACCTCGCCTGAGAATCCCATGGCCGCGTCTCTCATCGCCTATGCGGCCACCCTCGCGATTGCCCGACGCACCTGGGGGCGCCTTCAGGATCCCCGAACGGCTTGGGACCTGCATGGTTCGGGCCCCAAAAGCCGATGATCGAAAATGCTACCTGGCCCATCTGGTGCCTGCAAGGCTTTGGCCTTCGGGCGCGAACCGGGGTGAAGAGGGCGTAAGCGCCTTCCCCCGTCAATATGGCAATCCAGGACCACATGCCTTCACCCCGGTACCGTTTCCCGCCTGTCCCAATGGCGGGGCCCCGATGAAGAGGGGGCGACTGCACACACAGCTAATCTGACCGGGCGGTAAAAATTTATGCGGCAGAGGGGCTGTCTCTTGCACGAGACGCATGGCAATAGACGAAACCGTTGACTTGCGGGCCTAGGGCTCTCACCACTGGACAAAGCAACAGGATCAGCCACAGGGGGCCATCATGACCAGGGATCTTCGTCTTTCACGCCGCTTTCTTCTGCAATCTGGGGTAATCCTCGGCGCGTCCTCGCTGCCTTTGCTGCGGCCAGCCTATGCTGCAACGCCGGTCAGGGTCGCGGGCGTGCATGGCTCGCCGGTGGAAAACGCCTGGAATTCGGTCCTGCATAAGGCGCTTCTGGAGGCGGCGGCTGATGGCACCATCGAATACACTTTCTCGGAAGGGATTTCCGCCACCGACTACCCGCGCGCGATGCGGGAATATGCCGAAGCCGGCAATCAGCTGATCATCGGCGAGACCTTCCCGGTGGAACGTCAGGGCCGCGAAGTCGCTGCCGATTACCCGGATACCGCATTTGCCATGGGCTCGTCCGGCGGGCCGGAAGGGGATAATTTCGGCACATTCGGCACCTGGAATTATGACGGCGCCTATCTCGCGGGCATGCTCGCAGGCAAGATGACACAGACGAATGTGGTGGGGTCTGTCGGCGCCATCCCGATCCCGGAAATCAACCTTCTGATCAATGCCTTCGCCGAAGGCGTCAAGGCTGTGAACCCCGAGGCGAAACATCTTGTCGCCTGGATCGGCACCTTCTTTGACCCGCCGAAAGCCCGCGAGGCCGGGCTTGCGATGATCGATGCCGGCGCAGACATCCTTTTTGGCGAACGGATCGGCACGGCGGATGCCGCCAAAGAACGCGGCGTCAAGGCCATCGGCTCGCTGATCGACTATACGCCGATGTATCCCGACACGGTTTTCGCCAATGCGCTCTGGGGCTTCCGTCCGATCCTGGACGCGATTGTGGCCGATGTGGCGGCGGGCAATCCGACCGGCAAGGATTATACCGCCTTCGGCCTGATGAAAGAGGGCGGCAGCGATATCTCCTATGTGACCGGCGTGGCATCCCCCGAGGCAGAGGCTGCGATGGAAGCGGTTCGGGCCGAGATCAAAGCCGGCAGTTTCACCGTGCCACAAAACTTTGACGAGCCGAAGTAAGCCCGGATGGGATCAGATGCGATAGCTTTGGCCTCGGCGATCCGCCGGGGTCATCTGACGGCGGCGGAGGCGATGGAAGCCTCTTTCGCGCGCGCAGAGGCATGCGCGGATCTCGGCGCGCTGGCGCATCTGAACAAGCTGCGCGGGCGGGCGCTGGCGAGCGAGTTTGACGCGCTTCCCGGCAATGCGCCGCAGCGCTATGCGGCCTTTGGCGGTGTGCCGCTGGTGGTCAAGGATCTCGGCGCGCCTTTTCCGGGCTTTCCGGTCTGTGCCGGATCGGCGATATTTTCGCGGGGTGGCCCGGGCGAGCACAGCGAGCTGGCCGCAAGGTTCCGGGCGGCGGGGCTTTGCCCTTTCGCCCTGACAACTGTGCCGGAATTCGGCCTTTCGCTGGCGTCGGAGCCTGCGGTCGGGCCTGTGGCGAAGAACCCGCTCGACCCGGGCCTGTCGCCCGGAGGATCTTCGGGCGGGGCTGCAGCGGCGGTTACAGCGGGGATCGCGGCGATTGCCCATGCGACTGATGCAGGCGGCTCGATCCGGGTGCCCGCCGCGGCCTGCGGACTTGTCGGGCTGAAACCGGGGCGTGGGTCGGTGCCGGGAGGGCCGGGTTTCGGCAATCATCTGGGCGGTATCGCAAGCGAGCTGGCGATCTGCCGTTCGGTCCGCGATGCAGAGGCGATCTTTGCCGCCGCGACCATCGGCGGCGCCCATGGGCCTTTCGCCGGCCCCTTGCTGGAAGAGGCGAAATCAGGCCCGCTGACCATCGGCCTTGTCACCGATATGGGCCCGGACTGGCCCCTCGATGAGGCGAGGGCAGAGGCGGTCGAAGCGGCGGCGCGGGTTCTGGCCCGCAACGGTCACCGCATCCGCCCGCTGGAGGGCGAGACGGTGATGGACCTTGCCGTCCGCAGCGGGCGTATCTTTGCGGATATCGTCTCGATCAATCTCGCAGAACTCTCGTCGCGGCTGGATTTCAGCCAGGCCGAACAGATGACCCGGGCGGTGGTGGCGCGGGGGCTTGCAATGACGGCAAGCGCGCTCTGGGCGAGCCTCAACGAGATGGTCTATGTCGCGCGCGACCTGTGGCGGATCTTTGACGGGGTGGACCTGCTGCTGACGCCGATGCTGTCCGGGCCGCCGCTGCCCATCGGATCCTTTTCGACCGATCATTCTGACACCGATCTGCATTTCGACCGGATGGCGCGTTTCGCGCCGCTGGCCAGCCTTGCGAATATCTCTGGCGCGCCCGCGATCACAATGCCCTTTGGCGCCGATGCGGCCGGCCTGCCGCTGCCTGTACAGCTGATAGCACCGATGGGGCAGGAGCGGCTGCTTATATCCATCGCTGCCCGGCTTGAGGTCGAAGAGCGCTGGACCCATCCCTTTGCCGTAGCGGGGCTGACATGAGTGAAACCGTTCTCGACATTTCCCAGGTCAGCAAAAGGTTCGGCACGACACTGGCGAATGACAATATTTCTCTTAGCCTTGAGCGCGGTGAGATCATCGCGCTTCTGGGCGAGAATGGCGCGGGCAAGACCACACTGATGTCGATGCTCTTTGGCCATTACACCCCAGATTCCGGGCATATTTCGGTGATGGGACGAGTGCTGCCGCCGGGGCGGCCCAGGGCTGCGATCCGCGCCGGCATCGGCATGGTGCATCAGCATTTCTCGCTGGCCCCAAACCTTTCCGTGCTGGAAAATGTGATGACCGGCACCGAGAACCTCTGGCGCCCCTGGTCGGACAGGGCAAAGGGCCGGGCCCGGCTGATGGAGATCTCCGCGCGTTTCGGGCTGAAGGTCAACCCCGATGCGCGGCTTGGCGATCTGTCGGTGGGCGAGCAGCAGCGGGTCGAGATTCTCAAGGCGCTTTACAATGATGCGAAGATCCTGGTGCTGGATGAGCCGACCGCGGTTCTGACCAATGTCGAGGCCGAGCATATGTTTGCAAACCTCAAGGATATGGCGCGGCAGGGGCTTTCGATCATCTTCATCTCGCATAAGCTTGACGAGGTGATGGCGACGGCTGACCGGATCGTGGTTCTGCGCGGCGGGCGTGTGGTGGCCGGGCGCCGTGCGGTCGAAACCTCGAAGGCGGAACTTGCCGGGCTGATGGTCGGGCGTGAGGTGAAGCGGCCTCTGCGCGAGGCGGCCGATCCGGGCGCAGTGGTTCTGGAGGCAAAAGCCGTCTCCCTGCTTGAGGGCGGCGTCGAGCGGCTGAAATCGGTCGATTTCCATCTGCGCGCGGGCGAGGTGCTGGGGATCATCGGGGTCTCGGGCAATGGCCAGGCGGCACTGGCGCGGCTGATCGGCGGGCTTGCGCGGCGCAGTGCCGGTGAGATCACGCTGTTTGGTCAGCCGGTCGGCGATCTCTCGGTGCGCGATGTGGTCGGGGCCGGGATCGGCCGCATTCCCGAAGACCGAAATCATGATGGCGTCATCGGCGAAATGGCGATCTGGGAAAATGCGGTGCTGGAAAGGCTGCCGGAATTCACCCGGCGCGGCCTTGTGGACCGCAAGGCGGGGATGGATTTTGCCCGCCGGATCATCGAGGGCTTTGACGTGCGCGGGGGCACAGCTGCAAGCCGGATCCGCCTCCTGTCGGGGGGCAATGTGCAAAAGCTGATCCTCGGGCGGAACCTGATCGAACACCCCAAAATCCTGATCGCCGCGCAACCGGCACGGGGCCTTGACGAGGGCGCGGTCGCAGCGGTGCATGAGCGCATCCTTGCCGCGCGCAAAGCGGGGGCGGCGGTGCTTTTGATTTCGGAAGATCTTGATGAGGTCATGGCGCTTGCCGACCGTATTCAGGCGATTACCGGCGGCCGCCTGTCGCCGCCGGTCCGCCCCGAGGGGATCACGGCGCGGCAACTGGGGCTGATGATGGCCGGCGAATGGGGAGCGGCAGAACATGCGGTTTGAACGGCGCGAACAAATCCCGCCGGCGCTGGCGGTGCTGACGCCCCTGATCGCAGTGGCGATCTCGCTGGCGCTTGCGGGCGGGCTGATTGCGCTTGCCGGTGCGCCGGTTCTGACCGCGTTTGGCAAGATCATCACCGGGGCATTCGGCTCGAAACTGGCGGTGACAGAGACGCTGGCGCGCACGGCGCCGCTGATCCTGACCGGGCTTGCCGCTGCCGTCGCCTTTCGCGCCCGGCTGTGGAACATCGGGGCAGAGGGGCAGCTTTACCTCGGTGCGATTGCCGTGGCCGCTGCCAGTGCGCATCTGTTTGGCGGGTTGCCGGGCTTTGTGCAGATCCCGCTTCTGTTCATAACCGGCGCGCTGGCGGGCATGATCCTCCTGCTGATCCCGCTCTGGCTCCGGCTGCGGTTCCAGGTGGATGAGGTGGTGACGACGCTGCTTCTGAACTTCGTCGCGGTGCTGTTTGTCTCGATGCTGATCGACACGGTGCTGAAAGACCCGCTTGCCTTTGGCTGGCCGCAATCGGTGCCGGTCGCACCTGAGGCTGAACTGCCCCGGATCATCCCGCGCTCGCGTCTCCATATCGGGCTTCTCGTGGCGGTGGTGCTGGCCTTTATTGTGCATTTCCTCCAGTCGCGCACGGCCTTCGGGCTGCAATCCAGGGCGGCGGGGCTGAACCCCTCGGGCGCAGCTTTCGCGGGTGTGCCGCTGGGGCGGACGCTGGTGCTGGTCGCGATGCTGTCTGGGGGGCTTGCCGGGCTTGCCGGTGCAGTTGAGGTGATGGGCATCACCTCTTATGTCACGACCGAACTGTCGCCGGGCTATGGCTATTCCGGCATCGTCGTCGCGATGCTTGCAGGGCTGAACCCGCTGGGCGTGGTGCTGGCGGCTTTGTTCACCGCCGTGATGTTTGTCGGCGCCGATGCGATGAGCCGCTCGCTCGCGGTGCCGTCTTACATCGCGGATGTGACGGTGGCGCTGTCTTTGCTGACCATGCTGGTTGCGATTTTCTTCACCCAATACAGGATCCGCAGATGAGCGATATTATCGATATCCTCGCCTCGGCGGGGCTTTGGGCGGCGGTTCTCAGGATCGCCACGCCGCTGATTTTCGCGACGCTCGGTGCGCTGCTATGCGAACGGGCCGGCGTGCTGAATCTTGGCATCGAAGGGATCATGACCTTTGGTGCAATGATCGGCTGGTTTGCCGTCTGGAATGGTGCCGATCTCTGGACGGGGCTGTTCGTCGCGGCTTTGTCGGGGATGGTGTTCGGGGCGCTGCATGCCGGGCTGACGGTGACGCTGGGGCTGTCGCAGCATGTCTCGGGCCTTGGCGTCACACTCTTCGCCTCATCCTTCAGCTATTACCTCTTTCGCCTGCTGGTTCCGGTCGAGGGCACGCCGCCAAAGATCATCCCGTTCCAGCCGCTGCATGTTCCGGTTCTGTCTGATCTGCCCTTCTTCGGCCAGGCGGTCTTTACCCAGACCGCGCCGACCTGGCTCGCGATTGCCCTGGCGCTTGCCCTGGCCTTCACCCTTTTCCGCACGCCGCTCGGCCTTGCGATCCGCATGACCGGCGAGAACCCGCATGCCGCCGAGGCTCAGGGCATAAACCCGATGGTGATCCGCTACGGCGCGGTGATCGCCGGATCGGCACTGATGGCGATGGGCGGCGCGTTCCTCACACTTTCCGCCTTTGACAGTTTCATCCCGACCATGGTTCAGGGCCGTGGCTGGATCTGCATCGCGCTGGTGGTCTTTGCCTCCTGGCGGCCAGGGAGGGCCCTGGCGGGCGCGCTCCTATTCGCGTTTTTCGACGCCTTCCAGCTGCGGCTGCAAACCGTTATGGGCGGCGCGCTGCCCTATCAGCTTTTCCTGATGGTCCCCTTCGTGCTGTCGATCCTCGCGCTTGCGGTGATGGCGCGTCGTGCGCGGGTGCCACAGGCATTGATGCAACCCTATCGGCGCGGCGAGCGTTAAGGAGTGACCATGTTCGACACCATCATCCGGGGCGCCAATCTGCCCGACGGCCGCGGCGGCTATGATATCGGCATCCGCAACGGCAAGATCGCGGCGGTGGAAAAGCAGCTGCCCGCCGGGGCCGGGGAGGCGTCGGGAGAAGTGATCGACGCCGCCGGCCGTCTGGTCACGCCCGCCTTTTGCGACCCGCATTTCCATATGGATGCGACGCTGTCGCTGGGACTGCCACGGATGAATGCCTCCGGCACGCTTCTTGAAGGGATCGCGCTCTGGGGCGAGCTCCGGCCGACGCTGACCCGCGAGGCGCTGGTCGAACGTGCGCTGCGCTATTGCGATCTGGCGGTTTCCCAGGGGCTTTTGCACATCCGCACCCATGTTGACACCTCTGACCCCCGCCTGGTGACCGCCGAGGCGATGCTTGAGGTGCAGGATCGGGTGAAGGATTACATCGATCTTCAGCTCGTGGCCTTCCCGCAGGACGGCTATTACCGCGTTCCCGAAGGGGTGAAAGCGCTGGAGCGCGCGCTGGATATGGGCGTGGGCATCGTGGGCGGCATCCCGCATTTCGAACGCACGATGGAGGAAGGGCGGCTCTCGCTCGAGGCCCAGTTCCGTATCGCGGCTGATCGCGGGCTGCCGGTCGATGTGCATTGCGACGAGACCGATGATCCCCTTTCGCGCCATGTCGAAACCATGGCCGCCCTGACCATCCGCTTTGGGTTGCAGGGCAGGGTGAATGGCTCGCATCTGACCTCAATGCATTCAATGGACAATTACTACGTCTCGAAACTGATCCCGCTGATCGCCGAGGCGCAGATGACCGCGACGCCGAACCCGCTGATCAATATCATGCTCCAGGGCCGGCATGACAGCTATCCGAAACGGCGCGGCATGACGCGGGTGCGCGAGTTAATGGCGGCAGGCGTCAATGTCTCGCTGGGCCAGGATTGCTGCATGGATCCCTGGTATTCGATGGGCTCGGGTGACATGCTCGAGGTCGCGCATATGGCGGTGCATGTCGGCCAGATGGGCGGGATTGCCGAGAAGCATCAGATCTTTGACGCGGTCACGGTCAATTCGGCGAAAACGATGGGGCTTGACGGCTACGGGCTGGCCCCCGGATGCAAGGCCAATCTCGTGATCCTTCAGGCGGCGGATGTAACCGAAGCGATCCGGCTGAAACCGACCCGGCTTTATGTGCTGCGCGAGGGTCGCGTGATCAGCCGCACCGCGCCGCGCCTGCCGTCATTGTCGCTGCCCGGTCGCCCGGCGCAGATCGATCCGGGTCTTGATTACCTGCCGCCCGGCAAGGGCTGAAACGTTCCGGCGACGCCGCCGGCCAGCACACTTTCGCGCAGATGCAGCGCGAGTGGCGACAGCGGGCGGCGTCTGAGCTCAGGCAGATAACAGCGCAAGACGCGGATATCACTGGCGGTTGGCAGCACAAGGAAACCGGAATTGAGCGGCGGGTGGATCAACAGTTCCGCCGACCTCATCCGACAAAGGCGCGATGGCATCGCTTTGCGCCAGACAGGCCAGCGTCAGCAGTGTCGAGGGGCTGTTCACCCCATTCACGGGCTCTGACAGGCCAAAAGCGGCGCAGCGCGTGGGAAAGTTGATGCCCGCGCCGCACCTTCAACACCACTTTCTCATCCTGCAAGGGCTGGATGTCGCAATCGCGGCTGTCACATTCCGGAAGAATCCATGCCAGCACGAAACCCGTCTCGCCTGCGGCCAGATGGATCGGGCGATCACGGGAAGGCAGCGCATCCAAGGTGATGTTGGCCCTGGGCGGGATCTCTTTCACCTCACCCAGGGCCGCATCCAGATAGCGCAAAGCCGACCCCGTCACCGCCTCGACCCGGATCGACGCGCCAAGCCCACCGCGTAGGTCATCAGCGACTGCCCTGGCTGGTCCACCCCGGTGTGAGAGACCTGGCTGAGCCGGGAGTGGTCCTGAATTGAGTTCGGAGATTTTCGACCACCTTCCCGATGGCCGTCCGGTCAAAGCGGCGCAGCTGCGCGGGGCAAAGCTCTCGGCGACGCTCCTGACCATGGGGGCGACAGTGCAGGATCTGCAGATGGAGCGCGTCGCACATCTTCTGGGGCCGGGCTTCCCGACACTGGCCCTTTATCCTGGCGAAAGGCTTTGCGTCGGCGCCTTTGTCTGGCGGAGCGCGGTTCACGCCTGACGGGTATGAGATCCGGGTTGACGCCAATAAAGGCGGCTATTTCCTGCATGGTGGCAATGACGGCATTCACCACCATATACGGGATATCGATGACCCGAATGCGGAAAATGTGGTAGTCCCTCTGGATCTCGTCGAAGGGCCTACGGGCTTCCCGGGACGGCGCTCGATCCGCGCCGAAATCCCGGTCGCGGACGATGCGCTGAGCTTTGATCCTGAGGCCCGAAGTGATGCGGCGCGTCCAGCAAGCCGCGATCACCGGTTTAGTGTGGCGGCGGATCACTGGCTGGCGGTCAATGCCGCCCCGATCCCGATCGGTGAGATTACGCCTGTCGATGGCACCGAATTTGATACGCGCGCGCCCGGCCTGCAGATCTGTGACGGGCAGCACCTCACCGGGATCCTCGGGCTGGCCGGCGGAGTTACGCCAGCTATGCCGGGCATTCCCTGAAGACCCAGGGCTGGCAGGCGCGGATCTCGTGGCGACCGCAGCGGGGCAGGGGAGCCTTGCCGTGCTTGGCGCCAATTTAGCTCTGACCCATGAAACGGCGCTGGTGCCCTGACCGGGTACGGTCGTGCCGGTGATTTCCGATGACATGGTCACCATCCGCAATGGCTGGGCTGAGACGCGCTATCTGCCGCTGGATGCGGCGGCACTTGCCCCTGCCCTGGTGGAACACCGCGCGCAAGGCGGTCGTCATTTCCATTTCGTGACTGGTGCGGTATCGGGCCCGGCGGGGCGATTTCCCCGGTGGGATGAGCGACGAAGTGACTGAGGTGACCGGCCAGATCGCAGCAAGCGGTGGTGACGGCGTCTATCTCCTGCGCGGCACACAAGACGAACGGGCGCGGGCTTTATGAAAGCGCGAAACGCGGATCTGATGATGGAATTTGTTGCGGCGTTCAGGGACTGTTCGCTGGTGGCTATCCTGTGCGGCATCCGCCCGGAAGAGGCGCTGGCTCATGTCGATGAGGTGGCCGAGGCTGGCTTAACCCTGATCGAGGCGTTGAGCGCAGCTTTCGAAACCCGCGCGATCATCGGCAGCCGACACCGTTCCTACCGCCACACATGTTGAGGCTGTGGCAAAATCCGGCGGCAGGCTGGGACAGCGCAAAATCCCGCCCCTGGCATGGAAGCTGCGACCCCAGTGGCAAATCTGGTCTAGGGGCCCGGCGTTGCCACCCCGTTTTGCCCCGGGCGTGAGTGGTTCTGGCCCAGGATCGGGGCTGTATCGCCCGGGGCAAAGCGTGGCCTTGACCGACAGGCAGGTGCGCGACTATATCGCCGCATTGCTAGGCTGATCAGATTCGGGTGCTCCTTTGCTCACTTTGATCGAGACTTGAGTCATCAGACATGTTTCAGGGACTATGACCGGTCAACCGGACGGCTCTGCCACAATTTGGAAACATTAAACGTAAGTGCCGCTTTTAGGCTTGCGTTAACAGGTTTGAGGGCGCAACCCTTCAACTTGTACGACTGTCTTACTCTGAACCGGGAAAAGGGATCATGACGGAGCTCATCGACCTGAGCGAGGTTGCCGGCCAGGCCGGTAAATTCGACTGCTTCCTTGAACAGGTGCGGGATCGCTTTGGATTCGATCATGTAGCCTATCTGGGGTCAAACCCGGTTGCCGGCACAATGCATGGCTATGTCACCTATCCTGAAGAGTGGAAACGCCATTATACTCAACAGGCCTATCACCTGATTGACCCGACCCTGCGAATCGCGCAGCGCAGCATCGCGCCGATCGACTGGGCGCGCATCGAACAAAGCGAGAATTTTCGCGTTGTTTTCTGTGCCGCACGGGAATTCGGGATCTCTGACCGCGGTGTGACGATCCCGGTGCGCGGGCCTTTCGGTGATACCGGGATGCTCAGCGTGACGCGCGACACCGACGATCATGAATGGCATTCGATGATCGCCGAGCATATCGGCGATCTGCAATCGATCGCCGTTCACATGCATGACGCCGTGATGAATTCCGATGCGTTTTCCAATGTCCTGCGCCGCACGCCGCTGTCTTCGCGTGAGGTGGAGATCTTGCAATGGACCGCTGCCGGCAAGACCCAGCAGGACATCGCAGACATTCTGAATATTTCGCATCGTACCGTCGAAGTGCATCTGCGCTCGGCGCGCGAAAAGCTTTTTTCGCTGACCACAGCCCAGGCCATCGCCAGGGCCATTGCCCAACATCTGATCTATCCGATCTGATACAGCACGGGGCACGACCTCATTGACCGCCAGGGCAGGAGCCCGTGGCGGAGCATGCCGTTTTTCCGGCGTGAAAAGGCAGAAAAAATCTTCATAAATACGGGATTCCCCGAGTATCGGGCGGCACAACCAGTGGTTAACGTCTGAGGACATGTGACAATGGGGGTTGCCATGATCATCGTAATCGACGCCGTAAACAAACATCTGTTTGAAGATGTTCTTGACGATATGTACCGGCTGCGCGCCCGGGTTTTCAGTGACCGTCTGGGTTGGGACGTGAGCATCGAGCAAGGCCGCGAAATCGATCGCTTTGATCATCTCGACCCGCTCTACCTGGTTGGACTGGATACCGAAGGCGAGGTCATCTCCTGCGTCCGCCTGCTTCAGACGACCGGCCCGCATATGCTGTCGGATGTGTTCAGCGAAATCCTCGATGGCGAGGCACCGCTGCGGTCGTCCAGGATCTGGGAATCGACCCGCTTCTGTGTTGATACGGCCCGGCTGTCGCGGGACGGGGCGGATACCACGGTGTCACGCGCCACATGCGAACTGATGGTCGCCACGCTTGAAACCTGCCGGAATGCAGGTATCTCGGACATCATCACGGTGATCGATCCGGTGATGAACCGGGTGCTCAAGCGCTCGGATAATGCGCCTTATGACTATGTCGGCACGGTCAAGCCGATGGGCAAGGTTTCGGCTCTGGCCGCCCTGCTCGATTGCACGGATGAACGGATCGACCGGGTTCGCAATTTCGCGGCTCTGCATGAAAATGTGGTGCTGAGTGATGCGGCGGCACTGGAGCTCAGGCCAGTGACTGCCCAACACGGGCTGAAAAACAGAGAGGTGACAGTGCTCCCCGGTCAAACCGGCTCTGCTGCCTTCAGCCCGGTGATCGGCCTGGGTCACGTTCCAGGATGATCGGCGACGGTCACCGCCGGGATCCCTGTCCCGGTGGTGACCGTAACCTTTTCTGCACCTTGTGCAGGTGAATGCAATCAACCCCCCCGTCGACTGCGCGATGGGGCACGGACGGAATCAGGAGGTCAGGCGATGGCTGTAATCGCAATAGTGGCCGGTGGCGTTATCGGGTTGATAAATGGGCTGATTGGCCTTGTTACAGGGCTGGGTTTGGGTGCGGCACTGCTGGTCTGGATCGTCGCGGGCAGTTTGTCTGCGCTGCTGATCTTCCGTCAGTTCCTGACCGGGACGGCAGGCAATCGATCCGACCGGCAAATGGATGCGGTCTATGACGATCTGCTGTCACTTGGCGAAGACGAGATCCGCCGCGCGTCACTGGCGGCAACAGATGCGTCCAGCATGTCACGACTTGTCAGGATCTATGCCGAGCGTGACGCACAGATTGCTTCCGCGCGAGAATATCGGCGGGTCAATCGCTGAACCAGACAGGCTGGCCGTATGAGCGGCCGGCCGGTGCATCCGGTGCTGTCCCTCTGGAAGCCTGCCTCGCTGGAAATCAGCGAAAGCGCTCAGCCCCGGCGCCGAAAGATCCTTGCGGCCGATTGCAGAACCAGCCTGCCATCGGTGCAGGCGCCGGCACAGCGAACATAGGCCAGCGAAAGGGCCATCCGCTCACTTTCGCTCAGACTTTGTCCTGCGGGATGAAATGCATCCGGAGTGACAATCCCGGGACGTACCGCTAACAGCCGGTTATCGGGTTTCTCCCGCCGGTCCGTGGCCGCGACCGCAACCGCACGCGGACCGATAAAGGACATGTCCCCCCACAGCACATTCAGCACCTGTGGCAGAAGATTGAGCCCGGTTGACAGCAGAACCGCGCCAAGCGGAGTCAGATGTCCCGCATCAGCTGCATTGGCGTGCAACAGATCCGCCGCCGAAAGGTCGCCCCGGATCACGCGAAAGCGGTATTGCCGGAAGACGCGCCCGTTCATGCCGAGACAGCTCAGCCGCATCAGGGCAGGGCCGCCGGATCCGACTCGGATCGCAACGGCGATCATCAGCATCATCGGCAGGGTGATAGGTAAAGTGATCAAAGCAAGTGCGAAGTCGCACAGGCGTTTCAGCCCCTTGCGGTGCTGAATTTTTGCTACCCCGAAAGGGGTTTCGCTCAAGGACATGAATGATACTCGCGCGGTTACTCAGTGAATTTTATTTCAGACAATAGGGGATGACTAATTCCACATCCAAAGAATTGCAATTTATATGACACTCTGCACTGGAAACAGTTTTTTCCTAGCAGACGCGTTTTTGGAAAATTGCATTCAGATTTTGGGATCTGCGCCTGCCCGGGCTGCTTTCTGCGCAGGCGCGAGCAGCGGCAGAGGGTTTCCACTCTGCTCCATCCGGAGAGGCGATAAGATTTCTGTTTGCAAGTAGCATCTTGGAACAATATTCTGCGTTTGGCTGGTATTCTGGACCAGAATTGGTTCTGGATGGTTGCCGTTGGACCATAACACGGGGCCGGCCAGTTGATCATGATGCCAGCACAAGACGGACCAGAGATGAGCCATACCCCTGTGACCCGAGCCGAGCCCTTCGCGCGCGAGGAAGGCTGGCGTGATGTTCTGGTGATCGGCGGCGGCGCGAGCGGTGTGCTTTTTGCCGCAAATCTGTTGCGCCAGAACACCGATCTCAGGGTCACTGTGGTCGAGGGCCGGCATCTTCTGGGCTGTGGAATCGCTTACTCGACCAGTGATCCCGACCATCTGCTGAACACGCGCGTCCATAATATGAGCGCCTTTCCGGATGAGCCGGATCACTTTCTGCACTGGCTCGAGAACAATGCACCGGGCCGTCATGACAGCGAAAGCTTTGTCGGACGCGCCACCTATGGCAGCTATCTGTCCTGCCTGCTGGCGCCCTGGACGGCGTCGGGGCGGCTGGTCTGTATCAAGGCCGATTGTCTCGGGATCAGCGAGCGCGGGGGCGGTGTGAAGGCCGAGCTGGATGACGGGCGGCAGCTGAAGGGCGCCTATGCGGTGCTTGCGACCGGGCATGTCGTGCCCAGGGACGACCCGTCAGGGCTGATCTCGGGTGCCTGGTCGATCAATACGCCGCCAGGTGACGGGGCTCAGGTTCTGATCATCGGCACCGGGCTTTCGATGGTGGATCAGGTGCTTTCGCTGGAACGCGCCGGGCATCAGGGGCAGATCATCGCGATCTCGCGGCGCGGGCTTTTGCCGCGGTCCCACGGGCCGGGGGCGGCGCTGAAGATCGCAGCCGAAACAGTGCCTCTGGGGGCGCCGGTCAGCCGGTTGCTGGCCTGGCTGCGCGGCCTGGTGGCCGATGCGGTGGCCGAAGGTGGCACCTGGCGGTCGGCGGTCGACGGGATCCGGCCTTATGTCAGCCTGATCTGGCAGAATATGGATCTGGACCAGCGCCGGCGTTTCCTGCGCCATGGCGCCACCTGGTGGGAGGTGCATCGTCACCGCATCCCGCCAGCCTCTGCCGCGCGGCTTGAGGCCGCGATGCAAGCGGGGCGGCTGAAGATTGAGCGTGCCGCCTTTATACGGGCCGAACCGGCGGCGGGTGATTCGCAGGACGAGGTGGTGACAGCCGTGATCCAGCCGCGCGGTGCGGCAGGCCCGGCGCGACTGGAGGTCGGGCGGATCATTGACTGTCGTGGCATCCGCAATGACCCGGAAAAGAACGCCTCGCCATTGATGGCAGGGCTTCTGGCGGATGGGGCGGCGCGGGTCGATCCTTTGCGCATCGGGTTTGAGGTCTCGCCCGAGGCGCGGCTGATCGGGCGGGATGGCGCGGCCTCTGACCGGCTTTTCGCCCTTGGTCCGGTCTCGCGCGCGATGTTCTGGGAGATCACTGCGATCCCCGACATTCGCGTTCAGGCCGGCCAGATGGCGCGCTATATCGCGGCAAAGGAAAGCACTGTCACGCGCTGAGGCCCGAGGGCCTCAGCAAAGGTCCGGTCAGCCGCGCCGGTTGTGGGAATCGAGGAAGGTCTTGGCGATCAGTGCGATGATCGCGATCATCGTCAGGGTCGAGGCGGCCGCAAAGGCTGCCACAGAGGTGTTCATCTCGTTGTACAGAAGCTCGATCTGCAAAGGCAGTGTATTGGTCTGCCCGGCCACCCGGCCCGAAACGACCGAGACACCGCCGAATTCGCCCACCGCGCGCGCGGCACAGAGCACCGCGCCGTAAAGCAGCGCCCAGCGGATCCCCGGCAATGTGACATAGCGAAAGACCTGCCAGCCCCTGGCGCCAAGCGTCACGGCGGCTTCCTCTTGTTCAGAGCCTTTCGCCAGCATCAGAGGCAGAACCTCGCGCGCCACAAAGGGGGCGGTAACGAAGAGGGTGACCAGCACGATCCCCGGCAGGGCAAAGAGCACGGTAATATCATGTTCGCGCAGGAAGGGGCCAAGGAACCCCTGGCGACCATAAAGCAGCAGATAGCAGATGCCCGCAATGATCGGCGAGATCGAGAAGGGGATCTCGACAATGGTCATCAGCAGTCCGCGCCCCGGAAAGCGGAAACGTGCAATCGCCCAGGCAACCGCGATGCCGAAAGCAACATTGACCGGCACCACGATCACCGTGACGATCACCGTCAACCAGATCGCATGCAACGTGTCGGGCGTGGTGATCGCGGCCCAGTATCCTCCGACCCCGGCCGCGAAAGCGCGCCAGAAGATATAGACGAGGGGCGCGGCGATCAGGAAGGCGGTGCTGACCAGCGCCAGCGCGATCAGCAGCCGCGCGGTCCGGCGTTCGCCCGCATTGGCGGCACGGCGGCCTGCTTCGATCTGCTCATGGGCGCTCATCGGGGTCACAGTCATTTGCCGCCCTCGCGGTAGCGCGCGGCGCGGATCTGGAACAGGTTCGAGATCAGCAGCAGCAAAAGCGCGAAGACCAGCAGGATCAGCGCAATCACCGAGGCGCCGCGATAATCATATTCCTGCAGCCGGATAAAGGCGAGAAGTGAGGCGATCTCGGTCTTGCCGGGCAGATTGCCCGCGATAAAGACCACCGCCCCGAATTCCCCCATGGATCGCGCCATCGACACCGTGCAGCCCCCAAGCCAGGCCGGGAGGATCGCGGGCAGGATCACCTTTGAAAAGGTCTGCCAGGGTGTGGCGCCCAGGGTCTTTGCCGCCTCTTCCAGCGCAGGGTCGAGGTCTTCCAGCACCGGCTGCACCGCGCGCACCACGAAAGGCACCGAGGTGAAGGTCATCGCGATGATGATCCCCGGAAGCGCATAGACGACCTGTATCCCCATCGCCTCCAGCGGGCCCCCAAACCAGCCGGTCGAGGCGAAAAGCGAGGTCAGCGCAAGGCCCGCCACGGCGGTGGGCAATGCGAAGGGAATATCCATCATCGCATCAAGGAAAGCGCGGCCACGAAATTCGTAACGCGTCAGCACCCAGGCCATCAGGAGCCCGTAAAATGCGTTGATCACCGTCGCAATCGCCGCCGCCATCACCGTGACCCGCAACGCGTCGAGCGTTCGTGCCGAGGTGAGGATACGGACGAATCTGTCCCAGCCGATCCCGGCACCCGAAATCACCAGGGCGATGATCGGGATCAGGATGATCACGCTGACATATAGAAGCGTGGTGCCGAGGCTCAGTGCGAACCCCGGCAGAACACGCTTTGGCCTGATGCGGACAGAAGCGACGGTCATTTACAGATCAGTTCTCGAAAACCTGGTCGAGAATGCCGCCCTCGTCGAAATGCTTGGCCTTGATATCGGCCCATCCGCCCAGCACGTCGACGGTCAGCAGTTTGACTTCGGGGAACTGTGCCGCAACCTCGGCCGCCACGTCCTTATCGGTGACGCGGAAGTTCTGCGCTGCCAGAACGCGCTGCGCTTCGGGGGTGTAGAGCCAGTTCAGATAGGCGGTTGCAACCTCGACCGTGCCGTTCTTTTCAGCGTTTTCCTTGACCAGGGCGACCGGGAAAGCCGCGAAGAGGCTGGTGCCGGGGGTCACACGCTCCAGGCCCGGATACTGGGCCACGATGCCGGCGGTTTCGGCCTCAAATGTGATCAGCACATCGCCGATATTGCGCTCGGCAAAGGTCTGGCTTGAAGCGCGCGCACCGGTATCGAAGACCGGAACGTTGGACAGAAGCTTCTTCACGAAGTCATTGGCTTTGGCCTCATCGCCGCCATTGGCTTCCAGCGCGAAAGCATAGGCCGCGAGATAGGTGTAGCGGGCATTGCCCGAAGTGCGCGGATTGGCGAAGACCGGCTGCACATCATCGCGGACCAGATCGCTCCAGTCCTTGATGCCTTTCGGATTGCCTTCGCGCACCACGAAAGCGGGCAGCGAATAATAGGGCGAGGCACCATTCGGGAAGGCGTTGCGCCAGTCGGCATCGACCAGACCGCCATCGACCAGCACGTCGATATCGGTCTCCTGGTTGAAGGTCACCACATCGGCGTTCAGACCTTCAAGGATCGCGCGGGCCTGGGCAGACGATCCGCCATGGCTCTGATCGACGGTGACATCGCGGCCGGTGGTTTCCTTCCAGGTCTTGGCAAAGACCGGGTTCAGCGCCTCGAACAGCTCGCGGCCGATATCATAGCTGACATTGAGGATCTTGTCCTGGGCCAGCGCCGGAGCAGCTGCCAGAACCACAACAGCTGCAGCGGTGCGCAGTGAAGAGATCAGGCTCATTTCTGTTTCTCCTTCAGGGGAATTTCTTTGATTTCAGAGGATTGCCCTGCCTGGCCGCGCTGGCCGGGAGGCGTTTCGGTAAAAATGGTGCCGGTCTCGACCCGCAGCGTGACGCTTTGCCCCGCCAAGAGGCCCGGTGCCGTGCGGCGCAGGATCTCGACCGCGATCTCCTGGCCTTCAGGCCCGGTCAGCACCGGGCGCAGCACGGCACCGGTCGAGGTCACCTGTTTCACACGCCACAGCCCGGCAGGGTCGGGCACCGGCGTCAGATCGGCGGGGCGCACGAACAGCGTGGCAGCTCCGTCGGGCAAAGCGCGGCGTTCAAGCCGGGCAGCGTCGATCCCGGGTGCCGTCGCGCGGCCCGCAGCAATCCGCACCGGCAATTCGATAGTTGCGCCCATGAACCGCGCCACGAAAGGCGAGGCGGGATGGTCATGGATCTGGTCGGCGGTACCGATCTGTTCGATCCGGCCTTCGCCCATGATCACCACCCGGTCGGCAAGCTCGAACGCCTCGTCCTGGTCATGGGTGACGAAAATCGTCGTGGTCCCAGATGCATCATGCACAGACCGCAGCCAGGACCGCAGATCGCGGCGCACGGCGGCATCCAGCGCGCCGAAGGGCTCATCGAGCAAGAGGACGCGGGGGTCGATGGCCAGCGCCCGGCCAAGTGCGACACGCTGGCGTTGCCCGCCCGAGAGCTGGCCGGGAAGCCGGTCCGCCAGATGCGGGATCTGCAAAAATTGCAGAAGTTCCGAGACTTTGCGCGCAATCACCGCCTTGCCGGGGCGTTCGGCCCTGGGCCGGACCGTCATCCCGAAGGCAATATTGTCGCGCACCGACATATGCGGGAACAATGCGTAATGCTGAAAGACGAAACCGATGCGGCGGTCGCGGGCGGCGATCGACAGCCAGTCGGTCCCATCGACCTCAAGCCGGCCGGAATCGGGCCAGTCGAGACCCGCGATGATGCGCAACAGCGTGGTCTTGCCCGAGCCCGACGGGCCGAGCAGGGCGATCAGCTCTTTATCCTCGACCGCGATGTCGATGCCTTTCAGCACCTCATTGCGGCCAAAGCTTTTGCGCAGCTGGGCGATTTCAATGGCCATTGCCGACTCCGGTTTCAGCACCCCTGATTGCACCGGGCCGCGCCACTAAGCAAGGAACGCCAGGGCCGGAAACCTGCAAAGGAAGAGAATGGTTTTCTCCGGCAAAGGCGAGTCTGGGGGAGGGAAGCACCGGTTTGTTCCCATTTCGCCAATATTGCCCCGACCGCAGCCCGCCGGGCCGCGATGGTGTTCTTTTATGCAAGGGCGGGGCGGGGAAGGGCATCATACTCGACCATTATTGTCGTTATTTTATAGCGGCTGCGGCAGGCTGGCACAAGATCAGAGTTCAGCGGAAAACCACGCTTTGCTTCCGCAATCCGGCGATGTGAGAGAATTTCAGTCTCCCCACGCCTGGCCAGCTGCCTTGACCAAAGGGGCTTTGGGATGTTAGCGAGGCCCCGGACGACGCGCCGATTTGAAGCTCAGATTGCGGGCGCGAAAAAAATGCAGCTAAAGCGGAGGCGCCTCTGGCCCTTCGGTAACCTGAAGGAGAGGCCCATGGCCAGAACCGCCACTGCGTGCGATTTCGCGATCCCTGTCGATTCGATCAACAGCCTGCGCGCGAGTTTCCCCGGCATCTCACTGATTTTCGAGATCGACCTCGCCGTCGAGGATTGCTGGGACGGGCTGGAACATCTCGCCGGTGAATTCCGCCGGGCGGGGGCGCGGCTGCGGCTCTTGCGCGCCACGCAAAGCGGGGTGATTTCCTGTACTGTGGTCGATGGCGGCAGCGATCTGAGCCAGCTTGCGCAAAGCTTTGCATCGGCGCGGGGGGTCTCGGTCTCGGGCTGGACGACCCGGATCCAATACGACTGATCAGCCGCTGTGCCAGGGGCTGAGGCTTTCGCGAAAACGCGCGGCGATGGCGGTGTAGCTTTGTCTGCGCGGCGCATCGCGGCGCCAGACCATGGTGATATTGCGGGTCAGCACCGCCTCGGCCAGCGGGCGCGCCACCACCAGCTGTTCGCGCAGCACCTCGGACCGGATATAAAGCGCGGGCAGCAGCGAAATCCCCATTCCCGCCGCAACCATCTGGCGCAAAGTGTCCAGCGTGGTGCCCTCGTAATCGCGGGCCAGCCGCGCCCCGGTCCAGGCGCACAGTCGCGTCGCGGCCCGTCTGAGCGCCGGGCCGCCATCGAACCCCAGCACCGTCTCGCCCGCCAGCTCGGCAGGTGCGATCTCGCTTTGTCCGGCGAGGCGGTGGTCTGCCGGCATCACTGCCAGCAAGGGTTCGGTGATCAGCGGCGCCTGTTCCACATCCTCGCGCCGCAGCTCCTCGCCCAGCAGGATCACGTCAAACGTTCCCTCAAGCAGCTGACGGATCAGGGTTTCCGTTCGCTCCTCGCGCACATTGACCCGCATTTCGGGCCAGGCGGCGCGCAGATCGGGCATCGCGACCGAAAGTACATAGGCCCCGACCGTCTGCACCACCCCGATCCGGAGCGAGGCCTGGGGCGCATCGGGATCCCCTCTGCGTGCGACCTCGCGGATATCCTCGATACTGTCGATCACTTCGCGCGCGCGCCGCGCCACATCGCGGCCGACGGGCGTCAGGCTGACCCTGGCGCGGCTGCGCTCGACCAGCTGCGCGCCAAGGCGCTCCTCCAGCGCCCGCAGCTGCATCGACAGCGTTGGTTGTGCCACATTGCACAGCTCGGCCGCGCGGCTGAAATTCAGCTGGTCCGCGACGGCGACAAGATATCTGAGCTGTTGGAGCGTGGGCATTGCCCAATTCTAGGCGCGGGCGGGGCGGCTGGCAATCAGACAGGCGGGCCAAACCATTCTGACGGATTTGTGACATGCCTTAACCAGGATGCTGCAGGCGACAGGCGTCTTTGCTGTGACGGCAGGAAATTCACCTGCCGGGGCTGCAACTATGTCGCGGAGCGGCCAATGAGCATGGCGCTTTCCTTTACGGCAAGCACAGGGCCGCGGGGAACCCCGCCGGCTCCCGGTTGCGTTTGGCCGAAAAATAGTGCTGTTCTCGCGATGTATACGGTTGCGAAGCGTAGAATGATGCGTCACGGCGAGAGGTCTTTGCCCCAAAGCGAGGCCGCAAGCGACAGGGCCGTTCAGGTCCAGGCTGGCGAAACAGGGGTCGGCGAGAGCCGGGCCGGGACACATGCTGCCGGTCTGGCTGTACAGGTGCCGGGATACGCCCCGATCTCAGACACCGATCCTCTGGTCGAAAAGGCGCGCGCCGGTGATGCCGGTGCTTTCGAACTGCTGTTGTCGCGCCATTACACCTTTATCTTCCGCGTTGCCTGCCGCTGGACCGGCAATCGCGCCGATGCCGAAGATGTGACGCAGACCGTCTGCATGCGGCTTGGCACGACGATCCGCAGCTTTGACGGCCGCGCCTCCTTCCAGGGCTGGCTTTACCGGGTGACGCTCAATGCGGTGCGCGACCAGCAGCGTGCCAGCGCAAGGCGGGGCCGTCTGGTGGCGGCGGCATCGCTTCTGACCGATGATTTCAGCAAAGGCGATCAGGAGGACGCGCTGCATGTCGCCGATATCTGGCGAGCAGTGCGGGCCTTGCCCGAAAAACAACGCGATGCGATCCTGCTGGTGCATGGCGAGGGCCTTGCCCAGGCAGAAGCCGCCCGCATTATGGGCTGCAAAGAGGTGACGGTGTCCTGGCATATCCACCAGGCCCGCAAAGCGCTGAGGGGAGTGTTGTGACCAGTCGCCGCGACCCCCTTGATACTGCGCCGGCCGATCCGCTGGACCGTCTGGCGGATCTGGCCTTGCCTGATCCCGACCCGGCGCTGATGCGGGCGGATATCGCCCGCGCTCGCGAGCGCTTTGTTGCCGCCGGCCTCTCGCCTGCCGCGCCGGAGCCGTCACGGATCGCGCGCTGGCTTTCGCCCCGGCGGCTCGGGATAGCGGGGTCTGCGGCGACGGCCAGTGTGATGGGGGCCTTTCTTCTGCTGCCCCAGGGACAGCTGCCATTGGGGCAGATGCCGGATGGATCAGACCGCAAAACTGTGGCAACCGAGGGCGTGGCGCCGGCCGACGCGCATTCCGTGGCTGAAACCGATATGGCGCAGGAGGCTCAGCCCGCGCCCGCGCCACCATCGGCTGCGTCCAGATCCGCGGCTGCCGCGCCGCGGGATGTGACGATCCCCGCAACGCCGCTGCCTGAGCCGGATTTCCCGCCCCTTGCCGCTGCGCCGCCCGCAGGCGGAGGCGCTGGTTCGGCCGGGCCGGCTTACGAAACTGCAGCGGAAGCGATTGCCAGTGCCGCGCCGGCGGGGCCTTCTAAAACCCTGCCGCGTCTTGGGGCGAAACCGCGCCATAAGCCAGGTGATGCGTCGCTGGTGGATCTGGCGCTTCCACCGGAAGAAGAGGATTTCTCCGGTTCGCTCAGCTTTTCACTGTCCGGAGATCAGGACGGGCTTTACCTCGACCGCGAGGAAGGCCGGCTTGCGATTCCGATCTGGGAAACGGCGCCGGGCATGACGATCCAGATGACCGATGTCTATCTCTTGCCTGCACGGCGCGGCTTTCCGCAGATTCTGATGATGAAGGGGCAGCTGGGCGATCAGGAACCCTGGCAGATCTTCCGGGTCAGCGAGGATGCCGTGACCTTTGACAAGGTGATCACCGATCTGGTCAAACCGGCGCGCAGTCCCGGTCAGGTCGAGGCAATCCTGAACCGCCTGCCACCACCTGACTGAGCACAGGCCCCATCAAAAGAGGCCTGAGAGCCCGAGACTTCGGACCAGACAGGGCCGGGGCTCCACTTGGATGGATCTTCGCGTCAGTGAAAGAGGGTGCGGGTTCTGGCCGACCTGGTCACTTTTGCAGAGCCCGGCAGCGAGACGCCGCTGCGGCGCAGAAGCGGAAAACGCGGCTTGCGCGGCGGCGCCTGGTTGCGGATCGTTTTGTTGAGACGCTCTTCCAGCAGCGCCTGAAGATCGGCTTCAATGGCACTGGTAAAATCGGGCTTGGCTTCTGGTGACTGAACCGAGCCGGCCAGGCCGCTCAGGAGGGCGAAGCAAAGATTGCCGGAGATCACATAGGCCATCATCACCGCGACAATGCCCCCATCCAGGAACCAGACCAGTACCGATGCTGCCAGAGCAGCAAGTCCGCTGAGGATAACCACGAGTGCGACCATGACACGTCTCTTCTTTGAAGGCGCGGCGTTGCAGCATTCTGCCACAACTCAACCAAAGGTAGTTGGAACGGCAAATCGGGCAAAATCGCGGCAAAGTCCGGGTTAATTCGTGCAAGGCGGATTAACTCTTCCCGAAAGCGGCACGATGAAATCCCGCTCCCTCGCAGACGGGGCGCGCGAAACGGGAGTTGTGTCGGGGCCAGGCGATCAATGTGGGCAGGGTGATTTCGTGTTGCAGCCCACCACCCCTGCGGGTGCGGATGGCAAGTGCACCGCCGAAATGCGCCAGGACCTCGCGCGCGATGGCAAGCCCCGGCCCGGAGCCTCGCTGCACTTTCTGCCGCCCCGGATCGACGCGGAAGAGGGCTTCGATCCCGCCGGCCATCAGCGATTCGGATATGCCTGACCCGCGATTCTGGAAGCTGACCGCCACCATCCCGCTCCCGGGCCCGAGACTTGCAGTGCCGCCGCCATGGGGCACGGCATTGATCATCCGGTCACGCCGCACCCGTTTTATCGCCTGCAGCCTGACTGTGACCGCGACCATTCCCACCAGAACCATCTTCTGGCCGAACCCGCCCATTTCCAGGGCGATATCCTCCGGCATCCGGCCCAGCCGCAGCGGTTCCGTCAGATCGCCGCCGCCCTCTTCGCGCAGCAGCCGGATGGCGCTGTCAGCAATCTGATCCGGCCCTGCCAGATCGGCCAGCCAGCGGGCGCGGTCGTCCTCATCCCGGCTGGCGCGCGCGCCAGCCGGGATGAGAGCTGGTTGAACGACCGAATGGATCGCCGAACGCGCCATTTCAAAATGCGAACAGGCTGCCCGGTTGCAAGCTGCCGTCGCGACGTTGCGGGCAAAGCTGCGCGAGGGTTACCTTACCCGGATGATCATAGCCAAGACAGCGCCAAAAGATGCAAGCGGCGGGCCGCATGGTTCGAGGGCGACGCCTGGCTTCGCCCCGGAAGCTGGCCCCGACCGGGCACTCCGCGACCTGAGTGGTCCTCGCCCGTTCCGTTATCTGGTCCTAGCTGTTTTCCTCGGGGGCAGTCTCTCAGTCGCAATTTCTTCCCCGAAAGGACCGGCACCAGGCGCCGTCTGACTGCTCTTGCCAGGGCCGCCGCCATTAACCTCGCAATACGGCCGGTTTTCGCGTGGAACCGCGCCAGCGCTGGCCGCCCGAGGGGGGGCCGGGCGGTCCGAAATCCTCACAAATGACACCCCGAAACCGCGCTGCGGCGGGGCAATATGGCGGCCACGCGGTCGCAAACCACACCTGGTGCAGGCCGACATCCAGATCCTGCGCGTCATCGCGGTGATCGGGCTTTATCCTCGCTTTTGAACTGACCCGATCAGATCATGCCCCGTCGAAGCGAGCCCACCCCGAAGCAGGATGACGAAACGTCTTGATTCAGTCGCCGGACTGACCGCGCCTGACACTGATTGGAATCACCTTCGGCAATCTGGCGGCCTATCCCGAAGCGCGCCGGAGCCGGTGGTGGCGCTGAGCCGCACACCGGGGCGCATCACGCCCCGGAAATGCCGACAGTTCTGGCGGGCAATGGCGGGGCTGTGCAGTTTCCTGTGCCGGAACGCCGTGAAGCCACGAATATTATTCTTCCGCTCTTTGCAGCCGATCCTGCCCACGGGGCCATGATGGGACAGTGACAATCTGCTGCAAATGCGGGCAATCAGAAAACAACTGCTCTGTTTCCGCGTGTCCCGCAATTACCAGCAGGAGACACGCGCAGAGACCCAG
>NZ_JAMCCR010000014.1:0-122705 GCF_023371075.1 Pseudomonas sp. GX19020
ACCCGACCTGATCCAGTTCGCCCCGGGCCTGCCGAAGACCCGTTCCGGCAAGATCATGCGCCGCATCCTGCGCAAAATCGCCGAAAACGACTTTGCCGCCCTCGGGGATACCTCAACCCTCGCAGACCCGACCGTCGTCGAGGACCTTATTGAGAACAGGATGAACAAGGGATGAGGCTGTAGCGCCAGATCCGGAAGAAATGTTGAAGAAGGGAAAACGCTGCTCATAATCGGGCGGCGTTTTCCATATGATGTTCGATTATTGAACCTGATCCAGTGCCAGATCCATCCGCTCACGCGCTTTCTTTGGCAGTTTCACCGCCTTGAGCTTCTCGATCTCGTCCGCCAGATCTGCAGGCGCCGCGCCCACCTGGATCACCATCACCATGCCCATGGCCAGATGCGGTGTGCATTTGACGCCGTAAATGCCTGGCTCGGTCACCGTCACGTCAAGCTCTTCATTGATTTTGCCTTTGAACACCGCGGCGCCGGGCGGCAACATATCTTTGATCGCCTCGACATTGTGGCTCTTGTCGGTTGGGATGAACCTGATCACATCGCCCGGTTCGGCGCGCACGTAATCCGGCTCGAAAACCATTGTGCCGGCGGCGCCTTTGTTCAGCATATGCACCTCGATTTCGGCGGCAAAGCCGGGGGCTGCGAGGCCGCAGGCGATCAGGGCGGCGAAAAGGATGCGGGATGTCATGGTGAACTCCTGTGTCACAGAAATGACCGGCAACCGGCCATTCCCCATGCGCTAAGCGGAGTTGTCCTGCCCGACCTTGAGCGAGGTCAAACCGGACCTGCGGCGGGGCGTCGCAGTCCCGGTTGCGGCGGGGCGTGTATCGCCATAATGTCAGAAAAATTCCCAGAGATGAAAGCCGCGATGCAAACCGAATTTGACAGGCTTCTGGCCCAGGCGGGGTGGTCTGTGCCCGATGCCGCGAAACGTCTTGGCTATTCCGAGGGCCATATTTACCGCTGGAAACGTGGCGAAGAAGCCCCGCGCGAGGCCGTTCTGACGGTATTGCGTGCCGAGGCCGGGCGCCATCCGGACCCTGAAGGCTCTTTCACGTTCATCGACCTCTTCGCGGGAATCGGGGGCCTCAGGCGTGCCATGGAGGCGGCGGGGGGGCGCTGTATTTTCACCTCGGAATGGGATCAGTTCGCGCAGAAAACCTATCACGCCAATTATCCTGACAACCGCCCGATTGCCGGCGATATCCGCGAAGTGGCTGAGGCCGATGTGCCCGACCATGATGTGCTGGTTGCGGGCTTTCCCTGCCAGCCGTTCTCTATTGCCGGGGTCTCGAAGAAAAATGCGCTTGGCCGGGCGCATGGTTTTGCCGATGAAACCCAGGGGACGTTGTTTTTTGACGTGGCGCGGCTGATGAAACACCATCGCCCGGCCGCGTTTTTGTTGGAAAATGTAAAGAACCTGCAAAGCCATGATAAAGGTAATACTTTCGCGGTCATTCACCGGACGTTGACCGAAGAACTGGGCTACCAGCTTTTTACCAAAGTGATTGATGCCGGTCATTTCGTGCCGCAACATCGCGAGCGGATCGTGATGGTGGGCTTTCGCGAGACCACCTCTTTCAGCTGGGCTGACCTTGAACTGCCCACTTACGGCGGGCGCCGGCTGGGCACGATCCTGCATCCCGAGAACGGCACTGAGGCTCCGGAAGGGCATTTCACCACCGGCCCCGATGCGGTTGTCAGCGAGAAATACACGCTGACCGACAAGCTCTGGCGCTATCTTCAGGACTATGCCGCCAAGCATCGTGCAAAGGGCAATGGGTTCGGATTTGGCCTTTTCGGGCCGGATGACATCGCCCGCACGCTTTCGGCGCGCTATTATAAGGACGGGTCCGAGATCCTGATCCGCCAGCGGCCCGGTGAAAACCCGCGCCGCCTGACGCCCAGGGAATGCGCGCGACTGATGGGCTATGGTGAGAATTTCCGCATTCCGGTCTCGGACACCCAGGCCTATCGCCAGTTCGGCAATTCGGTGGCGGTCCCGGTCTTTGCCGAGGTCGCGCAGAAAATGCGGCCACATATCCTTTCGCTGATCCATGGCTGACGTTCATTCGCCTGATGTGCGGCGGCGCAATATGCAGGCGATCCGGGGCGCGGATACAAAGCCCGAGAGGGTGTTGCGCAAGGGGTTGCACCGACTCGGGTTCCGCTACCGGTTGCAAAGGGGTGACCTGCCCGGGCGGCCCGACCTGGTGCTTTCGAAATACCGGGCGGTGATCTTCGCGCATGGGTGTTTCTGGCACGGCCATGGCTGCGACCTGTTTCGCTGGCCCAGGACGCGGGAAGAGTTCTGGCGCGGCAAGATCGGCAGCAATATGGCGCGCGACGCCCGCGTCCTGGCCGCGCTTGAGGCACAGGGCTGGCGGGTTGCCCTGGTCTGGGAATGCGCGCTGAAAGGGCGGGGGCGGCAGCCGGAAGCTGCTGTACTGGCAGAGCTGGCCGCCTGGATAACCGGGGGCGGCCAGCATATCGAGATTATGGCTCAGGCGGCGGCCATATCGCCCGCTTTGACCGCATCGGCGAGCCCGTCAAGCAGTTCGACCGTCTGATCCCAGGAGATACAGCCATCGGTGATCGACTGGCCATAGACAAGATTTTGGCCAGGAACGACTTTTTGCGCACCGGCGACCAGGTTGCTTTCGACCATCAGCGCACGGATACGGCGCTCGCCCGCGCGGATACGGGCGGCGACATCGGCAACAACGCCGGGCTGGCGGGCCGGGTCTTTGCCGCTGTTGGCATGGCTCGCATCGATCATGATACCCGGATCAATGCCGGCCTTTGCCGCAGCCGCAGCCACCGCATCGACATCGGCGGCACTGAAATTCGGCCCATTCGAACCGCCGCGCAGCACGACATGACAATCGGGGTTGCCGGTGGTGCGCGCGATCGCCGCCCGGCCGTCTGCCGTGATCGCCGGGAAAGAATGCTGGCCGCGTGCCGACAGAATCGCATCCAGCGCCATCTGGACCGAGCCATCGGTGCCGTTCTTGAAGCCGACCGGGCAGGACAGGCCCGAGGCCAGCTGGCGATGGATCTGGCTTTCCGTGGTGCGCGCCCCGATCGCGCCCCAGGCGATCAGATCGGCGAAATATTGCGGCATGATCGGGTCGAGGAATTCGGTCGAGGCGGGCAGACCCATGCGGTTGATATCGAGCAGCAGCTTGCGCGCCAGGGGCAGCCCGTCTTCGATCCGGTCCGAGCCGTCGAGATGCGGATCATTGATCAGACCCTTCCAGCCGACCGTGGTGCGCGGCTTTTCGAAATAGACCCGCATCACGATTTCCAGCTTGTCCTGGTGGCGCTTGCGCTCGGCCGCGAGGCGGCGGGCGTAATCCATCGCGGCCTCGGGGTCATGGATCGAACAGGGCCCGATCACGAGGAGGAGCCGCTCATCACGGCCCGCCAGAATCTCGCGGATGGCATTGCGGCTTTGTGCCACGGTTTCGGATATGGCGGCATCGCGCGGAATCGCCACCGCGAGCTCCAGCGGCGAGGGCAGGGGGCGCAATTCCTGGATACGCAGATTGTTGGTTTCGGTCGGCATTTCGGTCTTCCTGTTCTTTGCCTCAGGATCTGACCGGTACCCCCAAAACGGAAAGCCGCCGGTCGAACCAGCGGCTTGGGGGTTTTTGGTGAGTATCGCCTGTCTCGCGTTACACAGCCGCCCGCATCCGCTGGCATGAGCGGAAGTAATAAAACCAGACGGGGGCGCAGGACATCGACATGTCGGGAAAGCTAAGCGCGAAAAATCACTTTGTCACCAGAAAAATAGTGAGGATTTTCAGGGGCCTGGTGGGGCGGGCAAAGATCTTCAGGAATTATTAACCCTGGTCGCAGAGCATCGGATCATGCGAGTGACCCTGATCCTGCCCCTTTTTCTTGCCGCCTGTGGTGCCCAGCCAGCGCCGCATATGTTCGGGGCCGAGCGCTTTGACGCCAGCCGCGGCGGGCATGACTATGTGGTCTTTCTGAAGGGCAGCAGTGTCGAGGTGATCCGTCTCGGCTGGGCCTCACCGGGGGAGCATCAGGCGATTCGGGCCACAATGATCGACCTGATCCCCGAGCTCACCGGCTGCAAATTGCGCGAAAGCGCGCTTCAGGGTGATTCGGGCGAGATGCGGGGGCTGGTCACTTGCCCCCGTCCGGCCCCTTTGGCCTGACGATATAAAGCATATAGCCGGCATAAAGCCCCGCCACGAGGAAGACCGCCCCCCAAAGCGGCGCGTTGAAGACAAAGAATTCCAGACCCGACCACAGGATCGGCAGGACCGTGGTCAAGAGCCGCGTGACGGGGCGCTCGAACATCGGGTGAAACGGGTCGAGGATCTGCATGGGCACGGGTCCGGTCTTTAATGAGGTGAAGCGGCGGCGGATGAGGCGTCGAAAGTCGGAGCAAAGCACATTCGGCGGATGCGGCGGCAAGGTCAATCGCCGTGAGCCAGGGTCTTTCTGCGAGAGGGAACCAAATCGCTCCGGCTGCGTTAATCTTCCGGCCATAGTGAGGCTCTGCAACAGAACCGCCGATCTTCGGGCGGGGCGGCATCGCCCGACACCCTGACGGCGCTTCGTTAAAGTGAGGGAGAGATTATGGGTATCGAGAGCATTCTGATTCTTCTGGTCATCGGCGCAATTGCCGGCTGGCTGGCGGGACAACTGGTCAAAGGCTACGGCTTTGGCCTGGTCGGCAATATCGTGGTTGGTGTGGTGGGCGCCTTTATCGCCGGGCTGATCCTGCCGCGGATCGGACTGACCTTTGGCGGCAATGCAATTCTTGCCTCCATCATCCATGCCACCATCGGTGCGGTGATTCTCCTGCTGCTGATCCGCCTGGTGCGGACGGCCTGAAATCATTAATGCGACGGGGTCAGCGGTCGCAGCCGACCCCGTCGCCACCCCGGTCAGGGCCGTAAGTATCCTGGCCGATGACCCTGAGCAGCCCTTCGACAGCAGCAGGGCCGTCGAGACTTCGGTCGGCGTAATCTTCGCCAGACTGAATCGTTGTCCGACATCTGGCGCGACGGGCGCGCGGGCGCCCGAACAGGTCTGGTCACTGCGCGGATCACAGCCCCGGACGGAAACCCGGCTGAACCCCCGCAATGCGGCATGAAGACGTCAACCAGGGTCGGCAGCCTGGGCCAAGGCGGGCTTGTTATCGCCGCTTGCTCCTTTTGGTGCCGCCACGTTGGCCTGCGCGCCCGGCGGTCGAGCGGCCCGAGGCCTTCACCGCTTCATCCACCGCCTCATCGACCGCCGATTGCCGTGCCAGCGGGTCGTCGGCCACGGCCAGTTCTACCGCTTCGAGCCGTTTGACCTCGTCGCGCAGCCGCGCGGCTTCCTCGAATTCGAGGTTTTCGGCCGCCTTGCGCATCGCCACCCGCAGCGCGTCCAGATGCGCTGCCAGATTTTGCCCCACTGCCGGCCGGTCGATTTTCGCCGTCACCCGCGACTGATCGGTATCGCCCGACCACAGCCCCGCCAGCACATCCTCGACGTTTTTCTTCACCGTCTGCGGCGTGATGCCATGTTCACGGTTATAGGCTTTTTGCTTTTCGCGCCGCCGTTCGGTTTCGGCCATGGCGCGGCTCATCGAGCCGGTGATCTTGTCGGCATACATGATCACCCGCCCCTCGGCATTGCGCGCGGCCCGCCCGATGGTCTGGATCAGCGAGGTTTCCGACCGCAGGAAGCCCTCCTTATCAGCATCGAGAATCGCCACCAGTCCGCATTCGGGAATATCGAGCCCCTCGCGCAAAAGGTTGATACCCACCAGCACGTCAAAGGCTCCGAGCCGCAGATCGCGCAGGATCTCGATCCGTTCGATCGTGTCGATATCGGAATGCATGTAGCGGATGCGGATCCCTTGTTCATGCATATATTCGGTCAGATCTTCGGCCATGCGCTTGGTCAGCGTGGTCACCAGAACGCGCAGGCCCTTTGCCGCGACCCGCCGGACCTCGTCGAGAAGGTCATCGACCTGCATGTCGACCGGCCGGATCTCGATCATCGGATCGATCAGACCCGTCGGGCGGATCACCTGTTCGGTGAAAACACCACCGGCCTGTTCCAGTTCCCATGCCGCGGGCGTGGCCGAAACGAAGACCGATTGCGGCCGCATCGCATCCCATTCCTCGAATTTCAACGGCCGGTTGTCCATGCAGGAGGGCAGGCGGAAGCCGTGTTCCGCCAGCACCGATTTGCGCCGGAAGTCGCCCCGGTACATGCCGCCGATCTGCGGTACGGAAACGTGGGATTCATCCGCAAAAACAATGGCATTGTCAGGGATGAATTCAAAAAGCGTCGGCGGCGGCTCGCCAGGCGCCCGCCCCGTCAGATAGCGCGAATAGTTCTCGATCCCGTTGCAGACGCCGGTGGCTTCCAGCATCTCCAGATCAAACCGGGTGCGCTGTTCAAGGCGTTGCGCCTCCAGCAGCTTGCCCTCATCGTTGAAGCGTTTCAGCTGCTGATGCAGTTCGGCACGGATGCCCTGGATTGCCTGGGCCATGGTCGGGCGCGGCGTCACATAATGGCTGTTGGCATAGATACGGATCTGGCTGTAGCTGCCGGTTTTCGCGCCGGTCAGCGGGTCGAATTCGGTGATACTTTCCAGCTCTTCGCCGAAAAATGAGAACCGCCATGCGCGGTCTTCAAGGTGGGCGGGCCAAAGTTCGATCACATCGCCCCGGACGCGGAACCCGCCGCGCTGAAACCCGACCTCCGAACGCCGGTATTGCTGCGCCACCAGTTCCTGGATGAATTTGCGCTGATCGTAGAACTGTCCCTGAACCATGTCCTGGGTCATCGCCGAATAGGTCTCGACCGAGCCGATGCCGTAGATACAGGACACCGACGCCACGATGATCACATCGTCACGCTCCAGCAGCGCCCTTGTCGCGGAATGGCGCATCCGGTCGATGGCTTCGTTGATCTGGCTTTCTTTCTCGATAAAGGTATCGGTGCGCGCGACATAGGCCTCGGGCTGGTAGTAATCGTAATAGCTTACGAAATACTCAACGGCATTGTCGGGGAAGAAGCCTTTGAATTCCCCGTATAATTGCGCGGCCAGCGTCTTGTTTGGCGCAAGGATGATCGCCGGGCGCTGCGTCTCTTCGATCACTTTCGCCATGGTGAAGGTCTTGCCGGTGCCGGTTGCCCCCAGCAGCACCTGGTCATGTTCTCCCGCGGCCACACCCTGCGACAGTTCGGCAATTGCGGTCGGCTGGTCGCCCGCCGCGGTGAAGGGCGTGTGCATGACAAAGCGCTGCCCGCCTTCGAGCTTTTCGCGCCGGACTGGGGTGATATGGGAAATGTCGGGCAGCTTGTCGGGCGCGTTGTTATGCATCTCGGGCCTCGGGAGGGGCAGGGGGGCAGCGGGCAGTCTGTCGCTAATTTGATCTGTTTTTGTTCCAGTTCAACCCCAGTTCAGCGCCGCGCTGTCCTTGTGGCGCGAGATGCGCCGGCGCGATGGTCCGGTCTGTCGGCATCCCTTGCACTTTCGCAGCGTTTCGGCCAGAACGGCGGGGCTATTCCGGAGGTCAGCCCAATGCGAGCCCGTATCTATCAGCCCAGCCGCAATGCCATGCAATCTGGTATGGGCAAAACCCATGTCTGGCTGCTGGAATTCGCGCAGGATTCGGCACGTGAAGTGGATCCGCTGATGGGTTGGACCTCATCTTCGGACACCCAGACCCAGGTCAAGCTGCGGTTCGAGACCCGCGAAGAGGCCGAAGCCTATGCCCAACAGCATGGCATCGCCTATACGGTGATCGAGCCGACCCCGCGCAAGGCAAATATCCGCCTGCGTGGCTATGGCGAGAATTTCGCCACCGACCGGCGCAATCCGTGGACCCATTGACCGGGGCTAATTGCAGTAACGTTCGTTCCGGCTGACAGCAGCTTGCCCCAAACTTGCGCTGTCGCCGAAATTGCCCGCCGCGCAACTGGCGCTTGGCTATGCCATGGAGCATGACAGCCTAGGCCTGTCCCTTGCAGGACCCTTGAGTGCGATTTCGTCCTCAGGGCCGTCGAAAATGTCGACCGCTATACTCTTATCAGCTAGTGCGGCGAGAATACGATGTATGCCCATCCCCTTGCCCATGGGGAGGAGTGCCGAAAGAGCTGCAGCTTTGGGTCGGTGAGGGGGGCGAAGGAGCGCGTTGCCTCAGCGCCGGGCGCATCTCTGCAAGATCTCTTTCAGCGTTTCGCAAATATAGCTCACGGTTGCTTCATCGAGGCCATAGCCCGAGGGCAGATTGATTCCGGCATGGACGATCCGTGCGGTCTCTGTGCGCGGCGTCATCAGGGGGCGGCAGTCTGTGTCCGCATAGGCCTTGAGCGATGAGAGGCTTGAGAAGAATGGTCTTGAATCAATGCCTTGTTCTGCCAGCGCGGTTTGCAGGGCGAATTTATCCAGATCATAGCGTTCATCGGGGATGACCGTGACCATCCAGAATGAGTTCTTAACCTCTTGCGGCTCGGCATTGATCGCGAGGCCCGGCACATCGCGCAACCGGTCGGCATACCAGCCGAACAATTGCCGCTTATAGGCGATCAGCGCATCCAGCCGCTCCATCTGTGCGATGCCAAGGGCGGCCTGAACGGCGCTCATCTTGTATTTGAACGCGACCTCGTCATTGAGGAAGAAACGGTCTCCCGGCGGGCGGCCATGGTCGCGCAGCTTTTGCACCCTTGCATGCAGGGCCGGATCATTGGTGACCAGCGCACCGCCTTCGCCGGTGGTGATGGTTTTCGAGCCGTGGAAGGAAAACACCGCCACATCGCCGAGGCTGCCGGCCGGGCGGCCGCAATATGTCGAGCCAAGCGCTTCGGCCGCATCCTCGATCAGTGCGATTCCGTGACGGTCGGCAAGGGCGCGCAGCGCCTCCCAGTCGCACATCGAACCATAGAGATCGACGCCGATGATCGCCTTTGTCCGGGGTGTGATTGCGGCCTCGACCGCCACCGGGTCAAGACACCAGGTATCGGGCAGGATATCGACGAAAACCGGCACCGCGCCCACATAAGTGACCGGTGCCATCGAGGCGATCCAGGTCACATCCGGGCCGATCACCTCATCGCCGGGCCCGACCCCAAGTGCCGCCAGCGCCAGATGCAGCCCCGAGGTCGCATGGGGCAGGCTGACCGCATGGGCAACTCCGCAATGGGCGGCGAGCATCTCTTCGAACCGGCGGTTATAGCGGTAGTGATCCGCGCCCCAGGCGTTCAGCGCGGCCTCACGCGCCAGCTCGCCCTCGCGTTCGGTAATCGACGGCGCTGCCACCGGGATCTGGCGGGCGGGTTTTGCGGCGGAAACGGGCGCGGCAGGATTGGGGGCCAATGGCCGATCAGATGTCATTCGACGTTTCTCCCTGACCGGTTTTCTCTTGACCGGTGGCCGGTCCTGGTCGTCTGATCCCGATACCCAGATCCAAGTCGTATCGAGGCCAAAGTGACCGTACAAGACGACCGTTTAGAGTTCGAAGCCCATAAACGCAAGCAAGCGCTCGCGCTCGGAGGGGACAAGGCGGTTTTCGCGCAATCGCTTGATATGCTCACCGCGCTGGACCGCTATGATTACTCCTATCTCTGGAGCTGGATGGGCGTTCCGATCATCCAGATGCCGGCCGATATCATGGCCACGCAAGAGGTGATCTGGGAGACAAAGCCCGATGTGATCATCGAGACCGGTGTGGCGCGCGGCGGATCGGTGCTGTTCATGGCCTCGCTTCTGGAGGTGATGGGCAAGGGCAAGGTGATCGGCGTCGATATCGACATCCGCGCCCATAACCGCGACACGATCGAAAGCCATCCGATGGCGAAACGGGTGGTGCTGATCGAGGGTGGTTCGGCTGATGAGGACACGCTGGCAAAGGTGCGGGCCGAAATCCCGCCGGGGTCGCGGGTGATGGTGGTTCTCGACAGCGACCATTCGCGCGCGCATGTTCTGGCGGAATGCCGCGCCTATGCCGATCTGGTGACCGAAGGCTGCTATCTTGTGGTCGCGGATACGGTGATTGGCTTCATGACGCCGGATCAGACGCCGAAGAAACGGTCGCATGTCTGGTTTGCCGGCGATGAGCCGCTGAGTGCGGTCGGGGATTTCCTTGCCGGAACCGACCGGTTCGAACCGGATCCGCTCATCAATGGCAAATTGCAGCTCTCCTCGTCGCCGGGGGGGTATCTGCGTTGCGTTAAGGAGTGATGGCGGACAGGCGCGCAGCATCGGCATTGAAGATCCCCTGTTGCTGCCGGTCGCGGCAGGGAATACCAGATCTCCTATGGCAAGGAGGACCGATGTGAAGCTTTGTTTTCTTGGCGCATCCAACCCCGAGACGATCCGTATGCTACGCGCGCTGGAACGCGCGGGTCAGAGGTGCGAGGTGGCCGGGTTCATCGATAATGATCCGTCCCTGCAGGGAAGCGACTTCTACGGCTATCCGGTGCTGGGTGGCTCCGACCGGGTTGCCGGGCTCGCCACCGAGGGCGTGCATTTCGTGAACCTGATCACCGGCAGCGCTCTGGTGCGCTACGAGACGAGCCGGGATATCATCCGGCGCGGTGGCCGGCTGGCGAATTTTCTGCATCCTTCCGTCGATCTGGACATGGTCAGCCTCGGCTGCGGGAATTACATCCAGGAAGCCGTGGTCTTGCAGGCCGGTGTAGTGATCGGAGACAATTCGAGTCTGCATATGGGCGCGAAAGTGGGGCATGAGACGGTGATCGGCTCATCGACCTTCATTGCGCATGAGGTCAGCGTCTCGGGCTGTTGCCGCATCGGGGATGGGGTGTTTGTGGGCACCAATGCAACCATTCTGCCGCGGATCCGGATTGGCAATTTTGCGATGATCGGTGCCGGGGCGGTGGTAACGAAAGACGTGCCCGATGGGGCGGTCGTGGTCGGCAATCCGGGGCGGATCCTGCGTATCGATGAGGCGAATGCCGCGCGTCAGCATGATCTGGGCCTGCCTGCTTAAATCGTTTATTGCGGCTCTGATCGCATGGCCCTGATTTGGCAGGATCGCGAAGATTTCAAAGGTGTGCAGCGCCACAACGTCCGGAACGAGTATGACCCTGAAGATCAGCCTTATCATTCCCACCCGCGAAAGACTGGAATACCTGCCCTGCGCGCTGGCTTCGGCGCAGCTGGCCGCGGACCGTGCCGGGGCGGAGGTTGAGATACTTGTGTCCGATAACGCCTCGGGCGACGGTACCGACGCCTGGCTTGCCAAGCAGCGCGACCCACGCCTCAGGGTGATCCGCAGCGAACGCCGGCTTTCGATGCGCGAAAATTATCAGTTCGCGCTGGAAAATGCCACCGGCTCGCATCTGATCTATATCGGCGACGATGATGCGGTTCTGCCCCATGGCCTGGCGCTGGCGCGGCAGATGATTGAGACGAAGGATGTCGATATCTACAAATGGCGGGTGGAGAATTACCACTGGCCCGACCCCGCCAGCGGCACCGATGGCTGGGTCAAGATCCGGCCGCAACATCTGGATGGCCGCTGCGAGATGATCGACCCGGCGGCCGTGCTGTCGAGTTTCTGCAACGCGAGTTTCCGCACCTATCACGATGGCGGCATGATCTATCACGGTATGATCAGCCGCCGGCTGGTCGACCGCGTGGTGGCGAAGACCGGCGGGCCCTATTTCCGGGGGTCCTCACCCGATCTTTATACCTCGGTGCAGGCATTGGTGATCGGGGATCGCCCGATCATGAAAGTCAACCTGCCTCTGACCATGGGCGGCACGTCGCCGCGCTCGAACGGGGCTTCGGCGCAGCAACGGGCAAAGATCGCCAGTGCGGCGGAAAGCCCGGAATTTATGAAATTCATCCGTGAAAGTGCCGAGGACCCTTATCAGTGCCGGCTGCCCGCACGGGTACCATCCCTGATCCTCGTGACACTGGACGGGCTGACCGAAGCGGCGCGGCAATGCGGCCGCGAACTGGATCTGGATATGGCGGCCTGGAGCGCGCGTGTCGCCCGGGAGATCGCCGGTTTCGTCGAACCGGACAGGTCCGACTGTGTCGCGCTGGCGCGGATGTTCTTCGGGCCGGATTTCGATATTCCACCCGCAGCTTCGCCTGTTTCCGGCGCGCCGCGCGCAAAAGACGCAATGCGCCGCAGCAACGCGCCCGGACGGATCAGGGCCGTTGGCGGGCCACCGATGCAGGATGCTCTGACAGCCGCTGATTTCATTGACCGCCTGACCCGGCTTGAGACGAGTGCCGGGCGGCATTTCGGCCCGGTATCGGGTTTTGTGCGGATGTTGCGGATGCATGGCACGGCGGCGCGTCTCTTCGAAAGTGCGCCCCGGCCGCTGGCGTCCTGGCAACCGGCGGAGAGCTGATCTTCAGCGCCGCGCTTTCGATGACATGAGCTTGACCGCGCCATAAAGCCGAAAGGCCGGGCGCATCATCCAGGGGCGCACCATTGCGGTGAACGCCCTGATCCGCGCGCGCGCGCCCAGTTTCGCCGCCCGGCGCAGATACCGTGCCCCAAGGAACCAGCGTGCCTCGGACCAGGCGGGAAAGCTTGCCTCATGCCGGGTCCAGGTCCGCAGGTAGCAGTCCAGCACCAGATCCGGGTCCGAGCCTTGCGTCAGCTGCGCGCCGGGCGCATCGGCGGCGCTGTGCAGGTGATAGATCCGCATGCCGGGCCGCGCGTCATACCAGGGCAGGCTGCCACTGGCGATGAGCGCGCAGCACAGGCTGGTATCCTCGTCGATCTTCTGGTCGGGATCGAGGCCGCCCAGGGCGAGAAACCGCGTGCGGCGGATCCAGAAACCGGTGCCAAGCCCGGCGATCTTGTGGCGCAGTGCCGCTTTCGCCGGCACCTGACCCTGGGTGAGGCGGCGGGTGAGCGTTTCCTCATGCCCCGAGGCATCGCGCCGGATCACCGCGCTGAAGCCGTAATCCACGGGCTCGCTTGTGGCGATTTCCAGAACCCGGGCGGCATAGCCGGGCAGGAGTTCATCATCATCGTCGAGGAAGAGGATGATATCGCCCAATGCCTCGGCGGCGCCGAAATTCCGCGCCCCTGCCGCGCCACGCAAACCGCTGTTGTGCAGAACCCGGAGAGGCGCATCCCATCCGGTCAGAACTTCGCTTGCGGGCAGATCGGAGGCATCATCGATCACCAGCACTTCAGCCGCCGGTGGCAGATCCGCCAGCGCCGAGGCGACTGCGCGTTTCAGCAGATCCGGGCGGTTATGCGTCGGGATCAACACCGTCAGTGCAAGCCCCTCAGTCTTTACCGCATCCCGCCCCTCTGTCACTGCCAGGCCCCCCGTTTCCTGCCTTATGACTAGCGCATTGCGCGGCGAATGGCGAGGCTGCGACGGGGCTGTGCGGCCCGCACTGGCAGCCCGGGCCGAATGGTGACAGAATGGGCCTTTGTGATCCGATGCACGTAAATCCGAGGCAGGTATGGTTCCCCATTCGAAAAGCGGCTTTGGCGAGCGCGTTGTGCTGAGCATGAAATGGGGCAAGCTTTACCCTGCCAGCTATGTGAACGTGCTTTATAATGCCTGCCGCCGGAACATCACCGGGGATTTCCGCTTTGTCTGCCTGACGGATGACGCGACCGGGCTTAGCCCGGAAATCGAGGCCTGTCCGATCCCCGATCTGGGGCTGACCCCCGGCATGTGGAAAAGCGGCGCCTGGGCTAAGCTCGGGGTGTTTCAGCATGACCTTTACGGGCTGAAGGGCCGCGCGCTTTTCATCGATCTTGATATGGTGATCTGCGGCGCGCTGGATCCGTTTTTCGATCATCCGGCACCGGTCCTGACCACGGATATGGGCGAGGGCTGGGGGCGGCCGTCGCGGGCAAACGCCCCGCGCGAAGCCGGAACCTGCATCTTCGCCTTCACCCTTGGCGCAGAAGGCCAGATCGTCGACCGCTTTACCGCTGATCGTGAAAAGGCGGTGCGTGACCATGTGATCGAGCAGAACTGGGTCGGTGCCGAAGCCAGCGCAATGGATTACTGGCCCGATGGCTGGGTGATCAGCTTCAAGCGGCATCTGCGCCGTCCGATTGGCCTGGATCTGATCCTGCCCCCGAAAGCACCGCCGGCCTCTGCCAAGGTGCTCGCCTTTCACGGCACGCCGCGCCCGATTGACCTTCTGCGACCGGGCAACCGGTTCTGGGACAGGTTTCCGCATATGGGCCATGGCCAGGTGCGCTGGATGGCGGAATATTGGGTGGAAAACGGCGGCGACCTGCCGCGCTGATCCTCAGCCCTTAGGGGCGGGAAAGCGCCCTTTGCGGATCAGATAGCCCAGCTTTCCGATCATATTGCGCAAGCGCAGCCCATAAAGCGGCAGCCGCCGATACCAGGGAAATTTCCGCACATCGCTGTGCGACTGGCCGGTGATGGTGCTGGAATTGCCGTCATCGACATGGCTGGGGAAGGGCTCCAGCCCGTAATGGCGGAAGTCATGGATATGGACGCGGTCGAGCTCGTGGTCGATGGGCCGGGTGATCGGCAGCATCCCGGGCAAAAGCCGCGCCGCCAGATCGCGACGGATAAGGTAGGCGCCGAGGCCCGTCGCGGGGCCGAGATAGGCGTTCAGAGCCCAGATGCCGAGCTTTTTTTGCCGCAAGGGCTGTTTGGCACGGATCTTGTTAAGCTTCAGGAAATCCCAGTCTGCCTTCGCGGCCAGCGCCGTTTGCAGCGCGGTCATGAATTCGGGATGGAAGACGACATCATCCTCCAGCACCAGCGCCACATCCTTGCCGGAGTCGAGAAACGCCTGCCAGACCGCGATATGCGAATGGTAGCAGCCAATCTCGCCCGGAAGCACCTCGCGGCCCACATTGCGGCGAAAGGCCGGCAGATCGACATTCTGCACCAGCCGGTCCCATTCGGCGCGGCCATCAGTGGCCTCATGCAGGCTATAGGGCAGGTTCAGCGCAGAAAGCTGTGCCTCCATAGCGGCGCGCCGCTGTGCTGATCGCGGCAGGTTGATCAGCCAGGCGCCGAAATCAGGCAGCATTTGCGAATCTGGCATGGTCACTCCTGTGGTGGTCAGGTGAGGTCAGGACGGCTGGCGAAGGGCGGCAGGGCGGCGTCAGCCTCCGAGATCACCGCGGGGCGCGCAGGCCAGCTGATGGCGAGAGCGGTGTCATTCCAGGTGATGCCGCGCCCATGACCGGGGATATAGGCGGGCGCCATCATATATTGAACCACCGCGCCGGGCGTCAGGCTGAGAAACCCATGCGCAAAGCCTTTGGGGATATAGATGCCGTTCATCCGCCCGGCATCCAGCTCCACCGCATGCCATTTACCGCGCGTCGGGCCGTGGCGCAGATCGACGGCCACATCCCATACGCGACCCGCAACACAGCGGACCAGCTTTTCCTCGGCAAACTCACCGGCCTGATAGTGCAGGCCCCGCAAGGTATGGACCGCCGTATTGGTCGAAAGATTGACCTGCACCGGCTGAAAATCCACCCCGGCCGCCAGAAAGCTGTCACGGCAGTAGACCCGCGCGAACTGCCCGCGCGTATCCTGATGCGGATCAGCCTCGACCTGGATCAGGCCGGGAAGCGGCGTCGGGACCAGTCTCATCCGATGTGAAGCGCCGGGATCGCGGTGACGAATTCGCCACCCCAGGTGCGGATCTGCGCCTGTTGGTCGCGGATCTCGGCTGCGATGTTCCAGGGCAGGATCACCAGGTAATCCGGGCGGCGTGCGGCGATTTCCTCGGGCGCGAAGACCGGGATATGGCTGCCCGGCAACAGGGTTGCCTGTTTCTCGGGGTTGCGGTCGACGACGAAAGCGATGTCATCCGCGCCGATACCGGCCACGTTGAGGAAGGTGTTCCCCTTGGCGGCGGCGCCGTATCCTGCGACGGTTTTGCCTTCTTCGCGCGCATGCGCCACGAAAGCACGGAAGGCGCTCGTGATCGCGGCGACTTTGCCCGCAAGATCACCATATCCTGCAGCCTGATCCAGTTTCAGGCGCATCTCTTCCGCCGCGACCTCTGCAAGGCCCGGCCCCGGCTGATGCGCGCCCTTATGGCCGACAAAGACCCTCAGCGAGCCGCCATGGGTTGGCAGGCGTTCGACATCGAAGACCTCCAGCCCGGCCTCGTCCATCAGGCGGCGCACAAAGGTCAGCGACAGGTAGGAATAGTGTTCGTGATAGATCGTATCGAACTGTACCTGTTCGATCAGCCGCGCCAGATGCGGAAATTCAAAGGTTGCAACGCCTTCGGGGTTCAGCAGCACGCGGAATCCGGCAGCGAAATCGCGGATATCGGGGACATGGGCCAGCACGTTATTCGCGGCCATCAGGTCGGCGCCATGGCCTTCGGCGCGCAGGCGCCGGGCGGTGTCTTCGCCGAAAAACGCGACAAGAGTGGGCACGCCTTTGGCTTCGGCAAGGCTTGCGGCATGGCCTGCGGGCTCGACCCCCAGAACCGGGATGCCAGCCCCCGCGAAATGCTGCAGCAGATAGCCGTCATTCGACGCGATCTCGACCACTTTCGATTGCGGGCCAAGCCCGAACCGCGCCGTCATGGCGGCCGCATAGCGGCGGGCATGTTCGACCCAGCCCTGGGAAAAGGACGAGAGATAGGCATAGCCATGCGAGAAGATCGCGTCCGCAGGCACGGTCTCGGTGGTCTGGGCAAGCCAGCAGCTGTTGCAGACCATGACATGGAGGGGAAAGCGTCGCTCGGCGGCCAGGGCGCCCGCATCCCCTGCGGGCAGGTAGCTGTTTGCAAGCGGGGTCTCGCCCAGATCGACGAGCGTCTGGGTCAGGGCTGCGTTGCAAAAGCGGCAGGAACGGGTCACGGGCGGATATCCTCGTAAAGGGCAATCTGGTGGTCGGTGAGCGCGGTCATATTCTGCCCCTCCGCCCAGGCGGCATACCAGTCAGCGGTGAGGCCGATGGTCCGGGCGGCGTCAAGGCGCGGCGTCCAGCCAAGCACCTTCTGCGCCAGCGCGGAGTTGATACCAAGGAGCGCCATTTCATGCGGGCCGGTCTGACTGTCCTGCGCGAAAGCGGTGGGGCGACCCATGGCCGAGAGCAGGCGGTTTGTCAGGACGCCGACCGCGACCGGCTCTGCCCCCTCGGCCGGGCCGAAATTCAGCGCATCGGGCAGGGGCGCGTCACCTGTCATCGCTTCAAGCAGGGTGAGATAGCCGTCGAGGCATTCCAGCACATGCTGCCAGGGCCGGGTCGAGGCGGGATTGCGCAGCAGCGGCACCTCATCTGCGACCAGCGCACGGATGATATCCGGGATCAGCCGGTCCTCCGACCAGTCGCCGCCGCCGATCACATTGCCGCCCCGCGCGGTCATCAGCCGGGGGCCAGCCTCAGTGCAGAAAGACTGCCGCCATGAGGCCACAGCGATCTCGGTCGCCGCTTTCGAGGCCGAATAGGGGTCATGCCCGCCCAGCCGGTCGCCTTCTTCATAGGCACGGCCGGAGCCGTCATTCTCATAGACCTTGTCCGAGGTGATCACGAGCACCGCGCGCGGGCGTGCCAGCCGGTGCAGCGCGTCAAGCAGATGCAGCGTGCCCATGACATTGGTGGCAAAGGTCGCGACCGGTTCCGCGTAAGACCGCCGCACCAGCGGCTGTGCGGCCATATGCAGCACCAGATCGGGCTGTGCCTGTGCCACGGCCGCGTCAACCGCCGCCGCGTCGCGCAGATCGACCAGATGCGAGGCCGCGAGATGACCCTCGCCCAGAAGCGTCGAGAGGTTGGGCCCGGGCTCCGGCGGCAAAGCGAGACCGGTCACGGCCGCGCCGCGCCGCGCCAGCCAGCGGCCCGCCCAGGCGCCCTTGAACCCGGTATGTCCGGTCAGGAGAACGCGCTTCCCTGCCCAGAAGTCCTTCGCGGAATCAGAGGTCACGACCAGATTTTCCAGGGCGCGGCCCCACCGGCCCAGAGCTTTTCCAGATGGTTGCGGTCGCGCAGCGTATCCATCGCGTGCCAGAAGCCGGGATGGCGCCAGGCCTGCAGCTCGCCGTCGCGGGCGAGCCCCTCGAGCGGGTCGCCCTCGAACGGGGTGGGATCGCCCTCGATCCGGTCCAGAACCTCGCGCTCCAGCACGAAAAAGCCGCCATTGATGCGGCCCTCATCCCCGGGCGGCTTTTCGATGAACCGCTCCACCTGGCCGCTTGCGGTGATCTCAAGCGCGCCATAGCGGCCCGGAGGCGTCACTGCCGCGATGGTCGCAAGCTTGCCATGGGCGCGGTGAAAGGCGATTTCCGCCGTGATGTCGATATCCGAGACCCCGTCGCCATAGGTCATGCAAAAGGTCTGGCCAAGCCAGGGCTTTGCCCGTTTCAGACGCCCCCCCGTCATCGAATTCTCGCCTGTGTCAATCAGCGTGATGCGCCAGGGTTCGGCGACAGAGCCGTGATAGGTGATCTCGCCCGTCCGCGCATCCACCGTCATATCCGAGCTGTGCATGACGTAATTGGCGAAATATTCCTTGATCATATGGCCGCGATAGCCAAGGCAGATCACGAAATCGGTAATGCCGTGATGGGCATAGATTTTCATGATATGCCACAATATCGGGCGGCTGCCGATCTCGATCATCGGCTTGGGTTTCAGATGGCTCTCTTCGGAGATCCGGGTGCCAAAGCCCCCTGCCAGGATAACAGCCTGCATGTCCACCCTCATATCCGTCGCCCGCTATGTACAATATCGCGGCCGCGGATGACAACCTCCGGCGCAGGCAGGGGCGATGTCGGCGGCGGTCCTCAGCTTTTCCGGGGGGAGGCCCCCGTTCATTCGATTGGTAAGCCGGTCGGCGGATATGCGATAGCGTGAACTGGCCTGACCGGATGGGGCGGCCAGGATGGCAGGAGATGGTCTGATGGGCGCAGTACAAAGACAGGGCATGGCGGCGCTGATCACCCTGATGAGCCTCGCGCTCGCCGCAGGGCTGGCGCTCTGGCTGCCCTGGGGGATCGCCGGGACCGGCGGGTTAGGTGCGTTTTGCATCCTGATGTGGGCAAGCGGCGCGGTGCCGGAACATCTCACCGGGCTGATCTTCTTCGCGGTGGCGATCCTGAGCGGACTGGCAGTGCCCGATGTGGTGCTGGGGGGCTTTTCCTCCTCGACCTTCTGGCTGTTGTTCGGAGGGATGGTGATGGCGGCCTCGATCCGCTTTACCGGGCTGGGGCGGCGGCTGGCGCCGCTTCTGGGGCGGCTGACGGGGCAGAGCCTTGGCGGCATCGTGGCGACGATCGTTGTGGTGGGGGTGGTGCTGTCTTTCGTGCTGCCCTCATCGATGGGGCGGATTGCGTTGTTGCTGCCTGTGGTGGCGGCGCTGGCGGATCACCTCGGATATGCGCAGGGGCGACCGGGACGGATGGCCATGCTGATGGCGGCCACGTTCGGGGCCTGCCTGCCGGCCTATGCGATCCTGCCCGCCAATCTGCCGAACATGATCCTTGCGGGCAGTGCCGAAAGCCTCTGGCAATATCACATCGGCTATTTCGACTATCTCTGGCTGCATTTTCCGGTGCTGGGCGCGCTGAAGGCAGCGTTGCTGGTGGTGGTGATCCTGCGCCTTTATCCCGATCTGCCGCCCGGGCGCCCGGAGCAGCATGAGGCGCCATCGGCTATGAGCCGGGCCGAGATCGCGCTTCTGGTGATCATCCTTGCGATGCTGGGCCTGTGGCTGACCGATGCGCTGCATCACATCTCGCCGGGCTGGATCGCGCTGGCGGGGGCGGTGATCTGTCTCTGGCCGGGCGCCGGGCTGACCGGGCCGAAATGCCTGAATGAAGAAATCGGCTACGGGACGTTGTTCTTCGTGGCGGCGATCATGGGGCTCGGGGCGGTGATTGCGACCAGCGGGCTGGGCGAATGGATCGTCGGTCAGGCATCCCGGCTGATCGGGCTCGCGCCGGGGCAGCCGCTGCGCAGCACCCTGGCGCTTGGCGCGATCGCGACGCTGGTGGCGCTGGTGACCAATCAGCCCGGCGTGCCGCTGGTGATGACCCCCGGCGCCGGCCATCTGGCAGAAGTGACCGGCCTGCCGCTGGCCACGGTGCTGATGACCCAGGCACTTGCGTTTTCCAATGTGATGCTGCCGTTTCAGGCGCCGCCTTTGATCATGGCGGCGCAGACCGGCAATCTGCCGATGCGCGAGATGACCCGGATCTGCCTCATTCTTTTCGGGCTGACGCTTCTGGTGCTGACGCCGCTTGATCTGGTCTGGTGGTGGTGTCTCGGCATGTTTCCGCTATCGTAACCAGGATGGATATCCATGAGCTGCGCAGTTTTATTGCCGTGGCGGCGGCGGGCAGTATCACCCGCGCCTCTGAACAGCTTTGTCTGAGCCAGCCGGCGGTCAGCGCCCATATCAAAGCGCTGGAGGAGGAGCTGGGCCTCGTGCTCTTCCGGCGCAATCCGCGGGGGATGGGGCTGACCGATGACGGCGCCCGGCTGCTGGCCCAGGCTGAAGCGATCCTGGCGGCGCATCGCGATTTCCTCGCCGGGGCACAGCGGTTGCGCGGAAGGCTGTCAGGCCCGCTGCGGATCGCGGGCGGCGGCAATTCTGATCCGGAGCCGCCCGGCCGGCTGGTCAGCACGCTTTCCTCCCGGCATCCGGAGATCGCGGTGACCCTGGTGCAGGCGAGCAGCGGCGAGGTGATTCGCGGGCTGCGGGACGGTAGTTTTGACGGCGGGTTTTTCAACGCGCCCGCTCCGGACCGTGCCGGGGAGGATCTGAGCGATCTGACGCAGCGGTTATTGGGACGGTTCAGCATCTGGCTTGCGGCGCCGAAAGGCATGGTGGCGGATCCGTCCGATCCCGACTGGCAGGCGCTGGCACAAAAGACCTGGATCCTGCCCGAAGAGAGCCCGAGCTGTTGCGGCCAGGCCGCCAGGGCGCTGTTCCTGCGCCACCAGTTCCGTCCGCGCCAGGTGATCGGGATCGACCGCGAGGCCGCCACCCGCAGCCTGATCGCAAGCGGGGCCGGTCCGGGCTTTCTTCACGACAGGGCGGCGTTTGCCGCGCGTGACAAGGGCGAGCTGGAGCTGATCTGCCAGGCCGGGCAGGGGGGTGATGTGGTTTTCGCAACCCTCGCCAGCCGGGCGGAAGAGCCGCTGATTGCCGCCACAGATGCAGTAGCGGCTGATCTCTGGCCGTGATCGCGCGCTGCGGTCAGGGCGCGAAACAGATCAGCAATGAAAAAGGCCGGGACATGATCCCGGCCTTTTCCATAGTCCCGACGCTTTGAGGCCCGGCGCTCAGAGGCTGCGCTGGATCTCTTCGCGTTCGAAGATCTCGATCACGTCGCCCTGACGGATATCCTCGTAGCGCTCAAACGCCATACCGCATTCGGTGCCGGACTGGACTTCTTTGACCTCGTCCTTATGGCGCTTCAGCGTTTTCAGCGTGCCTTCATGGATCACTACATTGTCACGCAGCAGACGCACGCCAGCCGAACGGCGGGCAATGCCTTCGGTGACCAGACAGCCTGCGACATTGCCGGTGCCGGTGATGCGGAAGACCTCGAGGATCTTCGCATAGCCGATGAAATGCTCGCGGATCTCGGCCTTGAGCATCCCCGATGCCGCCTGCTTCATCTCATCCAGCAGATCGTAGATGATCGAATAATAGCGGATCTCGACGCCCTTTTGCTGTGCCGAAGCACGGGCGGTCGCGTTGGGACGCACGTTGAACGCAAGGATCGGCGCGCCCGAGGCATCAGCCAGGCCCACATCCGAATCGGTGATCGCACCGACGCCGTAATGCAGGATCCGGATCCGGACCTCGTCATTGCCAACCTTTTCCAGCGCCTGGACGATGGCTTCCGCCGAGCCCTGCACGTCGGCCTTCACGATCACCGGCAGCACGGCCACATCCTTGTCAGCCTTGGCTTTCGCCATCAGCTGTTCCAGCGTGGTCGCGGCACCAGCAGCCGCACGTTTGTCCTTGGTCGCTTTCTCGCGGTAATCGGCGATCTCGCGGGCCTGAGCCTCGGAGGCCACAACGTCAAGCGTATCGCCAGCCGAAGGCGTGCCATCAAGGCCAAGCACTTCGACAGGAACCGACGGGCCGGCCTCGAGCACGGTCTCGCCCTTGTCATTCACAAGCGCGCGGACCTTACCCCATTTCTCGCCGACGACGAAGATATCGCCCTTCTTCAGCGTGCCGTTCTGCACGAGAACCGTCGCCACCGGGCCACGGCCGACATCCAGCTTGGCCTCGACCACGGCCGCACGGGCGGCCCGGTTCGGGTTGGCTTTCAGGTCAAGCACTTCGGCCTGGATCGCGATGGCTTCCAGCAGGTCGTCAATGCCCTGGCCGGTATGGGCCGAAACCTCGACATCCTGCACATCGCCCGACATCGCCTCGACGACGATTTCGTGCTGCAGAAGATCGGTACGCACCTTGGTCGGATTGGCCGAAGGTTTGTCGATCTTGTTGATCGCCACGATGATCGGAACGCCCGCCGCTTTCGCGTGGGAAATCGCCTCGATCGTCTGCGGCATGACCGCATCATCCGCCGCGACCACCAGCACCACGATATCCGTCACCTGGGCGCCACGGGCGCGCATCGAGGTGAAGGCCGCGTGGCCGGGCGTGTCGAGGAAGGTGATCAGCTGGCCGTTCGGGGCTTTCACCTGATAGGCACCGATATGCTGCGTGATGCCGCCGGCTTCCCCGCTTGCCACGGTGGCCTTGCGGATCTTGTCCAGAAGCGAGGTCTTGCCGTGGTCGACATGACCCATGATCGTCACAACCGGCGAGCGGGTGATCAGGTCATCGGCTTTGTCGACAACAGTGTCGATCGACTGTTCAACGTCAGCATCCGAGACCCGGACCGCACGGTGGCCGAATTCCTCGATCACCAGTTCAGCCGTATCGGCATCAATGGACTGGTTCATCGTGACCATCATGCCCATCTTCATCAGCGATTTGACGACATCGGCGGCACGTTCGGCCATCCGGTTCGCCAGTTCGCTGATCACAATGGTCTCAGGCAGCTGCACATCGCGGGCCAGCTTCTCGGGCTTCGAGAAGCCCATAGCCTTCTGGCGTGCCTTTTCCTGCTTGCGCTTCATCGCAGCAAGGCTGCGCTGACGTCCGCCTTCTTCATTGGTCGCAGCCGAGAGTGTCAGCTTGCCGGCACGGCGGTCGCCTTCGCCGCGACGTGCGGCGCCGCGATCGGTGTCGCGATTCTCACGCTCACGCTCGGTCTTGCGCGGCGTGGTGGCCGGGCGCGGGCCGGTGGCGTCGGTTGCACCGGGGCGCGGACGGCTCTGGCCCGCGCCGCGATCTGCGGGCACGCCCGGATCGGCTTCGGCTGCGGTCTTTGCAGGTGCTTCGGGGGCTGCGGGCTGACGGCGCTGCGTGCCAAGCACATCAGCCTTGCGGGCTGCGGCCCTGGCCTTCGCCTCTTCCTCGGCCTCGCGCTTGGCGCGCTCTTCCTCTTCGGCTTTCGCCCGGAGGGCAGCCTCGCGCTGGCGATCCTCGCGCTCTTTCGCCTCGATTTCCTCGCGGCGGCGCTGGCGTTCCTCTTCGCGTTCTTTTTCCTCGGCAGCCCGTCTGGCTGCATCTTCCTGCTCGCGTGCTTTGGCACTGCGCAGAGCGTCGAGGCGGCGCTGCATTTCGGCATCAGAGATGCCTGCGGGCCGTTTCGACGGGTCGCCCAGATGCGACGCGCCGGCCCCGCCGGCAGCCGTACCGGGCTTTGCCTGGGCAGGCACCACAACGCGCTTGCGTTTGGTCTCTACGACCACCGCATGGGTGCGTCCGTGCGAGAAGCTTTGCTTCACCGAACCGGAACGTGGGCCACCACCGCCAAGCCCGAGGGGTTTTTTGCCGTCAGTATCGCTCATACGTCTTACATATCCTTCCCGGCGGATATCCCGCCGACATGCTCTGCGTCCGGTTCGCCCGATGGCGCCCTGAAGCCGGAGAGCCTTGCCGCTTCCTCTACTATGCGTGGACTGAGTCCACCAGCGGCAAGCGCCGCGTGTATTGCACGTTCACGACCGAATGCCAAACCCAATTCCCCTGCCGAAAGCCAGGAAATCAGGGTGTTTTTGCCTTCCGGGGGCCGCAATTTGCTTTTGCCGCGCTCCGAGCCGTCTTCTGCCTGGATCAGAACGCGTGCGGTTCCCTTCACCAGCCATTCTTTCACCTTCTCATATCCGGTGATCGCATCGCCGGATTTGCGGGCCAGCGAGATCAGTTCGATCACCCGTCTCGTCAGCAGATCATGGACCGTATCTGCCAGGTCTTCCGGTGCCTTCACAGGGGCGCGCGCCGCCCGGGCGAAGAGCCCCTTCTTCGCGGCTTTCGTCACCAGATCCCGGTCGGCCGAGACCCAGATCCCCCGACCGGGCAGGCGTTCCAGAATATCCGGAACGATTTGCCCGTCAGGTCCGATGACGAAACGGACGAGGCCGGTTTTCGACCCCGTCTCGCCGGAAGCGATACATTTGCGCTCCGGCTCGTCCCTTGATTTATCCCGGCCACCGCGCGTCATCGCGGAAACTCCCGAGGCCTGAGATCAGGCCCCGGTCTCCTCTTCGCCGGTTTCATCTTCTTCGGTCTCTTCTGCCTCTGCCGGCATCATTTCGGTCGGGTCAACCCAGCCCAGCATAACGCGCGCGGTCATGACCAGGTTCTGTGCATCATCAAGCGACACGCCGAATTTCTCGAGCAGGCCATCGTCTTTTTTGCGCTGGCCGTTTTCCGTGGTCCAGCCGCCGGCCAGTTCCCAGTCGGCGCAGGTTGCGAAATCTTCCAGCGTCTTCACGCCGTCTTTACCCAGCACTTCCAGCATCTGGGGAGTGAGGCCCTCGAATTCAATGAGGCTTTCCTCGACACCCATCGCGCGGGCAGCTTCCAGAGCCTTTTTCGCCTGCTCTTCCAGGTAGTCACGGGCGCGGGCCTGCAATTCGTCTGCGGTGCCTTCGTCAAAGCCGTCGATGGACAGAAGCTCGTCCTGGTCGACATAGGCGACTTCTTCGAGATTGGTGAAGCCTTCGGCAACCAGCAGCTGCGCCATCATCTCGTCCACATCCAGCGTCTCCATGAAGAGCGCGGTGCGGGCGGCGAATTCGGCCTGGCGGCGGGTCGATTCTTCGGCTTCGGTCAGGATGTCGATATCGAGCGCCGTCAGCTGGCTTGCCAGACGCACGTTCTGACCACGACGGCCGATGGCAAGCGAGAGCTGCTCATCAGGCACCACGACCTCGATCTTGCCGCCTTCATCATCGAAGACAACCTTGGAGACCTGGGCCGGTTGCAACGCGTTCACGAGGAAGGTCGCCTGGTCCTGGTTCCACGGAATGATGTCGATTTTCTCGCCCTGCAGCTCGTTCACGACGGCCTGGACGCGGCTGCCGCGCATACCGACGCAGGCGCCGACCGGATCGATCGAGTTGTCGTAAGAGATTACAGCGATCTTGGCGCGCGAGCCGGGGTCACGGGCCACGGCCTTGATCTCGATGATGCCGTCATAGATTTCCGGCACTTCCATCTTGAACAGTTCCGCCATGAATTGCGGATCGGTCCTGGACAGGAAGACCTGCGGGCCACGGACTTCGCGGCGCACGTCTTTGATATAGCAGCGGATGCGGTCGCCGATGCGATACGCTTCGCGGCCGATTTTCTCGTTGCGGCGCAGGATGCCTTCGCCACGGCCGATATCGACGATGACATTGCCATATTCTTCGCGTTTGACGGCGCCGTTGATGATGGTGCCCTTGCGATCCTTGAATTCGTCGAACTGACGATCACGCTCGGCCTCGCGGACGCGCTGCAGGATCACCTGTTTCGCCGATTGCGCCGCGATGCGACCCAGATCGACCGGGGGCACTTCGTCAACGATCTCGTCGCCGATGGCAGGGTCTTTCAGGTAGTCTTTCGCCTGTTTGACAGTCAGCTGGGCGTGGTAATTTTCAACCGCATCATCCTCGACCACGGTGCGCACGCGGGTAAAGCTGGCGCGGCCCGTCTTGCGGTCGATGGCGACACGGATGTCCATATCGGCGCCGTAACGCGATTTCGCCGCACGGGCGAGGCTGTCTTCCATCGCCTGGATCACCAGATCCGGGTCAATCATCTTCTCGCGCGCAACGGCCTCTGCAGTCTGCAAAAGCTCAAGCTGGTTGGCCGAGGTAATCGCCATTTGGGTCTCTCCCGCTCTCGTGTCAGGTTCTGGAAGTCAGAATTCGGTCGCGTCAGTGTTTCGTTTCGGGCGTGTCGGAAATCTCTTCCTCTTCGCCTTCGATTTCTTCGATCTCGTCAAAGCCGCCCTCTTCGGGCAGCGCGACTTTGCGCTGGCGCAGCATCTCTGCGATCAGCTCATCCGTCAGGATCAGTTTCGCGTCCGAAAGCCAGTCGAATTGCAGCCCGATGATCACAAGCTGCCCGTGCTGTTCGATCTCGATCAGGATCTCGCCATCCTCGACGCCTTTCAGCTCGCCCTTAAAGCGGCGCTGGCCCTCGATCAGCTCGGTCGTCTCGATCCGTGCTTCCCAGCCGGCCCAGGCTTCGAAATCCTTTTCCCGCGTCAGCGGGCGGTCGATGCCGGGCGAGGAGACCTCAAGCACGTAATTCTCTTCGATCGGGTCTTCGACGTCGAAAACCGCCGATACCGCAGTCGAGATCTTCGAGCAGTCTTCGACGCCGATGCCGCCCTCGGGCCTGTCGGCCATGATCTGGAGGGTGCGCTGGATCTTGCCCTGGCCGCCCATCAGACGGATGCGCACCAGTTCATAGCCGAGCCCCTCGATCACCGGAGTGGCGATTTCGGCGAGGCGGCGGTCAATGGCGGTTTTTGCGATCAGGTCGGACATGGCGGGCTCGGATATGCCTTTCGGGCTAAGGGTCAGGTGCTGAAACGACAGGGCGGGGCGTGAAACAAAAAAGCGGGCTCAGCGGCCCGCTCATCTTTTCGGTAGCCCCGGGTTTGGACCCCGGCGCAGCTGTTGGAGCCTTATATAGGGCCAGAGGCGGTTTCATGCAAGCGCTCTGTGGTCCTGCCGCGGGTGGCGGGGGTGTCCGGGCGGCTCTGCTCAGCAAAACCAGGGCCTTAGCTGCCAGGATCGCGATGCAGCACCGGTGCGGTGGTCGCGAATCGGTGTGACGGTCGGGCAATCGCGCCGGGCAGGGCAGGGGAACAGTTTGGGACAAGCCTGCCACAACACGCTAAATCTGTGGTTCTCCGGTTGCTCTTGGCCAGGAATTGACGATACTTGCCCCGTTGGCGGAGGGTGATGTTTTGCGTAGCTTTTTTCCAGGACTCCCAGGGCGCCGGCTGGCGCGCGTCACGCTGATTGCGGGGGGCATTTCCTGCGTCGCGCTTGAGCCCGGCCAGGCGCTGGACGGGGTCGCGTTTGACGTGGTGGGCGAGAACAAGGATCTCACCAGAACCCTGCGGCAGTCGTCGCTTCTGGTGGCGCAGGTGTCTGAAAAACAGACCGAGGCCGAAGACCTGTTTACCGCCGCGCGGGCCGATTACGGCCGCATCCTTGCCGCGCTTTATGCCGAGGGTTATTATTCGGCGGTGATCCGCATCACTATCGACGGACGCGAGGCCGCGAATATCCCGCCGCTTGATGCGCCATCCTCGGTCGGCGCGGTCAGCGTCTGGATCGATCCCGGCCCGCGTTTCGAGTTTTCCGATACAGTGATCGCCCCGCTGGCCAGTGACACGGTCCTGCCCGAGGAATTCGCTCGCGGCGAGGTTGCCCGCGCCGGGGTGGTTGAGCAGGCGGTCTCGGCCTCGATCCTGCAATGGCGCGAGCGCAGCCATGCGAAAGCCAGGGTCGAGCGCGAGGATATCACCGCCGATCACCGCAACAATACGCTCTCGGCGCGGATCGGGATCCAGCCCGGCCCGTCGCTGCGGTTTGGCACGGTGACCGTCAAAGGCGCCGAACGGATGCGGGTGCAGCGCATCCTCAAAATCGCGGGTCTGCGCGAGGGCGAGAAATTCAGCCAGACCGAGCTGGACCGCGCCGCCAACCGGTTGCGGCGGTCGGGCGTTTTCTCGGCAGTGACGCTGACCGAGGGGGAGACGCTGCAAAATGGCGGTCTCCTGCCCATCGAGATCTCGGTCACGGAACAGAAGACGCGGCGCTATTCCATCGGGGCCGAGCTGTCTTCGGTCGACGGGGTCTCGCTGACCGGCAACTGGATGCACCGCAACCTGCTGGGCGGCGGTGAGCGGCTCAAGGTCGAGGGCGCGATCAGCAATATCGGCTCGGGCGACAGCGGGGTGGATTACGAACTGGGCGTCACCATCGACCGCCCCGCCACGCTGACCCCGGACACCACGGCCGGGCTTCTGGCAAGGGTCGGCCATCTTGATGAGGTGGATTATTACGCCGATTACGCCGAATTCGGCCTGACCTTCACACAGTATTTCTCGGAACAGGTGACATTCCGGGGCGGGCTTTCCTTTGAATATGTGCAGGGTGCGGATCCGACCGGCGATTTCCGCTACCGCAATCTCTCGCTGCCGCTGGGCGTGACGTGGGACCGCCGCGACAGCAGCACGGATGCGCGGAAGGGCTTTTATATCGATGCGACCGCCAAGCCGTTTTACGGGCTCGGCACCACCGGCTCGGGCGCGCGCCTGACCGCCGATATGCGCGGCTATCGCAGCTTTGCTGATAAGAAATACACCATCGCGGCACGGATCCAGGGGGGCGCGATTGTCGGCAGCGAGCTCTTGGAAACGCCGCGCGATGATCTGTTCTTCTCGGGCGGCGGCGGTACAGTACGCGGCCAGCCCTATCGCTCGCTCGGGATCAACACGCCGGACGGATCCGGCGGCACCTATCTGATCGGCGGCACCGAATTCGCCGCCGCCTCGATAGAGCTGCGCGCGCGGTTCGGCGAAAGCTGGGGCGGCGTGGCTTTCGTGGATGCCGGCTATGTCGGCGCCGATGGCGACAGCGAATCCCATGCCGGCGCCGGTTTTGGCGTGCGCTACGAGACGGGCTTTGGCCCGATCCGCTTTGACGTGGCGGCTCCGGTCAGCGGCAAGACCGGCGACGGCGTGCAGATTTACATCGGTCTGGGGCAGGCATTCTGATGCGCTATATTCCTCTTATTCTCCCGGTTGTTGCGCTTACGGTGCTGCCGGGCGCCCCGATCCATGCGCAGGACAGCGCTGCTGATGATCGCGGCTGGCTGACCGCCATGCTGGAAGACAGCCTTTCGGGGGCCGGGCGCAAGGTGACGATCACCGGGTTCGCCGGGGCTTTATCCTCGCGCGCGACGATCCAGAGGCTGACCATCGCAGACGATGACGGCATCTGGCTGACCATCGACAATGCCGCACTTGACTGGAGCCGTACCGCGCTTTTGTCGGGCGAGGTGATCGTCAACGAGCTTTCCGCCACCTCGATCGTGCTGGACCGTATTCCGGCGGGCGACCCGGATGCGGTGTCGCCCGAGGCGGGGACCTTTGATTTCGCGCTGCCGGATCTGCCGGTCTCGATTGATATCGGCAAGGTCCAGGCCAACAGTATCGTGCTTGGGGAAAGCGTGCTCGGCCAGCAGCTTACCGGTACGCTGGCGGCGGAGCTGCACCTTGCGGGCGGCGCCGGTACCGCCGATGTGCTGATCGAACGCACCGATGACGGGCCCGAGGCGAAGATCGCGCTGAAAGGCAGCTATTCGAACCAGACGAAACAGCTGGCGCTCGATCTGGATGCGCGCGAAGGCGCGGGCGGGCTGGTCGCCACCGCGCTTGATCTTCCGGGCAAACCCGCCGCCGGGCTGAGCGTCAAAGGTCAGGGCACATTCGACGATTTCGCCGCCGATTTCCGGCTGGAAAGCGATGGCGAGGAACGTCTGGCCGGGCCGGTTACGGTGAAAACCATCGAGACGGGCACCGGATTCGAGGCACGTCTGACCGGCAATCCGGCGCCACTGTTCCTGCCGGAATATGCCGAATTCCTTGGCAGCAGCCTGTCGCTTGACGTTGCAGGCACCAGCCTTAGCAGCGGCGAGCTGGATCTGGGCGAGGTCTCGCTGAAAGCGCGTTCGCTGAACCTTGACGGCAAGCTGAAGCTTGATGCCGGGGGCATGCCGTCTCTGATCAATCTGACCGGCACTCTGGCCAGCCCTGATGGCAGTTCGGTTCTTCTGCCGATCTCGGGGCCGGTGCCGACACGGGTGCAGGATGCGGCGCTCGGGCTGCAATTTGACGCGGCGCAGGGCTCCGGCTGGACCATGCAGCTGAGCATGACCGGGCTCGACCGCGATGACCTTTCGCTGGCCCGGGCCGGGCTGATCGGTGGCGGCACGCTGGACCGGCAGAACGGCAAGCCCGGGATCGAAGGCACGCTGATGTTCGACGCCGAAGGCATCGGGCGTCTTGACCCCGCGCTGATCACGGCGATCGGCCCGAAAGTCACCGGTCGCACCAGCTTCAAATGGCGCGAGGGCGACCAGTCGTTCAGCCTGCCGGAAATCTCCCTCAACGGCAGTGATTACGGGCTGACCGGCACGGTCGACATCGCGGGGATCGGCGACGCGCTTTTGACCAGGCTTGATATGGTGGTGAAAGCCGGGGATCTGGGGCGTTTTTCGGGGCTCGCGGGACGCCCGCTTGCCGGTGTGGCCGAGGTCGGGCTGAAAGGCACGGTGACGCCGCTGACCGGGGCGTTTGATCTTGATCTGAACGTGCTGGGCCAGGGGTTGAAATCCGGCATTGCTGAGGCCGACCGGCTGCTCGCGGGGCGTTCGGTCATCACAGCCTCGGCCCTGCGCGATACCACGGGCACCACGCTGCGCAGCTTCTCGGCCCAGGCGGCATCACTGAATGTCAGCGGCTCTGGCAAGCTGACCAGCCAGGGTGCTGATATCAAAGCCGATATCGACTGGAGCAACCTTGCCGATATCGGGGCGAATTATGGCGGCGGGCTGAAGGTCAGCGGCACGTTCACCGGTGATGCGGCCAATGGAACCGCAAGTTTCAGCGGCGAAAGCCAGGGGCTGCGCATCGGCCAGGCCGAGGTCGACCGGCTGATCTCGGGGCGCTCGGATATCAGGGCGACGGTGGCTCTGGTCGGCGGCGCGCCGATCCTGCGAGCGCTGAACCTCACCTCTCCCCATGTCACCGCCGAGGTGACGGGCGAGGGCGATGCCGGAGCGATGCGGGTCTCGGGGCGGCTGAGCGATCTTGGCCTGCTGGTCGCGGAATTCCCCGGACCGGTGACGCTTTCGGGGCGGCTGACGCCGGCGGGAGGCGCGGATTTCGACAGTGATCTGCGGGTCCAGGGCCCGGCCGGGATCGATGCGCGGCTGACGGGGCGTATCGGCCCGGTGCCGGATCTGACGGTCACCGGCAGTGGTGAGGCAGGGGTGGCCAACCCCTTCACCGACCCGATCACTGTGGCGGGGCGGCTGGGCTATGATATCCGCCTTCAGGGTGGCTGGGGGGTGACGAATGCCGCCGGTCGGGTGACGTTGTCAAATGGCCAGCTGGCCGTGCCGGCGCGGGGGATCTCTTTCGAGCGGATGGCGGCGACGGCGGATCTCTCGGGCGGGACCGTGCGGCTTTCGCTGACGACAGATGTGACGCGGGGCGGGCGGATACGGGTCGACGGACCGCTGGCGCTGGCCGCGCCATTCAACACCGATCTGACCATCCAGGCGGACCGCGTCCATCTGCGCGATGCCGAGCTTTACGACACAACGCTTGATGCGGCGCTGGCGCTGAGCGGCCCGCTGATGGGTGCGGCGCGGCTTTCGGGCACGGTGCAGATCGGTGAGACCGAGTTGCGCGTGCCTTCGACCGGCTTTGCTTCGGCAGCCGATATGGAAAAGATCCACCATGTCGGCGATACCAGCGCGGTGCGGGCCACCCGCGACCGGGCAGGGCTGGGGGCAGTGCCGCCGGGCGGTGCTGCAGAGGCCGGCTCTGGCATGCCACCCTGGGCGCTGGACCTGTTGATCCAGGCGCCGAACCGGATTTTCGTGCGCGGTCGCGGGCTTGATGCCGAACTGGGCGGGCAGCTGCGCGTTGGCGGCACGCTGAACAATATCGTCCCCGCCGGCAGTTTCGACCTGATCCGGGGGCGTCTCGACATCCTCGGCAAGCGGCTTGTGCTGGATGTCGCGTCGCTGACGATGGAAGGCAGCCTTGTGCCCTATATCAATTTCCAGGCGAGCAACGTTTCGGATGAGGTGACCAGCACCGTGACTGTCTCGGGTCCGGCCAATGACCCGGAAGTGACCTTCTCCTCTGACCCGGAGAAGCCACAGGAGGAGGTTCTGGCCTGGCTTTTGTTCGGGCGTGGGCTGGATACGATCTCGGCTTTCCAGGCGGCGCAGCTGGCCAATGCGGTGGCGACGCTGGCGGGGCGCGGTGGCGAGGGGATCGTCAATAAATTGCGGCGCGGCTTTGGCTTTGACGATCTGGATGTCTCGACCTCGGCGGATGGGAATACATCGGTCAGCGCCGGGAAATATATCTCTGAGAAGGTCTATACGGAGGTCGGCGTTGACCAGTCCGGCAATACGCGGGTCAATCTTAACCTGAGCCTGCGGCCTGGCGTTACGGTCAAGGGCAGGGTCGACAGCGATGGCAGCAGCGGCATCGGTATCTTCATGGAGCGCGATTACTGAGGCCGGTCAGGCCAGCACTGGCGGGCCGGAAAGGTCGGGCCGGTGAAAACGGAAAAGGGCCACCCTGCGGGGTGGCCCTTTTTCTGTCCGGCCTCGCTGCGCTACAGGGCAAAGCTGAAGGAGAGGCGGCAAAAAAAAGAGCCAGCTCGAAGGCTGACCCTTTTAAATTCCTGCGCGAGTTATGCGCAGTTGGCTCAGCTGTCGCTGCCGCAAGCAACGGCGCAAAGAACCGCAGCACCGATCAGCAGCGGGACGAGAACGCCACCGGTGCTCGAGGTGCGCTCGGTAACAACTACCGGTTCAACGTCGTCAATGACGACAACCGGGCCACCAGCGAAAGCAGCCGAGCCCACGAGGGACAGTGCGACTGCAGCAGTCATGACTTTCTTCATCGGAAACCTCCAGAACGACTCCATCTTCGGGATAGCATTTTTCTGCTCAGGACAAAAGCTAATCTCACGCGGTGAGCGGAAACTGTGGCAGCGGTGCAATGAATTCGCCCTGCGGATGCAGAGATCCGCCAATCCTGTCGGGTATTACCCTGAAAATGATGCTGTTTGCGGCTGAAAACGTGGAATTTGCGGGGGCGCTGGTAATCATTGCAAGACGAAGCCGGGGGGCAGCGGCGTCCGGTCACCAAAACCGGCAGAATCAGGCCTGTGATTGCGGGTATTCCGGGGGCCGGAGGTCAGAATATATGCCGCAATCACCGAAAGCCTGTGATGTGTCGGTTAAAAGAAAGGTATTGTGGGCGAGGCAGGGGCAATTCCCCGTCCCCCTTCGCGCTTTTGCCCGCGAGCGATCAGTCGACCACGCGTTCGAATTCGATCTGGCCGATGCCCGGGCTGACCCATTCGCGTGATTTGCGGACCTTGCCGCCTTCCAGCCAGTAGTGATTGGTAAGGCGCCCGCCCTCGCGTTCACAGGTCTCGCTGATCTTGCGGGTGCTGTGGCCGCGCCCGTAGATCGTCACTGTCTCGGACCCGTCGGTGGTGACGACGCAATTGTAATCGCGCCGTCCGGTCTGGTCATCGGCATCCATGTAGAAATACGACCGCCGATAAGCGCCGCCCGAAGCGATCTGGCCGGCCTGGGGCGCAGCAGAGGACATCAGATCAGCGCCAAGCCCCCGGGTCTCGATCAGGACATCGCCACGGAACGAGAACAGCATCCCATCCGCCGAGAACCACTGTGTCACATCACCACGACGGTCGCGGATGGTGAGGAAGGTCTCGATCCCGCGCGAGGGGACGCGCAGTTTCATCACCGGCTCGCGCGATTTCTCGATCGCGGCACGGCTGACATTGCCGATCGGAGCCAGCTGGCCACCGGCTTCGCCGCCTGTCAGGTCCTTGACCCCGGGGATGAGCTTTTCCAGCTTGCCGCAGCCCGCGAGCGTGGCGAGCAGCACCAGCGCGCCGGTGGTGGTTTTCAGCGCCATACGCGGCTCCATTGGTCATCGACCCGGTCAGAGTGATAATCGCGGATCGTGTCATAGAGCCTGCCCTCGACATCGACACGCGCGCCGCCGTCGCGTTGCAGCGGGCGGATGGTCTGGCTGATTTCCTGGCGGGACGGGTTGCTGAGCATCCAGTTCATCGGGATGGTGATGCGGATCCCCTTGTCGAACCGCCCTTCGCCGACCGCTGCCGCGCTGGCATCGGTCAGGGTTGCAAAAGCGCCCACTTTCCAGCCATTGGCGAATTCGCGGTCCAGCGTCAGCGTCGCGCCGACATCGCCCGCAAGATAGCGCCCGACATCAAGCTGGCCGAGATAGCCATTGCCGAAATCGTAATAGGCCGAGAGATAGCCGGTCGTGATGGCATAGTCATAATCGCCAAAGCCCAGCATACCATCGGTGTCGCGCTGTTTGGTGTAATTTACCTCGACCCCAAGGGCGAGCGGGCTGTCGGCTGGTTTCCAGAGCACCTCACCCGAGACGCCGCCATGCATCCGTTCCAGATAACCGACGGTGACACGGCTGTAGAAATTCGGGGCGGGGTGGGCATACCAGGCCAGCGTCGCGCGTTCGAACGCGAAATCGGAATCCTCGTTATATTTGCGCGTGTCCGACCGGACATGGGGCAGGGTGCCACCTTTGGGGACCAGATGCGCTTTCTCGGAATTGCCGGCGATCTTCTGATAGATGGTGCCCGAGGCAACCCAGCCGGGGGCCAAATCATAGCTGGCCGATGCGCGGATACCGATATCGCCATGCGCCGGCGACGTTACGCGGAAGCCCGGCAGGATACGCCAGCGGAGCTTCTGATACATATCCTCTTCGGCGCCTGCGCCACCGGGGATCATCTCGCCTGCATCGGCCCAGGTGACACGCTCCCGCAGGGTCGCGGCATTGTTGGGCGTATGTTCCAGCCGTTCCAGATCCGAACGGCGGATGGTGACTTTCGACACGCCCATGCCTTTGACGACCGGCACGATCTCAAACGTCTCGACCGAGGCCGGCATCACGGCGGCAAGTGCGCGGGCGGTGCGGCCGATGGCCTGGGCCGGCGCGTCAAGCTTGTCATTGCGGATGCGGATCTGCACGCGGTCGGCTGTATAGGCGAAATCCTCGATGCGGATTCCGTCTTTTTCCAGATAGCGGTTCAGGTTCTTGCGCAGGAGACCATTGGCATTGGCCTGAGTAACCCAGCCGCCGTCATATGCATCCGGGTTCGAGGCACGCGACGGGCGGGTGATCACCGGGATCGGCCCGGAACCCAGAACGCCGATGGTGCCGGGGCGGTTTTTCGGATCCATCACCAGATGGAAGGAAAACCCGAATTCCGACCCGTAAAGCGAATAGGCGCCGATGCGGACATTATCGCCCCAGGCATATTCGACGCCGATATTATAGGGGTTCTTGCGCTCGAACACTTTCCGGTCGCCGGATTCCAGATTGTAATTGTCGCTGGAATACTCGGCCTTCACCGTCCATTTGTCGTTGATCTTATATTCAAGGCCGCCAAAGAGTGCGGCCGGGCCGCGAAACCAGTTATCGGCGTTCAGTTCGGAGCCGAGGCCGGTGGTGGAATCCCAGCTGTCGCGCACGCCGCCGAACGGGTTGCCAAAGGACTGGTAGCTGCCATAACGCCCCCAGCCGATGCCGGCAGTGACTTTCAGCCTGTCGTTGAAGGTCTTGGTCGCGACCAGATATTCGGCAGAATTAAAGCCTGTCCCGAGAAAATCCTGCAGCCCGAGGGTGACGGCGGGCATCCATGCGCCCTCTTCCGCGAGGCGGAAGCGCAGATCGAAGCTGCGGTCATTATAGGTCGAATAATCATTCGGGTCAGGCAGAACATCGTTCCATTTGCCGGTCGCCTGCAACCGGAAACTTGCGGCCATCCAGGGGGTGATCTGGAAGCTGAGTGTCGCGCGAGACACCGCGCCAAATTTGGAAACCGAGAGGTTGAAGGTGCCGTCCGGCATCGTATCGCCCGAGGGCATATCAATAAGGCCGGGCACGCCGCTGAAGCTCAGCGTCGGTTTCATCTCTGCCTTCGACTCTCGCACAAAGGGGAACGTCATCACCGATGCACAAACCGTCGCAAGCAGCAGGCTACGTGTCTTGCTTGCCAAAACTGACCCTCCGTTCGCCCCATCTATGCGAAAGCCAGCACCGAACGGCAAGCCCTGCTGTGCGAAGGTGCCCACAGATTGGCAGGAACCGCGTCACTGCGACATCATTGCTGCATTGGGATCCGGCCTCGCCTCGCCAGTGCTGCAGGCGACGCTGATCGCGAGTTCACGGGCTTCCTCGGCATCGCCTGTGGCGGCAATCCGGCCAAGCCTTTGCAGCAGAACCGGAATTTCCAGCCGGGTTTCGTCTTCTTCACTCGCGCGCAGGATCTTGGGATGCGGCGTGCGCAACAGGCCGTCGCCGATCAGCAATTCCTCATGCAATTTTTCGCCGGGCCGCAGCCCGATGACTTTGATTTCAATATCGCCGGTCGGGTTGTTCTCATCGCGTAAGGTATAGCCCGCCGCTTCGATCAGCTGGGCCGCAAGATCGCGGATCCGGACCGGCTTGCCCATATCAAGCACGAAGACATTGGCGCGGCCGCGTGTCGAGGCATCCTCGAACGAGCCCGCCAGCAGCACGAGGCGCGTCGCCTCGGCAATCGTCATGAAATAGCGGGTGACGTCTTCATGGGTCAGCGTGACCGGTCCGCCATGGGCGATCTGATCCTTGAAGAGCGGAATGACCGAGCCCGAAGATCCCAGCACATTTCCGAACCGCACGATTGAGAAATGTGTGCCCTGGTGGCGATGCGCCATGTCCTGGATCACCAGTTCGGCCAGCCGTTTAGAGGCGCCCATCACATTCGTCGGCCTGACCGCCTTATCGGTCGAAACCAGCAGGAAGCGCTTCACCCCCGCTTCGACGCAGGCATCGGCAAGCGCTCTGGTGCCCAGCACATTGTTCACCAGACCCGAGATCGGATTGGCCTCGACCAGCGGGACATGTTTATAGGCGGCGGCATGCAGCACCACCTCGACGCCGTTTTCATGTATGGTGCGGCGCAGGGTGCGGGCATCGGTTACCGATCCCAGCACCGGTTCGATATGGATGCCCTGCGCGCCGGGCATCGCGGCGAGTTCGCGCTCGATGTTGTAAAGCGCCAGTTCGGACATCTCGAACAGAACCAGCCGCACCGGTCCGCAGGACAGCAGCTGGCGGCAGAGCTCGGACCCGACAGACCCCCCGGCGCCCGAGACCATGACCGAGCGGCCGTAATAGGCGTCTGTCCCGTCCGGCAGGCCGACATCAAGCCGGTCGCGGTTCAGGAAACGCCCCGGCGAAACCGATTTCAGCGTATCGACGCGCATCTCGGCCCCGGCGAGCTGCTCGAACGAGGGCAGCACCTGCACCTCCAGCCCAAGCGCCTGCATCTGCCGCACGATCCGCATCTGTTTCGGTGCCGACAGCGACGGGATCGCCAGGATCACCCGGTTGATCTCATGATTGCGGGCAATATCGGAAATCCACTCGGGCGAGAGGATGCGCAGCCCGGCAATGCGCTGGCTGGACAGGTTCGGGTCATCATCCAGGAAGGCGACAACGCGGATCGTCTCATGCGCTTTAAGGGCCGAGGCGAGGCGCAGCCCGGTGGTGCCGGCGCCATAGATCAGCACCCGTACCGGCACTTTGTTATAGCGCAGCGCCGAGAGGTAAAGCTGCAGCAAGATCACCCGCGACCCGATGGCGGACAGAAACAGGATAAGCGCGAAGGCAAGCGTGCCGACCACCGGGAAATAGAGCCCCGGCAGGCTGGTGACGAAAAAGGCGCCGGTCGTAACCATTGCCGCATAGGGGAAGATCCCGATGGTGCCGAAGGTCTCATAGCTTTTCAGCTTGACCCGCAGCAGCCCGAGGGCGATCGAGGCAAAGCCGCCAAACACCGCCAGCAGCGGAAAGACCAGTGCCAGCCGCGCAAGCTGCTCGGAGGGCCAGATTGTATTATACGTGAAAATGCAGGCCAGCAAAAAGCTGAATGGTGCGAGGGAGACATCGAGCAGCCAGATGGCCAGTTGCTTGTGCTGCCTGGTCAGAGATTGGGAGATCCAGAACAGCGTCTTGCGAAAAGATGTCATTGTCAGAAAGATCACCAGGTAATTGAACACAGAATGATCATATGCCACCAACCCGGCAAGCATAACATACAAGGCAGAGTATCAGTGGCGCTTACCTGCCTATTTCCGCCGTAAGACCTGCCCGAATGTGCGGCCAAGTATGACAATATCGTAACAAAGACTGCGCTTCGCGCGGTAGATCAGGTCGAGATGCGCCTTTCTGGGTACGCAGCGCCGACGGTAAACCTCGTCGGTCTCAGATGCGTCACGGCATTGCGCAAGCAGCCATGCCTCGTGACGGTGGAAGTGCAGCGTAGCGAGGCCGGTGAGACCAGGACGGCATTGCAGCACCTCGCGGTAAAGATCGGGGAAGGCCTCAGTATATTGCGGCAAGGGCGGGCGCGGGCCGACAATGCTCATATCACCTTTGAGGATGTTCCAGATCTGCGGGATCTCATCAAGCCGGTAGCGCCGCAGGATACGGCCTTCGCGGGTGATGCGCGCGCTTTTGTCGCCGCCCGAAACGCCGGTATCGGCGCGGTCCACCGTCATGGTGCGAAATTTCCACAGCCGGAATGGCTGGTCAGGGGTCTTCATCCGCTCGGCAAGGTAGAAGACCGGCCGGCCGGAACGGATCAGGATCCAGATCGCGATGATCAGCGCCGGCAAAGCCAGCAGACAGGCTGCCACCAGTGCGAGCACAAGGTCAAAGAGGCGTTTGCCGGGGGTCATGGTTTATGGCTCCGGCAGGGCGCGCAGCGCCTGGATTTCCGCGATGATCTGTGCGGGTGAGGCAGAAGGCAGCGGCAGCAGCGCGGCAAGCGCTGCATTATCCTGGCTCGCGACAGGCACCACCTTTGGATTGGGCGCGGCCCAGCCCCAGGCGAGGTCCGAGGCGCGCAGGAGATCGGCCATGCCCAAAGGCGGTGCCTGCACGATGTTCAGGACTGGCGGCAGGGTTTCGCCCGCCGCAATCCGCCCCAGCAGCGCGGCCAGCGCTTGCGCGAAGGTGATGGGGCCGATCCAGGACCGTAATGGCCCGCCCGGCATATCTGCAACCGGGTCCAGTAGGATGTCCTGACCGGGCGCGCGCGGGGTCAGCAGGGCATCGGCCCCGGCCAGATTGCCAAGCCGCAGGATGGTCAGCGGCAGGCCCGATGCCACAAGCAGACGCTCGGCCTCCAGCTTGGCCGCACCATAGGGGCCCGGCGGCGCGGGCGGGTCGCTTTCGCGGGCCGGCACCGGCCCCGGCGCATAGACGGCCGCAGTCGAGAGACAGACCAGATGGCGGACATGATTTTGGCGACAGGCTTTCAGCACCGGCGGGATCAGGCCCGGATTGGCACCCGGATCCCTCGCGCCGGTCGTGCCGGCCAGATGCAACAGGATCGCATCCCGCGGCCAGGCCGGGGCAGGGCCCGCGCCGATCTCCCAGCGGATCCCGGGTGCCGCCTGCCGCGAAGACCACAGAAACTGCAGCGCCGGCGGTGGCGCTGCCGTCCAGACCCGCTTCAGGATCGAGCCAACCCGGCCTGCCGCGCCGGTTACAATAACAGTGGTATCTGACAGAGTTTCCCCCAGGGTTTTTGCGCCGCATTCCCGCCAAATCGTCCGGGCCAATGTCACAGGCAATTGACCGTAGCCGACCAGAGCTTATGGTCCCTGGGGTCGGACTGTCCATATATGGGGATATGCGGACAGGCACGATGCCGGAATTCCAGGGCTGCCGCCGGAGATTTGTATGCGTTCCTCGTCTGTCGTCAGGCTGCTTGTTGCAGCCACTGTCTCTGTGTCACTAGCCGGCTGTACCGCGCCGAGAGGGGCGGGGAAGGCGAGCGAGATCCTGCGCGGCGCGGATGCCGAAGACGCAGATTTCCAGGTGGTGAATGTGTCGCGCGATACGGTGGGGCGGGTTTCGGGCTGGCCCGGCATGGGCGGGGGCGCCGCCACCTCGGGCTGGCTGACCAAAAAGCGCGGGCCTTCGGGCAATACGATCCAGGCCGGCGATAAGATCGATCTGACGATCTGGGAGACCGGGGATGTCACGCTCCTGTCGCAGCCTGGACAGAAACTCGTGGCACTGCCGGGGCTTACCGTCTCGCCCGATGGGTCGATCTACCTGCCCTTCGCCGACAAGGTCTATATCGGCAATATGACCCCCGACCAGGCGCGCGAGGCGGTACAGAAGAAAATCGAAACGATCATGCCCTCGTCTCAGGTGCTGGTCGCACATCAGCCGGGACATAAATCGACCGTCGATCTGGTCTCAGGCGTCAATGCGCCTGGCAGTTACCCGATGCCCTCGCGGGACTTTACCGTCCTGGGTCTGCTTGCCATGGGCGGTGGTATCCCGGCCGCGACGAAGAACCCCTATGTGCGGCTGATGCGCGATGGCAAGCTCTACGGCATCTCTGCCGACCGGCTGCTGAAAGACCCGGCGCAGGACACCACGCTGCGTGGCGGCGACAAGGTCTATGTCGAATCGGATGAGCGCTATTTCATCGCGCTGGGCGCCTCGGGTGCCGAATCACAGGTGCCCTTCCCGCAAGAGCGGGTGACTGCGCTGGAGGCTTTGTCGCTGACCGGCGGACTGAACGATACGCGCGCCGATGCCAAATCGGTGCTGGTTCTGCGCAATTATCCGGCGACTGCGCTGCGCGCGGCGAACAGTGCGGCTGGCGTGGGCCCGGACAAACAACGCGTGATCTTTGCCATCGATCTGACCTCGGCAGATGGGCTGTTCTCGGCCGGACAGTTCTACATCCAGAACAAGGATGTGGTTGTGGTGGCGGAAAGCCCGATCGGCTCGGCGGCCTCCATCATCGGCCTCGCGGCGGGTGTGATGGGGATCGGGCGCGCGGCCCAGGCGATATCAAACAACTGATTGCGGGACCGAGGCGGCGGGAGGGCGTTCAGCCCTCCTGTTCCAGCCTTGCCCGCATCTCACGCAGGACCGGCAGGACGGCGCGCACCCGGTCCTGGCCAAGCGCCTCGACCACTTCGGCAATCATCGGCGTCACTGCCTGGACGGCGGCATCGCGGGCGGCGCGTCCGGCGGGGCTGATCGCCACGAATTTCCGGCGTGCGTCATCCCAGTCGGGGCGAATATGGATATGCCCGGCCCATTCCAGCCGCGACAGTGTGTTGGTCATCGCGCCCCGCGTGACATGGAACGCGCGCGCAAGCTGCGCGGGGCTGCGTTCATCCTGCACCCGCGCGAGGTGGTTCAGCACCGAGAACTGCGACAGTTCCATGCCCTTTGGCAGTGCTTTCGAAATGCGGTTGCGCGCAAGCTGATCGGTCATGAACAATTCGCCAAACAGCGCGACGGCAATGTCTTCGGTGCGGTCCTGGCTCATAGGGGCGTATCCGGCCCGCTGAAATCGCGGTCATGGCTCAGCGCCGGAACCCGGCCCCGCGCCCGCGCGATCTGGGAAAGGTCGAGATCGGCCAGGGTGACGCCCGGCTCGGTCCCGCCATCGGCGATCACCTCGCCCCAGGGCGCGATGGCAAGCGAATGGCCCCAGGTGCGCCGCCCGCGGCCATGCGCCTCGCGGTGAAAACCGGTCTGGGCAGGGGCGAGGACGAAACAGCCATTTTCAATGGCGCGGGCGCGCAGCAGGGTCTCCCAATGCGCGCGTCCGGTGGTGTCGTTGAAGGCCGCCGGCACCGTCAGGATCTCTGCGCCGCCTTTCGCGAGGTGGCGGAAAAGATGCGGGAAGCGGAGGTCGTAGCAGACCGCCATGCCGACCTTACCAAAGGGTGTTTCCGCCACCACCGCGCGGTCGCCGGGCCGATAGCCTGCGCTCTCGCGGTAGATCTCGGTTTCCGAGACATTGACGTCGAACATATGAATTTTGTCGTACCGCGCGAGGATGCCGCCATCCGGCCCGATCAGAAAGGAGCGATTCGCGAACCGCCCATCAGCATCCTGCGTCAACAGCCCCAAGGAGCCGATCAGCAGATGCTTCCCCGCTGCTGCTGCCGCCTCGCGCAGGGCGCTGAGCGTGGGGTCGTCGGCCTCATGGTGATAAACACTGCGCTGGTGATCGCGCGATGAGGACAGGCAATTGGTCATCTCGGGCGTCAGGATGAAATCCGCGCCCGAGGCCACCGCTGTGCGAATCATCCCCTGGACCGAGCCGAGATTCTCGGCCGGGTCATCCGTCACATTCAGCTGGATCAGAGCCGCCCGCATCAGCCGGCCAGCAGGGGGTCAAGCCTGCCCTCATGCTCCAGCGCATGCAGATCGTCCGAGCCACCGACATGGGTCTCGCCGATGAAAATCTGCGGCACCGTCCGCCGCCCGCCGGCACGATTGGTCATGGCGATCCGCAGATCGGGGTCACGGCTGACGTCAATCTCGGTGAAGGCCACGCCCTTTTTCGTCAGAAGCCGCTTTGCCGCGAGGCAATAGGGGCAGGTGGGGGTGGTGTAGATCTCGACTTTAGGCATGGCTGGTCCCTCATTCCGGATGGAATTATAGGGATTTAACCATTGCGTGCAACGCGTGCGAGGGCGAGAACGGATACCGGCCCTGCGCCTGCTGCATGACAGGCGGCGGTGGCTGCAGAAAATGTCGCGCCCGAGGTCATCACATCATCGACCAGCAACACCGGTCGGCCCCGGATCCCGGCGGCCTGGCGCGGCGAAATGCGGAATGCCCCGTCAAGCGCGGCAAAGCGCGCCTCGCGCGAGCGGCCCTCCTGGCTGCCTGTGGCGCGCGGGCGGGTCAACAGATCGGGAAAGTGATCAAGCCCGGTCAGCCGGGCCAGTTCATGCGACAACAGGGCAGCCTGGTTATATTGCCGCCGAAAGAGCCGCCAGCGGTGTAGCGGCACCGGCGCGATCACCATGCCTTCGGCCAGCAGGGGCCGCGCCGCGCGCGCGAGCCACTGGCCCATTGGACGCGCCAGGTCCAGCCGGTCGCCATGTTTCAGCGCCAGCACAAGGCTGCGCCCGGTCGCCCTGTAGAGCATCGCCGCGCGCCCGGCCGCCCAGGGGCGGGGGGCGGCATGGCATTCCTCGCAAAGGTGATCCCCGCCGCCAGCTGCCCCGGAGGCATCCGGATCTGCGGGCACCTCCAGGCCGCAGGTGCTGCAGCAGGCGCCGGTGATAAACGGCGTGTCACGCCAGCAGCCGCCGCAAAGCCCGAAATCCGACGAGACCAGCCCGCCGCAGGCAATGCATTGCGGCGGAAATACCGCGCGGAGCAGCCCGAGCCCCAGTGTCTTCGCAAGCAAAGAAGGCCGACCGGACGGCGCCCCAATCACCTTATCTTCGCTTGCATCTTTGCCTGCGCCCCCTATTTTCCGCCATCATGTCCGCACCTGTCCTGACCGATCGCCACGCCCTTTCGCTGCACCGCCGTCGCGCGGTTGCCTCGCCTGATCCGGCCTTTTTCCTGCTTGAAGAGGCTGCCGATGAGATCAAGGAAAGGCTGCTTTCGGTTAACAGGAGGTTTACGGCGCCGGTTCTGATCAGCGGTTTTCCGGATTTCTGGGCCGGGGCGCTGCCGGATCTGCCGCAATCCCCGGATCTGCCGCTGCTGAAGCTGGCCCCTGGCAGCCAGGATGCCGTAATCCATGCGATGAGCCTGCATTGGGCGGATGATCCGGTCGGGCAGATGGTACAGGGGTTTCGTGCCCTGAAGCCCGACGGGTTGTTCCTCGCCCTTTTGTTCGGCGGGCAAACGCTGCACGAGCTGCGCGCCTGTCTTGCCGAGGCCGAGGCCGAAATCAGCGGCGGTCTCTCGCCCCGGATCCTGCCGATGGCCGAGATCCGCGATCTGGGCGCGCTGTTGCAACGAGCCGGATTCGCACTGCCGGTGGCAGACAGTTTCACCCGCAAAGTGGCCTATCGCGACATTTTTCATCTGATGTCGGATCTGCGCGCCATGGGCGAGACCAATGCGCTGGCAGCCCGGTTGCGCCGCCCGACATCGCGCGCGCTGTTTCTAAGGGCTGGCGAGATCTATCGGCAAAATTTCCCGGCAGCCGGCGACCGGATCGAGGCTACATTCGAGGTGATCTGCCTGACCGGATGGACCCCGCATGAAAGCCAGCAAAAGCCGCTGCGCCCCGGATCAGCACGCGCGCGGCTGGCGGATGCGCTTCGTGCGACGGAACACCGCTTGCCGTGATGCGGCCTGGCGCTTGACCCCACAGGTCAAGCCTGTATCCCGGACCCGCAACCAGCAGAGGGAGCGACAGGCATGACTGACGCGAGAATCAGCGCGGCGAACGGGCTTCCCGAAGGGCATCCGGTGACGGGCAGCAAGAAGATCGGCGTGCTGATCGCCAATCTCGGCACGCCTGACGGCTATGATTACTGGTCGATGCGCCGCTATCTGAACGAGTTCCTGTCAGACAAGCGGGTGATCGATATCCCGGACTGGAAATGGCAGCCGCTGTTGCAGGCGGTGATCCTGTCGAAACGTCCTTTCACCTCGGGGGCGAATTACAAGCTGATCTGGAACGAAGACCTGAACGAATCGCCCCTTATGACGATCACCAAGGCCCAGACCGCGGCGCTGGCGGCGTCGCTGAAGGCGCAGTTCGGCGACCGGGTCGAGGTCGATTTCTGCATGCGTTACGGCAAGCCCTCGACAGAAGAAAAGCTGAAAGCGCTGATCGCGAAGGGCTGTACGAAGATCGCCTTCCTGCCGCTTTACCCGCAATATGCGGGCGCGACGGTGGCGACGGCGAATGACCAGCTTTTCCGCGCATTGATGCAGGAAAAGCGCCAGCCCTCGGTCCGGATCGTGCCGGAATATTACGACAACCCGGCCTATATCACGGCGCTGGCGGGGGCCGTCACCCGGGCCTATGCGGGGCTTGATCACCGCCCCGACCTGCTGGTCGCAAGCTATCACGGCATGCCGAAGCGCTATGTCGAAGAGGGTGACCCCTATTTCTGCCAGTGCCGCAAGACCTCGCGCCTGCTGCGTGAAAAGCTCGGCTGGGAGGACGCAGAGCTGCACACCTCGTTCCAGTCGGTTTTCGGCACCGAGGAGTGGCTGCGTCCCTATACGGTCGAATATGTGGCCGAGCTGGCGAAACAGGGGAAAAAGCGGATCGCGGTGATCGCGCCGGCTTTTTCGGCCGATTGCATCGAGACGCTGGAAGAGATCCAGGGCGAGATCCAGGAGGCCTTCCTGCATGCCGGCGGTGAGCGCTTCACCTATATTCCCTGCCTCAATGACGATCCGGCCCATATCGAGGCCCTGACCGGCATCATCGCAGCGAATCTGGCCGGCTGGGTCTGAGCCGGCGAGGCACCTTCCGGGCCGTTCTGCGGGGTGATTCTGACGGTTACTTCCGGCAGGATGGTCTGGGTTCACCCTGCCTTTCATTGGCGCATCTGTCGCCGGGAGCCGACACAGGCAGAAGGCAGGGGCATTCACGCATCGGCACAAATGAAAAGGGACGGCAGAAACTCTGCCGTCCCTTTCCATGAATTGCTTCAGTGATCAGCTTGCGGCAGCTGCTGCGATCACAACGAGCACCAGCAGCGGAACAAGGATGCCGCCCGAGGACGACGTCGTTTGCTTCACGACTTCCGGCTCCATATGGGGTTCAACAACACCACCTGCGAAAGCCGACGAAGCGGCAACCGAGAGAGCAGCGGCAAGCGCGATTTTTTTCATCTTAGAATCTCCAGTTACAGCATGCCGTGGTATTGCAGAGGTCACGACATGCACCCAAGTGTCCTCGTATCCGTTTGTTAATCAGGAGCCCCTGGAAAATGCAATTCGCTGTAAGCGGGTGCTGTATGTAGGGCTAAAGTGTCGTCAAATTAGCAACACTTGTGTGCCAATTTGCGCCATATCGTAAAGTTCCTGCACGTGTTCATTATACATGCCGATGCAGCCATTGGACGATTTCCGCCCGATCTTGCGCGTGTCATGCGTGCCGTGGATGCGGTAATAGGTCCAGCTCAGATACATTGCGCGGGTTCCAAGCGGATTGTCCGCAGCGCCGCCTTCAACCACATCCGGCCATTCCGGATTGCGCTCTTTCATCGAGGGCGTCGGACGCCAGGACGGATTGACGACTTTTTGCACCACTTCGGTCCGGCCCAGACGGGTCAGATCATCCGAGAGCGGCACCGAGGTCGGGTACAGCCGGTAAACCGACTGGTCTTCCGACCAGAAATGCAGCGCCCGCGAGGTGATATCGACGAGAATCGCCCCTTTGCGGGTGTTGTCGAAATAGCCCCGCCAGTCCAGCATCCGGAAGCTGGAGGCATTGTTGCGCGGAGTATCCTGGGCCATTGCCGGCGTCAGCCCGGTGCCGAAAGTGGCGGCTCCGAAGGCAGAGGCGCCAAGTGCGGCGGCCCCCAACGCGGCGGCATTGCCAAGCACCCTGCGGCGATTCAGGTGGTCAGCGGACATTTCGTTACTCCTGGAATGGGTATTTTTGTGCGGAACCTAGTGTTTTCCGGCGTCATGCGCAAATCAAACGGTTGTAACTTTCGTGCATGGTGGCGACCTGCGCTGTGCAAAGGCGCGAAAGCGGGCCGGGGCGATGTCTGCAGGCCCCCGTGCATCTTGACCCGGGGCCGCCCGGCGCCTGCGTCACGCGTAGCATTTGCGCCTGCGCCGCAGAACGGATAAAAGGGGTAAAACACCGAAACGGGCAGTAGTTGGTGAGAACATGAACAGACGAGCATTCCTGGCCCTGGGGCCGGCACTTTTGCTGGCGGCATGTGTGGGGGCGGGAACCGAACCGGTGCAGCTTGGTGCGGATGGCAAGCCGTTGCCGCGCATCTATCGCATCACCCCGGCCATTGCCGAACAGATCCCTTATCGCTTCCTCGACAGCGTCAATACGATGCGGCGGGCAAAGGGCGCGCAGCCTCTGGCCTTCAGCGCGGCGCTGAATGCGGCGGCAGAGACCCATTCGCGCGATATGTCGGTGCAGAACCGCCCCTGGCATTTCGGCTCTGACGGCTCTTCGCCGCTGACGCGGGTGCAGCGCGCGGGCTATAACGGGCGGCTTCTGGGCGAGAATATCTCGGAGACCTATCAGACAGAGCTGGAGACGCTCTCGGTCTGGATGGCGGCCAAGGATCAGCGCGATGTGATCCTCGATCCGAATGCGCGCGAGGCGGGCTTCGCCTGGTATCAGGAAGAGGGCGGAAAGATCTGGTGGACGCTGGTAACAGGCGGCTGATCCGGCCGCGGAACCCCGGCGAAAGCAAATGACCAAAGCAAAACGGGCGGCCTGTGCAGGGCCGCCCGTTTTGCTTTGTCTGTTGGCTATGGGGGGAAATTCAGGGCAGGATATGGATCGGTGTGCCCAGATTGACCATGGAATAGACCTCTTCGATCTGATCATCGGTCACGGCGATACAGCCCTCTGTCCAGTCCCGCACCGAGACTTTGTTGCGCGGCCCGCCATGGATAAAGATCTCGCCGCCGGGTTTCTTGTTCTGCAAAAGCGCGAATTCCTTGTCGATGACATTGGGGTAATTCACGTAAAGCGACAGATGGTAGCGCGAGTTCGGGTTCTTGAAGGTCATGTAATAGGTGCCTTCGGGCGTCTTGCCGTCCCCTTCGAACTGCTTGTGGCCGACCGGAGCAAAGCCGAGGCCCACATCATATTTCTTCAGCACTTTTTCATTGTGCAGAAGATACATGATTCGGTCGGTCTTTTTGATGACGACCGAAGTGACCTCCGGGCCCTTATAGGTCCGGAATTTGGTATCCTTCTTGCCGCAGGCTGCCAGCGTCACCGCAAGCGCCAGGATAATAAGAAGTCTGAATGCCCGCATGGAGTGTTTCCGCTCGCCTGTTTTTTTACGGATAGCGGAATCACCTTGCTGAGGCCAGCATTCCCGTCGCCATCCGGTCTCACGGATGCGTTATTTTCAACGCGAAAAGCGGGCTGCCAGTTCGATATGAACCGACCAGCGGAACTGGTCGACGACCTGAACATGGTCGAGCCGGTAGCCGGCCTGGATCAGGATCTTTGCGTCGCGCGCAAAGGTGACGGGGTTGCAGGACACCATCGCGATCACCGGCACCTCTGACGCCGCAAGCCTCTGACATTGCGCCTCGGCCCCGGCACGGGGCGGGTCGATCACGACCGCGTCAAAGCCTTTCAGCTCATCGGTCTCAAGCGGGCGGCGGAACAGATCGCGGGTCTCGGTGGTGATCTTTTTCAGCCCCGGCGTGTTGCGCGCGGCTTTTTCAAGCGCACCAGTGAGGGCATTGTGGCCCTCCACCGCATGGACCGACGCCTCTGCCGCCAGCGGCAGGGCGAAAGTACCAAGCCCGCAGAACAGATCCGCAATACGCTTCGCGCCCCCGACGGCGGTTTTCACCGCGCTGACCAGTGCCGCCTCGCCCTGGAATGTCGCCTGCAAAAAGGCGCCGGGGGGAAATTCGACCCGCGCCGTGCCCAGCCGGATCACCGGCGCCTCGCGTTGCGAGATGATCTCTTTGTCCCAGGTCAGGCGCGCGATGGAGAACCGCTCGGCAAGCCGCGCAAGCTCCATCTGCGCCGGGCCGTCCAGCTCTTTACCGCCGGTCACAACCACATCCGGCCCCGCGAGGCTTTGCGTTACCTGAAGCTGGATCTCGGATGTGCGCGAGCCCCCGAACTGCACCAGCGCCTCCAGCGCGGGCAGGGTGGCCATCAGGTCGGGATGCAGCAGCTTGCAGCCCGGCACCGCGATGATCAGTTCCTGGCCTTTGGCGTGAAACCCCAGCTGCACACCGCCTTTGGTGCGCCGCCCCGACAGGGTCGCGCGCCGCCGTGTGGCCGGTGGCGAGGTCGCAACCCCGGGCAAAAGCGGCGCCTCGATCCCCTGGAGACGCAGCGACTGGGCGACCACATCGCGTTTCCAGCTGGCCACGAAATCATCCGAGGCATGTTGCAGCTGGCAGCCACCGCAGCTTTTCGCATGCTGGCAGGGCGGTTTTACGCGCGCAGGCGACGGCGTCACGATCCGCGCGCCGGTCAGACGGTCGCCCTGCAATATGCCTTCGACCTCTTCGCCGGGCAGCATCCCGGCAACAAACACCGCACCATCCGGGCCGGACGCAATCGCGTCGCCCAGATGCCCCAGCCGGTCAATGACCAGCCGAACCGTTTCACCCATTCGCTTCTTCCTGTTCGGTGACGATGAAGCCGCCCGACTGGCGTTTCCAGTACCGCGCATAGCGCCCGTCCTGTGCCAGCAGCGCCTCATGGCTGCCTTCTTCGACAATCTCGCCCTTTTCCATCACGATGATGCGATCCATCGCCGCGATGGTCGAAAGCCGATGCGCGATGGCAAGCACGGTCTTGCCCTGCATCACGCGTTCCAGCGCCTCCTGGATCGAGGCCTCGACCTCGCTGTCAAGCGCCGATGTCGCCTCATCCAGCACCAGAATGGGCGCGTTTTTCAAAAATGCCCGCGCCAGTGCGATGCGCTGCCGCTGGCCGCCGGAAAGCTTGACACCGCGCTCGCCAAGGAAGGCGTCATAGCCCCGGCGCCCCTGGTGATCGACCATGGAGGAGACGAAGTCATGCGCCTCGGCGGCCCGCGCAGCCGCCTCGATCTCGGCCTGCGAGGCTTCGGGATTGCCGTAAGCGATATTGTCGCGGGCGGATCGGTTGAAGGTCGCGGTCTCTTGCGTGACCATGCCGATCTGACGGCGCAGGCTTTCCTGCGTGACACCGCGCAGGTCATGGCCGTCAATGGTGACGGAGCCCTTTTCCGGGTCGTAAAGCCTGAGCAACAGCGAAACCAAAGTCGATTTCCCGGCGCCCGAAGCACCAACAATGCCGATCTTCTCGCCCGCCATGATGGTCAGGCGGATGTCGCGCACCCCGCCCCGGCCTTTCTCATCGGTGCGGCCATAGGCGAAGGTCACGTCATTATAGCCGATCTCGCCGCGAATCTGCGGCAGCTGCGCCGCATCTTCCGCATCGGCCAGCGTATGGGGGACAGAGAGGGTCTTCATCCCGTCCTCGACCTCGCCGACCGAAGTATAGATCCCCATCAGCGTGAACGAGACCCAGCCCGACATCTGCGCGATGCGGATCGCGACCGCGCCGGCGGCAGCGATATCGCCGGCAGTGGCCAGCCCTGCCTGCCATTGCAAGAGCGTGCCCCCGATCAGCAGGACCGGCAAAAGCCCTGACAGCGCCATCAGCGAAAAGCGAAACCAGGTCGAGATCTCGCCGAATTCAAGCGAGGCTTCGCGGAAGCTTTCCATCGCTTTCAGCGCGACCTCATCTTCGAACCTGTGATGGGCGAACAGCTTGACCGTTTTGATATTGGTAATGGTGTCGACCACCTGGCCCGAGACCATGGCGCGGGTCGCGGCGCGGGCGGCAGAATTTTTGCGCACCCTTGGCATGAAGAAGCGGATCATCACCACGTAGAAGATCAGCCAGCCCAGAAGCGCCAGCGCGACCAGCGGATCAATCGCCAGCAGGAAAATCGCCGACCCGATCACCGAGGCGAGCGCGAAACAGACGGTGTTGATGATCTCGGTCGCGGTATCGGTGACGGCGCGGGCGGCCTGCATCTGCTTGGTGGCGATGCGCCCCGCGAAATCATTGTCAAAGAAGGTGACCGGCTGGCCAAGCGTCCAGCGATGCAGCCGCGACAAGACCAGCGGCATCACATTCGGCCCGATCACCACCGAGTTCGAAGCCGATGACAGGCCGAACGCCATCGGTCGCAGCACTAGGTAGAAGATCAGGAAGATCAGCAAAAGCCCCATATGGGCCTGGAAAAACGCCTCCGGCCCGGCATTGACCGCCGCATCCACCACCCAGCCGAGGATCACGGCACTGACCACCTCGGTTGCACCGGCAATCGAGGAAATCACGCCTGCGACGATCATCCATGGCCAGGCGCCGCGCAGACACCAGCGCATGAAGGCGCCCAGGTTTTGCGGCGGCGGCCCATCCGCCGGGCGAAACGCGTCGATCCGTGCTCCGAGCCAGGCGAAAATGCTCATTGCGGCTGATCCTCAGACTGGTCTTCAAGGCCGATGAAGCCGCCCGATTGCCGTGCCCAGAACCGGGCATAAAGCCCGTTCTGGGCCAGCAATTCGGCATGACTGCCCTGTTCGGCCACTCGGCCATCATCCAGGACGACAATGCGGTCCATCTCGGCGATGGTGGAAAGCCGGTGCGCAATCGCGATCACGGTTTTCCCCTGCATCACGCCGTAAAGCGCGGCCTGGATCGCGGCTTCTGCCTCGCTGTCCAGCGCCGAAGTGGCCTCGTCGAGGATCAGGATCGGGGCGTCTTTCAGGATCACCCGCGCCAGAGCCACCCGCTGCCGCTGGCCGCCCGAAAGCTTCACGCCACGCTCGCCGACATGGGCGTCATAGCCGCGGCGCCCGGAAGGATCTTCCAGGGTCAGGATGAACTCATGCGCATCGGCGCGTCTGGCAGCCGCGATCATCTCGTCTTCTGTCGCATCCGGCCGGCCATAAAGGATATTGTCGCGCACCGAGCGGTGCATCAGCGAACTGTCCTGCTGCACCATGCCAATCAACCGGCGCAAGGAATCCTGGGTGACTTTCGTCACATCCTGACCGTCGATCAGCACCTCGCCGCCTTCGGGGTCGTAGAACCGCAGGATCAGCTTCACCAGCGAAGATTTCCCCGCACCTGACCGCCCGACCACACCGATTTTCTCGCCCGGACGGATCACCAGATCGATGCCCTGGATGCCGCCCGCCTCACGCCCGTAATGGTGGCGCAGGCCTTTCAGCTCGATCAGCCCCTCGCGATAGTCCAGCGGTTTCGCGCCGGTCGCATCGGTCAGCTGAATGGGCTGGGTGATGGTCTGCATCCCCTCCTGCACGACGCCCAGAGCCTGGACGAGGCCGGAAAACGCCCACATGATCCAGAAGGTCATATTGTTCAGCCGCAGAACCAGCGCCGAAGCGGCGGCGACGGTTCCGGTCGAGGCCTGGCCCTGAACCCAGAGCCAGACCGCCCAGCCGATGATCGCGATGATCAGGAACCCGTTCAGAAGCGTCAGCGCGAGATCCATCCTGGTGATGATCCGCATTTCCTTCTGGAAGGTCGTTCGGGCGTTTTCGATCGCCTCTTTCGCATAGAGGATTTCGCGGTCGTGATGGGCGAAGAGCTTGACGGAATGGATGTTGGAATAGGCATCGACCACCCGCGCGGTCACGGCCGAACGCGCGTCCGAGCTTGCCATCGCGGCCGGCCCGGCGCGGCGGATCGTCCAGCGCACCAGCGCCATGTAAAGCGCGAACCACAGAACCAGCGGCACCAGAAGGCGCGGATCGGCCTCGGCCAGCATAAGCCCCGCACCAACCACCGTGACGGCGGCAAAGGCCACCGCGTCAAAGGTCTGGAACACCGCGTCACCGGCGGCGGGCGGGGTTTGCATGATGCGGTTGGCGATGCGGCCGGCAAAGTCGCTCTCGAACCAGCCGACGGGCTGGCGCAGGACATGGCGATGGGCGCGCCAGCGGATCATGGTGCCGAAATTCGGCAGGATCGTATTGTGCAGCAGCGCCACGCTGCCGACCTGGATCATCGGGCGTATCACCAGGACCGCCAGCGCGATCAGCGCGACTTCCAGGCCGTGCTCTGCGAAAAAGGCGGCAGGGCCCGACGTCACCATCAGGTCGATCAGCCGCCCGAGATACCAGATCAGCGCCACTTCGATGAAGGCCGAGGCCACCGACAGGGTGCCGGTGACCGCAAAGACCTTGCGGAAGGGGCGGATATAGTCCCTCAGCCAGGGCCAGAGCTTGCGCGGCGGGGTATCCGTTTCGGAATAGGCGGTATACGGGTCGACGAGACCCTCGAAAAAGCGAAACATTTCAGCACCCGGAATTGTCCGGGGTGTCTATACGGTTTTGCGGTAAAAGGAAACTGCGGCTCAGGGCAGAGCCAGCAGTGCGTCTCTGCCGAGGGTCAGATCCGAGGCGAGCCAGGCCTCTTTCAGCACTGCCAGCCGCCGGCCAAGCGCAGGGCCACTGTAATCCGTCATCAGGTCCGCAGCGGTGACGGGGAAAGGGGCGGCGGCACCGCGCGCGACTGCGTCTTCCCAGCCAGGAGGCGGAGGGCTTTCGATCAGCGCCGCGCGCGCGAGGATGGCATCGGTGGCTGTTTCGCTGCCGAGGACATGACCCAGCCGGGCAGGGGCGCCGCCTTCCAGGGTGGCGTCGCGCAGGCGGGTGATCTCTGCGCTTTCGGCGCGTGAAAGGCGCAGGGTCTCGGGCAGGCTCTCGCCGCCCATGACCGCAAGGCGGCGGGTCCAGCGCGGGGTACGGCCCGCCTCGAAATGGACCAGCACTGCGATCTGGCGCGCATCGGCCCCTGGCAGCGTGGCCGCAAGGACGCCTGCGGCCTGCATCGCCGCCAGCGCAGGCGCCGGATCGGGGGCCGCGAGGAGCTTTTTCAGTTCGGCGCCGACCCTTTCGCGTGACAGCGTGCCGATCCCGTCGGCAAGCGCCGCGCAGGCGCCGAGGCTGTCCGGGTCCGGGCCTTCATCCGGGTCGCCATACCAGGCGTAAAAGCGGAAGAAGCGCAGAATGCGCAGGTAATCCTCGCGGATACGCGCCTCTGCCGCGCCGACAAAGCGGATATGGCGGGCCAGGGCATCTGCGAGGCCGGTGCCCAAAGGATCGGTCACGGTGCCATCTGCCCGGGCGTAGAGCGCGTTCATGGTGAAGTCGCGCCGCATGGCATCGTCTTCGATCCGGTCGGAAAAAGCCACCACGGCGCGGCGGCCATCGGTTTCGACATCGCGCCGCCAGGTGGTGATCTCATAGGGCTCGTCCCCGATGATCACGGTGACTGTGCCATGGTCGATCCCGGTCGGCACGGCGCGAAGCCCCGCCGCGCGGGCGAGCCCGATCACCCGGTCGGGATGCGCATCGGTCGAGATATCGACATCGGCGACAGGCGCGCCGATCAGCGCATTCCTGACGCAGCCGCCCACTGCCAGGGCCTGATGGCCCGCGGCTTCCAGCAGGTGAAACACCTGCTGGCTTTCGGCGCGGGTGAGCCAGTCGCCGGTAATCTTCATACTGCGGCGCTCTTCATGTTCCGTCCCGCCCGGCAGCGCGCCCGGCAAGGCCGCGCAGGATGCGGGCGGTGGCGCCCCAGATATACCACGGCCCCCAGGGCACTGTGTAATAGCGCCGCCAGTCGCCGCGCCACATCCGCCGCTCGATCGAGTAATGCGGGATCGACAGAAGATGCGCCAGCGGTACGGTGAAAACCTCTGCGACCTCACCGGCCTCGGGGCGCGGGGTAAACGGGGTCGCGATCAGCCCCAGAACCGGGGTGACCTGAAAGCCGGTCACCGTCTCATGGTCTGGCAGGCGGCCAAGGACCTCGACCGCGCCGGGGGCAAGGCCGGTTTCTTCCCATGCCTCGCGCAGGGCGGTGGCCTCGGGGCCGACATCCCCCTCGTCGGCCTTGCCGCCCGGGAAGGCGATCTGGCCGGGATGGTGTTTCAGCTGCGACGAGCGTTTCGTCAGCATCACCCGTGCCCCTCCGGGGGTAAGCAGCACCGGGATCAGCACGGCGGCGGGGCGCAGTTTGCGCCCCTCGGGCAGGCGGATGCCTGGATTCAGGTCGTAATCCGAGGATGGCCGGGCGGCCCCTGGCACAGCCAGGAGCTGCCGCAGCGTTTCGGGCGAAGGGTCAGCCGTCATTGCCGGTGGCGCTGGCCGCAGCTGTGCCCTCAAAGCCGAGCGTGGCCGGGTCCATCTCGTAATGCGCGCCGCAGAACTGGCAATCGGCGGTGACCCGGCCCTCCGGCGTCGTCATATGGGCGATGTCCTTCTGGCTGTAGATCGAGAGCGTGTTGCGCACTTTTTCTTCCGAACAGGAACAGCCGAACCGCAGCGGCTGAGCATCAAACACCCGGGGCTCTTCCTCATGGAAGAGCCGCACCAGCAGTTCCGTCGGCGCGACATTGGGGCCGATCAGCTCCAGCGTCTCGACAGTGTCGAGAAGGTGATTGGCACGGTTCCAGTCTTCGGCCGGTGCGCCGGAAAGAATATCGGCATGGGTCAGAAGCCCGCCTTCGCCCGAACCCTCTGCCGCCGCCACACCGCCGGTTTGCGGCATATGTTGCAGCATGATGCCGCCCGCGCGCCAGCCGGCCTCACGCCCCGGCTCGTGACTTTTGCCAAAGCTCAGTGCAAAACGGGTCGGGATCTGTTCGGATTGCGCGAAATAAGTTTCGGCACAGGATCTCAGGCTGCCACCGGCGATGGGCGTAAAGCCCTGATAGGGCAGCATCCCTTCCCCCTGGTCGAGCATGACCGCGAAATACCCTTCGCCGATCAGCGAAAAGGGGTCATCGGTTTCCGAAACCCGGTCAGCGTCATAGCTGGCATAGGCGCGGATGCGGGCGGGTTCGCCCTCGGCGGTCGGGCCGTAATAATCGGTGGCGATCAGCCGGGCCGCACCATTGCCCCGGATCTGCAGCGAGAGCTTCCAGCGGAGTTTGATCGTCTGCCCGATCAGCGCAGTCAGAAGCGCACATTCCGCCACCAGCGCCTCGATGGCGGGCGGGTATCTGTGTTGCGAAAGGACCTGGTCAAGCACCCCGTCCAGCCGCGCCACCCGGCCACGGATGCCGCTGAGGTCAAGCTGGAAGGGAAGGACGGTGTCATCCCACGCGATTTTGGAGCCGATCTGGGTCCCGGTTGCCATAGATTTATCCTCGGGCGCGGAATTTGCGCATGTCTGAAGGGCGGAGACCCGGGCAGGGCCTGGGCTCTGCACGCACATGCCTTCAGCCTTGCCCATCAGGGCGGGCTCTGGCAAGGCTGAAGGCAGAACGGCGCCCTGGCCGGGACTGGGTTCGACGGCCTATATAGGCGCGACAGGGCGGGTGACCAAGGGGGGCCGTTTATGGGGCGCTTTGTGGGGATGCGATGATCAGGCGGTATGGCGAGGCGGTGAAACCCGGGCAGCAGTATCGCCGGCGACCAGGGGCCTATGCGGTTCTGTGGCGCGCGGGCCGGATACTGACCACCTTCCAGCAAAGCCCGGTGCCGGAATTCCAGCTGCCGGGCGGCGGGATAGATCCGGGCGAAAACCCGCTCGCGGCGCTGCATCGCGAGGTCTTTGAGGAGACCGGCTGGAAGATCGATGCGCCGCGACGGATCGGGACCTATCGGCGCTTCACCTTCATGCCGGATTACGACTTCTGGGCCGAGAAGGTCTGCACGGTCTGGCTGGCGCGGCCGGTCCTGCGGCACGGGCCGCCAGGCGAGTCGGGCCATACGGCAGTCTGGCTGACCCCCGGAGAGGCGCTGGAGCTTCTGGGCAGTGAGGGTGACCGCGCCATGCTGGCACGGGTGCTGGCTGGCCGGTGACGGAAGCGGGGGGTATCTCCCTCCGCATCCCCGGTAGTATTTCGATCAGGAGGCAGGGGCGATCAGAGCCCGGCCTCATCCTCGGTCAGCAGGTCTTCCGCGACGAGACGACGGGCGAGGCCTTCCCAGCTTTCGACCTGATGGGTGCGCCAGCCGCGCCTGGCGGCGGCGGTGATATTGTCGGCGCGGTCATCGGCAAAGAGCAGCCGGTCGGGGGCGATGCCGCAATCCGCCTCGACATGGGCGTAGAGCGCGGGGTCCGGTTTCACCAGCCGCAGACGGCCCGAGATATAGAGCCGGTCGAAATCGGCGAGGAAGCCGTAGCGCAGCAGGGCATGGTCCCAGGAACCGTCGCCGAAATTCGTCAGAGCAAAGACCGGGATGCCTTTGGCGCGCAAAGTGTCGCGCAGCCGGATTGCTCCGGTGATCGGCGGCGAGGCGAGATCGTGCCAGCGATCATGCCAGAGCATGATCTCGGCCGCCCAGGCCGGATGATGTGCGGCAAGCTCCTCGATCGAGGCGCGGAAAGGCGCGCCGGCGTCGATCGCGTCATTGACTGCCACGAGGCCGGTCTGAGCAAAAAGCGCGCGGCGGCGGTCCTCGCCGATTTCGCGGTCATAAAAGCCCTCCGGATCCCAGCGGAGCAGTACATTGCCGATGTCGAAGATGACGGCTTCGGGTTTCACGTCTTTTTCCTTTTGCCGATGATCGCTTCGCGCCAGACGATATAGATGCCCGAGCCGCAGATCAGCGCGATGCCGCCCCAGGAGGTAAGGTCGGGCCAGGTGCCGAAGATGGTGACGCCCCAGAAAATCGCCATCGGCATCCCGGTATAGTCGAATGGGGCGAGGATGGCGGCTTCGGTGGTGCGATAGGCCTGGGCGACCATTAGCCCGCCGGTCACCACGCAGCAGCCGGTCAGCAAAAGCCAGGGGATATCGGCAAGCGGCGGCCAGATCCAGGGGCGCAACAGAAAGCTCCAGAGCTCATCGCCGGTTTCGAACCGGCCATCACCGCAGATCAGACCCATAAGCGATGACAGGATGATGAAACCCGAGATGACATAGAAGGAAAATGTCATCGCCGTCTCGGTTTCGCGCATCGAGCGCGTCATCAGATTGCCGATCGCATAGAGCAGTGAAGACAGGAGCACGAGGAGCGCGGCGATCTGGATGACCCCGGCGCCGGGGCGCAGGATCAGGATAGTGCCGATCAGGCCGAGGAATACCGCGAACCAGCGCCGCGGCCCGACACGTTCATGCAGCGCAAGGACGGAAAGCGCCGTCACCATCAGCGGGCTCGTATAGGACACCGCCGCCGCATCGGCCATCGGCATCACCGCGAGGCCCGTATAATAGACCGAGTTCGAGATCAGGATGACGAAAACCCGGATCAGGTGGCCCAGTGGCCTTCGGGTGCGCAGCTGGCCAAACCCGCGCGAGGAGCGCGCGATCAGGAAAAGAAGGACCGTCATCCCGATCAGCGAACGGATCAGGATGATCTGATGCAGCGCATAGCCGCTCGAAAGCTGCTTGATCGCCATATCATTGACCGAGTAAAGCGCGGTTCCGCCTGCCGCGAGCAGGATGCCGGTCAGAACCGGCGCGGGGCCGGACGGGCCGGCATGGTGTATGGGCTCAGACATAATGGCAGCAGATTCAGCCTGCTTTCCCGCCCGCGTCTGTCCTGCCCGCGACATCGGCGCGGCGCATCACGCGATCCAGCGCTTCCAGAAACCGCGAGCGGTCGGCTTTCGAGAAGGCGCGGCCACCCCCCTGGCGGAACGGATCGGCCGAGCGCAGGTCTGCCATCAGATCGCGGGTGGCCAGAACCGAGCCGATATTGCGCTCATGCAACTCTTCCCCATTGGGTTTGACGACAAAGGCGCCGCCTTCGATCACGCGCGCGGCCAGCGGGATATCCGAGGTCACCACCACATCACCGCGCCCCGCGTGGTCCGCAATCCAGCGATCAGCCTCGTCCAGGCCCTGACCGACATAGACCGAGGAGACCAGCGGATTGGCCGAGGGCCGGATGCCGCCATTCGAAACCAGCACCATCGGCTGGCGCAGCCGGGTTGCAACCTGTTCGGCCTCGGCTTTCACCGGGCAGGCATCGGCGTCGATATAAAGCGTCATCGGGCATTCCTGACATGCATTGTCATCTCTGGCTGGCCGGGGAAGCCTCCGGCGGGGATATTTAAGGACAGATGAAACACGGATATTTTCATCTGTCTCTAAATATCCCGGGGGAGAGGCCCTGAAAGGGCCGAGGGGGCAGGGCCCCCTCTTTGTCTTCAGCCCCTCAGCGCGTCGACATGGAAGGAGATGTGATCTTCGATGAAGGAGGACACGAAGAAATAGCTGTGGTCATAGCCTTTCTGCATCCGGAAGGTGCCGCCCTGGCGGCGTTCTGTCATCGCGGCGGCAAGGGCTTCGGGTTTCAGCAGGTCGATGAACTGATCTGAGGTGCCCTGGTCGATCAGCACCGGCCCGTCAAAGCCACGTTTGCGCATCAGCGCCGAGGCGTCATGCGGCGCCCATGTGCTCTCATCCGCACCGAGATAGGCGGTGAACTGTTTGCGGCCCCAGTCTGACGCCATCGGGTTGCAGATCGGCGAAAAGGCCGAGACCGAGGAAAAGCGGCCCGGGAGGCTCATCGCGATGGTCAGCGCGCCATGGCCGCCCATCGAATGTCCGGTGATCGCCTGGAGGCCTTCCTCCAGCGGGAAGGCGCGGAATACGAGGTCCGGCAGCTCATCCGTCACGTAATCCCACATCCTGTAGTGCCTGGCCCAGGGGCCTTCGGTCGCATTCACATAGAAGCCGGCGCCCTGACCCAGATCATAGGCCTCATCATTGGCGACCGCCTCGCCGCGCGGGCTGGTATCGGGGAAGATCAGCGCGATGCCGGCCTCAGCGGCCCAGCGTTGCGCGCCGGCTTTCACCATCGCATTCTCATGCGTGCAGGTCAGGCCCGAGAGATACCATAACAGCGGCACGGGCCCGTCTTCGGCCCCTTCCGGCAGGAAAAGGCCAAAGGTCATATCGGTCCGCGTGGTCTCCGAGGCATGGCTATAGACGCCCTGCACCCCTCCAAAGCAGCGGTTTTCCGAAATCGTCTTCATGGTCTCTCCTCCTTCGTCTCCGGATGGGGCGGATCCCGGCCCCCTCCGGCTTTGGCGCCACCATGGAGTTATTGCCGCGCCGGAGCAAGGGGCGCGGGCGCACCTAGCCGCCGCCGATCAGCACACCGGCGGCAAAGACCAGTGCGCCGCCCAGCACCACCTGGAAGGCCGCGCGCAGGAATGGCGTCTCCATATAGCGGTTCTGGATCCAGGCGATGGCCCAGAGCTCAAAGAACACCACGATCATCGCAATGGAGGTGGCCAGGTGGAAATTCGGGATCAGATAAGGCAGGGCATGGCCAAGCCCGCCAAGGGCCGTCATCACCCCGGTCGCGATCCCGCGTTTGATCGGGCTGCCGCGCCCCGAGATCCGGCCATCATCGGCCGCGGCCTCGGTAAAGCCCATCGAGATCCCGGCGCCGACCGAGGCGGCCAGCCCCACCAGAAAGGTCGTATGGGTGTTTTGCGTCGCGAAAGCCGTGGCGAAGATCGGCGCGAGGGTCGAGACCGAGCCATCCATCAGCCCGGCAAGGCCTGGCTGCACCCAGGTCAGGATGAACTGGCGCTTTTCCGTCTGGCTCTCGGCCGCACTGGCATCGTCGCTCAGATGGGTTTCTGTCAGCTGATCGGCCGCCCGTTCATGGGCTGATTCCGCCTGGGCCAGATCGCCCAGCAATTTACGCGTTGCCGCATCGGTGATATGGGCGGCGGCGCTTTCATAAAAGGCGCCGGCCTCGCGTTCCATCTTGGCCGCCTCGGCCCGGATTACGTCCAGCGACATCTGCGCCTTCAGCCAGACCGGCCTGCGCATATGGAACCCTGCCACATGTTCGCGCCGGATCAGCGGGATCACCTGGCCGAACCGGCTTGTGAAAAGGTCGATCAGCGCGCGGCGATGGCCGTCTTCCTCAAGCGCCATCCCATCAAACACCGCCGCGCTGGCGGGGTATGCCTCCCGGAGATGGTCGGCGTAATGGCGGTAAATGCGGGCGTCATCTTCTTCTGACGAGATCGCCAGAGCGAGGATCTCTTTCTCTGAGAGATCCCGGAGCCGGCGGCGGGATGAGAGCGCGGTCAACATCTCGGACCTCCATCACAGTGGCATCACTTAAGCCCCCCGGCACAATCTTTGCACGACAGGCTGCATAGCGGCCAGCTAGCCTGCTGCGCTGCCGGAAGGCCAGCCGGAAATTCCGGCCCGGGGGCGAATTGACAAGCCTCATGGTTGCCAATGGCCCGACCGGCGGCCATGATGCTGCTGTTATGACATGTATTTCCGACTCCGAGGTCCGCAGAGGCCGAAAATTTGATCAGGTTCAGGAAGGCGCATTGCGTGTTTTCCTGCGCGATGGGTTTGAAGGCGCATCGGTCGATGAGATCGCCCGCGAGGCCGGGGTTTCCAAGGCCACGCTCTATTCCTATTTCCCCGACAAACGCGTGATGTTTGCCGAAGTGTTCAGCGTCGAATGCCAGCGCCAGGCCAGGTTTGCCGAGGCGGATATGACGCAGACCCCCCCGGCGCGCGAGTTTCTGGCCCAGTCCTCGCGGCGGGTGATCCGCTTTGCGCTGTCGGATTTCGGGCGGCAGCTCTTCCGGCTTGTCGTCGGCGAAGTGTCGCGCTTTCCCGAACTTGCGCGGCAGTTCTATGTGAACGGGCCGGGGATCGTCAGGGGGCGGCTGGAGACCCGGCTGCGCGAGCTGGCGGCACGCGGCGAGCTGGAGATCGCGGATTTCGACCTTGCGGTGGACCAGTTTGTGCAGCTGGCGAAATCGACGGTGCATGACCGGGCGATGCTGAACCTCGTCGATGACATCCAACCCGAAGAGATCGAGCGCGCGGTCGAGGCCACGGTGGAGATGTTCATGGCCCGCTACGCCGCGAAAGGCTGAGGCGCCTGTCCCCGGGTCGGGTACGCTTTCGGGTCATCAACCCTATGGCCTTAATTCAGCGCAGGGGACGGGCAGACAGAAGAGCGGCCCCTGACGAGATCGGTTCTGCCAGAGGGCAAAGGGGGCGGGTGGTCTCCGGGCGTCCCATGGGCCGGTCATAATCGGCAGTCAGGCCCGCCCCGCCGCCGCTGGGCGCGGCGATCTGTCAGCCGCAAAACGTTCGGGCCAGCCGTCACCTGAGTTACCCAGGGGTGTGCTTGCGCAGTATCACAGGCCGGGCCTGGGTGCCGCTCAGGGTGACGGGATACCGCCCGACTCAAGCAGCACATAATCCTGACCATTCGCATGGCCGTCACCGGCCTGCGTGAACTGATTTGCCCGATAGAACGCAAGTGCCGGGGTGTTCAATGCGACGCATTTGAGGCGGTAGCGGGCAGTCGGCCAGCCGGGCAAGGCCCGGAGAAGGGCCGACCCGATGCCACGGCGTGGAAGGTCTGGGTCAACATGCAGGTGATGGATGAAATTGTCGGGTGCCCAGACCGAGATGAAACCCAGAATCCGACTGGCCTCCACAGCGACAAATTGCAACTCATCGACTGTCTGGAGGTCGAAATCCTCGGCACGCAGCGAGGACGGATCCTCCCAGACGAAGGCCGAGCGTCTGGATCGCAGGAACAGGTCTCGCAAGGCTGGCACGTCTCGGGCGTCGGCAATTCGGGTTATCAGGTTCGCACCCTTTCCTGGGCTGATGGCTGTGTCCGGTCCTTTGATCAGTCAATCAGACCAATGACGCCCGGCCCCCGTTAAGGAGCCTGAAGACCCGCCCGGCAATTATGCACGGACGGCAGGCGTGCATCCGCTGCGGCCGAACCGCAAAACGGTCCTCAGGCACTGATATTCGGCGCAGAAATGGCCGGGCGCCTGGCTCAGCCATTCTCCTTCAGGATCTGCCCCGCGAGATAGAGCGAGCCGCAGATCAAGACCCGTGCCTCAGGCGCCCGGGCGGCGATCTCGTCAAGTGCAGCCTGGACCGACCCTGCAACCGCGGCAGGGATCCCGGCGTTTGCAGCTGCATCGCGCGTCGCCGTGGCCGGCAGGGTGTTTGGCTCGCCCGGGATCTCGACCGCGATCAGACGCCGCAATCCGGGGGCGAGCGGGCGCATATAGCCCGTCACATCCTTGGTGTTGAGCATGCCGCAAATCGCGTAAGTATCGCGCGCGGGCATGCGGGCAAGCGTTGCCGCCACCGCATCGCCGCCTGCCGGATTGTGACCCCCATCAAGCCAGAGCTCGATGCCCGGCGCCGATGCCGCAAGCGGGCCTTGCGTCAGGCGCTGCATTCGGGCGGGCCAGACGGCCTGGGTGACGGCAGCCTCGCAGGCGGCTTCATCCCGGCCCAGAAGGCGCAGCGCGGCAATCGCAGCCCCGGCATTCTGGATCTGATGCGGCCCCGGCAGATTGGGCAAGGGCAGATCCAGCAGGCCGTTCTCATCCTGATAGACCATGCGGCCGCGCTCTTCGGCGATCTGCCAGTGCTGGCCAAAGGCAATGACCGGTGCGCCAAGACGGGCGGCCCTGGCTTCAATCACCGCGAGGCCCGCCTCTTCCTGGGGCCCTACCACGACAGGCACACCGCGCTTGATGATCCCGGCTTTCTCGCCGGCGATCTCGGGCAGCGTCTCGCCGAGATATTGCTGATGGTCGACCGAGACCGGCGTGATGATCGTGAGACGCGGCTGTTCCACGACATTGGTGGCGTCGAGCCGCCCGCCAAGTCCGACCTCGAGCAGCGTGAAATCCGCCTTCACCCGCGAAAAAGCGAGCATCGCCGCCACGGTGGTGATCTCGAAAAATGTGATCGGCTCGCCGCCATTGGCGGCAATGCATTCATCCAGCAGCGCCATCAGCGCCGGTTCCGAAATCAGCTCGCCGGCCAGCCGGATCCGCTCGTGGAACCGCGCCAGATGCGGCGAGGTATAGGCATGGACCTTTGCGCCCGAGGCCTCGAGCCCGGCGCGGATCATCGCCTGGGTGGAGCCCTTGCCATTGGTGCCCGCGAGATGGATCACCGGCGGCAGGCTGCGCTCGGGGTGGCCGAGAGCCGCCAGCAGGCGATGTACGCGGTCAAGCGTCAGGTCGATGATCTTTGGATGAAAGCTCATCATCCGCTCAAGGATCGCATCCGATCCGGTGCTGTCTGGCATGGTCATGTCAGAGCGGCGCGCGCGTGATGGCGGACAGCGCGTCATTCACCGCAAAAGCATGTGCCACAATGCCGGTGATGCCGAATGCTGCGAGCCGGGCCGAATGTTTCACGCGGTACGCCTCTGCCGCGTCAGCCGTGGCGAAGAGGTAGATCCCGCCTGCGCGGCTGTTGTCCTGGTTCTCGGTCCAGATCTTCCACAAAAGCCCCAGCTCTCCGGCGATATCCTGTGCCAGGTCCTCCATTGCCGCAGTCATCCCGGCCCCCCAGGGGCCCGTGAAGGGGAAATCGAACTGAAGAAGTGTGACAGACATCATGAATGCCTTTCCTGGCTCAGCTTTAGGGCGTTTCGGGGGCCGGAGCACTGGTCGCGACCGGGGCCGGTTCGGGGGCGGCAAGATCGGCGCGGATCGCCGGGGGCTGGCCGGTGAGCATGCGCAGGATGGTGATCAGCTCTTCCCGCATGGATTTGCGATGGGTCACGCGGTCAAGCATGCCATGATCCAGCAGGTATTCGGCGCGCTGGAACCCTTCGGGGAGCTTTTCGCGGATGGTCTGTTCAATAACGCGCGGCCCGGCAAAGCAGATCAGCGCATTGGGTTCGGCGATCTGCACATCGCCCAGCATCGCATAAGACGCCGTGACGCCGCCGGTGGTCGGATGGGTGAGGACGACGATATAGGGCAGCCCTGCCTCTTTCAGCATCTGGATCGCCACGGTCGTGCGCGGCATCTGCATAAGGGCAAGGATCCCCTCCTGCATCCGTGCGCCGCCGGCGGCGGAAAAGACCACGAAGGGCTTTTTCATCTGAACCGCGCGCTCGGCACCGGCGATGAAGGCATTGCCGACATACATCGACAGCGATCCGCCGATAAAAGCGAAATCCTGCGCGGCGGCGACGATGGGGGTGCGGCCGATCTCGCCCTCGGCCACCAGCATCGCCTCTTTCTCGCCGGTCGCTTTCTGCGCGGCTTTCAGTCGGTCGGGATATTTCTTCTGATCGCGGAAATGCAGCGGATCGGCGATGGGTTCGGGAACCTTCACCTCGGTGAAAATACCACCGTCGAACAGTGCGGTGAAGCGATCCCGCGGGCTGATCGCCATATGGTGATCGCAATTCGAGCAGACATTGAGATTGGCCTCGAGCTCACGGTGGAACAGCATCGTTCCGCATTCCGGACATTTGGTCCACAGGTTCTCGGGCACCTCGCGCCGCGAGAAGAGCGAGTTGATCTTCGGGCGGACGTAATTGGTGATCCAGTTCATATGCAGGCCTTTCCACCGGGGACGTTTCGGGGGTCTGAGGTTTGGTCTCCGAGATAAGGCCACGGCGCCCTGAATGCAATGCAAAGGCCTGTGGCCGGCGGCGAAGAGGGGGCCAGCCCCCTCGCGGCTTTGCCGCTCACCCCCGGGATATTTAGAGACAGATGAAATTGCTAAGTGAGAGTGGTTTTCAGCTGTCCTTAAATATCCCCGCCGGAGGCATCCGCAGCCGGCAAGAGGCCGCGGGGTTCAGAGTTTGCGCCGCGCCCGCAAGGCGGCTCCGAGCGTGCCATCGTCGAGATGGTCAAGCTCGCCACCGACCGGCACACCCTGGGCAAGGGTCGTGATCTGCGCTGTCGTCACCGTCAGGGCATCGGCGATATAATGCGCGGTGGTTTGTGCATCAATTGTGGCGCTCAGAGCGAGGATCACTTCGGTGATATTTTCATCCGAGACCCGTGCGACGAGGCGCGGGATTCCGAGTTCCTCGGGGCCAAGCCCGTCAAGCGCCGAAAGCGTGCCGCCGAGAACCTGGTAGCGGCCGCGAAACACGCCGGCGCGTTCCAGGGCCCAGAGAGCGGCGACATCTTCGACAACGCAAAGTTCACCCGTCGCGCGGGCGGGATCCTGACAGATCGGGCAGATGTCTGCGGTAGAGATATTGCCGCAACTCTGGCAGTCGCGGGCGTTCAGAGCCACTTCGGCCAGCGATTGCGCCAGTGGTGCCATGACCTGAGCGCGACGTTTCAGCATGGCCAGCACCGCCCGCCGGGCCGAGCGCGGGCCAAGGCCCGGCAACCGCGACATCAGCTGGATCAGTGTTTCGATACCGGTCTCGTCAGAAGTGCGCGTCACTGGGGCGCCGGCATCAGAACGGGAGTTTCATATCGGCCGGCAGCCCGAGCTGTTCGGTCAGGCGGCGCATCTCGTCTGCGGATTTCGTGGCGGCGCGCGACTGCGCATCGCGGATCGCGGCGAGAATCAGATCCTCCAGCACTTCCTTTTCCGAAGGCACCAGGATCGACGGGTCGATATCAAGCCCGGTCACATCGCCCTTGCAGGTCGCGCGCGCCTTCACGAGGCCGGCGCCGCTCTCGCCCACCACCACGCTGTTTGCGAGGCTTTCCTGCAGGTCGGCCATTTTCGTCTGCATTTCCTGGGCGGCTTTCATCATTTTGGCCATATCGCCAATCCCGCCGAGACCACCAAGACCTTTGAACATCGGTTTCTTCCTTTGTGTTTACCGCTGACTGCTGCGCCCGGGGCTGTGTGCAGGGTTATTCCTCGAACGGGTCCCAGTCATCGCCATCGGCCGCTTCGACCTCGGGCAGTGCCTCAAGCGCGGCCTCCGCCTCTGCAGAGCTCGCCGTTCGGATATCGGTGATTTTCGCTTTCGGGAAGGCCGTCAGCACGGCTTTCACCAGCGGGTTTTGCAAAGCGCCGGTTTCGGCCTCGCGCCGTTCCTCTTCACGGATCTCGGCGATGGTGGGGGCGCCGCCGCTTGCGACCACCGAGACGCCCCAGCGGCTGCGGGTCCAGCCCTGAAGGCGTTGCGAGAGTTTGGCCGCCAGATCGCGCGAAGCACCGGGGGCGGGTTCGAACTCGATCCGGCCGGGCGCATATTGCACGAGCCGCAGCCCGGTCTCGACCTCGACCAGCAGCTGCATATCGCGTTTCTCGCGGATCAGCGCCACGATCTGATCAAAGGAGGTATAGATCACCTCCGGCTGGCCATTCAGCGCGGGCGCCGCCGCCATCATCGCGCCATGCGCCGGGCCGCGCGCCATGGGGGCAAAGCGCATCGCGCCGCTGCCGGCCGGGGCGCCGCCCGCCATGCCACCACCGCCGGGACCACCCGCGGCAGGGCCATCCGAAGACGGGCGCGGCCCGTCATTCAGGCGCCGCATCAGCGTTGCGGGGTCGGGAAGCTCGGCCACATGGGTGAGGCGGATGATCGCCATTTCCGCCGCCATCATCGCATTGGGGGCCTGGCCGACTTCTTCCAGGGCTTTCAGAAGCATCTGCCACATCCGGGTCAGCGCCCGCATCGGCAGCTTTTCGGCCATTTCAAGGCCCCGGCTGCGCTCGTCCGGCGGCACAGTCGGGTCTTCGGCGGTCTGGGGCGTGACCTTGATCACGGAAATCCAGTGGGTGATCTCGGCCAGATCGCGCAGGACGGCCATCGGATCGGCGCCTTCGGCATATTGCTGTGCGAGTTCCGCCAGAGCCTCGGAGGCCTGGCCCTTCATCACCATGTCAAAGAGATCCAGCGTGCGGCCGCGATCGGCGAGGCCCAGCATGGCGCGGACGGCGGGCGCGGTCGTCTCGCCCTGGCCATGGCTGATCGCCTGGTCGAGGATTGAGGTCGCGTCGCGCGCAGAGCCCTCGGCTGCGCGGGTGATCAGCGCCAGCGCATCCTCGGAAATGTCAGCACCCTCAGAACCCGCGATGCGGCGCAGGAGGGCCATCATCACCTCGGGTTCGATCCGGCGCAGATCGAACCGCTGGCAGCGCGACAGGACGGTGACCGGAACCTTGCGGATCTCGGTGGTGGCGAAGATGAATTTCACATGGGCGGGCGGCTCTTCCAGCGTCTTCAGGAGCGCGTTGAAGGCGTTGACCGAGAGCATGTGCACTTCGTCGATGATGTAGATCTTGTAGCGCGCCGAGGCCGCCCGGTAATGCACCGAATCGATGATCTCGCGGATATCGCCGACGCCGGTATTCGAGGCGGCGTCCATCTCCATCACATCGACATGGCGGCCTTCCGAGATCGAGACGCAATGCTCGCATTTGCCGCAGGGCTCGGTCGTGGGGCCGCCGGTTCCGTCTGGACCGATGCAGTTCAGCCCCTTGGCGATGATACGGGCGGTGGTGGTCTTGCCGGTGCCGCGGATGCCGGTCATCACGAAAGCCTGGGCAATGCGGCCGGCGGCGAAGGCGTTTTTCAGAGTGCGGACCATCGCCTCCTGGCCGACAAGATCGGCGAAGGTCTCGGGGCGGTATTTGCGGGCGAGAACCTTATAGGCCTGCGGCGATTGGTCGGACATCTGGCCTCCTGTGGCTCTGGCTCAATCTAAGCACCGGCGTCGCTTTCGGCAACCGGCTGCCGCTGGCGCCGGAATTCGTGACGAATTCCGGTCCGGTTTCTTGATGAAGAAACCGGCGCCCGTTACGGGCGGGGCGCGGCGGCCCGGCGCAGGCGATCATTGATGGCCTGGCCAAGACCGGTTTCCGGAATCGGCGCAAAGGCGATGCGGCCTTCTGTACCTGCAAGCACATCGGCTTCGCGCAGGATGTGAAAGAGCCGCGCGGCAGCCTCCACGAGATCACCATGTTCCGACAGGGTCAGATCGCCTTTTACCTCGCCGAAGCCTATGAGGATCTCGCCGGTTTCGGCTGCTCTTGCCTCCAGCCGCACCAGCGCGCCCGGCGCGTAATGCGACCCGAGCTGGCCGGGCGCCGTTGGGCGGTCAGGCGCTTTTGGCGTCATATGCGGTGGGATCCGCTGACCCAGCACGGTTTCCAGGGCCTCGACCGGTACGCCGCCGGGTCGCAAAAGCTGTACCCCGTCGCCGAAGCCCAGGATTGTCGATTCCACCCCGACCTCGCAGGCGCCGCCATCCAGCACCGCCGCGATCCGGCCTTCCAGCCCGTCCATCACATGCGAGGCCCTGGTCGGCGAGACCCGGCCCGATGGATTGGCCGAGGGCCCTGCCAGCGGGCCGCCGAAGGCGCGCAGCAGCGCCCGCGCCACCGGATGCGCCGGCACCCGGACCGCAAGCGTTCCCAGCCCCGCCGTCGCCAGCGGCGAGATCCCTGCGCCGGGCCTGAGCGGCAGCACCAGGGTCAGAGGCCCCGGCCAGAAATGTTCCGCCAGCAAAAGCGCCTCTGGCGTGAAGGTCACATAATGCTCCGCCGCCGCCAGATCCGGCAGATGCGCGATCAGCGGGTTGAAAGAGGGCCGCCCCTTGGCCTCGAAAATCCGCGCGACTGTGCTGTCGAGACGCGCATCCCCCCCGAGCCCGTAGACCGTCTCGGAGGGGAAGGCGACCAGTTCGCCCTCGCGCAGGAGCCTGGCTGCGCGGGCGATACCGTGATCGGTGGCAGCAAGGAGTTCGGTCTGGCGCATTCCTGATCCTGGCATGTGACGTCCGGCGATTGTGACGCAGCGTCTGTCTTGCGGGTGAGGGGCATTTGTTATGCTTTTGCGCATATTGGACCTCGACAGATCAGACAAGACCGTTCCCGGGCCCCGGCCCCGGCGCAGCGGCCCGCCGGAGACCAGAATATGAGCCATGCACCCGCAGCGGATCACCGATTCATCCTGGATCACATCATTGATTTTACGGATATTTCCGGGACGGATCGCTTTGTCGAAGCCTCGCCCGACATGGTAAGCGCGATCCTTGATGGTGCGGCGCGGCTTTGCGATGAAGTGGTGGCACCGGTGAATCGCGATGGCGACCTGACACCCGCGCGGCTGGAAAACGGTGTGCTGCGCGCCTCGCCCGGCTTTGAGCGCGCCTACCGTGCCATTGCCGGGGGCGGTTGGGTCGGGGTCTCGGCCAGTGCGGAATATGGCGGTATGGGGCTGCCGCATGTGCTGGCGACCTGCGTCAACGAGATGCTTGCCGGCGCCTGCCTGTCCTTGCAGCTGAAACCGCTTCTGAGCCAAGGGCAGATCGAATCGCTGGAACATCACGCTTCGGAGGCGCTGAAAGCGCTTTATCTGCCGAAGCTGATTTCGGGCGAATGGTCGGGCACGATGAACCTGACCGAGCCGCAGGCCGGGTCGGATGTCGGTGCCCTGACCACGCGCGCGGTGCCGGCAGAGGATGGCAGCTACCGGATCAGTGGCCAGAAGATCTTTATCACCTGGGGCGATTCGGATCTGGTGTCGAATATCTGCCATCTGGTGCTGGCGCGGCTGCCGGATGCGGCGCCGGGGGTGAAGGGGATCTCGCTGTTTCTGGTGCCGAAATACCTGCCGGATGCGGCGGGAAATCCGGGGCAGGCGAATAATCTGCGGGTGGTCAGCCTGGAACATAAGCTCGGCATCCATGGCAGCCCGACCTGCGTGATGGAATTCGATCAGGCCACCGGCTGGATGGTGGACGGGCCGGGCAAGGGCATGGCTGCGATGTTCACCATGATGAACAACGCCCGCCTGGGCGTGGGGATGCAGGGGGTCGGCGTGGCCGAGGCGGCGCTGCAAAAGGCCGTGGCCTTCGCGCAGGAGCGGGTGCAGGGCAGGACGCCCGACGGCTCTGCCACGATCATCGGCCATGCCGATATCCGCCGTATGCTGACTGAGGCGCGCGCCAAAATCTTTGCGGCGCGGGCGATCGGCCTCACCTGTGCCAAAGCGATCGATATGGCCAGCGCGACCGGCGATGCCGCATGGGCGGCGCGGGCAGCGTTCCTGACGCCCATCGCCAAGGCTTTCGGCACCGATATCGGCATCGAGATCGCCGATATGGGGGTGCAGGTTCATGGTGGCATGGGCTTCATCGAGGAAACCGGCGCCGCGCAATATCTGCGCGATGCAAGGATCACCGCGATTTATGAAGGCACCAATGGCATCCAGGCGATGGATCTGGTCGGGCGCAAGCTGGCCGATGGCGGCGCGGTGGCCTTTGAGCTGATCGACGGGATCATCGCCCGCGCCATCGCGGCGGAGGAACACTGGCCGGAGCTCGCGGCGATCCTCGGCACGGTGGCGAGATCGTTGCGGGGGGCGACCGGCACGCTGCTTGAGATGGAGATGAACGACCGTTTCGCTGGCGCGGTGCCCTATCTGCGCGCTTTCGCGCTGGTGCTGGGGGCGGATGCACATCTGCGGGCCGCGCAGGCCGATCCGGAGCGGCTGCCACTGGCGCGGGTGATGATCACCCGTCTTACAGAGGATGCGCTTTTCCTGCTTTCCGCGGCACGCCGGCGCGCGGCGGATCTTTACGCGGTGCCGGTCGCGATGCTGGGCTGAGCCCTATCCGGCGAGGTGGCGCAGCCCCTGTGTCACGTCGGTTCTGACGGCAAGGCGCAGCCCCGGCTCGTCACCGGCTTTCAGCGCCGACAGGATCATCCGGTGATAGGGCGGGGCCTCGCGCCGCCGCAGACGCGCGTAAAGCGCCCGCATCGTCGGGCCAAGCTGCAGCCAGACCGTCTCGCACATTGCGAGCATCGCGGGGGCCTGGGCGCGCAGATACAGGGTGCGGTGAAATTCCAGATTGGTCCGGACATAGGCGACCGCATCGTGGCGCGCGACGGCTTCGGTATTGGCGGTGTTGATCGCCGCCAGCCGCTCGATCAGCGCGAAATGCGCGCGGGGCAGGGCGCGGGCGGCCAGTTCCGGCTCCAGCATGGCGCGGATTGCAGCCAGTTCCTCGATCCGCTCGGGTGTCAGCTCCGGCGTGGACACCCGCCCTGAGGAGGACAGCGTCAGCGCGCCTTCGGCCACAAGACGGCGCAACGCCTCGCGCGCGGGCGTCATCGAGACGCCGAAATCCTTCGCGAGCCCGCGCAGCGTCAGCGACTGGCCGGGCGCCAGTTCGCCATGCATCACCTGCTGGCGCAGGACACGGTAAAGCCGCTCATGCGCGGCGGCATTGGGGTCGGGCGGACGGGGGCCGGCAGGAATGATCATGGCGGGCATCGGAACATGCTGGGCAAAGCGGGGTCAACCGGTATCAGGGTGGAAACTGGGGCGGGCATGATGCGTTCAGCCCGCAAAACTGTAGCGGTGCAGCGTCTGGCCGTCGCGTTTCAGCCAGTCGCGCTCGGCCTTCCAGCCGGGGCGGATCTTCGAGACCACCGCCCAGAAATCAGCGGAATGGTTCATCTCGACCAGATGCGCGACTTCATGGGCCGCGACATAGTCAAGCACCTCGCGCGGCGCCATGGCAAGGCGCCAGGAATACATCAGCGTGCCGTCATGGCTGCATGATCCCCAGCGGGACCGTGTGTCGCGCAGAACAAGCCGCGTATAGCTGCGCCCGACAAGGCCCGCGTAATGAGTTGAGCTATAGGCCAGCCGGTCGCGCGCCAGCGCCTTGAGCCAGGCCGCCACTTTTGCACCGGCCTGATCCGGCCGCCCCGGCACGAGGAGGCTGTCGCCTTCGACCCGGACGCCGCGCCCTTCAGACGGAATGAGGCGCATCATTCGCCCCAGAACCGGCAGTTCGGCCCCGTGGGTAACCGGCACCAGCCGCGCCATTGGCATCGAGGCCAGCACATTCCTCAGCCAGCCTTCCTGATCGCGCAGAAAACTCAGCGCGTCGCGGTCTTTTGCGCGCGGCGGCAGCGTCAGCGTCACCTTGCCATCGAGTCGCGAAACACGCAGCGAGAACCGCTTTGCCCGGGCCGAGCGGCGCATATTGATCTCGACCGGCGGCGGTCCGGGCAGCAACAGCATCAAATTCTCGTTCCAGAGGCCAGAATTCACGTGCCGTCCGGCTTGATTCCGCGCCAGTAAAGGCGCATCTGACGGCTTACGCAAAAGGCTTTGACAGCCGCTCCGGCCTGTGGCAAGGGGCAGCGTTCGGATTACCCTGTCATCAGGGCGAAAGTGAAGGGACAACCCATGGCCAAGGAAGACTGGGGCACCAAGCGTCTGTGCCCGACGACCGGAAAACGGTTCTATGACCTGAACCGGACGCCGGTGGTCAGCCCCTATACCGGCGAGGTTGTGGATATCGAATCGGCCCGCCGCAAGCTGGCGGCTGCGGTGATCTCGCGCGTTTCGCCCGAGAAGGACGACGAAGTTCTGGTCGACGATCTCGAAGCCGAAGAAGATCTGCTGGAAACGGCAGAAGGCGGCGATGACGATATCGACGATGATCTGCTTGAAGATGATACCGATGACAATGTCTCGCTCGACGAGCTGGCCGATGTGGCCGGCAGCGACGAAGAGGGCTGAGACAAGCCTGCAAGGCCTTGCTCAGCATAGCCCCGTGAAACAGGAAAAGACCCGCCGCTGGCGGGTCTTTTTCGTTTCGTCTGGCGGGGGAGGAGGCTCAGGGGGCGCAGACCCCGTCGGGCGCATTTCCGGGTCCGTGCACGATCGGCCCGGCGCTGGTCCACCAGGCGGGATTGGAGCGGGCGATCAGCGGCAGGGCGGCACGGGCCGCGGCCTCATCGGCAAAAAGCGCGAAACAGGTGGCGCCCGAGCCGGACATCCGCGCCATCAGCGCGCCGGGAAGGGCTTTGAGCTGGTCCAGCACCTCGCCGATCACCGGGGCGACCTCGCGCGCGGGCTTTTCCAGGTCATTGCGCTGGTCCCGGGCCCAGGCCGCGAGGGTGGCGATATCGGGCCAGGCGGGAAGGCGCGGGGGCAAAGGCGGGTTCTCGCGGCGTGTCAGGGCGCGAAACACTGCCGGAGTGGGGACTTCGACACCAGGATTGACGAGAAGAATGCCCCCTGACGGAAAGCCGGTCAGCGGTTCGATGATTTCGCCGATGCCGCGCATCCTGGCGGGGCCGGGGCTCAGGCAGACCGGTATATCGGCGCCAAGCCGGGCCGCGATACGGGCAATCTCTGCCGCGTCAGGCCGCGCTCCGGGCGGGACCAGCCGCAGGGCGGCGCGGATCGCGGCTGCCGCATCCGAAGATCCGCCGCCGATGCCGGAGGCCGGCGGCAGATGTTTTTCCAGCCGGAACGCCATGGGCAGCCCCGGGAATATCGCGGCCGAGGCGCGCGAGACCAGGTTTTCGGTGCCACCGGGCAGTGCCGGTCCGAAAGGGCCGGTCAGCTCCAGCAAGGGGGCTGCGGCCGGCGCCGCATCAAGCCAGTCGCCGATACCGGCAAAAATCACCAGGCTGTCCAGCAGGTGATAGCCATCTTCCCGCCGCCCGGTGACATGCAGGCAGAGATTGACCTTGGCAGGTGCGAATTCGCGGATGGAATCAATCCTCTGCAGGGGCGTTCTCCGGCAAGCTGCCCTCACTGTCGCCACCGGCATCGGGCGCGACGGCGCTGCCGTCCTCCGCGGCGGGTGCCGCTGCCGGAGCGGGAGAGGCGGCCGGAGAGGCGGGACGCGCCGGGGGGCGGGCGGCCTCTTCGGCCATGACCGCATCAAGGCCGATATCCAGCTTGCGCCGGATGCGGATCGCATCGGCGGCATCCGGCCCGTAAGACAGCGCCCGGTGCCACTGGAATTCCGCTTCGCGCTTGCGGCCGTTCATCCAGTAGATATCGCCCAGGTGATCGGTGATCTCGGGCTCAAGGGGTTCCAGCAGCGAGGCCTGTTCAATCGGCTGCAATGCTTCCTGATAGCGGCCGAGCATGAAATAGGCCCAGGCGAGACTGTCAAGGATCATGCCCGAATCGGGCGCTCCGGCCACGGCCTGTTTGATCATAGCCAGCGCTTCATCAAGGTCCTGGCGCCGTTCCAGCAGGCTGTAGCCGAGATAATTGAGCACTTCCGGCTGGCCCGGATTGATGCGCAGCGCCTCGCGGAAATCGAGATCGGCGCCGGTATGGAGGTTCTGACGTTCCCGCATCGCTCCCCGGCTGAAATAGAGCAGCCAGGCCGCGCGCGGGGGCGGATCGGGCAGAAGACCGATTGCCACGCTGTAAGCCGCCTCTGATTCGGCCCAGCGTTGTTCATTGCGCAGCATGTCGCCAAGCGCGACCTGGACCACCAGCAGCTTGCCATGGCTGCGGGTCAGCTGTTTCAGCACTTCGATCGCCGCCTCTTTGCGACCGGCGGAATAAAGCGCATTGGCGCGGCCGAGCTGGGCATCATACCAGGACGGGTGTTCGGGCGAGAATTCATCATAGGCTGCTTCAGCCAGATCGTATTCGCCCATCTGGTCGAGCATCGCAGCCCCGAGCAGGATCGCATCGTCATGATCGGGTTTCAGCGCCACGGCGATGCGGCAATTCAGCTGGACAAAAGCGGGCTCGGCCTCGCCGCTGAGCAGGGTGGCCAGCGACCAGAAAACCTCGGCCATGCCCTCGCGCGCGTCTTTCACGGTGTCAAAGGGGATGGTCTCGCCTGCGACAAGCCGGGCGCGCAACACCTCGGCCAGGGGCTCGGGCGTGGTGCCCCAGGTCTTGTCGATCAGCGCGATGGCGTCGTCATTGCGTTCAAGCTGCGACAGGATCTGCACATGCGCCAACACCCCGCGCCGGTTCAGCCCCAGACCGGGTGCCGACAGCGCCTTGTCGGCGCCCTCGAAATCGCCTGCCAGCGCGAGCGCAAGTGCTTTGTGATAGATGCCATGCGCCTCGAGCCCGCGGCGTTCGGCAATCTCGTCAAATTCGCCCAGAGCCTCGGTCATGCGGCCCTGACCGATATCGGCCCAGGCGCGGGCAAGTCCATCGACCAGCGGGCCAATGGATTTCCCCTCATCCAGCGCCGATCTGATGGCGGCGAAATCGCTGTTCAGACCAGCCTGGCTGATCTGCGCCAGATCGGCGAGCTGGGCGGGCTGGTCGCCCTCTTGCATAAGGGCGTGGCGATGTTCGGCGATGCTCGCCGCATCGGCGATCTTGCCAAGGCTGAGCAGGGCGAAGATCGAGCCGTCCATCAGCAGCCGGTTGTCAGGGTCAACGCTGAGCGCCTGGGTGAACCAGGCGGAGGCGGAGCGGAAATCACCGGCGGTTTCGGCATTGCGGGCGGCAAGGAAAGCGCCTGAATCGACGGGAGTTTCGGTCGTGACATCAGCGGGTTGCGCTGCGGCAGAGGCCTCTTGCGCGACCACCGGTGAAAGCCCCGAAAGGCTGAGACCAAGCGCGGTGGTCAGCGTAAGGAGAGAACGGATCATTGCGGAATACCCCCTGGACTGCCTCTGGCGGAGCCCGTCTGACCTGGCCCACCCCCGCCGGGCCTTTCGGACACGCCCATGCTGGGATCGAAGCTAACGCCCCGTTTTGCAACACGCAATGCAGGGCGGAGCGGTTCGGGGGGAGGATTGCCTGTGATAGTGGGCTGGCGGGTGAACTCTTCGTGAAACGGTGTTCACGCCATGAGCCGGAAAAAAGAAACCGACTGCCAGGAATTACACCACAGCCTTGCAGGAGGTCCGCATCATGACGGCCCTGTTGTGCAGGCGAGGCTCTTTATAAGTCTGTGCGGCGGATAAGGGGCGGCGGTCAGGCGAGGATTTCGGCTTCGCTGACCGCAGCCCCCGGCCCTTACATATTCGGGTAGTTCGGCCCGCCCCCGCCCATCGGCGTGGTCCAGTTGATGTTTTGCGACGGGTCTTTGATGTCGCAGGTTTTGCAATGGACGCAGTTCTGGAAGTTGATGCGGAAGCTGGCATCCTGGCCTTCGCCCAGCACCTCATAGACGCCGGCCGGGCAGTAGCGCTGCGCGGGCTCGTCATATTCGGGCAGGTTGACGCGGATCGGCACCGAAGGATCTTTCAGCCGCAGATGGGCGGGCTGGTTCTCGTCATGGTTGGTGAAGCTGTAGGACACATTGGTCAGCCGGTCGAAGGAGAGAACGCCATCCGGTTTCGGATAGTCGATCTTTTTGTAATCCTTGGCCTTTCCGGTTGAATCTGCATCGTTCTTGCCGTGTTTCAGCGTTCCGAACAGCGAGAAGCCGAGCGTATTGGTCCACATATCGAGCCCGCCGAGGGTGAGCGAGGCCTTGAGACCCCATTTCGACCACATCGGTTTGACATTGCGGACCTTTTTCAGATCCTTCCCGATGGCGCCGGCCCGCACCTCGGTTTCGTAATCGGTCAGCTCATCGCCCTGGCGTCCCGCGCTGATCGCCGCATAAGCGGCCTCTGCGGCGGCTTTGCCCGAGAGCATCGCGTTATGGTTGCCCTTGATGCGTGGCACATTGACGAGACCGGCCGAGCAGCCCAGCAGCGCCACGCCAGGCGCCACCATTTTCGGGATCGACTGGAAGCCACCTTCCGAGATCGCCCGCGCGCCGTAAGCCACGCGTTTGCCGCCTTTCAGCAGTTCCGCCACCATCGGGTGATGCTTGAAACGCTGGAATTCCATGTAAGGGTAAAGGTGGGGGTTCTTGTAGTTCAGGTGAACCACGAAACCGACATAGACCTGATTGTTTTCAAGATGGTAGATGAAGGAGCCACCGCCCGCATTGCCACCCAGCGGCCAGCCCATCGTATGGGTGACGGTGCCCTCGCGGTGCTTTTCGGGATCAATCTCCCAGATCTCTTTCATGCCGAGACCGAATTTCTGCGGGCAATGGCCCTGCGAGAGGTCGAACTTCTGGATCACCTCTTTCGCGAGGCTGCCGCGCACGCCTTCCGAGAGGAAGACATATTTGCCGCGCAGCTCCATCCCGGGCTCATAGGCAGGGCCGGGAAGGGCGGTTTCAGGATCGAGGCCGAATTCACCGGCAACGACGCCGGCGACCCTCTTGCCATCTTCGGACCAGACCAGCTGCGAGCAGGCCATGCCGGGGAAAATTTCGACGCCGAGCCCCTCGGCCACACCCGCCATCCAGCGGCAGACATTCGCCATCGAGACGATGTAATTGCCGTGATTGTTCATCAGAGGCGGCATCGGGAAATTCGGGATGCGGATCTTGCCGGCCGGGCCGAGGATATAGAAATTATCCTCTTTCACCGGCACCCTGACCGGTGCATCCATCTCGCGCCAGTCGGGCAGCAGGGCATCGAGACCGGCGGGATCCAGCACCGCACCTGAGAGAATATGCGCGCCGACTTCAGAGCCTTTTTCCAGCACGACCACGCTCAGATCGGGGTCAAGCTGTTTGAGACGGATCGCCGCCGAAAGACCCGAAGGCCCTGCGCCCACGATCACAACGTCATATTCCATCGACTCGCGGGTGATCGCTGTGTTGGGATCGGTCATCGGCTTTTTTCTCGCTCCTTGCTGCGGTCTGACGGCGCCGCAAATTCTGGCTGGGAAGTCCTGTTGGGCCCCGATTGGCCGGGCGTCTCGTGATTGCCCTATGGGCAGGCGCGCGTCAACCATGCTGCAGCATCATCCCATAGGGGCGCAGCCCGCGGCACTATTCTTGCCGTTAAGCGACAGGACGCGCATGCAGCACGCCATGGCCCTTGCTTTTTCTTTGCCCATCGGGTGAGGTTGCCGGAACACGAGGCGCGAAGTCATGACCCGGGTGACCGGTTCGTGGCTTCTGTTTTTTTAAAGTGACGACAGCGATATGGAAAAAATTCCGGTTACGAGGCGCGGCTTTGAAGTGCTGGATGCGGAACTGCGGCAGTTGAAAAGCGAGGCGCGTCCCGCGATCATCCGCGACATTGCCGAGGCCCGGGCGCATGGCGACCTTTCGGAAAACGCCGAATATCATGCGGCGCGTGAAAAACAGGGCTTTATCGAGGGCCGGATCAAGGAACTCGAAGGCATCATTTCGCTTGCCGATGTGATTGACCCGACTTCGCTGTCGGGCGCGATCAAATTCGGGGCGACGGTCACCGTGGTCGATGAAGACAGCGATGAGGAAAAGACCTGGCAGATCGTCGGCGAGGTCGAAGCCAATATCGAGCTCGGGCTTTTGAACATCCGGTCCCCGATTGCGCGCGCGCTGATCGGCAAGGAAGAGGGCGACAGCGTTGATGTCACCACTCCGGGCGGGCAGAAAAGTTACGAAATCCTGTCGGTGCGCTATATCTGAGCCGGAGCCGCCATGGCGAAAGATCCTGAGGACATGCCCGAGGATATGAATGCAACAAAGTCGTGGGCGGGGGCCCTCGGCGGCTCGCCGGTGACCGGGATCGCCGCCGGGGTGATGTCGGGCATCTGGGTTGTGGCGGTGCTGGCCTGGGTCTTCACTGCGCCCGAAGGCACCGAATCGCGGGTGCCAGGCCTTGTGATGACCCTGTTGATTCTGTTTCTGCCGCTGGCCCTGATCTGGGTCGCGGTGGTGACATTGCGGCTGGTCGCCGATCTGCGCTCTGAAGCGGCCAGCCTGAAAGCCGCCATTGACGGTATGCGGGGCTCTTTTCTCGAGGCGCGCCAGGAGATCCGCAGCGTGATCGCCCGCCCCGAGGCGCCGGTCGCGGCTGCGCCGATGGCAGAGCCTGCGGGAAGTGCGATGGCCGGACCCGCCAGTTTCTCGTCGCGCCGCGATCAGTCGCTTTCGGTGCCTTCGGCAGATCGCAAGGTCGCGCTGACGCCGGCGCGCCCGGAACCCGAGGCCGAACAGCCGACCCTCGCACTTGGCACGCCGGGCGATATGGCGCGCCAGCCGCTCTCGATCGAAGATTTCATCACGGCTCTGCAATTCCCCGAAAGCCCCGATGACAAGGCCGGTTTCCGCGCCCTGCGGCTGGCGCTTGAGGATCGCGAGGTCGCGAAGCTGATCCGCGCGGCCCAGGATGTGCTGACGCTTCTGAGCCAGGAGGGCATCTATATGGATGACCTGCGGCCCGAGCTTTGCCATCCCGATATCTGGCGCCGCTTCTCGGCCGGCGAACGGGGGCGCGGCATTGCGGCGATTGGCGGTATCCGGGATCGCTCGTCGCTGGCGCTGGCTGCCGGACGACTGCGCGAGGACACGATTTTCCGCGATGCGTCGCATCACTTCCTGCGCACCTTTGACCGGGTCTTCCAGGTGTTTGAACAAAATGCCAGCGATAATGAGCTGATCCATTTCGCCGATACCCGTACCGCGCGCGCCTTCATGGTACTGGGCCGCGTGGCCGGGGTTTTCGACTGATCACCCGGGTGCGGGGCCTAATCCGCAGGGAAATCGTCGAGCTGCCGCACCATGGTCGTCGCGGCGGCAAAGCCGAAGGCAAAGCGCAAAAGACCAAGCTGATCAGTATGGGTCGCTGTAAAGCCCTCGCGCTCGTAAAGGGCGCGGGCGCGGGGATTGCCATCGATCACCTCAAGGCGCACGGAAGGGTAGCCCCGCCGCTTTGCCTCGCGACACAAAGTGGTGATCAGGGCGGTGCCGACACCGAGGCCGCGTGCCTGTGACGCCACGGCGATTCCATCGATCAGGAAGCGCTCGTTATCGACCTCATGGCTCAGGAGCCGCAACAGACCTGCGCGCCAGGCCGATCCGAACACGCCGTAAACCCGCCGCAGATCGCGCCTGGTGCCACCTGAAAAGCTGCCCTGCACCGATTTGAACCCGGCAAGCCCGATCAGCCGGCCGGTATCGTCCTGCGCGGAAAAGCAGTGATCGGGCCTGAGCCCGCGTGTCAGGAAAGCCAGCGCCCGGTCGTCAGGCCCCATGACGCGGCCGAGTTTGGCACCGAAAGCCTCCCAATAGATGCGTGCGGCCTCGTCGCGCTGGTCCATGGGAAAGCCGCGCCGGATGGAAAAGCTTTCAGGCCGCAAGCCCGGAATCCTTCAGGATAAATGAGGCAATTGCCTCCGCGTCATTCAGATCGAGCACTGGCACGCTCAGCCCCTTCAGGGCAGCGTCTGAGGCCACCGCCCGCACCAGCGGATCGCCGGGCTGGATCATCGGGCGGTCGGCCACGCCCGCGCGCCAGACTTCGATCTTCGGATGGGCGTCGCGCTTGTACCCTTCGACCAGCACCAGATCGACCGGGGTGAGGCGGGCCAGCACCTCTGTCAGTTCCGGCTCGGGGCCGCGATGTTCGCGCAGGATGACGAAGCGTTTCGCAGAGGCCAGCACGACTTCCTGCGCGCCGGCTTCGCGGTGGCGCCAGGTGTCCTTGCCGGGCTGGTCGAGATCGACATCATGATGCACATGTTTGACCGTCGAGACCGACAATCCACGCTGTGTCAGGGTGGCGACCAGGCGCTCCATCAGCGTGGTTTTGCCGCTGTTTTGCCAGCCGATCACACCATAGATCTTCATATGGGGCGGCCCTCACTGCGGATACTGGCGCGGGCGAGGTCTTCGGGCGTGTTGAGATTGTCGAAGGCACCCGCATCGGGGAAATCGACGGGGCAGGCGCCATGGTGCGCCGCGAAATCGGCGATTTTCGGTTTCGCGCCAGAGGCGAGGAAACCGGCAAGCGGATCCGCGAGTGTGACCGGCCAGATTGCGGTCGCATTATGGTCGCGCCCACCTGCCCGGGCAAATCCCGGCCCCGGCAGCGCGGTGGCAAGGCGTGTGATCAGATCACCCGGCAGGAAAGGCGCATCAACCGGGACAGAGACCAGCGCGGTGGCGCCTGCCGTCTTTGCCGCGCGCAACCCGGCAAGGATCCCGGCCAGCGGCCCGAGTGACGTTTCATCGGGCAGGACCTCAAGCCCGGTAAAGGCAAAGCGCGCCGCATCGCCATTGGCCGAAATCAGCAGGCGCCCGGCCTGGGGCTGCAGCCGCGCGATCACATGGGCGATCAGCGGCTGACCGGCGAGCGTCAGAAGCGCCTTATCCGCCCCGCCCATCCGGCGCCCCTGTCCCCCTGCGAGAATGACGGCAAAGAGGCTCACGCGCGCAATCACCTTATGCGGAAATGGAACTTTGCCGGTGCAGGCGGATCAATTGACCCGTCTGCCCTTTTTGTCGACGAGGATCACGCCATGCCCGGCACCGGGATTGTCGTTTTCTTCGGTTACGATACGGGTGGTGACGCCCGGCAGCTCTGCGAAGGACGCATCAAGCCTTTTCGGGAAGTAAGTCGAGGACACGCCCTCAAAGCCTGGAACCGAGCGCAGGATACCGGCGATCGAGCTTGCACAATGGGCCTTGGCCACTGCGCCATTCGACATTGCTTTTTGCAAGATCGCCTCGGCCACGGCGGGCGAAACCTGCAGCTTACGCTCGATGACGTGGAACTTCTCTGTTTCAGAGTCGCGCGCATGGTAATCGAGGTAGAAATTCACCATCCGGTCGGTCATGCCGAAATGCACGTCATTGCGTTCGGGCGCGGCATCATGATGCCAGGTCCCGGCCGGATCAAACAGCACACGTTGCGAAGCATTGATCAGCAAAGCCGAATGCGATCCCGATCCGGTGCGGTCATTGATGGTGGTCAGAAGCGTGATTTCGGTCGGCGGTCCGGCGACATAGCTGGCACGTGAGACCTGGTCGTCAGGCGCCCAGACCGGTTCTGCACAGGCCGAAAGCGTCAGCAGCACCGCGAGCGCGGCAAGAAGGCGATACATGTAACCTCTCCCTGCCCTGTGCCGGCCCGCAGGGGGGGCCGGTTTCAGGGCGGCAAAATCACGTCCGGGCGAGGCCGAGGAAAACGAGAACCACGACGCAGACAACGACAGTCCAGGTCGCGACCCTGATGAAACCGGCAAAGGTTTTTTCCTGAGTGCGGATATCCATGCTGCCATGCGTGTGATCGCCATGCTGATGATCGGCCATTCTTCATTCCCCGGGAACAGATGCTTTTCCGCCTGTTAGCCGATTCAGCGCCCGCTGTCACCCATCGGGCGCGGCCCGGCATGCACGAAGATGCCATGGTGATGTATCTTTCCCGCGCCAGCGCCCTGGTCTGCGGGGGAGGTCCTCAGTCGCCCGCGACCGGCCAGACCGAAGCATCCCCGGATTCGCCGCCGTCCCAGCCCTGCAAAAGCCGAAAGCCGATACGGACCGGCGGCGCTTCGGGGGCAAGCTTCGGCACCGCGCGCAGCAAAACCGAAAGCTGGCTGACATGCTGCACCATCTGGGTGCGGATGCCATCTTCATCCCGGCCAAAGAAGGTGAGCAGATCCGGGGCCGACCAGCCCAGCCCCTCGATCCGGAGCACCCCGGCAGCGCTGCCGGTAAAGCCCATGGCGATCTCCTGGCTCTGATCGAGCTGGCTTTCGAACTGGCGGATATAGATCACCAGACGCTCGCAGGCCGATTCGGCCGGGGTCTTTTGCGCCGCTGCCTTCCTCGTCGAGGTCTTCGGTGCCGCTGTCGCAGGGCTGCCGGGAACGATGGCCGCAGCCTTCGCCGTCGTTTTGCGTTTCGCGGGGGCTGCGGTGCTGCCAGCGGCGGCGGCTTTGGTCAGGGTTTTCTCGGTCATGTCTTTTGCCAGAGCCATGCCCCATCGGGGCCGGGGGAACGGGTGATCTCGCCCCGGTGCAGCAGGTGGTTCAGATGCGCCACCGCCTCGACCAGCGCGAGGCCAAGCTCGCTTTCGCCGATCCTGCGGCGGAAGAGCATCGGGAAGCAACCCACTGCCGTATTGGGCACGGTGAGGAAATCGCGCAGCCGGTCCAGGGCCGAGAGGTGGTTTTCCACCATCTGACGCAGCCGGAACGGCAGGCCGGTGAAAGGAAGCTTATGGCCTGGCAAAACCAGCTGATCCTCGCGCGCGAAAGCGCTGAGGCGGGTGCAGCTTTCCAGCCATTCCCCAAGTGGGTCGGCCTCGGGTTCCGCCGGATAAACGCCGATATTGGCAGAGATCCCGGGCAAAAGCTGATCGCCACCAAGAACGAGGCCGTCCGTCCAGAGCGTCGCATGCGCGGGGGCATGGCCATGACCGATGCGGATCTGCCAGTCGCGCCCGCCCAGCCGCAGGGTCTGGCCTTCGCTGATCCGGGTAAAGCCCAGTGGCAGCGGCGCCATACAATCCGACGAGTTGAACGGGCGCTCATTCATCCGCCGCTCCAGATCGGAGGGCAGCATGCCGGCGCGTTTCCAGAAGGCGACCGTCTCGGGAGAGGGGCGTTCTTCGGCTGTGTTAAACAGCATCCTTGCATAAAGCCAGGCGGTGCGGGTGATCAGAAGGGCTGCGCCCTGTTCGATGAACCAGCCCGCCATACCGATATGATCCGGGTGATGATGGGTGACGATCAGCCGCTTTACCGGCCTGCCGGCCAGCGGCCCGGCCAACAAAGCCTGCCAGGCCGCAAGGGCGCGGCGCGATCTGATGCCGGTATCGATCAGCGTCCAGCCATCGCCCTCGTCGATCGCATAGACATTCACATGGTCCAGCGCCCAGGGCAGCGAAAGCCGCATCCATAGAACACCCGGTGCGACCTCGGTCGCGGAACCGGCTGCGGGTGCATCGGGGAAGGGGTGGCGGATCTCACTCATGGGGTGTTTCATGCCGGGAACGCGCGGCGCGGGCAAGCTGATGTTCATGGGAGCGGGTTCGGGAGCAGACGATATCGCGGATGCGCCTGCCTTCGGGCTTTCGCAGGGGCCTCATATCGGGGGTTTGTGGGATTGGACCAAATTCGGTACTTTTTCGGGGGGCGTTGGTGATTGCTTTCTTGTTGTGGCGCTGACCCGGCAGGACAGGTCGCGCGCCGGGGGCACCAGGATGGAATGCGGGGCGCACATCGCGGGGCAGTCCCACGGGGGGATCCTCAGGATAAAACCGGGGTAAAGCTTGCGGTAACCTTTGTTAACGCAAGCGCTGGACAAAGCCGGTGGCATCGGCCAGGCCCCTCTGATGTCCGGTCTCATTCTAAAACTTGTCTTCGTAACTTCTGTTGTTGCCGCGCCGTCGATCTCGGGCGCGCCCCAGGTCAGTGATGGGGATACGCTGCGGTTCGGACCGGTCGTGGTGCGGCTTCATGGCATCGACGCACCGGAATCCGGCCAAAGCTGTGCCAGTGCCGGTGGCGGCAGCTGGCCCTGCGGCCTGGCGGCGACAAGGTGGCTGGAGGCATTGATCGCTGGCAAGACCGTGATCTGTGAGGCGCTGGACCGCGACCGCTATGGAAGGGTGGTCGCACGCTGCGCGGCCGGCGGCGAGGATCTCGGCGCCACAATGGTCTCGGATGGCTTCGCCTGGGCCTATATCGCCTATTCCGATGCCTATCTGCCGCAGCAGACACTTGCGCAGGCGGCCGGTCACGGCATCTGGTCCGCACCGTCACAACCCGCCTGGGAGTTTCGCGCCGCGCACTGGATGGCGGCCGATCAGGATACGCCGATTGAGGGCTGCCCGATCAAGGGCAATATCTCGAAATCGGGCGAGCGGATCTACCACCTGCCCTGGTCACCGGCCTATGCCAGAACGGTGATCCGCGAAGATCAGGGCGAGCGCTGGTTCTGCGACGAGGCCGAGGCCCGGGCCGCGGGCTGGCGCCCGGCGCGCGGGAAATAACGCCGGGGCGCGCAGACCTGGTACAGGTCTGCTGCCAACCTCAGATATCGAGCTCGTCGGTATTGGCGAAACGGGCCTTTTCCTGAATGAACTGAAAGCGCAGCTCCGGCTTTTTGCCCATCAGGTCATTGACCAGGGTCTTGGTCGATTCGCGCTCTTCCTCATTGATCGAGACCTGGATCAGCTTGCGCGTTGCCGGGTTCATCGTGGTGTCTTTGAGGTCCTTGGCATCCATCTCGCCCAGCCCCTTGAAACGCTGCACGTCGATCTTGCCGCGCCCGCCCAGACCTTTGGCCAGCCATTCCTCTTTCTCGGCATCATTCGAGACATAGAGCCGCTTCGGCCCCTGGGTCAGGCGGTAAAGCGGCGGGCAGGCAAGGTAGAGATGCCCTTTCAGAATCAGCTGCGGCATCTGTTCGTAGAAGAAGGTCATCAGCAGCGAGGCGATATGGGCGCCATCCACATCGGCGTCGGTCATGATGATGATCTTGTCATAGCGCAGATCGTCGATGCGGAAGCGCTCTTTCATGCCAACGCCAAGCGCTTCGCAAATGTCGCGGATCTCGGCATTGTCCGAGAGTTTGCTCGCGGCAGCCCCCAGCACATTGAGCACCTTGCCGCGCAAGGGCAGCAGCGCCTGGAATTTGCGGTCGCGCGCACCCTTGCCGCTGCCGCCGGCCGAATCGCCCTCGACGAGGAACAGTTCGGTGCCGGAGCGGTTCGAGGCCGAACAATCGACAAGTTTACCCGGGAGGCGCAGCCGCTTGGTCGCCGTCTTGCGCTGCGTTTCCTTTTCGGCGCGGCGCTTCAGCCGCTCCTCAGCGCGCTGCACCAGGAAATCGAGGATCGCGCCGGCAGATTTCGGATCACTGGCCAGCCAGGTGTCGAAATGGTCGCGGACGGCGTTTTCCACCCATTTCGCCGCCTCTTCCGTCGCCAGCCGGTCCTTGGTCTGGCCGACAAATTGCGGCTCCCGGATAAAGACCGAGATCAGCGCGCAGCCGCCGGTCAGCATATCCTCGCGGGTGATCTGATCGGCTTTGCGGTTCTTGACCCGCTCGCCATATGCGCGGATGCCTTTCAGGGTCGCAGCCCAGAAACCTGCCTCATGGGTGCCGCCCTCAGGGGTTGGAACCGTGTTGGTGTAGGACGAGATGAAACCGTCGCGCATCGGCGTCCAGTTGACCGCCCATTCGACCGAGCCGGGCACGCCGAACTTTTCCCTGAAACTGACTTTGCCCGCGAAAGGCCGCTCGGCATAGGTCTGATCGGATTGCAGCTGTTCGGCCAGATATTCGCCAAGGCCACCGGGGTAATGGAAGGTCGCTTCCAGCGGCATATCGCCGTCCGGAATCGCGGATTTCCAGCGGATCTCTACGCCGGAATAAAGATAGGCCTTGGAGCGGACCATCTTCATCAGCCGCGCCGGGCGGAAGGTCTGATGGCCGAAAATCTCGGCATCGGGGTGGAAGATCACCGTGGTGCCGCGCCGGTTCGGCGCCGGGCCAATTTTTGCGACCGGTCCCCGGGGCTTGCCACGCGAGAATTCCTGGACGTAGAGCTCTTTGTTCCGCGCCACCTCGACCCGCATATGGTCGGACAGTGCATTGACCACAGACGAGCCAACGCCGTTCAGCCCGCCCGAGGTTTCATAGGCGTCGCCGTTGAACTTGCCGCCTGCATGGAGCGTGCAGAGGATCACCTCCAGCGCGGATTTGTCGGGGAATTTCGGATGCGGGTCGACGGGAATCCCGCGCCCGTTATCCCTGATCGAAACCGAGCCATCGGCCAACAGTTCGACCTCGATCCGGTTGGCGTGGCCGGCGACCGCCTCGTCCATCGAATTGTCGAGGATCTCGGCGGCAAGATGGTGATAGGCGCGCTCGTCAATGCCGCCGATATACATGCCGGGCCGCATCCGCACCGCTTCAAGCGGTTCAAGAACCTCAATCGAGGAGGCGTCATAGGTCTGCTGGTTCGGCGCGGCGAGAAGATCGCCGGAATCATTCGGGGCCATGCGCTGCTCTTATGGTTTGTAGCACAGCATTAGACCACCCGGAGGGGGAGGCGCGCAAGATCCAGGGGGGATTTTCCTGTGGACGCGCGCAAGGGGGGCGCTGCCCCCGTCTCCTGGCGGAGACCCCCCGGGGATATTTAGAGACAGATGAAAAGATCTTCTGCTGATTTCATCTGTCCTTAAATATCCCCGCCGGAGGCATCCGGCCCCGTAACGGGGCCGGACGTCTTTTCTCAGCGCCAGCCAAGCGCCGGGGCGACATGTTTCAGGATATTCTCGATCACATGGGCGTTGTACTCGACGCCCAGGGTGTTCGGTACCGTCAGAAGCAGGGTATCGGCCTCGGCGATGGCTTCGTCCTGGCGCAGGTCCTCGATCAGCTTTTGCGGCTCGGCGGCGTAGGAGCGGCCGAAGACCGCGCGCTGATCGTCGATCACACCGACCTGGTCCTGGTCGGGGCGCGATTGCCCGAAATACATCTGATCCTGCGCTGTGGTGATCGCGAAGATCGAGCGGCTGACCGAGACGCGGGGCGTATGCTTATGACCCGCTTCTTTCCAGGCCGCGCGGTATTTGCGGATCTGGTTGGCCTGCTGCACATGGAAAGGCTCGCCGGTCTCGTCCCATTTCAGGGTCGAGCTTTGCAGGTTCATCCCCAGTTGCGCCGCCCAGATCGCGGTCTGATCCGAGGCTGCGCCCCACCAGATGCGGTTTCTCAGCCCTTCGGAATGCGGCTCCAGCCGCAAGAGGCCCGGCGGGTTCGGGAACATCGGGCGTGGATTTGGCTTTGCGAAGCCCTGACCTTTGAGGAGGCTCAGGAAGGTCAGTGCATGTTCACGGGCCAGATCCTGATCTGTCTCGCCCTCTTCCGGCGCATAGCCGAAATGGCGCCAGCCATCGATCACCTGTTCGGGCGAGCCGCGGGATATGCCCAGCTGCAGCCTGCCGCCGGAGATCAGATCGGCAGACCCTGCATCCTCGATCATGTAATGCGGGTTCTCATAGCGCATATCGATGACGCCGGTGCCGATCTCGATCTTCTTCGTGCGGGCGCCGATGGCGGCCAGAAGCGGGAAGGGCGAAGACAGCTGGCGGGCGAAATGGTGAACCCGATAATAGGCGCCGTCAGCACCAAGCTCTTCGGCGGCTTCGGCCAGTTCGATGCTCTGGAGCAGCACATCCTGGGCCGAACGGGTGTCCGAACCCTGCTGGGTCGACCAATGGCCGAAAGACAGAAAACCGATTTTCTTCATGGTTCAAATCCCCTGATCCTGAGACCCGGGCCGGGCCAGTGGCCGTGCCGGATCGTTTGACGGAAAGATGGGGCGATCGGCGCGCCAATGCCAGAAGCAGCGGCGCGCAACCACTGTGCGCAGGTGCCCGTTCCCGGGGTCAGGCCGGCTCTGCCTCGCGCCTGGCCCAGAAGGCCTGGAACGCCGGCCGGGCCTGGCAGCGGGCGAGCCAGTCACTCACATGCGGGTATTCCGCCAGAAGCGCGGGATAGCCCTGGGCATAGCGCAGGCATTCGGCAGTATTGATATCGGCGGCGGTAAAGCGGTCGCCCACCAGCCAGTCATGTGCGCTCAGGTGCCGTTCCAGCCGGTTCAGCGGCCGGCGCAGTTTCTCGGCGCTGACCCGGATCGCGGCGCGGGTTTCGGGCAGGGTGTCGCCACCGGATTCGACGGCGAGCAGGATCTCCAGCGCCGGCGGCTCCAGTGAGGTGGCCGCGTAAAGCGCCCATTGCTCCATCAGCGATTGCTCGGATGCGTCGGCCGGGCCAAAGCCACCCCCGTGGCGGCGTGCGATATGGAGGGTGATCGCTAGCGACTCGGTCAGCAAAAGCCCGTCATCCTCCATCGCGGGGATCTGGCCCTGCGGATTGACGGCGAGATAATCGGGCGAGGCGGTGTTCAGCGCCGCGTCTTCGGCCTTCGCATCCCTGAGACGATAGGCCTGGATCACCGGCACATGGGTGAAATCGCAGCCGATTTCGCCGAGAAGCCAGAGCGGGCGCGAGGCGCGTGAACGATAGACGCCGTAAAGGGTGATCATGGCGGGGTCCCCAAAGCCGGGCAGATACTGCCTGAAATAACCCGGCCCCAATAGCAGAAGCGGGAAGAAAATCCACTGGCTGCCGGGGCCGCTCACCCGATTGGGAAAAGATTTCCTGCGAGCGTCCGCCAGGCAGGAGGGTTTTTCGCACGGGTGGGGCTTGCGGGGAAAGGCGGGGGGCTCCGCCCGGGCTCTGCGGCTGACTTTGCCGGTCTCTCCTGGTATGCAGGCCTGACTGCGCGCCGCGTTTGTCCAGGATCAAGGTCAAATGCGGCGGCCAGGATTATGCTCTGGCCGGCCCCTTTCGGTCCGGCGCGCGCGCAGCCCAGACAAGACGGGCGTCGTTTTGCATTATGGTGAAGGAGTTTCTCATGAGCACAGATCTGCATGTCAGCGGCAACGAAAAACCATCTGAGCCAGAAACTGTTTCGGAAGATAGCCCGACCCCGCCGGTGCTGCCGCCTGAGACCGGCGACACTCTCGCGCCGCCGCGCCATTTTCCTGCAGTGACCCAGGACGAGATTCGTGAGGCCTTTGAAAGCGGGCGCTACCCCTATGGGCGCCTGATGGGGCGCGTCGCCTATGAGCGGGAAAAGGCGCAGCTTCAGGCCGAGCTTTTGAAGGTACAGATCTGGGCGCAGGAAACCGGGCAGAAATTCGTCCTTCTGATGGAAGGGCGCGATGCGGCTGGCAAGGGCGGCACCATCAAGCGGTTCATGGAACACCTGAATCCGCGATATGCGCGTGTGGTGGCGCTGACCAAACCCTCGGACAAGGAAAAAGGCGAATGGTTCTTTCAGCGTTACATCCAGCATCTGCCCACCGCCGGCGAGATCGTCTTCTTTGACCGATCCTGGTACAACCGGGCCGGGGTCGAGCGGGTGATGGGCTTTTGCACCCCGCCGGAATATCTCGAATTCATGCGCGAGGCGCCGGAGCTGGAACGGATGCTGGTCCGTTCGGGGATCCGGCTTTACAAATACTGGTTCTCGGTCACCAGGGGCGAACAGTTCAAACGCTTCAGGGCGCGCGAGACAGATCCTCTGAAAATGTGGAAGCTCTCGCCCATCGACAAGGCGAGCCTCGACAAATGGGATGACTACACCGAGGCCAAAGAGGCGATGTTCTTCTACACCGATACCGCCGATGCGCCCTGGACCATTGTGAAGTCGAATGACAAGAAACGCGCCCGGCTGAATTGCATGAAGCATTTCCTCGCCTCGCTGGACTATCCCGGCAAGGATCATGCGCTGGTGATGCAGCCTGATCCGCTGATCATCGGCTCGGCGGCGCAGGTTTTGCGGGGGGCGGCGCACATCCCGGGCAACACCACACATCCGGCTGTGCGGCATGGCTGAGATGCCACATCTCGCGGCATATTGCCGCTAATTTGATCAAAGGATAGACCATGCGGCATGGATAATTTGTCGCAGCCCGCCCGTCCGTTCACATTCGCCAGGCATCTGCGTGAGACGCTGCGGCTTGGTCTGCCGCTGGCGGGGTCCTCCATCGCGCAATTCTCGCTGCATGTGGTCAATACCGCTATGGTCGGCTGGTATGGCGTGGTGCAGCAGGGCGCGCTGGTGATCGCGGCGTCGAGCTTTTTCATTCTCTTCGTCGTGGGTTCGGGTTTTGCACGCGCGGTGATGCCGCTGGCCGCGAGCGCAAGGGCGCGTGGCGATGATACGGAGCTCCGGCGCGCGGCGCGGATGGGGCTCTGGTTGTCCATCGGCTTTGGCCTGCTCGTGTACCCGATATTCTGGTTTGCCGGGCCGATCATGCTGGCACTTGGACAAAAGCCCGAAGTGGCGGCCGAGGCGCAGTATTACCTGCGCATCGCCGGTATTGGCATGGTGCCGACGCTTGGCGTGGCAGTATTGCAGGCCTGGCTCGCGGCGCTCGGGCGGACGCAGATCGTGCTCTGGGTCACGGTGGCGGCAGTGGTGGTCAATATCATCGTCAACTGGTTCCTGATCTTCGGCAATGGCGGCGCGCCCGAGATGGGGGTCGGGGGCGCAGGCGTGGCGACGCTCGTGGTGCAGGTCTTTTCGCTGTTGGGGCTGGGGCTTTATGCCGGGCTGTTGCCAGCGCTGCGGCAGTTTCAGCTCTTCCGCCGGTTCTGGCGCATCGACGTGGCGGCGCTGCGCGAGGTCTGGCGGCTGGGCCTGCCGATCGGGCTGACCGGGCTTGCGGAAAGCGGGCTCTTCCAGGCCAGCGCGCTCATGATGGGCTGGATTGGCACCCGTCAGCTGGCCGCGCATGGCATTGCACTGGAAATCACGGCGCTGGCCTTCATGTGCCATGTCGGCCTGTCGAATGCCGCAACGATCAGGGTGGCCGAGGCCTCGGGGCGCGCGGATCCGGCGGGGATACGGCTGGCCTCCGGCGCGGCGCTGCTGATCTCTTTCCTCGTCGCGGTTGTGGTGATCATCGTCTTTCTGAGCGTGCCGGAATTGCTGGTGCGGCAGTTCCTCGACCTCGAGAAACCGGGGTCTGATTTTGTGCTGCAATTCGGGATGACGCTGCTGGCGCTGGCGGCCCTCTTCCAGCTTGCAGATGCGATGCAGGTGATGGCGCTTGGCCTGTTGCGCGGTATTCAGGATACGGCGGTGCCGATGTGGCTCGCCACGATGAGTTATTGGGTGATCGGTATTCCGGTCAGCTATGTGCTGGCATTCCCGCTGGGCTTTGGCGGGATAGGCCTCTGGTCGGGGCTGGTGATCGGCCTGGTCGGGGCGGCGGTGAGCCTGATGATCCGCTTCTGGCTGCTAGCGCCAAAGCCGGGCATGGCTGGCAAAGCGGCCCTGTAACTTCGCGATCAGCCGGTTGATGAGGCCGGGATGCGGGATGGTGCCGCTGGCCAGCCGGTCAAGTGCGACCTCAACCGGGCAGGGGCGACGCGAGACCGGATCCCAGTAGCGCGGATAGGCGATCAGGCTGGCATGGACCAGCTGCGCCAGATCGGGCCGGGGAAGCAGCGCGCCATCGGGACGACGCAGCCGGCGTTCCGGGATATCGCCCAGATCACGGGTCAGCCCCCAGCCGGCATAGAAGGGCGCACCGAAGGTCGTGACCGCCTTGCTCCGGATCAGGGCCTCGAACCCGGTGAGGGAAGTCATGGTCCAGACCTCATCCACCTCATTCAGCGCGGCCGCCATACTGGCATGGGTCAGGACCAGATCGGCCAGCGGTGCAGTCTGATCGGCGGGGATCACCCCGGGGCGCAGACCGGCCTCGACATCGGGATGCGGCTTATAGAGGATCAGCGCATCCGGGTTGGCTGCGCGGGTGGCTTTCAGCAGGTCGAGATTGGTCCGGATGGCACCGGCGCCGCTCAGGATCGAGGCGTCATCTTCGACCTGGCCCGGAACCAGAATGCGGGATCTCTGGTCGGTCTCCCGGTCGGGGAGCGCCGGAATGGCACCTTCAATGTTGTATTTGGTCAAATTGGCCGCGCGCAGCCTTTCGATCAGCCGCGTCGCGCGGGCATGGCCGCCGGGGGGAAGGGGCGCCTTGATCAGCTCTTCCAGCCGCGAGGGATGCGCTGGATCGTAATAGATCCCGAGGTCATCGGCGACCAGCGACAAAGGCGGCACCAGCTCGGCCCCGAGCCCGCGTGAGCGCAGGAACCCATCCTCAACCCGCAGCGTGCCCTGGGGCAAGGAGCCTTGCGCTTTCCCGGCCCAGACCAGCAGGCTTTGCCCCTTCGCCTGCGCCACCCCGTCGATAAAGCGCAGCGGCTTTTCCCGTCCGAAAAACGCCTGCAACCGCCCGCGTTTCCACATACGCATCCCCATCGCCATATGGCCATGGCGATCTTGACGAAAGGCGCGCAGCTCGGCCTCCAGCTGATCAACCACCTCTTCAAAGCTGCAAAGCCGGTCGCGGCAGGGGTCATACCAGCGGGGCGCGATGATCATCACGCCGGCAAAGAGCTGCGCCCGTGTCAGCTTGCGCTTACGGCGGGACGGCGGCGTGCGGTCTTCGGTCAGCCCCCAGCCGGCATAAAAGGGCAGCCCCCAGACGCGGGGGCGATGCCCGGCAAGGATCGCCTCAAACCCAAGCTGCGACGACACGGTATAGACCGCCACCGCGCCTTCCAGCAACGCGTAGGGCGGGATCGCGGGATCGGAAAAGCTGATCCCCGGCCCCTCCGGGTCGCGCAGATGCTCGGGCCCGTAATGACCGGGGCGCAGCCCTTTCGCAGTTTCAGGATGCGCGCGGATCAGGATGGGCAGATGCGGCCAGTCGCGGCGCGCAGTTTCGAGCATTTCCTCGAAAGACCCCCGATCCGCACCCGAAGCCCGCAGCGAGGCATCGTTCACCGTCTGATCAACCACCAGCGCATAGCCCGGCGGCGGTGGGGGCAGGGAAATGTCGTGCAGATTGTATTTGGACAATTCAAGCGCGCGAAGACGGTCGATTCCGACCTTTGCACGGCTCAGAATGTTCGAATTGTCTAAGGGGTCAGTTAAGAGAATCCGCTCGGTCAGCGAGATATCCGACGGGTCGAAATGGATCCCTTCTGCATCGATCAGCAGGCCCAGCCCGGGCTCGCCCATCCGCCCCGGCCGGATCGAGCGTAGAAACGCATCCTCCAGCCGCACCAGCGGCACACCGCGTTTTGCCGCCACTTTCTCGCCGCGCCAGGCGGTGGGGCTGGCCCCCCAGACCACGACGCCGTCGCCCGGTTTCGGCAGGCCGAAGCGCAGCTCATGCCCCGCAAGGGCAAGGATCCGCTTCAGCCGGCGGTCACGCAGGAAGGACAGGTTCTGATGGAAAAGCCGCCGTGGGATCACCACGGCGGCCTCTGGTTTCGGATCGCGTTCGACGGCCAAGGCGGCCTCAGTTGCCGGCGGCGGAGTTGATGCTCGCCGCGGCCCCGGCAGATCCCGTCAGCACAGAAAGCGATTTCTGCCACTGAACATAGGGCGCCTCGGTCACATAGACGGTGTCGCCATCGCGGACGAGGAAGTCACGCGCCTCGAACATGCCGGTCGGCGCGGTCAGGTCGAGCACATAGACCACCCGCTGATCGCCCCTGAGATCGCTGCGGCCGAGCACGGCATTGGCGATGGCTTCGGGCTCGTTGCGGAAGACGAAGACACCGGTCGGATCGGCGGCCATGGTCTGCAGCCCACCCACCGTGGCCAGGGCCTCGATGGCCGAAAGGCTCTCGCTCTCGAACGGGACCACGGTTTGCGTGCCGGTGGCGCCAAGGGCGGTAAACTTGCGTTCATCTTCCTCGATCACGATCCGGTCACCGGGACGCAGCGCGATATCCATTTTCGGATTGGCCCAGAGATCTTTCAGCCAGATCTTGCCGGTCTGACCGCCACGGGTCACGCGCACAAGCGCAGTTGAGGGGTCGATCACGACGCCGCCGGCACGGGCCAGCATGGAGGCCAGCGTGCGGGTCGGCTGTTCGATCGGGAAGACACCCGGGGTAGAGACCGATCCGTTGATCGTCACGGTCGAGCCGTCACCGGCCACGCGCGCCACCTGGACCTGCGGATCCGGCGTTTGCGCATCAAGCTTGCGCGTGATGGCCGAGCGCACGGCCTCGACCGAAGTTCCGGCGGCTTTGATCCGGCCGGCATAGGGGATGAAGACAAAGCCCTGGCCGTCGACCTGGACTTCGGTCAGCTGCGAGACGCGCTGGCCGGTATTGCCCAGAAGCGGGTCGTCGCGGACGTTTTCAAACACGGTGATCGACAGGAGGTCGCCATTCGAGATCGTGTCCGATCCCATCTTGCCGGCCTTCTGGAAGCTGTCTGAAAACCCGAAAGAGGGCAGCACGGCGGTGGCGCGCGTGACCCGTGGATTGACGCTGACGATAAAGGCATCGCCCTCTTTCAGGACCGAGCCTGCAAAGATCTCTTTCTTGTTCGGTCCCGACCGCGGCAGGCCGCAACTCGCGGTCGCGGCGACAATGGCGATCAAGGCCAGGGCTTTCGCCCCCCTCGTGGTATGTCCGATCACTGCTCGGGCTCCTTTAGCGGATTTGCCTCAAGTTTTGACCGCAACAATACGGAATATCACGGAAATTGAAAGTCTTTGGTTTTCGGAAATTCAGGTCACCAGCCGCAACTGTTGCCTTGGTGCCGCGTTTCCGCTGGTCAAAGCGTCGTAAGGATCCTGCCCGGAAAGCAGCATATCCACAACTTGTCGTAGTAATTCACGCCGCCCACGCGAGGAGTAGAAGCCACCGGCGACCTGACTGGTCTCAAGCAAATAATGCCGGTAATCGCGATAGGCGCGGGTATCGGGGCGTTTTCCTTCGGCGAAAAACTGCGCGGCAGGCTGTGACGAGACAAATTCCGGCTTGGAATAGACCGCGCGACCAAAGGTGCGCAGCGGCAATCCGCGCCAGAGCGCCTGTTGCCCGGCGGTCGAATTCACCGTCACCGCAGACCGCGCATGGTTCAGCAAAGCGGCGAGTTTGCCGCCGCGCACGAAATGCACGCGTCTGGCCACACCAAATTGTTGCGCCAGCCGCCGGATGGTCGATTTCACCGCGATACGCCCGTCTTCCAGCGGATGCGCCTTGAAGACGAGATGGTGATGTTTCGGCGCGCCTTCGGCAAAGCCCTGGATCACCACATCGAGAAACTCGCCCATGGTGGTGAAGGGCGAATGGTCGCGGAAGCTGGCATCATGTTCCAGCTGCAGGATCGCCAGATGATAGGGGAAACCGCCATAGCGGATGCGCCAGGTGGCGAGGCGGCGTTCCAGCGCGTGGAAGGGCAGGAGGCAGAGCCGTTTTACATAAAGCAGGAATTCCTGGCGCACGGTAAGGGCGCGATGCGGGCGGAAATTGCGATAATCCCAGAACCCGGCCCAGACGAACCAGTGATAGAGCGCCCCCCAGAACATATGCTGGCGCATATCGCCCCACCGTGCCGGAGCATCGGGCAGATCGGTATCGGTGCGTGCGAGGGCGGCGCGCATCTCATCGACGCTCGTATCCATCAGCCGGGAATTGCCGTTCGAGCCATTGCGCTCATAGGTCACCCAATAGGGGCGCAGATAGCCTTCCTCGAAGACATGTATGGTCACCCCCATCGCGCGCGCGACCGCGATCGCTTTGGCGTGATTGGGACGGGTGTCGCCGTAAAGCACCAGATCGGTGATGCCCTTTTCCTCGATAATGGCGGCTACCCCTGCCGGCCAGTCTTCCGGACGGCCGCGCCAGGGAATATAGCTCGCGCCATCATGCCAGAGCGCGCGGTCGCCCCGGTTGAAGCCGACGCGCCAGACTTTTGCCCCGGAATGGCTGAGCATCTTCCCCAGACGTGAGAAGAAGGGGCCATGGGGCCCCTGCAGCAACAGAAAATGTTTGGTCTCTTCCGGTTTCATACCCACCAGTCATCTGTGAACTGCGCCGCCGCTCCGGCCCGGATATCCGGTGTTGCCGCACTTGCCTATGGGGCAATTCTACCGGTGCTTGCGGCAGGATTAGGGCGCGGCCTGGGCCATGCCGCGGTCATGGTCGCAGCAATGGGCCGAAATCGCTGGTCGCAGTCGCGGGGCTTGCCAGCGGGAAGCCGGCGGGGATAGACCTGCAGTCAGGGTTTAAGCGGCAAAGAGGGATGGCGATGTTCACCGGAATCGTGACCGATATTGGCGAGATTATCGAGCTGGAGCAACGCGGTGATCTGCGTGCGAGAATCGCGACCGCCTATCCGGCTGCGGGAATCGACCTTGGCGCATCAATCGCCTGCGAGGGCGTCTGCCTGACGGTGATCGAAAAGGGAACAGAACCGCGCAACTGGTTCGATGTCGAAATCAGTGCCGAGTCGGTGTCGAAGACCAATCTCTCCGGCTGGCATCTGGGAAAACGGCTCAACCTGGAACGGGCGCTGAAAGTGGGCGATGAGCTTGGCGGGCATATCGTCTCGGGCCATGTCGACGGCGTGGCCGAGGTTGTGCGGATGACCCCGGAAGGCGACAGCCTGCGGGTGACCTTCCGCGCGCCGGAAGTGCTGGCGAAGTTCATCGCGCAAAAGGGTTCGGTTGCGCTGAACGGCACGTCGCTGACTGTGAACGAAGTCGAGGGGCGCGATTTCGGGGTCAATTTCATCCCCCATACGCGCAAGGTCACGACCTGGGGCCAGCTGGCCGAGGGCGATCTGGTCAATCTCGAGGTCGATACGATGGCGCGCTATGTTGCCCGGCTGGCAGAGTGGCGCTGAAACGGGGCAGGGTGGATAGCTTTCCGCCAGGCCCCCGGTTTCTTTCCAGAAACCGGCCCGAAATCTGTACAGATTTCGGCGCCCGCGGGATTGGACCGTGCGATTGAAAACGGCGGCCCCGCATGAGGCCGCCGTTTTGCATGTCTGCGTGATCTCAGTCCGAGAGGTCAGGCCGCGCGCGACACCAGGACTTCTTCGACCTTCTTCTGCGCGCCGGCCTCGTCAACGCCCGAAACGGCGGCGACTTCGCGGGTCAGACGCTCCAGCGCGGCTTCATAGAGCTGACGCTCGGAATAGCTTTGCTCGCGCTGATCATCGGTGCGGTGCAGATCGCGCACCACTTCGGCAATCGCCATCAGATCGCCCGAGTTGATCTTTTGTTCATATTCCTGCGCGCGGCGCGACCACATGGCGCGCTTCACCCGGGCCTTGCCCTTCAGCGTCTCCAGTGCCCTGGTCACCACATCAGGGGCCGAGAGGGCGCGCATCCCCACATCGGTCGCCTTATTGGTCGGAACCCGCAGGGTCATCTTGTCCTTTTCAAAGGTGATGACGAAGAGTTCCAGTTTGAAACCGGCAATCTCCTGCTCTTCGATAGAGATGATCTTGCCAACACCATGAGCAGGGTAGACAACGAACTCGTTGGGGCGGAAATCAGGCTTCTTCGACTTGGTCATTCAGACACTTCCTCGGTCAGATACAGGTTTTCCGCGCGCACAGCCGTTCATAGGGACGAACAAGACCCTTCCCAGGCAGCGCCCGGTGTCGGGGGCCTGTGGTGAAGGGCACTATTGTCACAAGAATAGCTGTCTCAGGCGAGCAGTCCTGAGGCAGAATCAGGCATCCATGCTGGTTTATGAAAAAACCATAACACAGAATCACCACGATTCCAACCGTCCTGAGCGGTCACGCCTGTGCCACATGTCGCGAGAAGGGCAGGACTTACCCGAATTTCACGCTATTGGGATATGATGTGAGGCTGTGGGATGAGGCGCGGGTTAACCCGGCCTCTCAGCTGCCTTCGCCCGGTGCCGGATCGAAGTATTTCTCCAGCTTGCCGGCCTCGCCATCGCGCTCGGCATAGCCGGGCAACGGATCGCGCTTCTCGGTGATCACCGGCCAGATTTCGGCATATTTGCGGTTGAAGGCAACCCATTCCTCCATATCCGGTTCCGTATCGGGGCGGATCGCATCTGCCGGGCATTCCGGTTCGCAAACGCCGCAATCGATACATTCATCCGGATGGATGACCAGAGTGTTCACGCCCTCGTAGAAACAGTCCACCGGGCAGACTTCGACGCAATCGGTAAATTTGCAGGCGATGCAATTGTCGGTGACGACATAGGTCATGGGACGGTTCCGGAACACTCTCTGAGGCGTCAGTTAAGCCAGTGGGCCGGATCATTCAAGGCGTTGAGGTGTCACGACAGGGGCATCGAGATCAAGAAAGAGCGCCTGTGCCTCTGAGGCCGGTCCGCGGCGAACACCCGTTCCCAATACACGGATCAGGCGGATATTTCTTCCCTGAGGGAAAGTCAGTACATCCCCGGGCCCGACCTCGCGCGACGGGCGCGAGACCGGGGTTCCGTTCACCCTTATATGGCCTTCTTCAACCACCAGCGCTGCCAGGGTCCTGGTTTTGAAGAATCGGGCCTGCCAGAGCCATTTGTCGAGCCGCAGCTTCGGCTCGCTTCCCGCTCCGATCCCGGAGGCCGGAACGGTCGAAGCCGGAGCGTTTCCGCCCCGGCCTTCTTTCGCTTTGCCGGCACCCGATCTGCCGCCGCCGGTTTTTGCCAAGGCTCAGACCTTGCCCTTCAATGCCAGCAGCGCGGCGAAGGGGTTGTCGGGGTCGATCGGCTTGTCTTTGCGGGGCGGGCGGGCCTCGAAGGATTTGGCGCCTTCGTGACGTTGCGCCGGTTTGCCGTGCTTGCCACCATGCTTGCCATCGGGCTTGCCGCCACGAGTGTTGTCACGGCCGCCTTCACGATTGCCGAACTCCTTACGGGGGCCACGCTCACCGGATTTCTCACCGTCACGGCGCTCACCCTGGGGGCGGTCCCGACGTTCACCCTGGGGGCGGTCGCGGCGTTCGCCCTGCGGACGATCCCCTTGCGGGCGGTCCCCGCGCGGCGCACCACGTTCAGGGCGCTGGAAGCGCGGCTTCGGGGCCCAGGTGAAGGTGTAGAAGACCTCCATCTCGAGGGCCGCGGCTTCGGCCGATGCCTCACCTTCTGCCCCGGCTTCCGCCTCGGGGGCAGGTTCCGGCTCAGGCGCGGGCGCCAGCAGCGAGACCTCTTCCGGGATCGGCTGGCCGGAGGCAATCGCGGCCTCCAGCGCGGCGGCCACCTCGGCTTCCGGCGCCACAGCAGGCGTTGCCGCCTTTACCCGCGGGCGCTCGCCCTTTTCGGCCTTATAGCCCAGGCCGCCCATCAGATCCGAAAACTGCTCCAGCGTCATGCCGGTGATCGAGAGCATGTCCGGCACCGCTTCAAAACCTGCACGGCTGTCTTTCTGGCGCAGGATATCGGCGAGGCGTTCCAGCATGTCGATGCGGATGGCGCGGGTTCCCGCCGGGCGGTAGCCCGAAAGCGCATAATGCTCTTTCGGCACTTCGGCGATGTTCGGAATGGTCACGAGGCCCGGGGGCGGGCTTTCGGGGAATTCCGAGAGACCGTTCCACAAGGACCACAGCACCAGCCGCAGCCGGGTCGGCGCCGGTTTCAGCAAAGCCTGCTGGAAGATCGTATACTGGCCGAACCGGATGCCGTGCTTGCGCAATGCACCACGGGCTTCCTGGTCAAGTTCCTTGACCTCGGTTGCGACCTGCTCGCGCGGGATGACGCCAAGCGCCTCGGTCAGGCGGAAGGCAAAGCCCCGCGCCAGCCCGGTCAGCGTCTCGTCACGGCCAAGCGCCAGCAGCGGCTCGTAAAGCGCGGCCACTTTGCGGTCGATGAAATGCTGCAACCGGCGGCGGACCTTTTCGATCACGTCATCGCCGGCTTCCTCATCGACGAAAGCCTCGACAGAGGGCTTCAGCGGATCGGCGCCCTTGACGAGCTTTCCCACCGCCGAGCTGCCCCACATCAGGCCACCCTGTTCGGTGAAATCCATCTCGGTATCGGGCGCGTTGTAGAAGCGGTCCGCGCGCAGGCTGAATTCAGGCCTCAGCGCCTGGATTGCGGCCTGACGGAGGGTTTTGCCCTCATCTGCCGATGCGCTTGCGTCCTGCTGGAAGCGGAACCCTTCGAGCTTGCCGGTGAACTGGCCCTCGATGGTCACTTCGCCTTTGTCATTCACCTCTGCCACGAGGTCCTCCTTCTGCTTCAACCGGCGAAGCAATACGCTTGTCCGCCGGTCGACAAATCGTTGCGTCAGCCGCTGGTGCAGCGCATCTGACAGGCGGTCTTCTACCGCGCGGGTCTCGCCCCGCCAATGGGATTCGTCATCCACCCAGTTTTTGCGCTGCGCAACGTAGGTCCAGGTGCGGATATGTGCCAGGCGGCGCGAAATCTGGTCGATATCGCCATCGGTCTTGTCGATCCGGGCCACGGCTTTCGCCAGCCAGTCCGACGGGATGCGCCCGCCGCCGATGCCGCGCCCGACAAGGAAGTCGAATATCCGCGCCAGCAGCGTGTGGTGATCGGTTTCCGAAATATTGCGGAAATCGGGGATGCGGCAGACATCCCAGAGAAGCATCACGCGTTTCGGATTGGTCAGCTTGTCGGCGACCTCTGGCATGGCGGAGAGCGCCTTCAGCGCCACAACATCATCTGCATCGCGCGCGCGGCTCAGCCAGTCGTTGAAGGTCGGCTGTTCCAGCGAGCGGATCAGATGGCTGGCGGATCCGAAATCGAGATCGGCATTGCGCCACATCAGCTTCTTGACCGGTGCAAACTTATGCGCCTCGATCTGGTCGATCAGTTCTGAGGAGAACGGCCGCGCCTCGCCGGTGACGCCGAAAGTGCCGTTCTCGGTATGGCGCCCGGCGCGGCCTGCGATCTGGGCGATCTCCTGCGGCAGGAGCGCCCGCATCCGCCGCCCGTCGAATTTCGAGGTCGATGCAAATGCCACATGTCTGATGTCGAGATTAAGCCCCATGCCGATGGCATCGGTCGCAACCAGGTAATCGACATCGCCATTTTGATAAAGTTCGACCTGGGCATTTCGGGTGCGGGGGGAAAGCGCCCCCATCACCACCGCGCAGCCGCCCTTCTGGCGGCGGATCAGCTCGGCAATCGCATATACATTTTCAACAGAAAAGCCGACGATTGCCGATCTTTCCGGCATCCGGCTTATCTTTTTCGAACCAGACCAGGTCAAAGTCGAGAAACGGTCGCGTTTGACGTAAGAGTGGTTCTGCACCAGCCCGGCAATCGCGCCGCGCATGGTGTCCGATCCCAAAAACAGCGTCTCATGCAGACCGCGCGCATGGAGCAGGCGGTTGGTGAAGACATGGCCGCGCTCGGGGTCGGAGGCCAGCTGGATCTCATCGATACAGACGAAATCGGCGCCGATCTCCAGCGGCATCGCCTCGGTCGTGGCGACCCAATACTGGGTGCGATCCGGGATGATCCGTTCTTCACCGGTGACCAGCGCGACCCGGCTGACGCCGGCCTTGGCGACGACGCGTTCATAGACCTCGCGTGCCAGCAGTCGCAGCGGCAGGCCGATCACACCGGTCCGGTGTGTCAGCATCCGCTCGATCGCGTGGTGGGTCTTGCCGGTATTGGTCGGGCCGAGCAGCGCCGTCACGCGGCCACGCTCGTCTTTGCTACGGGCATCCATCAGATCTGGTTTCCCGCAGTCAGAGGGCCTGGCCCTCGAGTTGTTTTTCCAGCCGGTCGATGGCGCTTTTCACCTCGGGGATATGCGGGTGAATGGCCGCAGCCGACCGATAGGCGGCAAGGGCGCGTTCCGGCATATTCGATTCCTCAAGGATGGTGCCAAGGATGGACCAGGCCACGAAATGGCGTGGCTCATGTTCCAACACCCAGCCGAGATCTGCAATGGCCGGTCCGATCTCGCCATCGGAATAATAGGCCATCGCGCGGGTGGCGCGGGCCTCGACGAAATCGGGTGCGTGATCGACAGCCGCCGTCAGGTGTTCGATTGCGGCGGAGCTGTTGCCGGACTCCAGCGCTTGCGAGCCGCGACGCATCAGGATGTCGATGGTTGCCGATCCCGATTTGCCCGATTCGGTGAAGATCTCACCTTCGATCCTGAGGGCGGCGCCCTCATCGGCGTCCTTCAGCCGGTTATAGAGGTCGTCGAGCTTGCCTGCGTCCTGGGCAAAACCGCTTTGGGCCGCGAAAAGCGACAGGACCAGCGGAAATATTGCCGCAACGATATGATTGTGAAACCGGAACTGCGCTTTCATATAGGGGATCGTAACCGATCGGTGGCGAAATGCCAGCGGTCTCCGGGTAACGAAAGGGAGACGTGACATGAGCGACCTCATCGACAAGGCTGTCGAAAAGCTGGCAGCGAAACTGTCGGGCGGGTTCGATGGCGTGGCGAAATTCGTCATTACGGGCGAGGGGACGATCATGCTGGACGGCCAGGGTGTGCGCGCGGGCGATGAAGAGGCGGATGTCACGCTGACCGCCAGTGCCGAGACCTTCCGGGCGATCCTCGAAGGCGACATGAACCCGACCATGGCCTTCATGACCGGCAAGCTTTCGGTTGACGGGGCGATGGGCGTGGCGATGAAGCTCGGATCCGCCCTGTCATGACCGAAGCCGCGCCGCTGTTCGACAGTCTTGCCGATGGGCCCGAAGGCGGGCGCGCGGTCTGGCTCCGGACATCGGACGGGGTGCGGATAAGGCTTGGCTATTGGCCGGGGGGGACGCTGGGCACCGTGGTCCTGCTGCCCGGGCGCACCGAATATGTCGAGAAATACGGGCCCGCCGCGCGCGAGATGCACCGGCGTGGCTGGTCGATGGTCACGCTGGACTGGCGCGGCCAGGGCCTGTCGCCGCGCGCACTGCCCGATCCCATGCTGGGCCATGTCGAGCATTTTACCGATTATCAGCGTGATCTGGATGCTGTGCTGAGCTGGATTGCCGCAGAGGGTGCAGAGCTGGGTGTGAGCGGCCCCCTGATGCAGATGTCGCATTCGATGGGCGGGCTGATCGGGCTCCGGGCGCTCACGCGTGGGCTGCCGTTCCGGGCCACTGCCTTTTCGGCGCCGATGTGGGGGATTCGCATCCCGGTCTGGGGCAAGCCGCTGGCCGGGCTGATGCAACGCCTGCCGCTCGCTTTGCCGCAGGATCGCGGCTATGCGCCCAGCACCTCGGCGCAAAGCTATATCCTGCGCACCAGTTTCGAGAAAAATCACCTGACCGGCGACGCGCCGACCTGGTCCTGGCTGCGCCGGCAGCTGGAAACCGAGCCGGGGCTGCGGCTTGGGGGGCCATCGCTGGGCTGGTTGCGCGATGCGTTGCGGGAATGCGACCGGATGACGCGGATCCCTGCGCCGGCTTTGCCCTCGCTGGTGGCGCTTGGCAGCCGTGAACATATCGTCTTGCCCGGCCCGATCCTGCGGCGGATGCGGGCCTGGCAGGGCGGGCGGCTGGATTTGTATCCGGGCGCCCGTCACGAGGTTCCGATGGAGACGCCGGAGCATCGCGCGCGGTTCTATGACAGCGCGCATGACCTGTTTTCAGCCGCGCTCGGCTGAGGTCAGGGTGGTAAGATCAGCCGCCGCAGGTATCGCAGACCAGTGATTTCGACCCCGGATCACGGGCAAATTCCAGGCTGCTGTCATCCGGCCCGGTCAGGACCAGCGTCTCACCCCGGATTTCGGCGCCAGTCATCGCGCCAAGGGCGGTCAGATAGGCATGTTCATCTGCCATGCGGTCGCAGGCCATCCGTGTCGAGGCAATCGCGGTCAGCGCGAGCGCTGGCAGCTCGGCCTGGTTCGGCCCGAAATAGCGGTTGCAGGGCGCCTTGCCGGAGATCTGGCCGTCGGCATCAATCGCAAAGCTGGCCTCATAGCTGACGCGCACACCGTCCTGGGCGATCACAAGCCATTCGCCGCCGGAAATGGTTTCGGCGGATCTGGCAGCGCCTGCGGCGCAAGCAAGGGTGGTGGCCAGGGCTAGGGACAAGGCAGTGGAGCGGCGCATCTGATCTCCTTCCGGGTGATTCCCGGTCTTGTGACAGGAGCCAGCCTTGCATGAAGTGCCCGTTCCTGAAAGCCCGGGCGCGCGATCAGAAGGACGCGGGCTTTGCCTCACGCGCCATATGGTCAAGGACCGCATTGACGAAAGCCGGCTCGCGGCCTTCGGGGAAGAAAGCGCGGGCGATGTCGACGAATTCGTTGATCACCACTTTCGGCGGCGTGTCCATCTGGGTCAGTTCGGCCCCGGCGGCGCGGAACAGCGCCCGGATCACCGGATCAATCCGGTCAATCGGCCATTTTGCCACCAGCGCGCGGTCGGTCATCTGATCGACCAGCGCCTGCCAGTTGACCGCATGTTCGACGAGGCTGCGGAACAGATCGGTATCGCCTTCGGCGAAATCGCCCTCTTCATAGCTGGCGCCGAAGCGATGGGCTTCGAACTCGCGGCTGACGGCTTTGACCGTCTGGCCAGAGATCTCCATCTGGTAGAGGGCCTGAACCGCGTAGAGCCTCGCGGCCGATTTCATCTGGCGTTTTTCTTCGCGCGAGGTCATGGGGCCGTTCCGCTGTTCATTTGGCTTCTTAACACAGGCGGGTCATTTGCGCCAATGTGGGCGCAGACGCAAGAGCCAGCGCGGTTGTTCTCGTGGCGTCAGGCGAAGACCGCAAGGCTGGCGGCAAAGGCCAGCTGCTGACTTGCGCCAAGGATATCGCCGGTCTGACCGCCAATGCGTCGTGCCGCCGAGGCGGCCAGCAGCCCGCAGATGACCAGCACCGCCGGCAGCGCGGGGAGGGCCTGACGCCCGCCAATCGCCAGCGCGAGCCCGCACCCGATCACCACCGCCATCAGCGCCGTGGCAAGCCCAGGACGGCCGCTCGCTGCCGAAAGTCCGGTCTGGCGTGCCGACGGCAGCGCCGCCATGATCGCCGCCATCGGCGCGCGCGACAATGCGGCGGCCACCAGCAGCGCCGGCACGGCCTGCCCGGTGCGGATCAGTGCGGTGAGCGCCGACCAGGCGGCCAGCGTTACCAGCAGCAGCGCGAGGGTTCCAAAGCTGCCGATATGGCTGTCCTTCATGATCTCGAGCCGGCGTTCCCGCGTGCGGCCTCCGAAAAGCCCGTCGGCGGTATCGGCGAGCCCGTCTTCATGCAGCCCGCCGGTGACCATCGCCATCACGCCCATCGCCATCGCGGCGATCACACCGGGCGAGAGCCTTGCCGCCTCTCCAAGCCAGATCACTGCCACGCCGATCGCCCCGCATATGAGGCCGACCAGCGGCCAGGCCCAGGCGCTTGACGCGCCGCTGTGGCGATGCGCCGGAACCGGCAGCCGGGTCAGCAGCGCAAAGGCAGAAGGAAGATCCTGAAGGATGCGCCCGGCGGGGAAGCGCGCGGGTTGCGGGCTGTTTTGGGTCATCTGGGCTTTCCGGCTGGAACGGAGCATCGTCATGGGGTAACCGCTGGGCGCGGCGGGATCAACTCCCGCCCCTGTCCTGCGCCTTTTCCGGCGTCTTGTAATGGCGCCGCTTTCCCGGAGAACTCCATGCAAAGCCCGGATCCGGTCACCCTCGCTGAGTTTCGTGCCCTTTGTGCCGCATTGCCGGCCCCGGATGCGGGCGCCGTCGCGGCGGCCAGGGCGCGTGATGCCGTTCTGACAAAACCCCCCGGCGCGCTTGGCCGGCTGGAAGAGATCACCCGTTGGCTTGCGGCATGGCAGGGCCGGGCAGTGCCCGAGGCCGGGCGGGTGCAAATCACGGTTTTTGCCGGCAATCACGGTGTGACGGCGCGCGGCATTTCGGCCTTTCCGGCCGAGGTGACGGTGCAGATGGTCGAGAATTTCCGTCAGGGCGGGGCGGCGATCAACCAGCTCGCCCGGACCTTCGGCGCAGAGCTTGAGGTGATCGCACTGGATCTGGACCGCCCGACCCGGGATTTTTGCGCAGCCCCTGCGATGGAGGAGGCGGAGCTTGTCGCGGCGCTGCGGGCTGGCTGGCAATCGGTGCGCCCCGGTACCGATCTTTATATCGCGGGCGAGATGGGGATCGGCAATACGACATCGGCGGCGGCGCTGTCAGCGGCGCTTTTCGGACATGATGGCGGGACTGCGGGCTGGTGCGGTCGCGGCACCGGGCTGGATGATGCCGGGTTGCGGCGCAAAGAGACGGCGGTTGCACTGGCGCTTGCTCTGCATGACGGGCATCTGGCAGACCCTTTCGAAGCGCTGCGCCGGCTTGGCGGGCGGGAGGTCGCGGCGATGACCGGTGCCGTGCTGCATGCCCGGGTGCTGCGGGTGCCGGTGCTGCTTGACGGGTTTATCGCCTGTGCGGCGGCGGCGGTGCTGGAGCGCGCGCAGCCCGGCGCGCTCGATCACTGTATGGCCGCCCATCAAAGTGCGGAGGGGGCCCATGGCAGGCTTTTGCAGGCGATTGGCAAAGAGCCGCTGTTGTCCCTGGGCCTGCGGCTCGGCGAAGGTTCGGGCGCAGGGGTCGCGCTTGGCCTGGTGCGGGCGGCGCTGGCCTGCCACTCCGACATGGCGACCTTCGCCGAGGCCGGAGTCAGCGGTGCCTGAGCTTGCCCTTTTCGAACATCTGACATGAAAAGGGGGCCGGATGATCCGGCCCCTTTTTCAGTTCTTAAACAGTCTGGCGCTCTCAGCCTTTGGGCATTTCCAGCGCGACCAGCCGGCCACCTTTCTGATAGCGCACCTCATTCTGGGTGATCGCCCTGACCTGACCGCCATCGATCCGGTCGCCGACCGAGACCTTGTGATATTTGCCATTCGCGGTCCGCACCAGGGCGTAGCGTTTGGAGGGCTGGCCATAGACGCCGATCAGATTGATTTTCGACAGATTGATCGCCTTGGCATAGGTTGCCTGTTTCGCGACGCTGGCCTTGGTCGGGATATTCGGCGCCGGGCCGGATGCGACTTCCGGCTCGTCAATCTCATCATGCTCCTCGGGTTTCGCGGCGGCCTTGCCCTTCGGCGCCGGCTGGGGCGCAGGGGCAGAGGCGATCTCGACCGGTGCGGGCGCGGGCTCCGGGGAACGAACGGCTGCGGCAACAGCCGCCTCGATGGCCCGGCTGAAATCCTGCGGGCGCGCAGCCGGGCGCCGCGAGATTGTCATCAGCGACGGATTGGCCAACTCAGCCGCGCTGAGCCCGGCTGTCGCAGGGACAGTGGCCGAGGCAAGCTGGACTTCTTCTTCATTGGCAAGCGAAGCGGCAGCCGTATCGGCACGGGCCTTTGCACTTGCAGCTTCGACAATGGCGGGGCGCTGCCGGGGGCGCAGACCGGCGAAATCAACCGGAGCAGTTGCAGGTTGCAGGGCCGCGTCATCATCGGTCGCGGGCCGGTCAGGACGGGCGCGGGGGCGCCGGTCGGCAAGTTCGGGATCGGGCTGGGCTACGGGTTCCGTCGTGGCGGCGGTGACGGTTGCCGGGGCGGTGCCGACAGCCCCTCCGGCCAGAGACGGATTGCCCGCCGCTCCGGTCGGGGCGGCAGCGGTCTCGCCCGCAGGCGTCGTGGCGGCTGGGCCCGGCGCGGTTTCGGAGGAGGCTTCCGGTGCAGCCGCCGGTGCAGGGGGAGCCGCATGGGCAGAGGCTGCTGCAGTGGCGGCAAGGGCGGCTTCGGTGGCTGCGGCACTGCGCGGCGGTGGCACGCGCGGCGGCTTACCCTCGAAAAGCATATAACCGCCGGGGGTTGGCAGCCCCGCAGCGGTTGGCATCAGCATCTGGTTTTCGTCATACCGATAGACAGTGCCAAAAGGCGGCGGCGGCATCGGCGCCCCCGGTGGCGCTTCAGCCGAGGTGTCAGGTCCGGGCAGGGACAGCGCATCAAAGGCGGGCGGCGGCGCATCCGAGCTGGAGAGGAAGATCTCATCCTCGGCATCAAGCAAGGCAACCGCTGCGGGGCTTTCGCTCTCCAAAGCGGTTTCGGGTGCCGGGTCCGTCGCGGCATCAGGCATGTCTGCCGCATCGGAATTGGCCGCAACCTGTTGCGTCGTCTCGCCTTCTTCCTCGGGGTCAAGCCCGTCAGCCAGCATCTCGTCATCCACGCTGACCGTTGAGCCCTCGTCTGCGGTGGTGGCGGCAAACTGGGTCTCTTCCTCGCCGGAGGTGCGATTGGAAGAGAGGTAGAAGGAGGACCAGGCCGCAACAAGTGCGAGGCAAAGCAACAGGATCGCGGTCAGGATCAGACCCAGGAAGCGCGGCTTGCCCCTGGTATTCCGGGTTGCAAAGGGCGACTGGCTGAGGCTGCGGGCGGCGTCATCGGTGCCATCGGCCGCGCGGGGCCTGGCGCCGGCCGGCATCTGGCCTGCGGCGACAGATTGCGCGCGGGTCTTGCGGGTGCCGGGGATGGACGGCGCGGTGATGAGGCCGGCAAGGCCGCCAGCACCACGTGCGGTCCTGGCCGCAGCGCCTGCGTTGCGGGCTGGCGCCGCAAACCCGGCTGGCGCGCCCGGTGCCGCAGTCGATGTTGCCGTCGGCGCCGGAGCAGCCCGCGCGTCATCACCGGCCGTTGCCTGCGGAGCGGAAGCCCTGGCGGAATGCGGCGCTGTGATCTGGGCACCCCTGCCTGAACGGCTATAGGCGGCAAGCGTTGCAGCCGAAGGCGCGGGCGGCAGGTCGTCGTCGGGCTCCCCGATCAGATCCGCGGTCTTGCCGGCCGCAGCGGTCTGAACCGCCGGTTGCACGCGTGGGGCGGAGGCCGGGCCAGAAGCCTGGTTCAGAGCCGAGGCCCGCGCAAGAGGCCCGGGCGCGGCTGGTTGTCCAGCCGCCGGCGTAAGCCCGGCCATGCGGCGCGCCAGATGCGGCAGCGGGGGCAGATCCGGGGCCTCGTCGGCCTCGGGGAAGGTCGTGTTATCCGGCACATGTGCGAAGGGCGCCTCATCCGGGTCCGCCTCGACAGGAGAGGCTGCAGGTGCGGCCGGGACCGCAGTCGGGGCCGGGACTGTTGCGGAAACGGCTGGCGAAACGGGGGCCTGGACCACTCCGGCAGTCAGGTTTACCCGCGGCGAAGCGGCAACGGGGGCGGGCGGGGCGACCGAAGGCTCGGCGGCGGGGGCCGCTACGCTGCCAAGCGGCGTGATTTCTGTGATCGTGACGCGCGGGCCTGGCGCCTGGGCCACGGGGGCGGCGGCAGGTGCCGGCGCGGCCGTTCGGACAAAGGGGGCTGGTTCATCGAAGCCATTGTCAGCATGCAGCGGCAATTCAGGCTGCGCCTCACGCGCGGCCGTCGGAACAGCCGCAGAAGTCGGAACAGTCGCAGCAGCCAGAGTTCCGCCAGGGGCGACTTCCGGTGCCTCTTCCACAGATGGGGAGGCCCTGGTCTCATCCGGGGGTGATTCTGCTGCCGGTTGCGCCGCGGGCTGCTGCTCTGCTTCGGCGGTCGCGGTCGCGCCGGTCGCAGGCCAGTCCTGTGCAGCGGCGGCGGCATCATTGCTTTCCGCTTCGGCTTCGGGATGCGATTCGCTCTGGCTTGCGGCTTCGATCTCGGCCTGGCGTGCTGCTTTCGCGCGGCGGCGGGCGGCGCGGGCCTCGTCGATCAGCAAAATGGCGGCACTGTCGCGCTCGATCTCCTCGCCATCCGCGAGGAAATTGCGGGCATCTGCCGCCTCGCCAAACCAGGGTTCGCCGTCGAATTCGCTCTCGTCTGGGATGGCAACGAAGGCGACAGGGCTGAATTTATGAGTGGTTGCAAAGGCTTCCGCCTCGGCCAGGGTTTCGCGCGCCACGGCGGCAACCCGGGCGGTGCGACCTTCGCCCCGCAGCCAGTCCCAGACGATTTCATCCGGGCGGTACGGCGTCCGCGACACAAGCGCATTGGTGATTTCCTGCGCGGTACGGGCGTCATCGCCGCCAGAGATATCCACCTCGGTATAAAGAATCTGCGAGGCGGGAATCACCAGCTTGGTCGTGAAGCCGCCCGGCGAGAGGCCAAGAGCGGTCTTGCGCATGTAATCAAGCGCATCCTCAAGATCGGATGCGTCGAAGGGTGTTTCACCAATCTTCAGCCAGCCCTTCGCCGTCCGGTGCAGAAGCGCGATGCTGGTATCGGTGAAATTGAGGGCAAAATCTGGTTTCATTCCACAGGCCTAGCACAGGACAACTGGGCGCGGAAACGCGCCCGGACGGGATCACTCCTACCTATAGCAGCTTTTCGCCGAATAAAAGAAAAAGACCCGTGAGCAGACCAGGGAATGGTCTTCGACATGCGTTAATGTTCTGTAAGCAGTCGCAGTGATAAGGAGTTTTCCATGCGTATGCGGTCTTTGTTCAAAACCTCCCTTTCGGCCGCGGCCTTTGGCGCGGCGCTGATCGCGGCTTCGCCGGTGCTGGCCGACGGCAAGGCGATCATCACCGTCAATGGTGAGGCCTCGGTGTCAAAGGCGCCTGATATGGCGACGATTTCGGTCGGGGTCACCTCGGTCGGGGAGAATGCGGGTTCGGCGCTGAAGCTGAACTCTGCCGAGATGGAGAAGGTGATTGCGCGCCTGAAAGAGCTGGGCGTGGCCGAGGGTGACATGCAGACCTCGGGCCTTTCGGTCAATCCGAACTGGTCGAATTCCTATTCGTCTTCGGGCACACAGAAGATCGATGGCTTTACCGCGATGAACTACCTGACGGTGGGGATCCGCGACCTGGATAAGCTGGGCGCGACCCTTGATCAGGTTGTGACCGATGGGGCGAATACCCTTAACGGCGTCACCTTCGCGCTGGTCGACCCGCGCCCGGCGCTGGATGAGGCGCGCAAGCTGGCCGTGGCCGATGCGCGCGCACGGGCCGAGCTCCTGGCAGAAGCGGCCGGGGTCAAGCTGGGCGATCTGGTCTCGCTGACCGATGGCGGCGGCTATAGCGGTGGCCCGGCGCCGATGTTCAAGGCGGACGCCGCTTCGGTCCCGGTGCAAAAGGGTGATGTCAGCTATCAGGCGACCGTCACCATCACCTGGGAAATCGGCGGCTGATCCTGTCGAATATCCTGCGGCGGGGATAACCCGCCGCAGGGCTTTACCTCAGCGGCTTTTGCCGGTGGCCGCGGTGATCGCCTGATCGAGATCGGCGATGATGTCATCGGCATCTTCGATCCCGATCGAGACCCGCACCACATTCGGGGCAGCGCCCGCCTTGACCTGCTGTTCTTCGGTCAGCTGGCGATGCGTGGTCGAGGCCGAATGGATGATCAGCGACCGCGTATCACCGAGATTCGCCACATGGCGGAACAGCTTCAGGTTGTTGATCAGGCTGACACAGGCGTCATAGCCATCCTTCAGCGCGAAGGTGAACAGCGCCCCGGCGCCTTTCGGCGTGATCTTCTTCACCTTCTTATACGAGGGCGAAGATTTCAGCCCGGCCCAGGTGACGAATTCGACGCGGGGGTCAGCCTCAAGCCATTCCGCGACTTTCTTCGCATTGGCGACGTGACGCTCCATCCGCAGACCCAGCGTCTCGATCCCCATCAGTGTGTAATGCGCGCCCTGCGGGTTCATCGTCATGCCCAGATCCCTGAGCCCGACCGCAATGGAGTGGAACGTATAGGCCATGCCGCCCAAAGTCGGGTGGAAGACGAGGCCATGATAGGCGGGCTCGGGCTGCGAGAGCGAGGGAAACTTGTCGCTTGCAGACCAGTTGAACTTGCCCGAATCGAGGACGATACCGCCGGTGACGGTTCCATTGCCGGTGAGGTATTTCGTCGCCGAATGCACGACCAGAGTGGCGCCAAGCGCAATCGGGTTGCACAGGTAAGGCGTCGCGGTGGTGTTGTCGATAATCAGCGGGATCCCTTTGCGGTCGGCGATCTTCGCCAGTGCAGGGACGTCGGTGATATAGCCGCCGGGATTGGCAATCGTTTCGGCAAAGATCGCGCGGGTGTTCTTGTCGACGGCCTTCGCCACCGCGCCCAGATCATCGGTGTCTACGAATTTGGCCGACCAGCCAAAGCGTTTGATGGTCTGGCTGAACTGGGTGATGGTGCCGCCGTAAAGCCTTGTCGAGGCGACGATATTTTTTCCTGGCCCCATGAGCGGGAACAGAGCCATGATCTGCGCCGCATGGCCTGAAGAGCAGGCGATCCCACCCACAGCGCCTTCCAGCGCCGCGACCCGGGCGACCAGTGCCGAGACGGTCGGATTGGTCAGGCGCGAATAGATATAGCCGATCTCTTCCAGGCCAAAGAGCCGCGCCGCATGGTCCGCATCTTTGAACTGATAGGCCGTGGTCTGATAGATCGGTGGGTTGATGGCGCCCGTCACAGGGTCCGGGGTTGCACCGGCATGAACTGCCAGTGTGTCGAAGCCATGCGGCTTCGGCTCGGTATTTTCGGTCATATGGTCCTCCCATGCTCCGGTCCGGCGCGAGGTTAGGCAAAGCCAGCGGGCACGGCAATGTCTGGTTGCGGTCAGGATCTCCGCAGTTTTCATAAGGATCGTGCAAATATGACCTGCTGCCCGGTCGGGAGAGTGGCTTTGCACCCGTGTCACAGGGCCCGCCCTCAGGCGCGGTCATCCTTCGGGCTGCCCATCACGACATAAGAGGTGACCGAACGCACCTGGGGCAATGTGCCAAGGATCTCGGTATGCCAGTGCTTGTAACTGGCAAGATCCCGCGTCTCGACCCGCAGCAGATATTCCACCGCGCCGGTGACATTATGGCATTCCCGCACCTGCGGCGCGAGGATCACCGCGCGCTCAAACGCCTCCTGCGAGGCCTTGGTATGGGTGTTCAGCCCGACGGTGATATAGGCGATGAACCCGATCCCAAGCTTTTCCGGGTCCAGCACCGCCCGATAGCCCCGGATGACGCCGATTCGCTCCAGATCCTGTACCCGACGCAAAGTGGCTGAGGGCGAGAGCCCGATCTTTGCCGCCAGCGCCAGATTGGTCAGTCGCCCGTCTGCCGTCAGGGCGCGCAATATCTTTTCGTCTATCTGGTCAATATTCGTCATAAGTTGCAAATATTGCCATTCAGGTCGCATCTTTGCAATCAGATTGCGGCGGATCCGGGCAATGTTTGCGCCATGACATATGAAGCTTTCCTCGCCCTTCTGGGCTTTGCCATGGCCACGACCTTCACCCCGGGGCCGAATAATATGATGCTGATCGCCTCGGGGGTGAATTTCGGCTTTCGCCGCACCATCCCGCATATGCTGGGGATCTGCCTCGGTGTGGTGAGCCTCGTGCTCCTGACCGGGCTGGGCGTTGCGGGCCTGTTCCGCCTCTGGCCGCCCGCACTGAACGTGCTGAAAGGGCTGTCGGTCGCCTATATGCTCTGGCTCGCCTGGAAGATTGCCATGTCTTCGGCGCCCGGAGAGCGCGGCACCGGTGCGAAACCGATGACGCTGATACAGGCGGCGGCGTTTCAATGGGTGAACCCAAAGGCCTGGGCGATGGCTCTGGGCGGGGTTGCCGCCTATGTCCCGCATCCCGATGCGGGATCGCTCGCCCTGGCCGCCATTGCCTTCGCGCTGGTCTCGATCCCGTCCACATCGACCTGGGCCGCAGCGGGGCAGGGCTTGCAGCGCTGGCTTTCACATCCTTCCTGCCTGCGCATCTTCAACTGGACGATGGCGGTGCTGCTGGTTCTGTCCCTCTGGCCGGTGATCACGATGAAACTGGCACAGTAAAGCAAAGGGCCAGGAGGGGCGGGGCCAGGTCAGCCCGTTCTGTCTCCTGGCCCCTTTATGGCGGGGGTCTGCCCCCGTGTGCTCAGCGGTTGCGGGTGTCCACCGGATAGGCGGTCGTGAACTTCATCCGCTCCATCGCGAAATGCGAGGTCAGGTTCTTGATCGGCACAGCATCGGTCAGCCGTTTGTACAGCTGGTCAAAGCTTTCCATGTCCGCGACCGAAACCCGCAACAGGTAATCCATCTCTCCGGCCATGCGGTAGACTTCCATCACCTCGGGGAACTGCCCGACAGCCCGCGAGAACGTATCACGCCAGGTCGCCGAATGATCGGGCGCCTCAATGCCGATGAAGACCGTCAGCCCAAAGCCCAGCCGCGCCGGGTTTGCCAGCGCCACCCGTCCGGTCAGGACGCCATTGGCCTCGAGTTTCTGGATACGTTTCCAGCAGGGCGTCTGCGACAGGCCGACCCGGTCCGCGATCTGCGCCACGGGCAGTGTCGCGTCGCGCATCAGTTCGGCCACGATCTTACGGTCGATCAGATCGAGATTGTCCATCTGTTGCTCCTGCATTCAGCAGTGGGTTCGTTCTCATTCTGGTCGCATAAATACAATTTTGTCTACTGGTTAAATCGTCTTTAATGCTATCCAGGGAAACTGGCCCGGAATCCCTTGTTTTTCGCGGGCAATCATTCCAGATGAACCCGTCGAACGGGGAAAACCTCGCTTTGCCAGATTGATTCGCGCAGACTGTGTCCATAGGCTTATCCGTATGATCACCCAGAAAATGAAATATGCCCTCAAGGCCCTTCTCGTTCTTGGTGACGAAGCCGGCAAAGCTGAGCCCGTGGCGCTGACCATCGAAGAGATCGCGCGCCGCTCGGGCACGCCGAAACGATTCCTTGAACATATTCTGCTTGAGGTCAGGAATGCCGGGGTGATTGCGTCGACGCGCGGGCGCTCGGGCGGCTATTCGCTGATCAAGAAACCGGTCGAGGTCTCGATCTCAGAGCTGTTGCGGCTGATCGACGGGCCGATAGCGCCGCTGCCCTGCCTGTCGCGCCGTGCCTATCAGCGGTGCGAGGATTGCACCGATGAGGCGAGCTGCCGCATCCGCAAGATCTTTGCCGAGGTCTTCTGGTCCTATCTGGTGATCATCGAATCACTGACGCTTGCCGACATGCTGCGCTCGGACAAGGTGGCCGAACAGGTTCTGGGCGGCTGACCCGGCGGCCTGGCCGGCCGAAAGGCTGGTCACTGCAGTTTCCGACAGTGCCAGTATCAAACGAGTGGACTGCATCTTATAGCGACAGAGCGCATCCGATTGCGGCGCCCTGCTCCTTGCCCGTTATCGCCACCGGCCGGAGAAAAGGCCGGTCTGCGGCCCGCGATTCCCCCTGACCTGATCCTTCTGTGAGACCAGCCCGCCGCAGGAACGATGGTTTCTGGCTGCGATTTGCGCGAGGCGTAGAATTTTATTCTCTATGGGCGGGGTATTTCACCAGAAACATTCCTTTGCAAATAACGAGTAATCCTGTCGTTATTATGTTTATTGGCTGGCATGGTGCCGGACAGGACAAGTGCAGGAGAGTGCAGGATGACCGCAGCATTCGCTTTCGGAACGCCCGCAACGGGCAACGCTTATACCCCCATCGGCCGCCCGGCCCAGGGTCAGGGCATGTCCGGCACCTGTGTCGTTCGCCTGATCGACCGCCGCACCGGGATGACGCATCGCGTCAATGGTACGCCGCTGGTGATCTTCACCCGGCGCCCGTCCGAGGCGGTGGCTGAACTGCTTTCCGGCCGCGACCGGTCGGTCTGGGAAGCCCGCATCGACCCGATCGAACCGTAAGGAGGGCACGCCCCGTGACACATCAGACCCTTTTCGGCCTTGTGCCCTTCCTGCAGCTGCCGCGCAGCCGGGACGCACAGGGCGACAAAACCAGCTTGCAGGAGACAGATATGACCATCCAGGCCCCCCGCATCGACACCCCGCGCGAGACCCGTTCGACGATCCTCTCCGGCTTTCGCAGTCTTGAGGGCTGGCCGGTTTCGCGGCTGATCCGCGGTGCCGTGGCCGGGATTGCCCTGGTCGTGGCCGGCGCTCTCGCCGCGCCGGTCCAGGCGGAATCGCTGCTGAACGTCTCATATGACCCGACCCGCGAGCTTTACCGCGAGTTCAACGAGGCTTTCGCGAAATACTGGGTCGCTGAAGGCAATGAAGCGCCGGAGATCGAGGTCTCGCATGGCGGCTCCGGCGCGCAGGCCCGCGCAGTGGTCGAGGGGCTTGACGCCCAGGTGCTGACCCTTGCGCTTGGCGGCGATATCGACCGCGTGGCCGAGACCGGCAAGCTTCCGAAAGACTGGCAGACCAAACTGCCGCATAACTCCTCGCCCTATACTTCGACCATCGTGTTCCTTGTGCGCGAAGGGAACCCCAAGGGGCTGAATGACTGGGGCGATCTGCTGAAAGACGGCGTCGAGGTGATCACGCCGAACCCGAAAACCTCGGGCGGGGCGCGCTGGAACTACCTCGCCGCCTGGGCCTGGGCCGAAAAGAACGGCAAGGATCCGAAGGACTTCGTGAAAGCTCTGTTCGAACATGTGCCGGTGCTCGATACCGGGGCGCGCGGGTCGACCACCACCTTCGTCCAGCGTGAGATCGGCGATGTGCTGCTCGCCTGGGAAAACGAGGCCTATCTTGCGCTGCAGGAGATCGGCGAAGACAGTTTCGACATCGTCGTGCCGAGCGTCTCGATCCTGACCGAACCGCCGGTCGCCCTGGTCGAAGGCAATATCAAGAATGACGAACAGCGCAAACTGGCCGAGGCCTATCTGAACTATCTCTACAGCCCCGAAGGCCAGGCGATTGCGTTCAAGAACTTTTACCGGGCCTGGGACACATCGGCCGCCAATCCGGAAGATGTGGCACGTTTCCCGAAGCTTGATCTGGTGACCATCGCCGATTTCGGCGGCTGGGAAAAAGCCCAACCCGAGCATTTCGGGGATGGCGGTACCTTCGACCAGATCTACGTCGCAAAGTAAGGATCCGGGATGGGCAGGCCTGTCGTCCACAGATCTCCGATGCCGGGCCTCGGCCTGTCGATGGGGATCACCTTCACGATGCTCTCGATTGTGGTTCTCCTGCCCATCGGCGCCCTGCTTTTGCAGGGCGTCAGCTATGGGGCCGAAGGGATCTGGGCCACGGTCAACCGCGAGCGCGTCTGGAAGGCGCTGTATCTTTCCTTCCGCCTGTCCTTCTACGCGGCGGTGTTCAACCTGATCTTCGGGGTGATCCTCGCCTGGGTGCTGGCGCGCTATCGTTTTCCGGGCCACCGGATCCTTGATGCGGCCGTCGATCTGCCCTTCGCGCTTCCCACCGCCGTTGCCGGGATCGCGCTGACCGCGCTTTACGCGCCCAATGGGTTTTTCGGCGCAAGCTGGACCCATACTATTGCGCCGGTGCTGAATGCGGGGCTCGCCTGGCCCGAGGCCGCGCTGAATCTGCTGGTGACCGGCCTTGGGTTTGAACCCTGGTCGCTGCAGGTGCCACCGCGCATTGCCTATTCGACAATGGGGATCTTCATCGCGCTGGTTTTCGTGGGCCTGCCTTTCGTGGCCCGCACCGTGCAGCCGGTGATTCATGAAATCGAACGCGAGGTCGAAGAGGCTTCGGCAACGCTGGGTGCCTCGCGCCTGCATACTTTGCGTCATGTGGTCTGGCCGATGCTTTTGCCGGCGGCGCTGACCGGTTTCGCGCTCTCGCTGGCGCGGGCGGTAGGCGAATATGGCTCGGTCATCTTCATCGCGGGCAACAAGCCGCTTGTGACCGAGATCGCGCCGCTCCTCATCGTCATCCAGCTCGAGGAATTCAGCTATGATGGTGCCGCTGCCATCGGCATTGCGATGCTGGTGATCTCTTTCGCCATGCTCCTTGTGATCAACCTGATCCAGGTCTGGAGCCGCCGGAGAATTGGCTATGTCTGACCTGAGCCACGCAACCCCCGCCCGCCGTTTCCGCGCCCCGACCGAAGAGGCCCCGCTGGCACGCTGGCTGCTGATCGGTTTCGTGACGCTGGCGCTGGCGGTGCTGGTCTTCGCACCGCTGATCGCGATCTTTGTTGAGGCACTGTCAAAAGGCTGGGAGGCGGCCTGGAAGAGTCTTTTCAGCCGCGAGGCCCTGCCGGCGATCAAACTGACGCTGACGGTTGCCGCCATCGCGGTGCCTTTGAACGCGGCTTTCGGCATTGCCGCCGCCTGGTTCATCACCAAATTCGACTTTCGCGGCAAAGCCTTCCTGATCACGCTGATCGATCTGCCTTTCTCGGTCTCGCCGGTTGTTGCGGGTCTGTGCATCGTGCTGCTGTTCGGGGCCAATACCGCAATCGGTGCCTGGCTGGTGGCACATGGTTTCCCCATCGTCTTTGCATTGCCGGGCATCGTGCTGGCCACGGTTTTCGTCACTTTCCCCTTTGTCGCCCGCGAGTTGATTCCGGTGATGATCGAACAGGGCCGCGCCGAAGAAGAAGCGGCACTGACCCTGGGCGCTTCGGGCTGGCGGACCTTTCTGACCGTCACCTTGCCGAATATCCGCTGGGCGCTGCTTTACGGTGTGCTGCTCAGCAATGCCCGCGCGATGGGTGAGTTCGGCGCTGTAGCCGTGGTTTCAGGCCGGCGCGAATCTGCAACGACCATGCCGCTCAAGATCGAGATGTTCTATAATGAGTACCAGGGTGCCACCGCTTTTGCGATGGCGGGTCTGCTTGCCTTCCTCGCGCTGCTCACACTTCTCCTCAAGACCTGGCTCGAAAACCGCCACGCCGGAGAGCTCTCCGCCAACCGGCGCGGACATTGATTTCCCCTTGATCTGAATACTCCCGGGTGTGGGGCAGAGCCCCACCGCCAGCAGCCACAGGAGCCGCCCTTGAAAATCGAAATCGACGAAATCTCGAAAGCCTTTGGCACCACCGCCGCGCTGACGCCGGTTTCTCTCTCGATCCCGTCGGGCGCGCTGGTGGCATTGCTGGGCCCGTCGGGTTCAGGCAAGACCACGCTTTTGCGGATCCTTGGCGGACTGGAATTTCCGACTTCGGGGCGGGTGCTGTTTGATGGCCAGGATGCGACCGGATTGACGGTGCAGCAACGCCGTGCGGGCTTTGTGTTCCAGTCTTATGCGCTGTTTCGCCATATGACGGTGTTCGACAACATTGCTTACGGGCTCAGGGCGCGGAAACGTGCGGTTCGTCCGCCAAAGGCGGAAATCACCCGGCGGGTAACGAAATTGCTGGAGCTGATCCAGCTTCCCGAGATCGGCGCCCGCTATCCGAGCCAGCTCTCCGGCGGTCAGCGGCAGCGTGTGGCCCTTGCGCGGGCGCTGGCGATCGAGCCCAGGATGCTCTTGCTGGACGAACCCTTCGGTGCGCTGGATGCGAAAGTGCGCAAGGAATTGCGCCAGGGGCTGCGCGACATCCATGACGAGACCGGGCTGACCACGGTCTTTGTAACCCATGACCAGGAAGAGGCGATGGAACTGGCCGATCTGGTGGTGGTGATGTCCGGCTCGCAGACCGGCGGGCGGATCGAACAGATCGGCAAGCCTGCCGATATCCGCGCCCGGCCCGCGAGTGATTTCGTCCGCAGCTTTATCGCGGCCTGATCACGCTCCGGGCCGGCCGGGCTATGGCCGGGGTTGAGATCCGGAAGACTACCAGCCCAGCCGGATCGCGCCTTCGGTGATGTCGCAGGCAAGGCTCAGGCCGCGCTCCCGGATCTCTGTAAAGGCGAGTGCGAATTGCACATGCGAGGCGGCAATCGGTGTGCCTTCGCAGTCTCTGGAAGGCAGCCCGGCGAAGGCGGGGCTGAACATATCCCAAAAACGCGGCTCAGCCCGCATCCGTGCGGCTTCCGCGATGATCTGCCAGCCGCCAGAGGTGTGACCGCCCTCCTTCTGCGCGGCGCTGCTTTGGACGGCGCGGATGGTGCCGCCATAGGGCAGGGCGCTTTCCAGACATTGCAGCAGCAGGAAGGCCAGTTTGACATCGCGCCGGTCAAGATCGGTGCCGCTGGACCAGTCCAGTTTCAGCCGGCCGCCGCGCGACATGGCCGAAAGGATGCCGGTGACTTCGCTGCGCGCAATGCGCTGATCGGTGCCGGCGAGGCCGAACGCCACCCGGAAGAACCGGATCCGGGCATTCGCGCTTTCGACACTTTCCGCAATCAGCGCCAGTTCAGGCGAAGCGGCGCTGCGATCCATCATCATCAGCTCGACCCCGTTGCCGATCGCTCCGATTGGGCTGATAAGGTCATGACAGATCCGTGATCCGATAAGCGCCGCGAGATCGGTTTTGTCTTGCATCTGATAACCCCGGGAAATTGCTAAATGAATTCTCTCCTGGAACCTGGTATGTTCGTGAGCTGCCCGTCGCGTCCCGATTGGGGGCTGGGGCAGGTGCAGTCAAATATCGCAGGACGGGTAACGGTTAACTTTGAACACGCGGGAAAGCAGGTAATCGACAGCAGATATGTGGATCTGCGTCCCGAATTCGGTATCTGAAAAGCGTGGAGTGTTTTTCCAGAATTATCAAGGATTAACAGCATTGTGACCGCAACGGGCAGCGCACGCCGTGGCGACTGGATCGCGTCAGACCAGTCATTTTCGCCAAATTTGCGCCCCATGGCAGAACTCTGATCACAGAGCTTTAGATTGCAACAAGACTGTTACATGATTAAGTCAGGAAGAGAGCCGGAACAGTGTGGCACAGGGGAGACCCGGTGCCACCAGCGCCAGAGACGTCCCTCATAAAAAGTCGCCTCCTGACGATATGCTTGCCGAAGAACCCAACTATACGCTCCGCCTCGCGACGGAAGTGGTCGATATTTTCGCAGCCCAGCGTTTGCGATACCTGGTCTTTGTCGAGGAGCTGGGCGCCAGCGGCGGCATGATCGATCATGAACGCCGGATCGAGACCGATGCCTTTGACGCGATCTTCGACCATCTCGTGCTGATCGATAAACGCATCCCGCCCGAGACCGGCGATCATGTGGTCGGGGCCTACCGGCTTTTGCCCTGTGATCGGTTGCCCGAGGGCGGGCGCTTCTATTCCGAAGATGAATATGACCTGGCGCCTTTGCGCGCGACGGGGCGGCGCCTGCTGGAGCTCGGCCGAACCTGTGTTCATCCCGACCACCGCGGCGGGGCTGCGATGTTCCTGCTGTGGAACGGCCTTGCGGAATATGTGCTGGAGCGCGGCATCGAGGTGATGTTCGGCCCGGCCTCGTTCCATGGAACCGATGTGGCCGCTTTGGCAAAGCCGCTGTCCTGGCTCTGGCATCACCATCTGGCACCGCCCGAGCTGCGCGTCCGTGCGTTGGAGCCCGGCCGCGCCGGCATGAATCTGATCGCGAATGAAGATCTCGACCGCGCCTCGGCGATGGCGCAGATGCCGGCGCTGATCAAAGCCTATCTGCGGCTGGGCGGTTTCGTGGGCGACGGCGCCTTTATTGACCGCCCCTTCAATACAACCGATGTTTGCCTTCTGATGGATACCGGGAAGATGTCGGCCCGCCATCGGGATTTCTATACGCGCAAACAGGGAACGACTTGAGCCAGACCGCAGACCGCCCGCCTGAACCCTCCGATACTGCTTTCTCGCCGGATGATGTGCCGCCACCACCGCGCCGGATCGGGCCGGTGGGCTGGCTGCTTATTGTCGGGCGCGGAACTGTGCTGGTCGTCTTCCTTATGCTGGGCCTGATGGTCCATTCGCTGATTCGCCTGATCGAATGGCCGCTTTGCGGTCAGAACCGCCCGGTGACGCCCCGGATCACCCGCTTTGTCTGCCGTATCGCGCTGCGGATCATGGGGATCGGCTACTCAACCAAAGGCGCGCCTATGTCCCATAAGGGCGCGGTTGTCGCCAATCACGCTGGCTGGCTGGATATCTTTCCTCTGAATGCCGGGCAGAGCATCTATTTCGTCTCGAAAGCCGAGGTTTCCTCCTGGCCCGGCATCGGCCTGCTCGCGAAAGCCACCGGCACGGTTTTTATCTCGCGCAAGGGGACCGAGGCGAAACGTCAGCAAGAGGTCTTCGAGACCCGTCTGCGTGCCGGACATCAGCTTCTGTTCTTTCCCGAGGGCACTTCGACCGACAGCCTGACCGTGCTGCCGTTCAAATCGACTTTGTTCCAGGCCTTCTATACCCATGGGCTGGACCGCGTGCTGCAAATCCAGCCGGTGACGGTGGTCTGGCATGCGCCTGCGGGCGAGGATCCGCGTTTCTATGGCTGGTGGGGCGATATGGATTTCGCGACGCATCTTCTTCGGGTGCTGTCGGTGCCGCGTCAGGGCCGGGTCGAGGTGATCTGGCATCCGCCGGTGCCGGTGGATGCCTTTCCCGGGCGGAAGGAGCTGGCTCTCTATTGTGAGCGGGTGATCCGAACGGCCCATCCTCTGGCGCAGAACTGACCTGTAACAAAAAGAGACCATATGGCCCGGCGTTTGCCGGGTCATTTTCTTTTGGTCTTCTGAGCGGCCGCGTCGTGCGCTGGGGTTGGGCGGGGCAGCGCGCGGTTCCGCATGTGATTCTTGTGTGCTTCTGGCGGAATCATCGTTGCGATTCTTGGTGCTGGGACATTGATTCCGGGATGTTATCCCCATTTTGGGTTTGGGTCTGGGGATAAGGTTGTCTGGTTCTTTGGCAGGTTTTTGCTGAGAGGCCTTATTTTATTGGTCTCCTGACAAAAAAACGTCATGAAGTGCATTTTTCTG
>NZ_JAMCCR010000015.1:0-118104 GCF_023371075.1 Pseudomonas sp. GX19020
GCCCGACCTGATCCAGTTCGCCCCGGGCCTGCCGAAGACCCGTTCCGGCAAGATCATGCGCCGCATCCTGCGCAAAATCGCAGAAAACGACTTTGCCGCCCTCGGGGATACCTCAACCCTCGCAGACCCGACCGTCGTCGAGGACCTCATCGAGAACAGGATGAACAAGGGATGACCCGCGAGATCCCGGTTCTGATCCTTCTCGGCCCCCCCGGTGCAGGCAAAGGCACCCAGGCCAGGATGCTGGAAGAGGAGCATGGCCTCGTCCAGCTCTCGACCGGCGATATGCTGCGCGCCGCGGTGAGCGCCGGCACGCCCGCGGGCCTTGCCGCGAAAGCTGTGATGGAGGCCGGCGCGCTGGTCTCGGATGAGATCGTGCTGGCGATCCTGCAGGATCGTATGGCGCAGCCCGATTGCGGCAAGGGGATCATCCTGGACGGCTTTCCGCGGACCCAGGCCCAGGCGGCGGCGCTGGATCAGCTGCTCGCGGCGCAGGGGCGGCGGATCACGGCGGCGGTGAGCCTTGAGGTCGATGACGAGGCGATGGTGGAGAGGGTCTCGGGCCGCTACACCTGCGGATCCTGCGGCGAGGGATATCATGACAGGTTTCGCAAGCCCGCTCATGCCGGGAGCTGCGACAAATGCGGCGGCACAGAGATGAAACGCCGCACCGATGACAATGACATCACCGTGCGCGAAAGGCTGAAGGCCTATCACGCCCAGACCGCCCCGCTGATCGCCTTTTACGGGGCGAAGGGCGTGCTGGAAAAGATCGACGCGATGCAACCCATCGCCGAGGTGACCGCTTCTCTGGGCCGGATCACCGGCCAGGTTGCGGTCTGAACTACCGGTTTCCGGGCGGAGGAGGGCCCCCGGTGATCGGATAAGGGAGTGGCCGGCAGAGGATCAGGGCACGCAAGCCCGGCTGCCGCTCACCAGCAAAAACCGCCGGACCCGCCAGGGGCCGGCTGGCAGGGGCCCCGGGTAAGGGGGTGATCTGCCGGTGACCGCCCGGGCGCATGACGCTTTCGGGCGCCGGTCTGTCTTTGCGCCTTTTCTGGTGCGGGGGCGGGGGAAACAGGGAGAGGCCGACCCGAACGGGCGGCAGACATGGAGGAAGCCAGATGGCAGCATCAACACCGGACGTGCGCGACCGCTCACGCCCCATGACCCGGGAAGAGAAGAAGGTCATTCTCGCCTCTTCTGCGGGTACGATCTTTGAATGGTATGACTTCTACCTTTACGGCTCGCTGGCCGCGACAATTGGAGCACAGTTCTTCGCCCCATTCCCGGAAGCGACGCGCAACGTATTTGCGCTGCTGGCTTTTGCGGCGGGCTTTATCGTGCGCCCGTTCGGCGCGCTGGTGTTCGGGATGCTGGGCGACCTTGTTGGTCGTAAATACACCTTCCTGATGACCATTCTGATCATGGGCGTCTCGACCTTTATCGTCGGCATCCTGCCCAACTATTATGCCTGGGGTATGGCGGCACCGATTATCCTCGTTCTGTTGCGCATGTTGCAGGGCCTGGCGCTTGGCGGGGAGTATGGCGGTGCTGCAGTCTATGTGGCGGAACATGCTCCACAAAACCAGCGTGGTTATTTCACTGCTTTCATCCAGACCACGGCGACGCTGGGCCTATTGCTTTCGCTGATCGTCATTTTGATGGTGCAGGGCTATGTGAATGGCAACTGGGCTCCGTCGCCGGCCCCGAGCCTTGATGGCGTTCCGCGCCTCCTTGCAGACGGGACACCGGAAATGTGGACAGCCTTCCAGCATTGGGGCTGGCGGATCCCGTTCATCGGCTCGCTCGGCCTTCTGCTCGTGTCGCTCTATATCCGCGTGACGATGAATGAATCGCCTGCCTTCAAGAAGATGAAGGAAGAGGGTTCGGCCTCGAAAGCGCCGCTGCGCGAAGCCTTCGGCAATTGGAAAAACGGCAAGATCGCTCTGATCGCGCTGTTCGGTCTGACCGCTGGCCAGGCTGTGGTCTGGTATTCGGGCCAGTTCTACGCGCTGTTCTATGTGCAGAACGTCATCAAGGTCGACAGCTTCTCGGCCAACGTCTTTGTGGCCTGGTCGCTGATCCTCGGCACCTATGGCTTCATCTTCTTCGGGCGTCTCTCGGACCGTATCGGGCGTAAACCGATCATCCTCGGCGGCTGCCTGATCGCGGCGCTCACCTACTTCCCGGTCTTCGGCTTCCTGACCAAGACCGCCAACCCGATGCTCTACAATGCGCATCTGACCCAGATCACCGTGACCGCAGATCCGGCTGACTGCTCGTTCCAGTTCAACCCGGTCGGTACCGCGAAGTTCACCAACAGCTGTGACATCCTGAAAGCCGGTCTGACCGCGCGTTCGGCGAATTCGGAGACTGTTGATGCCCCCGCTGGCACCATCGCGTCGGTGAAAATCGGCGAGACCGAGATTCAGGGCTATTCCGGTTCTGCGGCTGACGCGGCCGAGCAGAAGGCACGTTTCGACAAAGAGCTGAACGACGCGATGAGCGCCGCCGGCTATCCGGTCGCGGGCCAGGTCAATGAGAGCGTCGCTGTGGCGAAGAACTTCTTCGACATCTTCTCGGCCCAGAAGCTGACCATCGTTCTGACCCTGACCTATCTGATCATTCTTGTGACGATGGTTTACGGCCCGATTGCTGCGATGCTGGTCGAGCTTTACCCGACGCGGATCCGCTATTCCGGTCTGTCGCTGCCCTATCATATCGGCAATGGCTGGTTCGGGGGCCTGCTGCCGGCGACCGCTTTCGCGATCTCGGCGCAGTCCGGCAACATCTATGCGGGTCTGTGGTATGCAATCGTCGTCGCACTGATGACGGTGGTGATCGGGGCGCTGTTTGTCCCGGGCGGCACGCATAAGAAAGACATCTTCGCGGATCAGAACCAGTAATCTGACGCAGGCGACAAAAGAAACGGGCCGGGGATTTCCCCGGCCCGTTTTCGTTTATCCGCCGTTTCGTTCAGCCTTTTCGCGCCCGGTTCACCGCTTCCCAGATCCCGAGGACGATGCCGGTGATCACCGTATTCGTCACAAGGCCCGCAAGGATCTGGTCTTTCACCGGGATCTCGCTGGCAGCGGTCAGGGTCATCGGGATCAGCACCGCGACAAAGACGATCCCGGCGGCAAGCGGGATCAGCGTGCCACTGGCCGCGCGGGTGCGCATCATGGTCCAGACGAGGCCGATCAGCAGAATGATGCGGAACGGATCCGCGAATTGCGAGACGATGATCTGGCTGAATGTCATGATATCTTTCCCTTTTCCCTTGTTCCGGGATAAGGCAAAGCAGGCCGTTGGTCTATGATTTCATAGGGTTCAGCGAAAGCGATCCATCAGCTTTTGCATGGCGCTGCGCGTATCTGGTTCCACTTCGGGATTTGGCGCAGGTTTTGGCTCGGGCGGCAGCTTGCGGCCCGGGGGGCCTGCCACCGGGCCGCCGAAAGACGCCCCGCCAGATGAGCGCGGCGGCGCGGTACGCAGGCTGACCGCATTCATGAACCGGGTGCTGTCGCCCTCGGCCAGGGCGGACGCACCGTCCGAGATCCCGCGCAGAAGATCATCAAGCCAGGCCTGGTCGGCCTTGCTGAAATCACTCAGCACATAATGCGCGACCGCATCCTTATGGCCGGGATGCCCGATCCCGAGCCGGACCCGGCCATAGGCCTCGCCCAGATGCGCATGGATCGACCTGAGCCCGTTATGCCCCGCATGGCCGCCGCCCTGTTTCACTCTCAGCTTGCCCGGCGCCAGATCCAGCTCGTCATGGAAAACCGTGATATCGGCGAGGTCGATCCTGTAGAAATCCACCGCCGCCCGCACCGACTGACCCGAGAGGTTCATAAAGGTCGCGGGTTTCAGCAAGATGACCTTCTCGCGCCCCAGCCGGCCCTCTGACACCTCGCCCTGAAACGCCTTGCGCCAGGGGGTAAAGCCGTGATCCGCAGCGATCCGTTCCAGCGCCATGAAGCCGATATTATGGCGGTTTCCCGAGTATTTCGCGCCCGGATTGCCAAGGCCTGCAAAGAGTTTCATAGTGTTTCCGATCATTCCGGGTGCGACCGCGCTGCTGGGCATGTCGGGCAGGGCCACGCCACTGGTCGACCTATAGCCGAACGGCCCTTTCCCCTCAACCAAGGGCTGGAGTCATGGACCAGATGCGGACCTTCACCCTGCGGGGCATGGAATTTTCGCTGCCCGAGACGGCGGTCAGAGGCGGGCTGGGCAAGGCGCTTGAAAGCGGGCGTTATGAACATACCGAAGCGGATGCGGTAGAGCGCCACCTTGTCGAAGGTGATCGTTTCGCCGATTTCGGGGCAGGGATGGGGTATCTCTGCGCATTGGCGGCACGTCGGATCGGCGCGGTTGCGGTAACAGGGGTCGAGGCCGGGCCGAAGACGATCCGGCTTGCCCGCAAAAACCTGCAGGAGAATGGCTTTGGCAAGGTGCGGCTTATCCATGGTGCGGTGACCGGCGAGGGGGAAACTGCGGCAGAGGTCGAATTCTGCCAGCGACAGGCGTTCTGGGCCTCGTCTCTCAGAAATCTGGCGCAGAGGGCAGGGCGTGACCTGCCGCAATTGGTGCCGGTCACGCAGGTTCCCGCGCTGCCTGCGGCACGCCTGCTTGATGAATTGCAGCCCACTGTCCTCAGCTGCGATATTGAAGGGGCAGAGCTTGAGGTCCTGCGCGCTGACATGCCTGCCGCGCTGCGGCTTATCATCTGCGAGATCCATCCGGCGCTTTACGGGCCAGAGGGCACAAGGCAGATCTTCGATGCGCTGGCGCGTCAGGGTTTCGCTTATGAGCCGGAAGGCTCGCGGGGCGCGACGGTGGTGTTTCGCCGAATTGGCAGCCCCTGAACCGGGCGCAAAAACAGAGCACAGAGGGAGCACTGAATGTATCTCACCATGAACCGTTTCAAAGTGAAGGCCGGCGAGGAGGCCACATTCGAGGCGATCTGGAAAAATCGCGAAAGCCAACTGCCACAGGTGCCGGGCTTTGTCAGTTTTCACCTGATGAAAGGGTCCGAGGCCGACGGTGTCCGCCTCTATGCCTCGCATACGATGTGGGAGAGCGAGGCGGCGTTTCGCGACTGGACGAAATCAGAGGCGTTTCGGGCCGCCCATGGCGGGGCCGGCGGGCATAAGGGGGTGATCCTGGAGCACCCGAAACTGGAAGTGTTCGAATCCGTTCAATTCATCGGCGCGTGAGCCGCTTAGCCGCGCCGCCGATGGCGTGAAATGAAAACGGGGGGCAAAAGCCCCCCGTTTCACATTCTGCGATCCGAAAGGATCACTCTTCTTCGTCAGCGGAAGCTGCGAGGCCGGACGGGGCCGCGATATTCGCGATCACGAAGTTGCGGCCGATGGTCGGCTTTACGCCTTTGGGCAGCGCGACATCTTCGATATGGATCACATCGCCGATTTGCTTGCCTTCCAGATCCACGGTGATCTGGGCGGGGATGTCGGATGCAACAACTTCCAGCTCAACCTCGGCGCGCACGACGGTCAGGGTGCCGCCACGCTTGATGCCAGGTGCTTTATCCGCATTGATGAAATCAACATGGATGAAGAGGTTGATGCGCGAATTGTCGTGGATGCGCATGAAGTCGACATGGGTCGGCAGGTCTTTGACCACATCACGCTGCACGCCGCGGCAGATCACGTGCTGATCAGCCTGGCCTTCAACTTTGAGGTTGAACAGCGTCTGCAGGAAGCGACCTTTTTTCAGGTTCTTCAGCAGGTAGTTGTACTTGACCGAAATCGGCGTCGGCTCTTTGCTGTCGCCGTAGATGATGCCGGGTACGTTGCCCTCACGACGGGCTTGACGGGCGGCCCCCTTGCCTGTCCCCGTCCGCACCACGGCCAGAAGATCAGGGATCTCGCGTGCCATTGGTATTCTCCATTTGATAAAACCGCCACCCTCCAAGGGTGCGTGGCGGATGGGGGCCTATAGCGGGGAATCGCAGGGAAGAAAAGGGAAAACCGGCGCGGGGACGGGGGCTGATTGCCTCCGGCGGGAGTATTTCAGTCAAGGGGAAAGGATGGGGAAATCCTGCGGCGGTCGTGTCGCTTACAGGATGGACGGGGGCGACAGCACCTGGCAGAAGGGCTGGGATCGGAGGCCCCCTATGTCTTTTCTGAAAACCGTAATCACCGCGCGGGCAGTGGTTTTTGCTTTTGCGGCGATGGGGATCCTTTGGGGGTCGTTTGCGGCGGTGATGCCGGATCTCAAGGCGCAGCTTGGCGTCGATGAGGCACGGCTGGGCGGGCTTTTGCTGTTCACGCCGCTGGCGGCGGTGACGGCGATGCTGCTCGCGCCGCTGATCGGCCACCGTCTTGGCAAAGTGGCGCTGCCGCTGTCAGCGGGGGCGATGGCACTGGCTTTCACATTGCCGGGGACGGTGGTTGTGCCCTGGATGTTCCCGCTTGCGATGATGGTTTGTGGCTTTGGCACCGGGCTGACCGATGTTCTGATGAATGCCCGCACGGCGGAGCTTGAGACCACGCGCAAGGTTCACCTGATGAACCTTGCCCATGCCGCCTATTCCTTTGGCTATGGCGGCGGGGCGATCTGCACCGGGCAATTGCGCGGGCTTGGGTGGACGCCGGATCTGGTTCTGGGGACCATGGCCTTGCTGGCGCTGGTCTTTGCGGTTCTGACCTTTGAGCGCGATGGCGCCATTCACGGGCTGAAGCGGCCCGAGGCCGGCGGGCCGGGTCTGGGCCTTGTGCCGCTGATTGGCGGCGGCATGGTGCTGATCGCGTTTCTCACCGAGAACGCCGCCGAAGGCTGGTCGGCTTTGTATATCGAAAAGACGCTCGGCGGCAGCCCGGAGGAGGGCGCGCTTGGCCCGGCGGTGCTGGCGCTGACTATGGGGGTCGCGCGGCTGATGGGGCAGGGGCTCGTCGCGCGGCTGGACCCGTTCCGCCTGTTGATGGGCGGCGCGCTGATTGCCGCCTGCGGCGCATTGATCGCGTCGCAGGCAGGGACGCCCAATGCAGCCTATGCCGGGTTTATCATCATGGGGGTAGGGTCTTCGGTGATCGCGCCGACCGCCTTTTCGCTGGTCGGGCGGCATTCGGCGGAAGGCACCCGGGCGCGGGCCGTGGCGCGGGCCACGCTTTACGGCTATTTCGGCTATTTCGTCGGGCCGCCGACGCTTGGCATCATCGCGGGCACGTTCAGCCTGCGCGCGGCCTTTATCTTTGCCGCCGTGATGCTGATGTTCATCCTGGTGCTGGCGCCGCTGATGCGAAGGGCGGCGCGCAGCTGAGGATCTTCAGATGGCTGCTTCGGGCAGCTGCTTCAGGCTGCGGCCATCTGCGCCTGAGCATGGGCGAGGATCTGCGTGCAGGCCTCGGCGATGGCCTCATCGGGCTGGGTGAGCGAAAGTCGCAGCCAGCCCGCCAGCCCTTCGCCAAAGCTCTCGCCGGGCATGACCGCGACATGGCGCTCGCGCAGGAGCCCGAGCGCGAATTCCTGGCCCGAAAGGCGCGTGGCGCGAATATCCACAAGGGCGAACATGCCGGCTTCGGGGCGGTGAACCTTCAGCCCGGCCTTGCCATCCAGTGCCGTCGCCACCAGATCCGCCCGGCGCGAGAAGCGTTCGACCATACCGGCCGCAATCGGCGACGGATGCGAAACCGCAAGTTCGGTCATGTCAGCCAGGAAGGGCTGGTTGCCGAAAAGCATGATTTCGGAAAGCGGCAGCAGTTTGGCGGCGAATTCCTGCGGCCCGATCACCCAGCCCGACCGGAAGCCGGGGGCAGCATGCGATTTCGAGATCGATGCGGCACAGATGGTACGCTCTGCCAGTTCGGGCAGGTCAAGCGGCGAGGTGAAGGTGACGCCCGGGAAAATCAGATCCTCATAGACCTCATCCGAGACGATCCAGAGATCATGTTTCACCGCAAGCGCACCGATTTCCGCGATATCCTCGCGGGTCAGCACGGCACCGGTCGGATTATGGGGCGTGTTGAGGAAGATCACCCGTGTCGCAGGCGTGATCTTTGCCGCCAGATCCGCCGCCCGCATCCGGAAGCCATGTTCGGGGCGCAGCGCCACCGGCACCGGGCTGGCGCCGGTCTGGCGGATCAGCCCCTCATAGGTCGCATACATCGGATCGCCGATCAGCACCTCATCGCCGCTTTCGACAAGGGTACGAAGGATGCCATAGAGACAGGTCTGAGTTCCTGGCAGGCAGATCACCTGATCGGGATCGATCGCGCGGCCGCGCCGTTCCGAGTAACGTTTCGCCAGTGCCGCGCGCAGGCCGGGCTCGCCCCTGCCATCGGAATAGCCCAGGCGCCCGGGGCGCATCGCGGATTTCGCGGCCTCGATCAGTTCGGGGGGCGTGGGGGAATCCGGCTCGCCAATGGTAAGCTCGATGACCGGGATCCCTTCCTCCGCCATCTCGCGCGCGAGGCGATGCACCGCCCATTTCGCCGAACCCAGGCCGGACAGCCGTTCATACACCGCGGAATAACGCATCATTTCTCTCCTGGTCTGAGCTGCCTGCCGGCGGGGGGGTAAAGTCTGTGAGCGTGACGCCCAGAATTGCGCCGACCGAGCGCAAACCGATCCGGATCACCTCGTTTTCAGCGAAGTGACCAGGCAAAACCGAACCTTCGAGCCAGAGCCCGTCAAGCACCGCATTGCAGGCGATGGCCTCCTGGCGGAGCTGGCCATCCGCGACCGGGCGGCCAAGATCGGCAATCAGCTGTTGGAGGCGGTTCCGGAATTGCAGATATGAACTTTCGTGCTGCGCCAGAAGCCCCGGATCGGACTGAACCTGATGCAGATAGCCCGCCCAGAGCCCGACCGCCTTCGGATCGAGCACCGGCGGGCGTAAGGTGGCAGCAATAAAGGCTGCCAGCCGTTCGGCCGGCACTGCACCCGCGGCGGCAAGTGCCTCTTCGCCTTTGTTGGTCATGCCATCCATCAGCGCGACATAGGCTGCGCGCAGCAGATCTTCTTTCGATCCGAAGTAATGACGGATCAACCCCGGAGTGACCCCCGCCCGCGCCGCAATCGCCCTGACCGTTGCCGCCGGGCGCCCGCCCTCGGCCACCAGTGACTGCGTCGCTGCCACAAGCGCTTCGCGGCGGTTCTCTTCAGTGTCACGAATATAGGGGCGGCGTTCGGAGCCGGACTGGCGCATGTCACCAGGCGGGGCAGCTCTTTTTTCCGAACTGTCGGAACTGGTCATCGGCGCCTTTCTGTGACGGCAGCGGGGAACGGGATTCGTCGGGAATTGTACGAACGAATAATTGCCTATTCTACACAGCCAGCGGGGCGCGGCAAGATCGTTGCTTGCCCGGCTTCGGGATTGCCGTGATCGCAACCCGGCCCTCCGCTGGCCGAGAAGGTACAGCGCGAAGGGCTCAGGTGCCGGGCTGCCCATCCGTCGCTGCAACATCCTTGTGGATGATCACATCTGAACCGGGCCAGCGCCGCAGGATCTCGCGGCGCAGTGCGGCGCCGATGTCATGGGCCTCGCGCAGGCTCTGATCGCCGTCGAGCTCGATATGAAGGTTGACGAAGACCCGGCTGCCGCTGGTGCGGGTCTTGAGGTCGTGAAAGCCGCGTATGCCGGGCCAGCTCCCGGCAAGTTCGGCGATGCCCCGGATGATCTCGGGATCGGCCCGGCGGTCCATCAGCGCATCCCAGGCCGATTTGCCGATGCGCACCCCGCCGATCAGCATAACCCCGGCGGCCAGCAGTGCGACCCAGGAATCCAGCCCGGTGATGCCCAGATGCTGCGAGGCCTGCAAGGCGATCACCGCACCGACCGCGGGCATCAGATCGCCAAGGTAATGCAGCCGGTCAGCAGCCACCACGCGGTTGCCGGTCAGCCGCGCCACGCGCCCCTGCCACCAGACCAGCGCCAGTGTCAGCAGGATCGAGATGACCATCACCAGGGTGCCGGTTCCCTCGGCACCAAGACTCGCCACGCCGCCATTGATCAGCCGGTCCAGCGCAGACCAGGCGATGTAACCGGCCGATCCGGTGACCAGAAGCGCCTGGGCCAGCGCGGTCAGATCTTCGGCTGAACTGTGCCCGAAAGCGTGATCCTCATCCGCCGGACGCGCCGCGTAAAGGATCGCGCTGGCGGCCGCGAGCGACATCACCAGATCCACTGCGCTGTCGGCCAGCGAGGCGGCAACCGACAGCGCGCCAGTCGCCACCACCGCCCAGAGCTTCAGCCCGACCAGCACCGACGCGACCATCACCGAGGCGATGCCGGCGGAAAGGCTCAGCCTTGTGCGGGGATCTTTCTCAGGCATGACAGGCTCCTGTAGCGGGCATCGAAAGGGGGGCGCTGCCCCGCCATCCTGGCGAATGCCTCGCCCGGAATATGTTATCGGGTGGACTGCAATTTCCCCGTGACGAAAATACGCACGCCCGAGGCGCAGGCCGGCCAGAGGGGGCTGAGGCAGTTTGGTGGCGATACTATTCGACGGTCTCGTCCGGGTCGACGCCCCAGATCGCGGTTTTCGGCACCCAGCCGCGCTCGCCGCCAGATGAGATCCGGCACCAGTCGGTATTGCATTGCAGGATACGCGCGACCACACCCATTTCGGCCTGGGCGCTGACCCGCGCATCCGCGCGCGGCGCGTCGCGGAATTCGGCCATATCGGTGGTGATCAGCACCGAGCGCACCCCCGAAAGCAGCGCATAATGCACCCAGCCGCCGGCGCCGTCCTGGTCCTCAACGCGGCGCCAGTTTTCATATTCAGCGGTGACCCGCAGCGGCATTCCGGGCCGGGTGAACACCCAGTCGATGCGATGCGTGAGCCCGGGGCCGCGCCGCGCATTGCCCTGATCGCCCTTGAGCGAGACATAGCGCGGCAAAGGCAGGTTGGTGACACAGCCGATACCGGGCTTACATTCCTTGACCGTGCGCGTGGTCGGGGCAGTGCCGGAGGTGCCCGAGGTCGCGCCGGACGAGGTGGCGGCCACCGCGGTTTCGATCGCGGTTTCGGTGGCTTCATCGGCCTTCGCGGTTTTCGGCGCGCCGGTCAGGACGAGGGTCGCAGAGAAGAGGGTCGCACAGAACAGGGCCGCCGCCAGCGTCGGGCGTCTGGTCTGGCGGGTCATCTGCTCCGGCTTCTGGCCGTTCCTGAAAGATGCGATGCTCATATCCGTTGCCTGCTCTTGCGGGCTGTGCCCCGCATTTTTTATGACCTCAGAGACGGGGGCTTGTGGTCCGCCCCGCTTGACCCCACTGTGCACCCAAGACGCGCCTGATGGAAGAGTTGAGGGAGACGCCATGCCATCGCCACGCCTGACTGTTGTTGTGACGCGACGCTTGCCCGAGCCGGTCGAGACCCGGATGAAGGAGTTGTTCGACGTCCGGCTGCGTGATCCGGATGTGAAAATGACCCGCGATGAGCTGCTGGCGGCACTGCAAAGCTGCGATGTTCTGGTGCCGACGATCACCGACCAGATAGATGCAGGGCTGATCGGCCAGGCCGGGGACCGGCTGAAACTGATCGCGAATTATGGCGCAGGGGTTGACCATATTGACGTCGCCACAGCGCGCTCGCGCGGGATCCTTGTGTCGAACACGCCCGGTGTGGTGACCGAGGACACTGCCGATATGGTCATGGCGCTGATCATGGCGGTGACGCGGCGCATCCCGGAAGGCATCGCCTCGATGGCCAGTGGCAAATGGGAAGGCTGGACGCCCATGGCCTTTCTCGGCTCGCGGCTCGCGGGCAAACGGCTGGGGATTTTGGGCATGGGGCGGATCGGCCAGGCGGTGGCGCGGCGTGCCCGCGCCTTTGGCTGCCAGGTCCATTACCACAACCGCCGCCGCGTGCGCCCTGAGGTCGAGGCCGAGCTGGAGGCGACCTGGTGGGAAAGCCTCGACCAGATGCTCGCCCGGATGGACATTGTCTCGATCAACTGCCCGCATACGCCCTCGACCTTTCACCTTCTGAATGCGCGGCGGCTCAAGCTGATGAAGCCCACAGCGGTGGTGGTGAATGCCTCGCGTGGCGAGGTGATCGACGAGAATGCGCTGACACGCGCGCTGCGCGCGGGCGAGATCGCGGGCGCGGGCCTTGACGTCTATGAGCGCGGGAATGAGATCAACCCGCGCCTGCGCGAAGAGCCGAATGTGGTTCTGTTGCCGCATATGGGATCGGCGACCATCGAGGGGCGGATCGAGATGGGCGAGAAGGTTCTGATCAATATCAAGACCTTCGCTGATGGCCACCGCCCGCCGGATCAGGTTGTCCCGGGGATGATGTAAGGCAGAGGCTTTCAGGGCTGATCTCGGGCTTGGCCATATCGTTGATACAGCCGGGCGAAAGAGGGGCGCAAGGTTACCGATGGCAGAGACCGGATTTCTGAGCGGTGAAGATCCTCCGCTTTTCAGCGCAAGGCTCTATATCGCTGCGATGGGGCGCTCGGGGAGCACAGCGCTGTCCAATATGCTGACAACCCCACCGAAGCGCTGGCTGCTGAGTGAGCCCTGGTTCATTCATGGGATAATGTCGAAGACCATCCGGGCGAGATGGAAAGAATTCGCGTGGGAAGACCGGGACACCGACTGGTTTTTACCGCCCGCACAGCGGAACCATGAAGGGTTTGTGAGACGCTATACCGATTTTCTGGCGCCGCATCTGGCAGGTCTCGACGCCTGGGGCGTGAAAGAGGTGCGCGGCGATTTTCATGAGCCAACCATCGTAACCATCCGGCCCGAGAAGATCATCGTCCTCGTACGCGATATACGAGATGTCATCCGCAGCCTGCTTGAAAAACAGAGCCGGCAGAATACCGAAGCCACCCATGGACGCGCCTGGATCGAAGCCTATTTGCAGACGGCAACGCGCGCGCTGGTATCGCTTGCCGGAACGCATGGTGACCGGCTCAGAGTGTGTCGGTTCGAAGAGCTGATGCTGGATCCGGCCGCGCAACGCAGTCTTGGTGACTGGCTGGACTGGCCGCTTGACGGTGACCCTTTCGCGGGCTTCGAGAGCTTTGGTCGCGGCTATGAAGTCAAGCGCAGACTTGAGGGCGAGGCCCGCGTCCTGCCGCCCGATGCTGCCGACATCATCAATGATATCGCTGCGGGAGAGGCGAGTGTCGCCTATCAGAAGTGCTTCGGTTACAGCAGCTGAGAGGTATCTGCGCCATCATTGGCCATATGCGACAGGCGCAAATCTGCGACCAGGGGCAAGTGATCTGACGCGCGGCTGGCCTCGGGGCTTCGATGGACAGAGGCCTCGGCCATGGTGAACCCCTCCGAGATCGCGATACGGTCCAGCGCAAAGACCGGGTGGCGGGAATGATAGGTCGGGCCACCGGAGAGGATCCGGAACCGTTTCGACAGCCGCCCGAGACCCACTTCCAGCGAGCGTTCGTTGAAATCGCCGGCGATCAGCATGGCGGTGTCTTCTTCTTCGGGCAGCATATCCAGCAGCGCCGAGAGTTGCCGGCGCCGCGAATGGCGCAAGAGGCCCAGATGCACACCGGTGACCCGCAGGCGCCGGCCGTCGCGTTCGAGCAAAGCCGAGACGAGGCCGCGTGGCTCCAGCCCTGGCAGGTCGTGATGGCTTTGCGAGATCACCCTGAACCCGGGAGAGACCAGCAGCGCATTGCCATGCCAGCCGAGGCTGTCGCGGCCATGGTCAAAACGGACCGGAAGCAGGCCGGTGCGGCGAAACACTTCGGCCTCGTCAAAGATCGGGCGGCGCTGGCCGAGGCGCAGATCGGCCTCCTGCAGCGCGACGACATCAGCCCCGAGCGCGGCAATCACCCGCAGGACCCGGGCCGGATCGCGCCGCCGGTCGGTGCCAAGCGCCTTGCGGATATTGTAGCTGGCAATACGCAGGGAGGTGTCGGTCACAATATAGGCGCTCCGAGACGGAAGACGCCTTCGGTCAGGCGCCGGAGGAAACCGGGGGCAGGCAGGCTGTCATCGCAATCGGGCAGCAGGCGGTCGAACCAGCGGCTGATGGCCGCGACGGTGGCCGGATCCCAGGCCATCACCGCCAGCTCGAAATTCAGCAGCATCGAGCGGACGTCGAAATTCGCCGATCCTATCCAGCAGCCATCGTCGATCAGACCGGCTTTCGCATGCATCATGCCGGGGCGGAAAAAGTGAAAGCCGACGCCGGTCGGTTGCAAGGCGCGGATATAGGGGCCGCGCGCCAGATCGGTGGTCCATTGGTTTGATTTCCGCGGCAGAAAGACCCGGACATCGACCCCGCTGCGCGCCGCTGTCGCAAGCGCCTGGGCCAGCGCATCGGTCGGCACGAAATAGGGCGTCGCGATCCAGACCCGGCGGCGCGCCCGGTAGATCGCGGCGACCAGCCCGTCATGCAGCACATCCTGCGGCTCGTCCGGCCCGGCGGGAACCAGTTGCAACAGCGCCTCGCCGCGAGGTGCGACGGCGGGCGGCACCGGATCAGACAGGGGATCGCCCGCCACTTCCCAATCCGAGGCGAAGACCGCGTTGAAACTGTCGACCACCGGGCCTTCGGCGGTAAAACTCAGATCCACCCATTTGCCTGGCGGCGAGGCGAGGTATTCGTCGCCGACATTGCGCCCACCCGACCAGACAAGGGCACAATCGGCGATCACCATCTTGCGGTGATTGCGCAGGTTCAGATGGGCGGTGTCGGTCAGATGGTCGAGCGGCGAGAAATAGCGCAGTTCGCCCCCGGCGGCGACGAATTCGCGCAGCGCGCGGCGCGGGCGGGAATGGCTGCCAAGCCAGTCGACCGAGAGCCGCACCCTGACCCCTTCATGCAGCTTGCGCCTGAGAAGATCGAGAAAGCGGTAGCCGCTTTCATCGCGGGCCAGAACATAGATCAGGATATCCAGCCGCGTCTTTGCACCAAGGATCACCTCATCCAGCGCGGCGCTCGCGGCCTCTGGTGTCTCGTGCAGGCGGATCAGATTGCCGCCCACCGCCGGCGGCGCGCCAAGACTGGTGAAGACATGCGCAAGCGGTGGCGGCTCGGTCTCGGGCAGGGCGGGATGTGGCGAAAAGCGGATCGCCGGAAAGCTGCGGCCCGATTTGCGAAAGCCCAGCACCAGGAAGACCGGCACCGCGACATAGGGCACCATGATGATGAACAGGATCCAGGCGGCCGAACTTTGCGGCGTGCGGCGCGGCTGCAACGCCAGCACCATGGCGCTCGCAACCGCGAGGACGCCAGACACGATCAGGAAATGTTCGAACAGGTAATACATGGCCGCTTTGTCTGATCCGGGGCCATGCTAGCCGCTGGCTGCGGCAAGGGAAAGCCGCTGGCTGCGGCAGGGCCGCTTCTAGAAACGCGACGGCAGCGCGGGGGTGAGTTCCGCGCCCGGGCTGCGGCCCTGGATCAGATCGGTGATCAGATCGGCGGTCTTTGGTGCCAGCGTCAGGCCGATATGGCCATGCCCGAAGGCCAGGAGCACATCGGCGCCGCCTTTCGACGGGCCGATCACCGGGACTGAATCGGGGATCGAAGGGCGAAACCCCATCCAGCTGCGCGAGGGGGCGGGCAGGTCGGGGAACAGCTTCCGCGCACCCTCGACCAGTTTCGCGATACGATGCGGCGAGGGCGGCAACCTGAGGCCGCCAAGCTCGACCGTGCCCGCCACCCGCAGCCGCCCCTGCATCGGGCAGAGGTAAAAGCCGCGTTCGGTCACGCAGGCGGGGCGGGTGAGTGGCAACTCGGCCATATCCCATTCGACATGGTAGCCCCGTTCGGTTTCCAGCGGGATCCGGTCGCCGGCCTGGGCTGCGAGGGCGCGTGAATGCGCGCCGGCGGCGATGACGACCCGGCGCGAGAGGATCTGCAAAGGGCTGCCATCATCGGAGCGGCCACTCAGCACAACACCGGTGATGTCGCGGCGGAGCTGGTCGATGCGGCCCCGGATCAGCTGTGCGCGCGGCATCACGAGTGCAGCCAGGCGCTGCATCATCCGCCCGGGATCCGAAAGGAAAATCGCCTGCGGGAAATAGGCGGCACCGGCATGGAAGGGCAGGCCCGGTTCCAGCCCGGCGAGCTGCCCGCCGGTCAGCATCTCGACCTGAACGCCCAGCCTGCGCCGCGCCTCCATCTCGATCCTGGCGGGCCCGAGCTGGCTTTCCTCGCGGAAGATGTAAAGGCAGCCGCGCGGCCGGATCAGATCAGTGGCGCCCGCCTCGGCAGCCAGCGCTTTCCACAGCGGATTGGCGCCGGCAAGCAGCCCCGCAATCGCCTCCGTATTGCGCCGGGCCGGGCCGGGCAGGCTCTGACGTGCGAATTTCACCAGCCAGGGCGTCAGCGAAAGCAGCGCCGAGTGGCGGATCGCCAGCGGCGAATTGCGGTTGAAAAGCAAGGAGGGCAGGGATTTCAGCACATCGGGCGTACCAACCGGCGCCACCGCATAATCGGCCACTGTCCCGGCATTGCCATAAGAGGCGCCCATGCCCGGCTCACCCGGCTCGATCAGGGTAACCTCGCGCCCCTCGGCGATCAGCCGCGCGGCGATGGTAAGGCCGATCACCCCGGCGCCGATAATGGTGATGTCGGAGGAATGACGACCCATGCTGCTTGCACTTTTCGAACAAATGCCGGCCCCACAATGGCGGGACCGGCGGATTCAGTTCACATTATCTTACATGCAGGCCTGATAGAGCGCGCGGGTATTCTCGCGCGACATGGCAATCGGATTGCCGCCGCAGGACGGATCTTCCAGAGCCATTTCGGTCAGCTCGTCAAGACGTGCAGCCTCGACCCCCATTGCGGTCAGATTGGCCGGGATCGCCAGCTGCTCACGCAGTTCCATGATCCAGGCGCGGAACCCGTCAAAGCCTTTCAGCCCCAGATAGGCGCTTGCGGCATTGATCCGGTCCTCGATCACCGGGCGGTTGAAATCCAGCACCATCGGCATCACGACGGCATTGGTGGTGCCGTGATGGGTGCCGTAGACCGCGCCAACCGGGTGCGACAGCGAATGGATCGCGCCAAGGCCTTTCTGGAAGGCAACCGCCCCCATCGCCGCCGCCGACATCATATGACCGCGCGCCAGCAGATTGCCCGGATCGTTGTAAACGGTGACCAGGTTCTCTTTCACCAGCCGCAGACCTTCCAGCGCAATGCCCTGGCTCATCGGGTGGTAGAAGGGCGAGGAATAGGCCTCGAGGCAATGCGCCAGCGCATCCATGCCGGTGCCGGCCGTGATGAATTTCGGCATGCCAACGGTCAGGGCCGGGTCGCAGATGGTGACAGCCGGCAAGAGCTTCGGATGGAAGATGATCTTCTTCTTATGGGTCGCGAGATTGGTCAGAACGCCGGCGCGCCCGACCTCAGACCCGGTGCCGGCAGTGGTGGGAACCGCCACCATCGGCGCGATTTTGTCGCTGTCGGCGCGGGTGAACCAGTCGTCGATATCTTCCAGATCCCAGACCGAAAGATCCGCGCGCTGATGCGCCATCAGCGCAATCATCTTGCCCAGATCCAGCGCCGAACCGCCCCCGAACAGGATCACGCCGTCATGGCCACCGGCCTTATAGACGGCGATGCCCTCGGCCATGTTCTTGTCATTCGGGTTCGGGTCGACCTCGGAAAACACCGCGCGACCAAGGCCGGCAGCCTCGAGCACGTCCAGCGCCTGCGCGGTGATCGGCAGGGCGGCGAGCGCTTTGTCGGTCACCAGCAGCGGCTTTTTCATGCCGGTGGATTTGGCATGCTCGGCCAGTTCGGCAATCCGGCCCACGCCGAATTTGATCGCGGTCGGGTAAGACCAGTTGCGGTCGGGAACGCCCTGTTTGTCAACGGTGGACATATTACACCTTCTTGAGATGGTAGGATTTCGGACGGGTCACCGAATGGTAACCCAGATAGGAGAGCGAGCCGCCGCGACCGGTATCCTTGGTGCCGGTCCAGCACAGAGCCGGGTCGAGATAGTCGGCGCGGTTCATGAAAACGGTACCGGTCTCGACCTGTTGACCCAGTTCGGCGGCGGTGTCGTAATCTTCGGTCCAGATCGAGGCGGTGAGACCATAGGGGCTGTCATTCATCAGCCGCAAAGCCTCCTCATCCGAGGAAACCTTCATAATTCCGACAACCGGGCCAAAGCTCTCTTCCGTCATCACCGACATGGAGTGATCGACATTGACGAGGATCTGCGGCGCGAGATATGCGCCGCCATCATCGGCAGGGAATTGCGCCGGATCGACCAGAGGCTTTGCGCCTTTTGCAATGGCGTCTGCGATCTGGTCGCGCACGACTTTCGCAAAGCGGACATTCGCCATCGGGCCAAGCGTCGTGGTCTGATCGTTCGGATTGCCGAGTTTCAGGCCATTTACCCAGGCAACGGCTTTTTCAACGAATGAGTCATAGAGCGACTCATGGACATAGATCCGCTCGATCCCACAGCAGCACTGTCCGGAATTGAACATCGCGCCATCCATCAGCGTATCGACTGCCGCATCGACATTCGCATCGGCGCGGACATAGCCCGGGTCTTTGCCGCCAAGCTCCAGCCCAAGCGGGGTGAAGGTGCCGGCAGCCGCGCGCTCAATCGCCTTGCCACCATTCACCGAACCGGTGAAATTGACAAAATCGAACCTGCGATCCGCGATCAGCTTTTCGGTCACGGCGTGGTCGAGCACCACATTCTGGAACACATCTGCCGGAATCCCGGCGGCGTGGAACGCCTCGGCAAGGCGCTCGCCTGCCACAAGGGTCTGGCTCGCATGTTTCAGAACAATGGTATTGCCAGCGATCAGACCGGGGATGATCGTATTGATTGCGGTCAGGAAGGGGTAGTTCCAGGGCGCGATGACGAAGATGACGCCAAGGGCCTCGCGTGCGAGATAGCGGCGGAATTTATCACTGTCTTCAATGACTTTCGGCGCCAGCGTTTCTTCGGCGATAGAGGCCATATAGTCGGCGCGCACCGTGACGCCGCCAAACTCGCCGGCGCCGAATTTGACCGGACGCCCCATCTGGGCGGCGAGTTCCGGCACGATTGCGTCTTTCAGCCCGGTCAGTTTCGCGACGCCGGCTTTCACCAGCGCGATACGTTCAGACAAAGGGAGCGCGGCCCAGGCCGGTTGTGCCGCGCGGGCGCGGGAAACCGCAGCCTCGGCGCTGGCGAGGTCAAGCGGCTGGCGCTCGACATAAGTCGAGCCGTCGACCGGCGAGATCAGTTTGATCGGATTCATGTTTCACCTGTGTGAGAGGACAGGGAGGCGCGCGCCCCCCTGTGTCGGAAATATGCAAGTTTACCGCGGTTCAGGCGCGTTCAAGCAGCCGTTTCAGTTCGAAATCTGTAACCACGCGATCGGTCTCAGAGATCTCCCATTGCGCTGCATGATGGTAGTGATCGACCACGTCATCGCCAAAGGCCTTGCGCAGCATCGCCGAGGATTTCAGCTTTGCCGCCGCATCGCGGAGGCTCTTCGGGATTTCACGTACCCCGGAGGCGGCGTAGAGATCCCCGGTCATTTCGGGCTCAAGCTCGAGCTTGCGCTCGATGCCGTCAAGGCCCGCTGCGAGCAGCGCGGCGCAGGCGACATAGGGGTTCACATCCGAGCCTGGGATACGGCATTCGACGCGGACGGCCTTGGTGCCCTCGCCGCAGACGCGGAAACCCGCCGTGCGATTGTCGCCGGACCATACGATTTTGGTCGGGGCAAAGAGACCGGCGCAGAAACGCTTATAGCTGTTCACATAGGGGGCGAAAAACACGGTCATTTCTTCGGCCGCTTCCAACTGGCCGGCAATGAAATGGCGCATCACCTGTGACATGCTGTGATCGGCGTCTTTGTCGAAAAAGGCCGGTTTGCCATCGAGGGTCCAGAGCGACTGGTGGACATGGGCCGCGGAGCCGGCCTTATCCGTTTGATATTTCGCCATGAAGGTCACGGATTTACCCATGGTCCAGGCAATTTCTTTTACGGCCTGTTTGATGATGGTGTGATTATCCGCAGTATCCATTGCATCGGAATAGCGGTAATTCACTTCACCCTGACCGCTGTCGGCCTCGCCCTTGGTATTTTCAACCGGGATACCGGCCGCATAAAGATCATTGCGCAACTTGCGCATGACCGGCTCTTCTTTCGAGGTCTGGAAGATATGGTAATCTTCATTATAGGCCGAAATCGGGCGCAGATTGCCGAAGCCATCGTCGCGCAGATTTTCGTAGCTGTTCTCGAAAAGATAGAATTCCAGCTCGGTCGCCATCATGGGTTCAAACCCCATGGCACGTGCGCGTTTCACCTGTTTCTTCAGGATCGCACGCGGAGAGATGGTGATCTCTTCATGGGTGTGGTGATCCAGCAGATCACACATCACCATCGCCGTGCCGGGAAGCCAGGGCAGGCGACGCAATGTCTCCAGATCGGGCTTCATGACGTAATCGCCATAGCCTTGTGACCAGCCGGCGGATTTATAACCCGGCACGGTGTTCATTTCCATGTCGAGCGCCAGCAGGTAATTGCAGCAATGCGTCTCATTATAGCCGCTATCGAGGAAGAAACCGGCATGGAAGCGTTTTCCCATCAGCCGGCCCTGCATATCCGGAGCAACGACCAGAACAGTGTCGATCTCACCGGCTTCGAAGGCGACTTTCAGGGTTTCGAGTGTAAGATTTGCGGGCATAGTTGGTCTCGATTTTTTTCAGAAGGATCAGGAATTGGATGCAGGAGCAGATAAAGATCCACCACCACCGAATTCCGGCTTTCTGGGCCAGCAATCCTCAGCAATCCGCATCACACTCACGTCCTTTTCTCTCCCCGCAGGTAATTCACCTGCCCGAATGTAATGGGGCAGGGTGGAATGGCCACCACTGCCCCGACTGGATCAGCCGTAACGGTAAGGACGACCGGCTTTGGCCATCACATCGTTGTATTTTTTGAAGATTTCGACGACCTTGGCTTTGGTCTCGGATTCTGTCGCGATCTCATCCCAGAAGTCGCGGGCTTTCGCCTCGACCGTATTCCATTCCTCATCCGGGATCGAGGTGAGTTGCAGTTTCGGGCCATTGACGCGCAGATCGGCCTCGCCACCCCAATACCACCACTGACGGTAGTAATGCGATTGCTCGAAGCAGACTTCCATCAGTGCTTTCAGATGGTCAGGCACTTCGTTCCAGCGGTCGGCATTGGCGAAAAAATGGCCAATCCAGGCGCCGGAGATGTTGTTGGTGAGGAAGTATTTGGTCACATCGGCCCAGCCGACGGTGTAATCCTCGGTGATCCCCGACCAGGCAATGCCGTCCAGTTCGCCGGTTTGCAGCGCGACCTGGATATCTTCCCAGGGCAGCTGCATCGGCACCACGCCGAATTGCGCAAGGAACCGCCCGGCGGTCGGGAAGGTGAAGACGCGCTTGCCCTCAAGATCCTTCAGCGAATTGATCGGATCCTTCGTCGCGAAATGGCAGGGATCCCAGGATCCGGCCGAAATGTGTTTCACGCCGACCTTGGCATATTCCTCTTCCCAGATCTGCTTCAGCCCATATTGGTTGAACAGAACCGGCACATCGAGCGAATAGCGCGAGGCAAAGGGGAAATAGCCGCCGAACACGGTCACTTCGGTCGGCGATTGCATGGAATCGTCATCAGACTGCACAGCGTCGATGGTGCCCGATTGCATGGCGCGGAACAGCTCCGAGGTCGGAACCAGCTGATCGGCGTAATAGAGCTCGATCTCCATCTGGCCGGCAGCAATCTGGTTGAACTTGTCAATTGCTGGCTTGCAGACATGCTCGCCAAGCGCCGCACCGGCATAGGTCTGCATACGCCATTTGATCGGCGCGGCCTGCGCGCGAACGGCGGGGGCGGCGAGGGCGGCTGCACCGGCGGCAAGCGCCCCGCTGGTCAGGAATTTCCGTCTGTTCGTCGTCATCTTTACCTCCGTTGGTGGGTTCTTAATTGAATTCCGGTTTGCCCGGTTATGATCCGTAAACCTGATGTGGCAGCCAAAGTGCGATCTCGGGGAAGGTCATGATCACCGCCAGAGTCAGGATCATAATCGCGACAATCGGCACGATGGAGCGGTAAATATCGGAGAGTGAAACATGGTCCGGCGCCATGGCGCGCATCAGGAACAGGTTATAGCCGAAGGGCGGCGTGATATAGGCCACCTGACAGGTGATGGTGTAAAGCACCCCGTACCAGATCAGCACATCCTGTGGCGGCATGCCAAGATCAAGCTTGGCCACCAGCGGAATATAAAGCGGCGCCACGATCACCAGCATGGCGGTGTCATCAAGGAACATGCCCATGATCAGGAACGAGACCTGCATCAGGATCACGATCCCCCAGGGGCCAAGCCCGAGATCTTCGAGGAAGAAGGCCTCAATCGCCTTCACCGCGCCCAGACCGTCAAACACCGCACCGAAGGCCATCGCCGCCAGCAGGATCCACATGAACATACAGGTGACGCCCAGCGTGTTGACGAGGCAGTTCTCCCAGACCTTTTTCGTGATGCGGCCTTTCACCAGCGCCACCAGCGTCGCGATCATCGCGCCGACCACCGAGGCTTCGACAAGGCTGACATAGCCCAGCACGAAGGGGCCCATCATCGAGGCAAAGATCACCACCGGCAGGATACCGGCGCGCAGCAGGCGGATCTTCTCACCCCAGGTGATGGAATCGCGCTCCTCCTGGCTCAGCGGCGGGCCGAGCTTCGGGTTGATGCCGCAGCGGATCACCACATAAAGGAGGAAGAACCCGGCCATCAGCAGGCCCGGAAAGACGCCGGCAAGCCAGATCTGCCCGACCGGCTGGCGCGCGATCATCGAGTAAAGCACCAGCACGATTGAGGGCGGCACCAGGATCCCCAGCGACGAGCCGCCCTGGATAATGCCGGTTACCATCCGTTTGTCATAGCCGCGCTTCAGAAGCTCGGGCAGGGCGATGGTCGCGCCAATCGCAAGACCCGCGACCGACAGCCCGTTCATGGCAGAGATCAGCACCATCAGAAGGATCGTGCCAATCGCCAGACCGCCGGGGATCGGCCCGAACCAGACATGGAACATCTTGTAGAGGTCATCGGCCAGCCGCGCCTCGGACATCACATAGCCCATCCAGACGAACATCGGCAGGGTGAGCATCGGATACCAGTTCATCAGCTTGATGGTGGTGGTGAAGGCGATGTCATAGCCCCCCCGATCCCCCCAAAGCGCGATGGTGGCGACCACGGCGACAAAACCGATGCCGGCAAAGACCCGCTGGCCGGTCATGAGCATGGCCATCATGCCCATGAACATGACGATGGCGATATATTCGTAGGGCATCAGATTTTCACTCCGCGCAAAGTCGCAATGTCGCGGATGAGAAAGGCGATGGATTGCAGGATCATCAGGAAGACGCCGAAGCAGATCACGATCTTGATCGGGGCCATATAGGGCCGCCAGACGGTGCGGGACCGCTCACCGAATTCGAACGAGTAGATCGTGCTTTCAATCCCGCCCCAAAGGACGATGACGAGGAAGAAGATCATGCAGAATACGGTAAAACAATCGACCAGCGCCTGGGTTTTCACGCTCCAGCGACCGTAAAGCAGATCCATCCGCACATTGGCGCCAAGGATCAGCGAATAGGCACCGCCAAGGACGAAATAGCCGACCATGGTGAACTGGGCCATTTCCTGGGTCCAGAGCGCGGGGCGGAAAAACGCCTTTGCGATCACCGAGTAAAGCAGAACGCCGGCCAGCGCGAAGATCAGATACATCGCGAGGCGGCCGATGATGGTGTTGATCTTTTCGATGATCAGCACCAGCCGGATAAGGAATATCGGCATCGTGTCAGCCTCCGCAGCCGGCAGGGAACAAAGGTCGACAGACATAGCCCGCCCGGCAAAGCCGGCAGGAGGATGATCCCGGAAAGGACATGGACGAGTCGGCTCCCTGTTTTTTCCTAAGGGTCACCCTCTGGCGGGGGCGCTGTCAAGATTATTTCAGAATGCTGTTTCCTGTTACAATCTTTTCTGCAACCCTGCCCGTGACATTTCCGGGGTGACAAAGCCCCGGAGGACACTGCCGCAAAGGGGGGCGCATGGACCAGGGCCTGAGCATCGAAAACAGAATGCGGGCCTCGCTCAACGATCTGACCCGGGCCGAGCGCCAGGTCGCGACCCATATCCTGTCGCATTTTCCGATGTCAGCGCTTGGCTCGATCACCACGCTGGCGCGGGCGGCGGATGTGTCCTCGCCCACCATCGTGCGGCTGGTGCAAAAGCTGGGCTTCAGGGGCTGGTCGGATTACCAGGCGGCGCTGCGGGTGGAAGTCGAAGACCTTCTCGTGACCCCGCTTGGCGCCCCGGCCGTACCGGGGGAAGGGCGGAGCCACCCGCTTCAGGGCTTTGCCGCACAGGTCGTGGCCAATATCGGCGCAACGCTTAACCTGATTCCGGCGGCGGATTTCAACGGCTCTGCCGCGCTGATGGCGGATATGTCGCGCCGGGTGGTGGTGATGGGCGGGCGGCTGACCCATGCGCTGGCCGATTACATGGCGACATTGCTCAGGGTCATTCGCCCCGATGTCACCTGGATCGCCGATCACCTCACCGACTGGCAGCAGGCGCTGCTTGATCTCGCGCCCGGTGATGTGGTGGTGATCTTCGACATCCGCCGCTATGAATCGAATGCGGTTCAATTTGCAGAATTCGCGGCGGTCCAGGGGGCCGAGGTGGTGCTGATCACCGATCGCTGGCTTTCGCCTGCGGCCTCGCATTCGCGCCATGTGCTGCCCTGCCATATCGAAATGCCCGCAGCCTGGGATTCGACCGCGGTGCTTTTGATGGTGGTCGAGGCGCTGCTGGCGCAGGTTCAGTCGCATATGCCGGATCAGGTCCGGGACCGGCTGAACCGGCTTGAGGATTGTTTTGCCAGCACCCGTGTCTTTCGCGCGCCGAAAATGGCCCAGGGGCGGTAAGGAAACGCCGGGCCTTGACCCCGCCGTGCGGGCGGCGAAACTGCCCATCACTTCAGGACGGAGCCCGGAATGTTGCGTTGGCGCAGAGTTAAAGATGCCTCACTTTTTGGTCGGCCCTCGGCGGCGGGTCTGGCGCTTGGGGCACTTTTCTTCGCGGTCTCTTTATCGCCCTCGCTGATTCCGCGCGCCGCTCTGGTGCAGGGGGCGCTTGGCGGCATCTGTTTCGCGATTGGCTATCTGGTGGGATATACGCTGATGGTGCTGCGCCAGTGGGTGGTCGAATCCGGACCCGCCGCGCCCAGGGTGCTGCGGATCAAGATGACGCTCGGGCTGCTGATTGCGGGGGCGGCGATCCTCTGGGCGCTGTGGAATGTCACCGGCTGGCAAAACGACATCCATGCCGCAATGGGGATCCCGCCGGTCGAGACCGCGCGCCCTTTCACGATTCTCGCGGTCGCGGCTTTTGTCGCGCTGGTGCTGGTGTTTCTGGGTCGGTTGTTCCGGCGGCTCTGGCGCGTGATTGCGACGCAGCTTGAAGCCTTCATCCCGCGCCGGCTGGCGAAACTGACCGGGATCACCCTGGCGCTGCTGCTCTTCTGGGCGGTCGGCAATGATGTGATGCTGGGCCGCGTGTTGCAGGCACTGGACGAGACCTATGCAGCCCTTGACCGGCTGATCCCGCCGGAAAAGGCGGCACCCGACGATGCGTTGAAATCGGGCTCTGCCGCCTCGCTTGTCGGATGGGAAGGGCTGGGCGCTGCCGGACGTGACTGGGTCCTTGCAGAGCCCGATGCGGCGGCGATCACTGCAATCACCGGGGCGCCGGCGCTGGAGCCGCTGCGCATCTATGTCGGGCTGAATTCGGCCCCTGACGCCGATCAGCGGGGGCTGCTGGCGCTGGAAGAGGCGCTGCGCGTCGGCGCCTTTGACCGCCGCGTGCTGGTGATCGCAACCCCCACCGGCACCGGCTGGATGGACCCGGCAGGGATGCAGCCGCTGGATTACCTCACCGGCGGCGATGTGGCGGTCGTGGCGGTGCAGTATTCCTATCTGCCGAGCTGGATGTCTTTGATTTTGCAACCGGAATATGGCGCTGAAAGCGCAGTGGCGGTGTTTCGCGAAATCTATGGCCACTGGCGCAACCTGCCGGAGGCAAGCCGGCCCGAGCTTTATCTGTTCGGCCTGTCGCTGGGGGCCCGCAATGGTGAATTGCCGATCTCCTGGCAGGATCTTTTGTCAGACCCGCCGCAGGGCGCGCTCTGGGCGGGACCGCCCTTTGCCATGCGCGGCTGGCAGCAGCTTCTGGCCAGCCGTGTGCCGGACAGCCCGGCCTGGGCACCGCGCTACCGCGACGGTTCGGCCATCAGGGTGATGACGCAGCAGCCTCAGTCCCACACATACGCCCCCTGGGGGGTGATGCGGATGATTTACCTTGAATATCCCTCTGACCCGATTGTGTTTTTCTCGACCGGGACGTTGTGGCGCGCGCCGGCCTGGCTCAGGGGATCACGCGGCCCCGATGTCAGCCCGAGCCTCAGATGGTGGCCGGTGGTGACCTTTCTTCAGCTTGGGTTTGACATGATGACCGCAACCACGACGCCGCCCGGGCACGGTCATGTCTATGCCGCGAAACACTATCTCAGGGCCTGGGCCGAGGTGCTGGGCGGCGACTACAAACCCGAGATGATGGCGCGGATCGAGACGATTTTCGCCGGGCAAGGCATCTGACAGGACAACTGACACCGCATCCGGTGGCCCTCAAAAAACCCGCAGCCGGGTCGCCGGCTGCGGGTTTCAGATGGTCTGTGGTACAGATCTGCGGCGATCAGTTCGCCTTATGGATCAGCGCGATATGGTCGGCGGTCGCATCCTCGGCGCCGAGCGACTTATTGGCGGCAAAGACATTGCCTTTGCCATCGGTTGCGACATGGTTCGGATAGCTGCCGCCGTCGAGATTGGCGACGATCTCACCCTCGGGCGACACCACCGTCACCGTGCCTGCACCGCGGTTCGACACGAAAGCGAGCTTCTGCACCGGGTCAAACACCACATTCAGCGCGCCGGCGCCGGTGGTGACATCATGCCTGACCTCACCCGAGGCCAGATCGACGATCAGCAGGTTGTCGCTGTCTTGCGAGGCGACATAGATCGTGCCAGTCGCCGCGTCGAAATCGACGCCGGAGGCGTTTTTCGCGCCCGGAAGCGGCAGGACCTGGGTCACGGTATTGCTGGTCAGGTCGATCACCGCGAGCTCGTTCGATTTGCGGCTGACCGCGAAAAGGCGGTTGCCATCCGGATCGACCGCTATGCTCATCAGCGAGAATTCTCCGCCGCGAATGCCCGAGGTGATCTCGATGACCGCAACCTTTTCAAGGGTTTCGGTGTCGAACACATGCACGCCATTGGTGGCCGAGGCCGAGACATAGGCGCGCCCGCGCTTTGCATCCACCTTGACGTCGCGGGCGTGATAGACCTCGCCGGGCGGGAATTGTCTGATCAGCGACAGATCGTCCTGAGCATAGACCGCCACCGAATTGTCAAAGGTGTTGGTGCCCCAGATCGTGCCCTTTTCATCATCGACCGCCAGGCCGAACAGCGCCACCGGCTGCGGGCCGTTATCGGGCTGACCTTCCGCCGGTGCGCGGCGCTGGTCTTCGGGCAGCGGCGGTGGCGTGACTTCGGCGACCACGTCCAGCGTTTCGGGGTTCAGCTTCAGCAGTGCAGCGGCCGGGGGGCGGAAACTCGCAGCCGCCACAAAGAGCGCATTCGATTTCGCGCTATAGACCGACTGATAAAGGCCGGGCGCCGATTTCACGCGGGTCACGCTGAACCCGTCCGCGCCGGAAAGCGGCACATCCTTTGATACTTTCACATCGAAAAGCGAGGTCGAAGAGGGCTGGTCCATGATGGCAATCACCGGATGCAGGCCGGTAGCGGCATCTTCGGGCAGGGTGAAGGTAAAGCTGACGGCGCCCTTGTCATCGGCGGTCAGGGCATCGCTGCTCAGAACCGCAGTGCCGCGTTGCAGCACGAGGGTCTGACCCGGTTTCAGGCCCGAGCCTTCGATGGTGACGCTGCTGCCGGGCAGCACGGGCTTGCCGGGTTCAGCGGGGATCACCCGGAATCGACCTTCGAATTCAACCGGGGCGGGGAAGCTGCTTTCGGCGAGAACCGCGCCCGGAAGTACGAGGGCTGCAAGCGTAAGACCGAAAACGGATTTACGATAACCGTTTGTCAGGAAGGGGAAACCCATCACATGACTCCTGTTCAGATTGACCGAGGGGGACCGGCGGGAACCTGGCAGGTGCGGCGCGTGGCGCGGCGGCGGGGGACCGTAGGACTAAGCGCGACAGACCGCGAGTGGAGGGGGGATGTCAAGCTGCAATGACAATGCGGCCTGTCAGCGCGGCGCAGCGCGGGCGTTACTGCGGTCCGGTCCTGTCACCGTCCGGCCCCCGCCGGGGGCCGCCTGTGGCCTCTTGCGGCGCCGGCCCGGATGCTCCGTTACCCGGATGTCACACCGGTGCAATGCGGCTTTCCGGCAGCATCATTGCAAATCTTGACAGTAACACCAGGATTAAGCAGTTATGCGCTGTGCCCATGATCAGCCGGCAGACTCAGTTTGCAAGGCATCAGGACAGAAACAGGCACAACCGCCAGCATATCACCGCCAGCGCTCTCCCAAAATTCTGACCCGAAGCGAGGCGGTAATGACTGGACGCAATTCATTGCGCGCGGCTCTGTTGAGCAGTTGCGCGCTTCTGTTCCCTGTGGCGGCTCTCGCCCAGACGACCGGAGAGGCTGAGGCCCTCGGCACCATCATCCTGGACACCAAACGCGACGTGGCGACCGATACCGGCGTTGCGGTCACCACCATCGATCAGGCAGAGATGGATGACCGTCAGGCCTCGACCATCGCCGAGCTGATCTCCTCGGTGCCGGGTGTCACGCTGATCAATGGCGCGACGCCACTTGGCGGCGGCATCAATATTCGCGGCTTTGGTGCCGGCAACACCTATGGCACCAATCAGAAGGTGTTGATCACGATTGACGGGGCGACCCAGGGTTCGGAAGAGCTGTACCGGATCGGCACGCAGCTGTTCACCGATCCGGAGCTGTTCAAAAGCGTCTCGGTGATGCGCGGCACCATCGGCAGTTTTGAATATGGCTCTGGCGTGGTCGGCGGCATCGTGCAGCTGGAAACCAAGGATGCCTCGGATTTCACCGGCGGCGAGATCGGCTACAAGCTCCGCCAGGGGCTGAGTTTCAACTCGAATGGCGACGGCATCACCTCGTCGACGATCCTGGCCTGGCAGCCTTCGGAAAACGCTGAATTCGTGGCCAATTACATCTGGCGCCGCCTGGGCGAACAGGTCGATGGTAACGGCGTCGACCTCGGGGCCGAAGGTTTCAAAACGCCGTCCTGGGGGCTCAAGGGCAAATTCACCTTCGGCCAGGAACGCGACCAGTTTGTCAGCCTCTCGCTGGCCAATAGCACCATGGCCGAACGCGACGTGCCCTATGACGCGATCGGGGGCAATGCCTTCGGCAATGTCGACCGCGATGTTGAAAGCCGCAACGCGGTGCTGACCTATGGCTGGAACCCGCTCGACAATGACCTGGTCGACCTGCGGGTGATCCTGTCCTATGCCGATCAGCAGATCGACAGCACCTCGGTGCCCTATGTCCCCACCGATGGGCTCAGGAATGCCGATCACCGCTATGAGACGACCAAGCTCACGGTGAAGAACACCGCGCGCTTTACCTTTGGCAGCATCGAAAACGAACTGCGCGCCGGTGTCGAATTCATCCGGAAAGACCGCAAGACCGCAAGTTCGGCGCCGGGTGGCACGGATGACCGCACCGCCTTCTTCCTGATCAACAAATTCGATTTTGGCAATGGCCTGACCATCACGCCCGCGATGCGGTATGAGACCCAGGATATCACCTATAAAGGCCTTCCGCAGGCCCGGATCCCGGTCACAAACTTCGACAATGACGCACTGATGGGCGGCGTCGATGTGCGCTATGAATTCGCCAATGGTGCGGCGGTGTTCGGCAGCGTGGCCTATACTGAGGGCCTGCCGATCCTCGATGACTTCGAGAATCAGAACCAGGCCTGGGTGGGCGGTTCGCGCGCAAATTACATGACCATCAACGAACAGTCGCGCACCGTTGAAATCGGGGCGTCCTGGCGTACCGCTGACCTTTTCTCGGCGGGGGATGCCTTCAGCATCAAAGGCAATATCTACGACACCAATGTCTGGAACGCGACGTCAGAGCCCAGCACGGCCTGGATCGCAGGCACCGGGTTCGAGCTTGAGGCCGCCTATAGCATGGAAAGTGGCTATTACGGCGAACTCAGCACCAGCATCGTGAATTTCGAATCGAAAACGATCCAGTTGGTTGATCGCCCGAATTATGCGCAGACACCGCCGAATTCCGTGCGTGTCGTCGCCGGGAAACGCTGGGACCGTGAACTCGATCTGAGCTGGGAAATGGTTGCCTATGACCGCTACGACGAATCGGTGATCCGTCCGGGCTTTGCAGTTCACAACCTGCGCGCAACCTACCGTCCGCAGGAGGGTGTGCTTGAAGGCACCGAAATCCGCTTCGGTGTCGAGAACCTGTTTGACCGCGATTACATGCAGGCGCTGGCCACCCGCAACGGCCCGGGCCGCAACTTCAAGGTTGGTATTATCAAGACCTTCTGATCCATCCGGACCGGCCGTCTTGTGATGGCCGGTTCGTTCTTTCCCGGCCGGATCCCCGGCCAGACCACAGCCAGAGGAACGGAGTCCCCCCATGGCCGACCGCAGCAAAACCACCCTGAGCCTCAGCCTCGCGCTGATCGCGGCCCTGTCCGGCGCCGCTTTCGCGCAAAGCGAAGAGACCACAACCGCCGGATCCGGCACCACGACCGAAACGGCAACGGACAATCCGGCCGATGCCTCGCCGAAGCCGGGCATTGCCGGCGGCCACAGCCAGGCGGCCTTTATCGCCTCTTATGACAAGAATGGCGACGGCAAGGTCTCGCTTGAGGAGCTGATCGAGGTGCGGACCGAGCGTTTCCGGGGCGCCGATAAGGATGGCGATGGCAGGCTCAATGAGGCGGAATATGTTGCTGAATTCGAGGGCCGCCTGCGCCAGCAATATGCCGATCAGGGCCGCGATCCGAGCGGTGAGCGTTTTGAGGCCAGCCTGAAACAGGCCGGCGTGCGGTTCGCATTGCTTGATCGTGACCGGGATGGGTTCCTGTCGCTGGAAGAGGATCTCGAATCCGCCCGCAAGACATTTGCCCGCAATGACACCGATGGCGATGGCTTCGTCTCGGCCGCTGATCCGGCGCCTGTCCGCGAGGATGACGGCAATGATCAGGCCGATAAGAAAGACGAGAAAAAGGACGGGGCTGCGAACTGATCGCAGCCCCGTCCCTGGCCTTGCGGCGGGTGACGGCTTCCCGCCCGCCGTGAGGCATCTATACCGCTTTTGCCCCCCGGGTGCTGACGATGACTGGTGCTGATGATGACAGATGACAATACCCGCCCGATGCCCGCCGCGCGCCTGGCCGTTGCGGCGACGCTGGCGCTGGTGAGCGGCCCGGCTCTGGCTGCCGGGCTGGAATTCGAGGTGACGCTGCCACAGCCCGAGGCCAGCCCCGCTTACCGCCCCTATCTCGCGGCCTGGATCGAAGAGCCGGGCTCGAAAGAGATCCGCGGTACCGTTGCGGTCTGGTATGACACGAGGCTGCGCGACAATCTCGGCCGCGGCTTCCTGCGCGATCTGCGCAGCTGGTGGCGGGCCGAAGGCGAAAAGCTTGATCTCCCGGCCGATGGGCTGAGCGGGCCGACCCGTGGCCCCGGCACCCATAAAGTTGCGGTTGCCCCTGAAAATGCCGCGCTCACCGGGCTGAGCGCCGGCGATTATGTGCTGGCCGTCGAGGTCTCGCGCGAGGATGGCGGGCGGGAAACCCTGCGCGCGCCCTTCCGCTGGGGCGACGCGGAGAACAGCGCCGAGGTGACCGGCGAACGTGAGATCACCCGGTTGAAAGTGACCGCGAACCCCTGAGGAAAGGGATGCTCATGCAAGCAGGCAATCTGCTGGCGACAACTTTGGGGCGCAGCTTCTGGCTGCGCCAGTTCCGTTTATGGCACTGGGTTTCCGCAGCGTTCAGTCTTGCGGGGATGTTCCTCTTCGCGGTCACCGGTTTCACGCTTAACAATGCCAGCCTCTTCGCCACGCGTCCCGAGACGGTCGAGCTGAGCGCGAGCCTGCCGCCTGACCTTCTGGCCGCGATCAGTGCTATGCCGGAAGCGGGCGAGACCCCGGTGCCCGCGGCTGTCGCCGCCTGGGCGGCCGGTGAGTTCCGCGTGACGCTTGACCGTCGCCCGACCGAGACCAATGCCGATGAGGTCTATATCGCCCTGCCGCGTCCCGGAGGCGATGCCTGGATGGCCATTGACCGTGCCAGTGGTGATGTCACCTACCGGCTGACCGATGGTGGCTGGCTGGCCTGGCTCAATGATCTGCACAAGGGCCGCAATGCCGGGCCGGTCTGGTCCTGGTTCATTGACCTGCTGGCGCTGGCCTGTGTCATCTTCACCCTTACCGGCTTCGGGCTGCTCTGGATGCATGCGAAATTACGCCCGGCCACCTGGCCGCTCGGCTGGGCAAGTTTTGCTTTGCCGCTGATCATCGCGCTTTTGTTCATCCATTAGGGCCGGTCCGCGATGCAAACCCTGTCGCGCAACCGCGTTGTCCTGCCGCCTCTGGTGGCCCGGGGGCCGGTTCTGCCGCCGCCGCCCGGCTGGGTCGAGACCCGTCTTGCGGGCGAGACCATGGGCACGGGCTGGTCGCTGATCGCCTGGGCGCCGCCCGGCGCAGGCCCCGGGCTGCAGCGCCTGGTCGAGACGGAATGCGCGCGGGTGATTGCGCTCTTCAGCCCCTGGACCCCGGAAAGCGAGGTCGCGCGCCTCCATCGCAACGGGGCAGGGGAAGCGGAACTGTCTGAAGGCTTTCAGGCGCTGCTTGCGCCGCTTCTGCAGCTTGCGGATCAGACCGGAGGCGCTTCGGACCCGACGCTGGGCGCGCTGGTCGATCTCTGGGGCTTTGGCCCGCCGGGGCCGCGTCCCGCCCTGGCCCCGCTGCCGCAGCCGAAAGAGATCGCAGTGGCGCGCCAACTCAGCGGTCATGCGCGATTGCGGCTGGAGGGCAACCGGCTGCATTTCCCACCCGGTCTGCGCTTTGATTTCAGCGGCAGTGCCAAGGGCCATGCCGTCGATCTGATCAGTGCGCGGCTGGCCGGGGCCGGCATCGGATCGCATCTGATTGAAATCGGTGGGGAATTCTACGGACGCGGCCTCAGGCCCGATATGCGGCCCTGGTGGGTCGGGATCGAATCGCCGCCGGGGGGGCTGCATAACGGGCAGCGCCCGCTGGTGATCGCGCTGAACGGCTGGGGGCTGGCAAGCTCGGGCGATTACCGGCGCGGCTTTCAGCATGGCGGGCGCCGCTATGCCCATACGATCGACCCGGCGACCGGCTGGCCGGTGGAAAATGACCTCGCTTCGGTCTCGGTGCTGGCGCCAACGGTGATGCAGGCCGATGCCCTGGCGACGGCGCTTCTGGTGCTGGGGGCTGCGCGGGGCATGGCATTTGCGCGCATCGCCGGGATTGCGGCCCTGATGATCCGGCGCGGGCCGGAAGGTGCAGTGACCGAGATTTCCCCCGCCTTGCAGGAGATGCTTGACGATGATTCTCAGCGCTGACCCGCTGCACTGGACGATGGCAGCGCTGACCGGTGCCGTCTGGTCCGGGTTCACAGTCCGGACCCTGATCCGCGCGCGGCGGGCGGGGCAGGTGGCTGCAACCGGTCCAGGCGGTCTTCTGATCGGCTATGCGAGCCAGAGCGGCAGCTCCGAGGCGCTGGCACGGGCCGCAGCAGTGGCATCCCCGGGCGCGCGTCTTTTGTCGCTGGACCAGATCGGGGTGGCGGATCTCGCCGGCACGGCGCAGGCGCAGTTCTACATCAGCACGACCGGCGATGGTGACGCGCCCGACAATGCCACGGTGTTCCTCGCGCGTGTGATGGCGGGGTGCCCGGAGCTGGGCGGGCTCAGCTATGCGATACTCGCGCTGGGCGACCGCCACTATCCGCGCTTTTGCGGTTTTGCGCATCGGCTGGACCATTGGCTGCGGGCCTGCGGCGCCACGCCCCGTTTCCCGCTGACCGAGGTCGACCGTGACCAGCCGACTGCGCTTGCCACCTGGCGCGCCCGGATGGGGGAGACCACGAACACCGGAGCGCCGGCATCTGCCGCCGCACCCGGACGCTGGCGTCTGGCGGCGCGGCACCATCTGAACCCCGGCAGTCCGGGCGGCCCGCTCTGGCATCTGGTGCTGGAACCCGAAGGCCCCCTGCCGGCCTGGAGGGCCGGAGATATCGCCGAGATTACCATCCCCAGTCCCGAAGGCCCGGTCAGACGCGACTATTCGCTGGCCTCGCTGCCGGCCTCCGGGCGCGCGGAACTAATTCTGCGCGAGGTGATTTCGGAGGACGGTCGCCCCGGCACCGGTTCGCACTGGCTCTGCCGGCAACTGGGCGAGGGCGGTGCCATTGACCTGTCGATTCGTGCCAATCCCGGCTTTCATGCCGGGGATGACGCGATGCCGATGCTGCTGATCGGCAATGGATCGGGTCTGGCCGGCCTGCTGGCGCATCTGCGCCACCGCGCGGCCCTGAAGGCAAGCGGCCCTGTCTGGCTGATCTACGGCGAGCGCAGCCCGGACCATGACGCTGTTTTCGCAGAGGAACTGTCCGGCTACCTGGCCAGTGGCGGGCTTGCGCGTCTTGACCGCAGCTTTTCGCGCGGAGGGGGAGGGCCGCGCTATGTGCAGCATATCCTGCGCGATTCGGCGGTGGCGGTAAGGGCGCATGTCGCGGCGGGTGGCGGTATCTGGATCTGCGGCCGGCGTGAGGGGATGGCGACAGATGTGCAGCAGGCGCTGGAAGAGGTGCTGGGCAAGGACGAGACCGCGCGCCTGATGACAGAGCGCCGCCTGCGCCGAGATATCTATTGACGCCCCGACCTGCCGCCACATCGCGGTGACAGGCAGGCGGCCGCCACCCTCGCCGACGGAGTGCCCATCTGGTGGCCGTCTGGCGCAGCAGCCTTATCGGACCCGCTCTCCTGCTGCCTGCCCCTTTACGGGCCTCCCCTGCGCCTCTCAGGCACAGGGCAGAGGTTCCGGCTCCTCCGAGTGCGTGCACGGTTCCTTCACGGCCCTTGCTTTGGCACTGTGCCGGCTCTGTCAGGGATAGCCTGCTTCCTCAGGATCCGCTGGCAGAGATATGTCGTCATAGCCCCGGACAGCCTGGTGCGACCCGATCAATCGGGTCAGAGATCTTTGTTCGGAAACGAGACTGGCAGAGCCCCTTACCTTGCGTCGCGCCAGGGGCCGGCGCAGTCAGACTGTTCCCGCTTCGGCGATTATGCGCGGAACTGGCTGCTGCCATGTCACATGCGGCAGAGCCGGCGCTCGTGAATCATTGATCCTGACCCGATAGACGGGTTCCCGACCGAGATGCCAGATCGAGACGCCCTGCCGCGTGCAGGGCATCTCGGGCTGAGATGACGGCAGTTTCCAGGAAAATCGCCTCCCGGAGAAATTTGTTTAAGAAATTTCAGCCATGGGTATTGACCCTCCCGGCGACCTTCCTTAAACGCCACATCCACAGTGGGCCCGTAGCTCAGTTGGTAGAGCAACTGACTTTTAATCAGTGGGTCACAGGTTCGAATCCTGTCGGGCTCACCACTGAAATCAAGGGCTTAGGCAGAAATGCCTGAGCCCTTTTCAGTTGGTTGGGATTGCCGGGTAATATCCGGGGTTACAATCTTTCAACGGCACTTCGATGGAGATTGACAGTGTTGCGCGCCGCCAGCTCTGGCAGAAACTCCGGTTAGCTTTGGCAGGAAAATTTTACGGTCAGGATCTTAACTCTGCGTCAGCTCCCGCATGGATCCCGACAGCTATCTTCCACGGGCTGGGCGGGGAGGCTGCGGAGGTATTCAATCGTATCCGCAACGTTGTCGGCCCGCGGTTCGGATAGATCCGTGCCCTCCGCGATGAGGGAGGCGTGAAGATCCTCCAGTCTGCCCTCATGGCCTTCGAAACGAGCCATGTAAACCGCCAGGCCATCAGCGACATGGCGCGCGATAGTCGCATGCCCCTCCGCGTTCGGATGGAGCGCATCTCCCGGTCGAACCTCGGGCGTGGTGGGATATGTCAGCCCGGTAGCATTGCCCGAGGCAATGAGCATTCCGTCAACTCTTTCTACCGACCAAAGACCGTCGCTGCTGTCGGTCAGCGTGGGGTGCCCAAAGCCTCTGCAGGTCAATTGCCCCCATAAAACCATCTTTGGCGCTTCCCTCACTGTGACGCCGGAGCACGATGGCCGCAACGAAACGAACCGATACGAGCTGACGATGACCGCCCGTCGAAACCGGGCTCGGGCGGGCACCTTCCTGCCAGGGCACGACCACTTCAGTCCTTGGACGCCAGATGCGCCACGCTCATCGGCCTCTTTGAGCAGGAGATAGGTCGAGGTCGCATGCATCTGGACGGCGTCGGTGATGGCCTGCATGGCCGCTTCCCATTTTGGATGCGGGCCACCATCTGGGCCTTTCACCTGAAGCTTGCGCAGCCCGAGGACACGCTGCGTGTCGATGCGCCCGGATTTGTTCATCTGAAACGCGTGCTCCAGGAGCATCCGCGCATTGTCGTTGATCCCTTCGGCATTCTCTTCGATAAATTCGGCGATCTGTGCCTTCGCCGCCTGAAGTTCGGGGCCGAATGCGATCCTGTCGGCGACCTTGATCTCGACCGCGAGCGAACCATCGAAGCTGGTAAAGGTCAGGTCACCCTTTTTGCCGCCGATGCGCGCCTGATACTTCTCGAAAAGCAGATCACGCGGCGCATAGACCTCTTTGAACGCCTGCTCTTTGAAGGCGATGGTATCGGCACGATGCTGATCGGCGTGCTGATGCTGGCTGCGCACCAGATCATCCTTCATCTTATCGGCATCGCTAATCATCGAGACGGGGACATGGTGTCCCTGTCATGCTTGCGGGCGTCAGCTGATAGCAGCCGATTGCCATTCTCTCGAGATAGTCACGGCGGATCAGGCACGATGCCGCATCCGAAACCTGTCGTTTGGTCAGGTCCAGGTATTCGGCAAGCTGGTCGATTGTCAGGCACAGCGCTCCTGAAAGCTTTTCAGGAGCGCTGTCGATGCGAGGCCGGGGTGATGGAGATCAACAATGTCAGGCCACCGGCACAATGATCGGCTTGGAAGTGGCCCGGTCGTTCATCAGGACATGCCCGGCCATATCTTCCATCGTCACGCCTTCAGGGCCGGGCTCAGCGCGCAGACCGAAGCGCTCGATATGTGCGATGGCTTCGAGGATCTCGCGATTGAACCCCTTGGAAAAGGTCGGTTTCAGTTTGTGCTCTCTTCATTCCTGACGTTTTCTGGTTTAGGCAGCGGCACGGAGGAGGGTTCAAAGCGTCTCCGTGTCGATGCCAGCCATCTGAAGGACCGCTTTCTCGGTCTGGTCGTTGACGCAGTCCCGCAAGACGCGGATCTGGTTCGGGGTGAGTTTGGAAGGGTTTTGCAGTGCCCAGGCCGCCAACTCTTCATCCGACCGGAAGCCACGGCGGCGCGGCTGGTCAGCCGCTGCCACCGAATTAGTCATAGCAATCGCCACGGGAACCGGCTCTGATGCAGGCTTCAAATCGATAAAACCTGCGACCTGAACGGGGGCTGGTGATCGATCATCAACATGGCATCGCGTTCGGCCTCGATGCTGTCGCGTTTGGCATCGACGCGGCGAAGACGGCCCTTCGCCCGATTCTCGACCGCCTTTTGCTCGTAGGTCAGCGGCACTTATCCGCCAGCTCGGCTGCGCTGTAATATTCCTGAGTGCCCATAAAGGTCATATCGTTCATCGACGCGACCTCCCCTTGGACATCAGCTCGCGTTCAAGCGCCTGCTCCTGGGCTTCCAGCTGCTGTTTCTTCTCGCGGATCAGATGAAGTTTGATCATTACGGCATATTCCGACTCGATCACCGTCATCCCGAACTCGCCGGGCACAAAGCAGAGGAGCTCGCGGGCGTCGGTGGCATGAACAAGAGCGATGAAGGCGTCCAGTGGGATGCGATGATCCTCAGAACCCTCCGAGGACCACTTGTTGAGCATCGCCTCCGAGATCGTGCGGCGCAGATAGAGCGTCATCTGGCGTGCGACCTCGGCTCGGTTGAGACCGTCATCACGGGCATCCCGCAGCGCCTGGCCAATGATCCGGGCGATGCGATTATCGAGGGGGCCGCGACCTGTGACCTCAGTGAAATATCCGACGGAAACCTTGGGCGGGTCCCATTCGAACAGATCCTTGGTCAAAGGGTCGCGGTGCTTTGCCATCAGATGCGACCAAGGCGCGTCAGGGAGGCAATCGTGCGGTCGGCATTCTCGGAGATCAGCCGGTCAAGCACCTGATCGGGCAGCGCGGCCACGCTCTTGCGCAAGCCTTCCAGGCGCACCTCGTCACCAGTTGGCTGTACACCGCCCGCAAGGAATGCGAGCGCCCCGGCGACGTTGCTGATATAGCGGTCAAAGCAGCGGCCGAGTATTTGCAGGAGAAGAGCGCTGAAAACTCCGTCGCAACGGACAAGGCCCTCAATAAATGCATCGCCAGGTTGCCGGTTACCTTCACCGGCAAGGATCTGATTTCTTGCATGGCTGAGGATATCGGCTGGTAAGGGTCACTCCCACGGCGCATCGAAGCGCGCGGCGGTAGGCTATGGGCGCTTGATCACCGGGTGCAAGATTCCGGCCTGATGCCTCGCCCTGGCGGAGTATGACCGGTAACACCAGCGCTGTTCGGCCCGGTGAGGTCTGAACAGGTCCGGGAGACAATAGCGAGGGGCTTTCAGGTTGCCGGTCAGCCCCGCAATCGAACCACCGCCACCTCCCGGAAAATGCGTTTCGACATGATCTGCGAGGTCAAGCCGTTGTGACGCCTTCGGTTCGGGAAACCGTGGCGAGGCGGTATCGAACACCGGCTGACCCGGCCAAACCATCCCTGGAACCGCGAGGATCAGAAAACAGTCCGGGGACCGTTTTCCCGAGGGCGGCCAGGTCGAACTGATCAACCAGATGTCGGGTCTGAACACCTGGGCCCCCCCTTTGATCCGGAATTAAACGCAATATTTCCGGAGATCTCGTGCCCCGAAGATTGCCCAGACGAAAAAGCCGCCCTCTGCATTCAGGGGCGGCTCTGACCTCTCGTTTCAAACCTCAGGCGACGCGGGTTTCTGTTCTGAACCCGGCAGAACTGGCTGCCGCAAGGAAGGCCCGCCTGGCGGAGCCAACGCTTCCGATACATGCCATGGCGGCCTCGATCCGGGTGAGCGCTGTGGTCCGCGCCTCGTCTTCGACCGGCCAGCGCTTACGAAGCCAGTACCGCGCCTGTTCGATTGTGGTGAATTTCTGGATATCACCCTGGGGGGTGACGGCGATGTGCAGGGGTTTACCCCAGTCTGTTTCTATCATTCCGCCCATATGGGTACTGCAAGGGCAGTCTGCAACCGGCCGGTTTCTTCCGACGGGATGCGGGCAGGAGGATCCGGGATTTGCCACAGGCAAGCTTTCGTGGTAAGAATCGCCTGCATCTACGTTTTTGAACCCTGATCCATTCGGCGCAGTTTTCGATAATCGCTTGTGCCGGGCTGTCACTTCCTGTGGGCGGCATGTATCAGAAAAGGATATCACGATGGCCAACGGCACCGTGAAATGGTTTAATGCAACCAAAGGTTTCGGCTTCATCGCTCCAGAGGGTGGCCGTAAGGACGTGTTCGTTCACGTCACCGCGCTGGAACGCGCTGGCATCCGTGGCCTCGACGATGGTCAGGCAGTGACCTTCGACATCGAAGCAGGCCGCGATGGCCGCGAATCGGCGATCAACATCAAGCTCGCCTGATATTTTGATCCGTTCTGTCGGGACGGATCTCCGAGACGAACCACGGCCCATCCTGAAACGGCAATCTGCTCAGCCGAAATCGCCGATCCTGCGCCGGTCTTGCTGGCGTTTACTGCTCGGGCCGGATCGCAAACGCGGTTAAAATGGTGGAAGGTCGGAAGACAGAAAAGACGCCCGGAGCACAAGGCTCCGGGCGTTTTTGTGTATCGGGCCGGCGTTTTCGCCCCGATCTGTCAGCCAGCGTGCTGGCGGCTGGCTGTATTGCAGACGCCATTGACCAATTTTTCTCAGAAAACGCCATGCAACCTCGCCGAACATCTGGCCCGTCCGGCGACTCCCGCGGAAATCCAGCGGGTAATGGCGGCCCGCAAGAAACAAAGCGGCGCTTCGGCACAAGGCCTGACCTCAGAATCCCTTAAAGCGGCCGGTCCCGGTTTCGGCGTGTCTAGGTTCCAGGTGGTCCGCCTTTTCGTCCGGGACGCGCCCTGCGGTCGCTGCCGCGCGGCGCCGTTTGCCAGGAGGGCGCGTCTCCTGGCGGGGCGCTTTGTCGCCGGTCCAGCCTACGGTTCCGTGTTGCCGGAGGATTTCGCGACGCACCTCACGGCGAGGCTCCTGTCATGGGCAAACGGGGCTGCCTGACACCTCAGGACAGACCGGAAATTCTGAAAGCTCGCTTCGTCGGCGAAGGGCTTACATGCCGCCCGGGCCCGCGACACGAACCTTATCACTTCCCTCGCATGACCTGCCTCCCGGAGGAGGGGGGATCGTCACAAACAGGTGACAAGGTGGCGCGTGATGGCGTAACGTTGCCCTCCCCAGAGGGAGCACCCGATGCCTGCCGATCTGCTTGCCGCTGCTGCCAATATGTCTGTCGCCGTGGCCTGCGGCGCGCTGATCGGAATGGAAAGACAGATCCGGCAGCGCAAAGCCGGGCTTCGGACCAATGCGCTGGTGGCCCTTGGTGCTGCGGCCTATATGGTGTTTTCCACCCTGATCGACGGCGATATGAGCCCCAGCCGCGTGGCAGCGCAGGTGGTCAGTGGGATCGGCTTTCTGGGCGCCGGGATCATCTTTCGTGACGGGGCCAATGTCCATGGCCTGACCACCGCCGCGACGCTCTGGTGCGCCGCCGCAGTGGGATTGCTCGCGGGCGGAGGCCACTGGGATTACGCCCTGGTCGCCACGGGGCTGGTGGTATTCGTGAATTTCGCGCTGCGGCCATTTGTTCAGTGGATGAAGCGTCGGATGGGGGCTGCAGGCGCCGGACATCGGCCATTCACTGTGCGGATTCTGGTGCCGGCGGCGCAGGAGGCGCAGGCCCGCAGCCTGCTTTTGGGCACGCTCGCGCTGAGCGGGCTGCATCTGACGGGGATCGAGCTGCGTGAGGCGGGCGACGCGGTGGAACTGATTGCCACCGTCAGCGGTGACGCAACTGTCGAAACCCGGCTGGAACAGGCGGTGCAACGCATTGCAGCCGAGCCGGGGCTGTTGCGGTTGCGCTGGTCGGCCTCGGAAGAGGGCTAGGGCGCACAGGACGGGGACGCCAGGCCCCCCGTCTGCGCCGACGCACCAATCCGTGCCCGCTTTCGCCCTTCCTCTCGGTGTCTCCCCGCGCCATCCTCGCGAACTGGCGCTTCCAGGCACAGAGCAAGTGCTTGCTCACCCCAGGCCGTTCCGAAACTTCGCTGAGCGCAGCTGATGGCAAGTCTGTCCCCGGCGGCGCTCCGACCTTCGCAATCATGGATGAGCGGGCGGCATAGGGCCGCGAAAAGGGCGATGCCAGGGAGAAACGCTCTCCTCTCCGGACTCGGCAAGTGTGACGGACGGGTTTCGACCGAAGATCGCTCTGTGCTGGTCACTGTCGACGAATGGTTGAGTGCCAAAGTCTCCCCGGATCAGCTGCCCGCCCGTGAAGGCCCTGCGTCCGCGGCATCTACCCGGGCGGATCCCGGTCCTTGTCGGCAGCGACATTCCACTGGCCCGAAACCGGGCGACTGGAAGCCCTCGGCACTTTCGCAAACAATCCGTCTCCGACTGATCGCGGCGCGGTGGCCGGCGTTGGCGACCGCTACCGTCGCGGGGAGCTTGTCGGGGCGATGCGCCATGTCATTCTTGAGCGGGATGGCAGGAAATGCCGGTGCTGCGGCACCCGCAATGCCCTGCTGCAATCGGGCGAGGCGCTGAAAGCTGCAAGCCGCCGTAATAGGAGAGGCACCATGACGGCAGAGCTGGACAAGGCCATTTTTCCCGGCGCCAGCGGGCAACCCCTGGGCGTCATTCCCTGCGCGACAATCTATGGCATCGCCACGGGTGCAATTGATGGCCCGGCGGATTGGGCTGCGTTCCGTGCCGCCATTATGCGCTTCATGACGGCCAACACCACGACCGGGCCAAGCGGCACCCCGGTGGCAAAGCCCTGCTGACCACCGCTGATGTGACCTTGGCGCGTGGTTCGCAGCTGCAGCTGGCGGCGGAACAATGCTCTGGAGAAGTCGTAGCGGAAATCCGGAACTTCGCCGGCAAAGCAATAGGGAAATCAGGCTGGCCAACAAAACAGCCAGGATCATCTGGGCCATCCTCAGTCATAACGAGCCTTACAAGATCAGAGCCGCCTGACAGCGACAGGCAGACAGCGAGAAAGCAAGAGCCATGAAGTGATGGCAATCAGTCAGCCGTAACATCATGATCCCCCGGGCTTTGTCCAGGACACATATTGTCCGATTGCGAGAACGGTGAACTGGTACGCAGAAACCATCGGGGCCAGCGGTCGGTTGAGCTGCGCAAACAGGCCGGACACAAGACCGTTTCTGACAGAACGCCATGCAGTCATAAAAGTCATGCTTTGCAGGGGGCATCCACTCAGGACATTGTGGTCATTCGACCCACCTGTTGACATTGCGCAGTGCGTCAAATTAGTTGCATCATGCATCTAATTTGAGAGCCATGATGACTCCTCCTGAAGATCTCGTGCAGAATCTGCGGCTCGCTTCCCGCCAGCTGGTCCGGGAACTCGGCTTCATGGGGGGAAGTTTCGCAGGCACGGATCTTCCTCCCTCCGCTGTCCATGCGCTGATCGAGATAGATGCCGGCCGGTTAACGGCACGCGAGCTTGCGCCCCTGCTGAAACTTGAAAAATCAAGCGTCAGCAGGATGCTCCGGAAGCTCGTTGCTTCGGGCGATGTTGCGCAGGAAAGCGGCCACACGGATGCGCGCATGAAGCTCCTGACGCTGACGGAGGCTGGCCGGAGGCGTGTGAGTGATATCCATGCCTTTGCGCGCGATCAGATTCTTGCTGCGCTGGAACAGCTTGAACCCGGGCAGGATCGCCTCGTTCTCGACGGGCTGTCCATCTATTCTGCGGCTCTCTCCGGTCGTCGGAAAGGGCAGCACGGGCCCGCGGTTGAGGTAATGCTCGGATATTGCACGGGCCTCATCGCCCGGATCACCCAGATGCACGCCCATTACTATGCGCAGGCCTCCGGATTTGGACGCCGTTTCGAGGCTGTCGTCGCGGGCGGGCTGGCGGAGTTCTGCAACCGGATCGACAATCCGAGAAACGCAATCTGGTCAGCACGGCAGGGCGAACAGATACTCGGGTCTATCGCGATCGACGGGGAGGATATGGGCGAGGACATCGCGCATCTGCGCTGGTTTATCGTAGATGATGCGCTCAGGGGCACGGGCACGGGGAGAAAGCTCCTGTCTGCCGCCCTGGCCTTTGCGGATGCGCAGGGGTTCCGGCAGACGCAGCTCTGGACATTCAGCAGCCTGACCTCCGCGCGCCATCTTTACGAAGCGAGCGGTTTTGTCCTCGCTGAGGAACGACGGGGTAGCCAGTGGGGGCGCGAAGTCATGGAGCAGCGGTTTGTCAGGCCGAGACAGGCATAACGCGACCGTCTGGAATGGGCTCTTTCGACATTTGCCCCGGCAAGTGGACATCACACAGCTTGCGCCCGCGGCCATTTAATGAAGCGCCTGGCAGGGTGCGGTAGTGGAGGTCCGCGTAGTGGGGCAGGGGTGGAGCCATCTATGGGGCTTCTAAGGGGATAAGGAGGCTTGAAGTGCGGGGCAGGTAGGCGCTGCGCTGAACCAGCTAGTTAAACCGGTGTTACCAATTCGCAGGGGAGTCGCCAGACGCGAAATCGGGATCGCGCCCCCGATTCAGCCTCAGAAATTGTTTCATATTTTTGCCGGACTGTTAACGACGCCACGCAAGAGGCGCAGTACATCCACCATGCCGCGAAATGGTACATTGGGGGATAGCTTGGGAGCTAGTCTTTGCTGATCTTATAAGTGCTTGATCTGTGGGGGCAATATATTAAGAAGTGGCAGCCCGTAGGGGGGTGAGAAAAGTATGAAAAATCAATTAGTTATGAGGAGGTGGGCGCCGATTATTTTCATACTTTTCAAGATTTTTCAGGATTTTTGTCCCACTGGATCAGCGGCTTGGCTCCCTAATTTGGAGCAAATTCTAAGGCCATGGTTGGTATATTCTACCCGCAATACATTACCCGACACGATCCCTGTAACAAGGGAGGCCCTGTCATGTCTAGAGTCCTGATCTGAAATTAACCTGAGATCGAAGCGCCAGCATAATATCAAAAGGAACAGAGATGTTGGAAGCATATCAAAAAGATTATGAACTCTTCAGATCTAATCCCGGTCGCAATTGCAGGGTTAGAAGAGCAACAAGATTGGACGATTCCGATGCAACCCCAAGCTATCGGGCTTTCATGGTTCTTGTTAAACGAAATAACGGGGTCATTGAAAAGGTATATTTCAATAGGGGATTGCGCCGGATCGGGGATGACTCCGAGTCCGAGGCTATTGAAACTTTCAGGAAGATCCTGGCGGAATGCAACTGTATCGAGAAGCTGGGGCCTTCCGCTTATAGGTGTTATTGAATATGAAAAAGGGGATGCGTCAGCATCCCCTTTTAAGTCAGACCTAAGAATAAGCCTAAAGATTCCGTAGCCTTTAAGGTAAGTGAATGTCCCATGTCCCATTTCCCATGTAAAACGTCAATACGAATCGCCCGCCCGCGCCAATGATTCACGCCTCAGTGTCGCGCTTGAATTGGCCGATGCTGGAATCAGGATCTTCCCCTGTGGCCCTGAGGATAAAAGCCCGCTGGTTCGCGGTGGCTTCAAGGCCGCAAGCTGTGATCCAGATCAGATCCGGGAGTGGTGGTCTGATTTCCCTGGCGCAATTCCAGGTATCGCCACGGGTAAAATAAACGGAATTGCGGTTCTCGATATAGACGTGAAGAAGGGAAAGAACGGGTGAAATTCCTTGAAACGGATAGAATTCGAATTCCGGCCATGGGAAGTATTCACGCAATAAACTATTAGTGGTGGAGATCAAGTCTATTTCAACCACTCTCCCGGTATTAGATCCAATGCTGGAAAAATCGGGTCAGGCTTAGACACCAATGCAGATGGTGGATATGTTTGTTTCTATGGTTCACGCCGGGATGCCGCCACGCTTTCAATGCACCTATGTTGTGGTTCGCTTCCGGAATTCCCAGAAGAGTTGATCCCTGAAACTGCCGATCGGTTGAGTCCTGAACCTTCCGAGGTCGAATATACAGAGGATGAAATCGCGGGAGTCATGAACCGTATCCCGAACGAATATGAGTCAAGAGACGACTGGTTACGGGTAGGCATGGCGGTTCATTCCGCCCTGGGTTCAGATGGATTTAGCCTCTGGGGTCGTTGGGCGCGTGAACATGAGTCCTATAACTCAGATGATACAAAAGCGGCATGGCGCAGCTTCGGCAATTACTCAGGCCGCGAGATCAGCGCGGAAACCCAGTTCGCAGAGGCCCGCAAACTGGGGCCGGTGGATTGCAGCGCTGCCGACTTCATGGATGATCCCGAGGAAGCCGAAGCCGAGTTGCTGGAACACCGCAGGGAGAGGCAGGCCAAGGGCCAGGATCGCGCTTTCCAGTTCATCACCCCCGGAGAGTGTCGGGAGCGCCGGGGATCGCGCCCCTATATCGTAAAGGGGCTTCTGGGGCGGGGTGACGTTGCCGCTATCGTCGGGCAACCAGGGGCCGGGAAATCGCTTCTGGGGCCGCGTCTCGCTTACGCGGTGGCACAAGGCAGGCCGGTGTTCGACATGAAGGTGAGGCAAGCGCCTGTCTTCTATGTCGCCGCCGAGGATAGCCACGGGATGCAGAACCGGGTTGCCGCGCTCTGTGAGGAACACGGCGAAGCCGAGGATTTCAAGCTGGTCCTGAATTGCGGCAATCTTCTAGATCCCCAGGAGGTGAAGAGGCTGTGTCGTGCAGTCCAGGAGCAGAAACCCGGCCTGATCATCATCGACACGTTAGCCATGGCCTTCGCCGGTTTGGAACAGAATGGCGCCGCATCTATGGGCCGCGTGGTTTCCGCCGCACGATCCCTTACCGCATGGGGCGCGGCGGTGATCCTGATCCATCACGATACCAAATCCAAGGATGGATTGCCACGGGGCCACTCGATCCTGAACGGTGCCCTGGACATGAGCCTGCACCTTACCAAGGACGGGGAAACCGTGTTCGGCAGACCCTCGAAAAACAGGAACGGCTCAACCGATTGTGAAATCCGGTTCAGCATAGCCACGAAAGTTCTGGGGCATGATGAAGACGGTGACGAGATCCGCGCCGCTTATGCTGGCGACGATAATTCAGCACCACGGTAACGGGCGCTTTCCAAGCCCGCCGCCGCTGCATTGGAAGAACTCAAACGCCTGGCCCGAGATGCTGATACCGGAACCGTGGCTGAAGCAGACTGGCGCGACTCCTGTGTCAATAATCGGGAAGTGTCTGCTTCCGATAATATCAAAAGCAGACAGATCGCCTTCCGCCGCGCTGTCGAAGCCCTCATAGAGCGCGGGATAATCGGTTTCCGGGACGGTCAATATTCACCACGCATATTTTCCCGGACTACAGCGGCGGATTTCCAGGAGGATGAATATGAATATTGAAGGCAACAAAAGGCAACATGTCCCTTAGGGATGTTGCCATGTTGCCACCCTGCCATGTCCAGTTAATCAGTTAAATTGAGTAGAGCCATGGAAAATAAGCGGCTGAACAATCGAGTACCCGCATTATCCCGGAAAATGGGTCCCTCTGGAACAATTACGCCGGGAGGGCCATGGACCCCGAGGCTTTTAGCTTTACAGAATTTTTTGAATTTGGGGTGCAGAAAATGAATGGTCCCGACTACAGCGAGATCTTCGCCGCGTGGATGACTTTTGCCGAATTTTCTGATTTTCTCGGAATATCACAAAGCGCGTGTCGCGCCAAGCTGGCAGATCAAACTTTTATCCGCGAAGATCGCCTGATCGACACGCGCCAGAGCCTGGCGAATTATATTGGCAGGCTTCGCACCAAGGAGTCAAAAATCGGCACCGCAAAAGGTATAACTTAAATCGATGCTGAGAAATTACCGGTGCAGTGCGAGACCGCCGAGAAATTGGCAATAGCGAATGCCAAGGGCAGGGGTGATCTTCTGGACGCCGCAGCCGTGTCCCGTGAGTGGTCCAGAATTTTGCGCGACTGCCGCGCTGCGATTTTGGCAACCCCGGCGCGGATCGGGTCACGCCTGCCGCACCTCACTGCGCATGACATTCAGGAAATCAACCGGGAACTGGCCGCTGCCCTTTCCGATCTGGCCGAGGGGAACAGTTCCGATGAATTCGATTATTAAGGTTCGCCACCAGGCCATGCAGGCGCTGAAACCGCTGCCCGTCCAGCCATTGGCCGAGTGGATTGAAGCGAACATCTATTTCCCCGCCACGGTCTCGCCCTGCCTGGCAAGGTAAGAATCTGGGAATATCAGCGCGGGATCTGCGATGCCATTGACGACTCCGAGATTGAACGGGTGGCAACGCCAGAGGCCGCAAACACCATGCTGAAAGCTATCAAGCAGGTGTTCAAGTTCGCGGTGCAGTATGAGCATCTGTCGCAGAATCCTGCCGCAGATGTGGAGCAGTTGAAATCCAAGGGTGACGGCTACCACTCCTGGACTTTGGATGAGATCGAGAAGTTCGAGTCAGTTCATCCGGTTGGCACCACGGCGCGACTGGCCTTGGCTCTGGCGCTTTACACCGGCCAGCGGCGTTCTGATCTGGTGCAGTTCGGGAAGCAGCATGTTCGGGACGGGTAGTTGACTTTTACCCAGTTCAAGGGGCGCGAAAATTCTCCGGTGCGACTTGAAATTCCGATCATCCCGGAACTGCAACGGATTATCGACGCCTCGAAGACAGGGGATCTGGCTTATCTGGCTACGGCATATGGGAAGCCATTTACCGCCGCAGGATTCGGCAATCGGATGCGGGAATGGTGCGATAAGGCAGGACTGTCAGATTGTTCAACGCATGGCCTTCGGAAGGCTGCTGCCGCACGTCTCGCGGAACTGGGCTGCACCGAATTCGAGATCATGGCTATCACCGGCCACCAGACCAGTAAGGAGGTTACGCGCTATGCAAAGGCCGCATCGCAAAGGCTCCGCGCGGAGTCCGCGCTGGCAAAGTTGACCGGGACCAGAAGCTGAACAGAAGTGTCCCACTTTCGACCGCCGTGTGACACAGTGGGACAAATTCGAATGCTAGGTTGCTGATTTTGTTGGTATAAAAGCAGAAGTGGCAGCCCGTAGGGGAGTCGAACCCCTCTTTTCAGGTTGAAAACCTGACGTCCTAACCGATAGACGAACGGGCCACTTTCTTCTTCGTCGCTGTTCTTTTTCGTCCCAGCGTCTCTGTGAGGCGGTGTTTAGTCGGCGCTCACAGGATGCACAAGAGGAAAAATAACAAAATTCTCAATCAGCTGCTGCGGCATCCTCCAGACGCAGCTGAACTCTGGATTTTCCGCCCCAGGTGTTGATCTCCAGGCGTCCCGCAAGGTGGAAAAGCCGGTGACCGCTGTTCTCCAGCTGTGGCCCCAACGGGCCGTCAAAAGCGCCAAAAGCCATGATTTCGGGGCCCTGGGCCTGACCCCGGATGGTGAGTTTCAGATGCGAGCTGCCGATTCTGCGGCCCTGCAAGGCGACGGAGGGAATCACAAATCGCGGCGACGGTGCCGAGGCGCCAAACGGACCGGCCTGCGCAATCTGTTCGACGAATTCGACATTTGCTGCCACGGGCAGCAGGATCGAGTCGATTCGCAGCATCTCGGGGCCGGTCCCGCCAGCGCCCTGCCGCAACAGCAATTCGGCGAGTCGCGTCATGGCGGGTTCCAGCATGGCGCGGGTCAGGCTGAGCCCTGCCGCCATTTTGTGGCCGCCGCCTTTCTCCAGCAACCCCTCGGCGGCGATCCGGTGAATCGAGGCACCGAGATCGACCCCGGGCACGGAGCGGGCGGAACCCTTGCCGTGATCTCCGTCGAAGCCGATCACCACGGCCGGTCGGCCGGTCGCCTCTTTCAGCCGTGCGGCGACGATGCCGACGACGCCGGGATGCCAGCCATCACCTGCCGCCCAGACCAGCGGCCCCTCTGTGCCGCGCGCCTCGGCCTGCGCGAGGGCCTCCTCACGCACGCGGTCGGTGATCTCGCGACGTTCCGTGTTCAGATCATCCAGCCGCTTCGCCAGAGTAAGGGCCTCGGTCTCGCTGGCGGTGGCAAGCAGTCTGGCGCCAAGATCCGCCTCGCCGATCCGGCCACCAGCATTGATGCGCGGGCCCAGCAGAAAGCCGAGCGCATAGGCCGTCGGCGCCTGATCCATGCGGGAAACATCGGCAAGCGCGCGCAGGCCCACCCTGTCGCGTCGCGCCATCACCCTGAGACCCTGGCGGACAAAGGCACGGTTTACGCCTGTCAATGGGGCAACATCCGCCACGGTTGCGAGGGCTACGAGATCGAGAAACCCGATAAGATCCGGGCCTTTATGGCCCGTTTCTCGCAGCTGGCGCCCGGCTTCGACCAGCATGAGGAAGACGACCGCTGCGGCGCAGAGATGGGCAAGGCTGCCATCCTCATCCTGGCGGTTCGGGTTCACCACCGCGAGCGCCTCCGGCAGGGTCTCGGCCCCAAGGTGGTGATCGAGGATCACCACATCGGCGGGCCGGGCAGCGGCCACAGGATCATGGCTGAGCGTGCCGCAATCAACGCAGATGATCAGAGAATGGTCGCGCGCAAGCGCCTGCATCGCGGGTATATTAGGGCCATAGCCCTCATCGATGCGGTCGGGAATGTAGAGGGTTGCCTGATGCCCCATTTCGCGCAGCCAGATCAGGAGCAGCGCAGCCGAAGACCCGCCATCGACATCATAATCGGCGAAAACCGCGATTTTCTCGCGCCGTTGAAGTGCGGCCAGAAATCTCGCCGCCGCTTTCTCCATATCCTTCAGCCGGCGCGGATCGGGCAGCAGATCGCGCAGTTGCGGATTGAGAAAGGCCTCTGCGTTTTCGGCGGCAATGCCCCGGGCGGTCAGAATGCGACAAAGCGGCAATGGCAGGCGGGTCTGTTGCCCCATCGCTTCGGCAAGCCGTTCTGCGGCTGCGTCAGGTCCAACCCAGCGACGCCCGTTCAGAGAGGCCGCGACACCCAGAAATGCATGATCTTGTGACATGCTTCATGGCTGGCGGAAAACGGGGCCGGGTTCAAGGGTGTTCGGGGAGATCCGGCAATCTCGGTCATTTCAGATGCGGCGGCGGAGGCCTGCGGCGGGAACGTGTTCTGCTGACGCAGGCGGGTGACCGGGCAATCTGCGCCTGTCGACGTGCTGCAGCTGATTCTGCACACCGAGGCCCGGTCGGAAACTTATACTATCTCTCATAAATTTACCGTTGAGCGTGCCCGCGTGTGCGATGATCTGACGCGCAACGTGATTTCCGTGGAGGATGCCGGGAAATCGCTGCCCCATGTTATCACCGAAGAACTTGCCCGGACCCGGCGGGGCGGTCTGAGGCGCGGATGCACGGGATGGTATCCGACAACAGGGCGCCGACCGGAGATCAGCGCCCGTTGGAAAGCGTCGAATTTCCGCAACTGCGCTGCCTGCAGATCGCGGGGCGGGCGGCGGCCGATACGCAGCAAGATGCGGTTCTGAACGTGGAAGCCGGCATTGCGAGAGACCTGGTACAACAGATCGCAGCCGGGACCTCAGCCGGGTGCGCATATCCTGGCCGGAACATCGGCCCCCCCATCATGGGCCAGGATTGGGGTGAGCATACGCGTTGTGCCTGTGGTTGCGCCACCATCTCTCCCGACTGTGCCGCCCTGGCTGGTCGAGGTAAGCGATCCATTATTCCTTGTGATCAGTGGGCTGGCTCAGGCCCGAGCGATTGAAAATGCGCAAGCAGGAACGCAAACATCTGGCCAAAGAGGATGGCGGGCCTGAACTGATGCCGGAGGCGAGGGAGGAGCTGCGCTTCACGGAGGAAGGATACCGGGTTTGCCTGGAACATGTTCAGGCCTTCGCCGATGATTGTAAGATCGACTGCTGCAATATGGCGCCCGGAAAGCCGAACCAGGACATGCCTTCTTCGAGAGCCTCAGTGACTATCTGCGTGTTGAGTTATTTGAACGAGACCCCGTTCCCGTTCCTTGACCCCGGGCCACGCGCAAAGCTCTGCAAAAGCCCCCGTTGCCCGACCCGTACAGAGACAGGCAGGTTCAAGCCCGGTGTCTTGCTCGCGCCGGATAAAAGCAGGGGCAAGGTCAGCTGAGATCGCCGGAATGCCACGCCGCCACGGGCCTGTTCACAGGGGCGCAAGCGGCGTCACTGTGAGTGCCGATCAGGGCCTGATCCGGCCGCGCCGACACCATATCTCTTGTCGGAAAGCCATCGGAAAGGTCCGGAGACAGATGAAAATGGCATTCATCTGTCTCTAAATATCCCGGGGGGATTCTCCCGCAGGGAGAAGGGGGGCTGGCCCCCCTGGCCCGGTTTACCGCAGCGGGCTGCGATAGGACATGCGCCGCACCGATCCGGTTTTCGACCGCATCAGGATCGTCTCGGTCGTCACCCAGCCCGGTTCGCGCTTGATGCCGGAAAGGAGCGAGCCCGAGGTCACGCCGGTCGCCGCAAAAATCACATCGGCGCGCACGAGGTCGTCGCGGGTATAGACGCGGTCGAAATTGGTGATACCGGCCTTGCGGGCGCGGGATTTTTCATCCTCGTTGCGGAAGAGGAGCTTGCCGAAGAACTGCCCGCCCATGCATTTCAGCGCGGCGGCCGCCAGCACACCTTCGGGTGCGCCACCCGACCCCATATAGATGTCGATGCCCGTGACTTCCGGTTCGGCGCAATGCATGACGCCGGCCACATCACCATCGGTGATCAGCCGGATCGAGGCGCCGGTCGACCGGATTTCCTCGATCAGGGCCTCATGGCGCGGGCGCTCCAGCACGCAGGCGGTGATGTCTTCGGTCGACACGCCTTTCGAGGCCGCGAGCGCCGAGATCCGCTCGGAGGGTGTCATGTCCATCGTCACCACGCCGGGGCGGTAGCCGGGGCCGACCGCCAGTTTTTCCATATAGACGTCGGGCGCATGCAGCAGGGTGCCGCGCGGTGCCATCGCGATCACGGTCAGCGCGTTCGGCATGTCTTTTGCGGTCAGCGTGGTGCCTTCCAGCGGGTCGAGCGCGATATCCATTTCCGGCCCGTTCCCGGTGCCGACCTCTTCGCCGATGAACAGCATCGGCGCCTCGTCGCGTTCGCCTTCGCCGATCACCACGACGCCTTTGATATCAAGCGTGTTCAGCTGATCGCGCATCGCATTGACCGCAGCCTGGTCGGCGGCTTTTTCATCGCCACGCCCGATCAGATGGGCGGACGCCAAAGCGGCGGCCTCTGAAACGCGGGCAAGGCCCAGTGAGAGCATACGGTCCTGGAACTGAGCCTGATCGGCCATTTTGCGGATATCCCTGATGGCGTGGAGTTAACCCGAGGCTTAGCCGCCACCGCCGCCTGCCGCAAGCGCGGTAGCGCAAAAGCAGCGGCGGCGATGAATTTTCAGACTTCTTCTATGCGGATCGCGACGGGGTGCTCGACCAGCACGCCGGTCGCATTGAATTGCGACAGGGCATGGCTCACATCGGCGGGGGCCGCCTTATGGGTGACGATCAGCACAATCGCATCGCCGTCATCGGCATCGGGCTGGTTGATCTGGCGCATCTGGTCGATCGAGATCCCGGCCTCGCCGAGACAGGTCGCAACCTTGGCCAGGGCGCCGGGTTTGTCCTGGAGCCGCATCCTGAGATAATAGGGCGCGGGCGTTGCCGAACGTGCCGCCACCGGATCTGCCAGTTGCGTGGCGGGGATGCCGAAGACCGGGCGGCGATAGCCGCGCGCGATATCGATCACATCTCCCAGCACCGCGCTGGCGGTCGGGCCTTCGCCGGCCCCGGCGCCGCGCATCACGATCTGGCCGACTGCATCGCCTTCGAGCACGACCATATTGGTGCCGCCCTGGAGCTGGCCGAGCGGGCTTTCCGCCGGCACGAGGCACGGGGTCATGCGCTGCTCCAGGCCGCGCCCGGTCATCTGCGCCACGCCCAGCAGCTTGATATGGTAGCCCATATCATCGGCAAGGTTGATATCGTCGATCGAGACATTGCCGATCCCCTCCAGCTCGACCTTGTCAAAGCTGACACGGGTGCCGAAGGCGATGGCGGCCAGGAGCGAGAGTTTATGCCCCGCATCGATCCCTCCGACATCAAGGTTCGGATCGGCTTCGAGATAGCCCAGCTGGCGGGCTTCCTCGAACACGGTCTGATAGGGCAGGCCGGCCGATTGCATCCGGGTCAGGATGTAATTGCAGGTGCCGTTCATCACGCCCATGACGCGTTTGATGCGGTTGCCGGCAAGGCCCTCGGTCAGGGCCTTGATCACCGGGATGCCACCGGCGACAGCCGCTTCGAACCGCAGGGCGGCACCGGTTTTTTCGGCCAGTTCCGCCAGCGCCTGGCCATGATGCGCAAGCAGCGCCTTATTCGCGGTCACCACATGTTTGCCAAGCGCCAGCGCGGCTTCCGTCGCGTCTTTCGCCGCGCCTTCATGACCACCCATCACCTCGATGAAAACATCGACATCATCGCGTTTTGCCAGCTGAACGGGGTCGGTTTCCCAGGCATAGCCCGAGAGATCGGCATCGCGGTTCTTCTTGGGGTCCCGGGCTGAAACGGCGGTGACCACCAGCGGGCGCCCGCCGCGTGCGGCGAGGGTTTCGGCCTCGCGCTGGATGATTTTCACCACACCGATGCCGACAGTGCCGAGGCCGGCAATCCCAAGACGGAGGGGTCCGGTTTCAGACGGCGTGCTCGACATGGGAGGCCTCATATTGCTGTTCCGCCCAGGGTGTTAGCCCAAGGCCTTGCCGGGCGCAACGGCGGCGAGAGGGTTCAGGCCCGGCCCGCCGCGATGGCCGCGGCCAGGCGGGCACGGGTGGCCGGGTCAAGCACCGGCCCCTGCATCAGCCTGGCGCGGTTTTGCAGCCGGGCGGCGCGGGCGGCCAGAGCCTCACCGGTTGACGCCGATATACGCCCGGATGGCGCCTGCGCCAGCACTTCGTCCATCGGCAAAAGCGCGGGCGGTGCGCCGGAGGCATCGGGCAGGGGGCCGACCTCTGGAAAGGGCGCGCAGCCCAGAAGCGCGATGAGCGGAAGAAGGATCGGAAGGCGTGTCATCTGCGGGCTTGCCTGGGGGTGAAGAGGAGGGCGGATGTAGGATAAGGCGGGTAAGGGCGGCGCGGGTGCATGCGCAGGATCTGTGGCGGACACTAACCCGACTGCGCGCCCCGCGAAAGCCCGCCCGCCATATTCGCCCGGGAAGCAGGCGAAGATGCGAAAGGCCGCGCGTGGAGGCGCGCGGCCTTTGCAAAGACATAGCGGGCCCGACGTCTTTCAGCTCGCCGCGCTCTCGCAGGGGGTCATGTTCTCGCTCAGGCAGACACTGAGGTAGAAGCGCGGCTTGGTCACAATGAAATTGCGGAAGTCTGACACCGGTATGCCGACATCGAAGGCCGGGTAATATTTGGTCCAGGTCTCAAGGATGACGGTCGACTCGCCGGAATTCATCACCGGAATCAGATGGCGGAGGTCGGTGTTTACGTTGCTCGCCGTCAGCGGGGTCTTCTTTCCAAAGGGCGAGCGCGAGAAGATCAGGGAATATCTGCCGGTTTGTGTGACCTCGTCATAGAGCCATCTGACCGAGGTGATGCGCATCGAGATGACGTTCGGGCGCTCCATCAGCCCCGCCATCACGGTTTCCATACCGTTGATGAAGTTCATGTCCACCTCCTTCTGACGCGAGACTAGATCGGCTACGGCATAGGCGGCCTTCTGGCCCTCGTTGATGGTGCGCCAGGTATCCCACCAGACCACCAGGGCCATAAAGGTCCAGGTCATCAGGGGCAGCACAATGAGGAATTCGGTCATGATGACGCCGGATTCGTCCTTGGCGAACTGCCGCAATTTTTTACGGGACAGGGAAATCATTACGCGCATCTCCTCAGATCGGTTCGGTCACAACGACCGTTGCGCTGGCCAGCTCATATTTTCCGGTGGCCGAGTCCTTGGTCAGACGCATCGAGAAATAGGTCGAAGGGAAAATAGGATCTTCAAGCGCGCAGACGCGGATCAGCATGATCCTGTTCTGGTCATGTGCCTCATCCGGGACCGTACCGGGAATCGGCGAGACCAGGGGGGCATTGCGGTCGCCACAGAACACCCGAAGCTGGCCGGTCCGGGGATCGACGCGCGACGGAAGGGTCCAGGGCGTGGTGCTTGTGTTGACTGGCTCGATCCAGACCTTCAGGTTGTTCTTGCAATCCGCCACGGCAAGCGTGAACCGGCAGACCCGGTCCCGGATCTGTTCAGCATTCATGCTCCGCGTATGGCCGAGCCGGTAATCGCGGATCGCAATATCGAGACCACGATCAAGCATGGCGCTGCGCACCATGAAAAGGCCGGCCTCCATCGAGGCCATGAAAAGCATCAGCAGGACCGGCAGGCAGAAGGCGAGTTCGATCGAGGCCACGCCGTCTTCGCGACGCCAGAGACGACGCAGGCGACGACCGGGAGAAAAGGACCTGGATTTCATTGCGTCAGCTTCAATTGGCTAAGATTGGTTGCGATCAGGCGGAACGCATCCTGGATCTTCGCTGTTTCGGTTACGTCGAAGTAATAGGTCGAAGCGGGGGTAGATGTGCAGCTCTGGATGGCGGCCTTGCCGGCATTGGGGGCCTGAAAGGCGATGCCATAAACGAGGACGCCGGCATTGCGGGCTGCGGTGCAGTTGGAGGCCAGACGGCGGTTCATCGTCGCTGCATCGGCATAGGTCGTGTAGAGGGTGCTGCGCACACCGGTATAGACGTTGTTGCGGTTGGTGCTGTTGTTGGCTCCCAGCGGGCGACCGAAGAACTGGCGTACCGCATAGTTCATCCTGACGGACGCCCAGACCTCCTGCCAGGTTGCGATATAGGCCGGGTCAGCGGGCCTCACGACCCGGGTCGGATTGAAGCATCCGGTATCTGTCAGACCGAGCGGACGGTTCTGCCACGATCCCGTTGATGGCACCCAGAAAGGCTTGCTGTTACAGACATTTGATCCCACCTTGCTTTCAAAGAAGACGGACCATTCGCCTGCGGTTGAACGCCAGATCGTCGCGGTATCCGTTGAATCGGTCCTGGCGCCATTGGGGCGATAGGAAAAGCGGATGGTCGCCGGGCCGGTCTTATAGCCATCGGCGATGCGGTTATGGGCCACATGCTCGCCATCGGTCATCAGAACGATCACTTTCAGCGCATCCTCATCGACAGAGCTTGCGCTGTTATATGCAAAGGGACGGCCGTCCATATCGTCGTCCATCACGCGGCGAAAGATCAGGGAATCGTAGACGTCGCGCGCGGCCGGATCCAACAGGGCGGTGGCCCAACGCATTCCCAGCAGGATCGAGGTATTGCCGCTGGCCTGCAACGCCTGGATCCCGGCTTTCGCCTTGGTGATGCTCTTGGTCGGCAGCGTGATCTCTGTTGTGGTGCTCGGATTGCACCAGCGCTTTGCGGCGGTGTTCTCGACCGTGGCTTCGCCGGATGTCCGCCAGTTGAAATAGCTGTCATTGGCCGACGATGTGTTTTCTGTATCCGCCGCAGTCATCAGCGGCATCTCCAGGGATGTGGACAGGGCCAGCGTCTGGAAGATGTTGTCCCTGTCGGTCCCGATCGGGAGCTCGACGCAGTTCGAATGCCGGACCCCGTGCAGATCGCTGATATTGTAGCGCGCCCGCAATTCATCGCCGAGGTTCACCTGGGCGTTATAGGGGATCACGCCGATCGAGATGCGGTTCTCGTCATCCGTGGCCTTCACCTGGTCGATGAAATCCGCCGCAGCCACGCGCAGGTTGTTGATCTTGGCACCTGCCATCGAACCCGACACGTCGAGCACCAGCATGATCTCGATATCGGTGATCTTCTGCTCTGCCACCGAAGTGTTCACGGCCTCGAGGGTTGGAATATTCATGAGATTCATGAAAATGTTATGCGACAGCACATCGGCGCGCGCTTCGACCACGCGGTAATTCATACCGTCATCGAGACGCACATAGGTAAGATTGTCGGGCAGGCCCGCCTTTCTGAAATAGTCGGCGACGATAAACCGCGCTCTCGCTTCGCGCGTGGTAGATACGTCGTCGGTCCTGAGGGCCGAGTTCATATTGGCAACCGCCAGTGTCGCCCGGTCGAGCGTATTCTGGACCGCGACACGCTGGGTCTCGAAGCGCATCACATCGACAGCGATGCCACCAAGAAGGATCATGAGGAAAAAGAAGAACACCATGATTGTCCCGATGGAGCCGCGCTCTTCCAGCGTGAATCTCTGCATCTGGCGCGAGAGGCGCACGGACAGGTCTTCAAATGCCTTCTTCTTCATATACACACGTCCCTGTAGCCCCGGCGCGCGCATCAGCCCGGATCAAATACCACCAAAAGTTCATCCTCCCGGCCGCTGCTACTGTCCAGCGGGACATAACAGCGGATTCCGGGCGCGCTGACCCAAGGTGAAACTGCTTCAATGATCAGGCTGAAATGTGGCGGAGCTTCGTTCCGGCCCGGGTTTTCCGGTGGCAAAGAAACGATGTTCCTGCCCAAATTTGGATTGTGCGGAGAGAGTGAACAGCGCCGCACAACCTGAGAAAGGTTTTTCGCGCATTAACCTTTAACAAACACCTGCTGATACGAATCACATTGACGAAAAGACGCTGCAACCAGTCCAGGTCTGACTGTTTTTTGATCATTCTGGCCCTTGGGTCAGGCGGAAAGAGCGGTCACCTTGTGATAACATGGCGGGAAGCCATGGCACACCCTGGAGGAAGATGAAGATGCTGCAGACCGCCGACGAGCCGAGCTTTCGCGATTCCGTCGATCTGATGTTCAGCCGCGCGGTGCGGCTGATGGATCTTTCTCCGGGGCTGGAGCAGAAGATCCGGGTCTGCAACTCGACCTATACGGTGCGTTTCGGTGTGCGGCTGCGCGGCAAGATCGAGACCTTCACCGGCTATCGCTCGGTCCATTCCGAACATATGGAACCTGTGAAGGGCGGCATCCGCTACGCGCTTTCTGTCCACCAGGACGAGGTCGAGGCGCTGGCGGCGCTGATGACCTATAAATGCGCCCTGGTCGAGACGCCGTTCGGCGGATCGAAAGGCGGGCTCTGCGTCGATCCGCGCCAGTGGGAAGAGCATGAACTGGAGCTGATCACCCGCCGTTTCGCCTATGAGCTGATCAAGCGCGACCTGATCCATCCGGCGCAGAACGTGCCGGCGCCTGACATGGGCACGGGCGAGCGTGAGATGGCCTGGATCGCCGACCAATATGCCAGGATGAACACAACCGATATCAACGCCAAGGCCTGCGTTACCGGCAAGCCCCCCCATGCGGGCGGCATCCAGGGCCGGGTCGAGGCCACGGGGCGCGGTGTGCAATATGCCCTGCGCGAGTTTTTCCGCCATCCTGGTGATGTGGCACTGACCGGGCTGAAAGGCGGCCTCCAGGGCAAGACCGTGATCGTCCAGGGGCTTGGCAATGTGGGCTATCACGCGGCGAAATTCCTCTCGGGCGAGGATGGCTGCAAGATCATCGGCATCATCGAACGCGATGGCGCGCTGACCGATGAAAAGGGCCTTGATGTCGATGCGGTGCGCGACTGGATCGCCCGCAATGGGGGCGTGAAGGGCTTCCCCGGCGGCAATTTCATCGAGGATGGTGCCTCGGTGCTGGAAGCCGCATGCGATATTCTGATCCCTGCCGCGATGGAGGGGGTGATCAACAAGTCGAATGCCGACCGCATCCGCGCGCCGCTGATCATCGAGGCGGCGAATGGGCCGATCACCTTTGGCGGCGACGAGATCCTGCGCCACAAGGGCAAGATCATCATCCCCGATATGTATGCCAATGCCGGTGGTGTGACGGTCAGCTATTTCGAATGGGTCAAGAACCTCTCGCATATCCGTTTCGGCCGCATGCAGCGCCGGGCGGAAGAGGCGCGCTCGCGACTGCTGGTCGAAGAGCTGGAGCAGCTCTCGGCTGATAAGGGCCTTGGCTGGACGCTGTCGGATGATTTCAAAGAACGCTTCCTGACCGGCTCGGACGAGCTGGCGCTGGTGCGCTCGGGTCTCGATGACACGATGCGCACCGCCTATCAGTCAATGCGCGAGGTCTGGCACGGCCGCGAGGATGTCGAGGATCTGCGCACCGCCGCCTACATCGTCGCCATCGACCGCGTGGCCAAGACCTACCGGTCCAAGGGGCTCTGATCTGGGGCGGATGGATCTCTGACAGGGGGCCGGGCATCACGCCCGGCCTTTCTTGTTATCCGGGTGCGACATGGCCCCCGGATCGTCGGTATCGAACTCCCGGGCTGGCTCCGGGTGAAGGCGATCTGGTGCCGGCCTCACCTGGCCGCTTACGGTGAGCAGCACGGGCAGAAACCGGCGCAGCGATCAAAAGAACGGCCCGGGCCCGGCCAAATAAGGCAGCGTCATGCCAAAGGGCCCCTGGTGCCGGGCCATGGCAGAGCCCGGGCGTTGTAATTCTGCCGGCTTCGCTGTCTGATAGGGGCAGAGATTCCCGAGGTGTCTGATGCGTTACTCCGGCTGGAAAGTCATTCTTGAGGGGCTGCGCGGCAATCGCGGCTGGAAGCCGGTCTGGCGCCAGCCCGACCCGAAGCCGCATTATGACGCGGTGATCATCGGCGGCGGCGGTCACGGGCTGGCAACCGCATATTATCTCGCGAAAAACCACGGCATGACCAATATTGCGGTGCTGGAAAAAGGCTATCTCGGTGGCGGCAATATCGGGCGCAACACCACCATCGTGCGCGCGAATTATTTTCTGCCCGGCAATTCCGAATTCTATTCGCACAGCCTTAAGCTCTGGGAAGGGCTGGAAGCTGATCTCAATTATAACGTCATGCACAGCCAGCGCGGGCTGATCAATCTCTTCCATTCCGACGGCCAGCGCGATGCCTTCGTGCGGCGCGGCAATGCGATGATCAACCAGGGCGATGACGCGGTGCTGCTGGACCGGGACGGCGTGCGTGATATGCTGCCTTATCTCGATTTCGAACAGACCCGCTTTCCGATCTATGGCGGTCTGTTGCATCCGCGGGGTGGCACCGCCCGCCATGATGCGGTGGCCTGGGGCTATGCCCGCGCCGCCGACCGGCGCGGCGTCGATCTGATCCAGAATTGCGAAGTGACCGGCATCGATGTGGAGGGCGGCCGCGTGCGCGGCGTCCAGACCACGCGCGGTGTGATCCGCGCCGATAAGGTCGCGATCATCACCGCCGGGCGGTCGGGGCAGGTGGCGGCGATGGCGGGGATGCGGCTGCCGGTGGAAAGCCATATCCTCCAGGCCTTTGTCACCGAGGGGCTGAAGCCGGTAATCGATCATGTGATCAGTTTTGGCATGGGCCATTTCTATATCAGCCAGTCCGATAAGGGCGGGCTCGTCTTCGGCGGCGACCTGGATTTCTACACCTCCTACGCGCAGCGCGGCAATCTGCCCATGGTCGAACATGTGATGGAGGCCGGCATGACGCTGATGCCGATGATCGGGCGGGCAAAGGTGCTCAGGTCCTGGGGCGGCGTGATGGATATGACGCCTGACGGCTCGCCGATCATCGACAAGACCCATATCGACGGGCTGTTCCTTGATTGCGGCTGGAACTATGGCGGCTTCAAAGCGGTGCCCGCCTCGGGCTGGTGCATGGCGCATCTGATGGCCACCGGCGAAAGCCATGAATTCGCCAGCCGTTTCCGTCTGAACCGTTTCGCGACCGGGCATCTCCTCGATGAGGAAGGCACCGGCAGCCAGCATAACCTGCATTGAGCGGGCGCCTGCATAAGATCGCCGCCCCCGGGCCGGTGATGGTGGCAGGCCCGGCTCTGGCGCGCGCCCGCGCGGAGATTTGCCCGGGCGATGTGCTGTCAGGCCCCGTGCATCCGTGGCCTGGCGGGGCAGGTTCCGCCTGTGCCGCGCGGCAACACCTGCGCGAGAGTGGGCGTCCGGCAGGGGCTCCGCTGCGCGCTGACATGGCTGAAACCTTTCCCAAAGCAGGGGGCGCGCGTGATCGGGCAGGCTGCGCCTTGTCGGCTTTGTGCTTTCGCGCGGTGAGCCGGAACATCGTGTTAAGCAGGCGGTCTCCGGCCCTTCGCTGCCCGAAAGCGGCGCGTCTGACCCCGCGCCGCCCGATCCCGCGATTTGTAAAGGAGATGACTGAGATGCGCCTTCTGACCGGTCTTACCCTTGCCGCCCTGACCGCATCCGCTGCTGTGACGCCGGCCGGGGCCCGGATCCCGCAGGGCTGTTTTGCCCGCGACTATACCGCTGACCACCTCGCAAAGACGCCAAAACAACATATCGCCGCGCTGCGGATCAGCCTCGGCCCCGACCCCTGGGGCAACGGATTTATCTCGGCCATCGTGACCGGCCGCTTCAGTGACCAGGGCCGCGCCCGCAGCGAGGGGTTTTCGAAACACAGCTTCCGCCAGGCGGCCTTTTGCGGCGAGAGTGGCGGCAAAACCACCTGCCAGGTGGAATGCGATGGCGGCAGTTTCACCATCCGCAGCGCGCGCGGCGACAGTCTCGAAATCGAGACCAGCAGTTTCACGCTGGAGGTTCCTGATGTCGGAGACGAGACAGGCTGCGGCGGGCTCAGCGATCTGGTGGAAGCCGGCAGCGCCAAAACCATCTATCGCCTGACCCGCGCGCCGGCCTCTGCCTGCCCACCCTGGGAGTAAACCGATGCCACTCCTTTCATTTACTGTCCGGAAATATCCCGGGGTGGGGCCCGCGAGGGCCGGGGGGCAGCGCCCCCTTTTCCCCCCCTTCCATCATCACCCCTGCCGCCCTTTGCGGAGTGCCTGACGTGAGACTGACCTGCCCCCTTTGTGGCCCCCGCGACCGCCGTGAATTCACTTATTACGGGGCGGAGGATTACCTCCACCGCCCGGGCCCGGACGGCGCGCCTGATCTTTCGCCGGGCGGGGCCTGGGACAATTACCTGCATCTGCGCGACAACCCGGCCGGTCCGACCCGCGATCTGTGGTATCACGACCAGGGCTGCGCCGCCTGGCTGCTTGTCAGCCGCAACACCGTCACCCATGAAATCACCGGCGTCGAGCTGGTCGCCGCCCGCAAAGGAGCGCGCGATGAGGCTTGAGGGCAAAGGCATCATCGACCGCACCCGCGAGGTGTCATTCCGCTTTGATGGCCGCGACTATCGCGGCTTTCGCGGCGACACGCTTGCCTCGGCTTTGCTCGCGAATGGGGTAAAGCTCTTCGGGCGTTCATTCAAATATCACCGCCCGCGCGGCCTGCTGACGGCAGGCTCGGAAGAGCCGAATGCGCTGGTCGAGGTGATCGGCAAGACCTCGCGCACCCCCAATACCCGCGCCACGATGCAAGAGATTTTCGACGGGCTGGAAAGCCGCAGCCAGAACCGGCTTGGCAGCCTGCGCCATGATCTGATGGCGGTGAATGATCTTGTCTCGCCCTTTCTCAGCGCCGGTTTCTACTACAAAACCTTCATGTGGCCGCGCCACTTCTGGGAGGGGCTTTACGAGCCTGTCATCCGCCGTGCAGCCGGGCTTGGCAGCCTCGCAAAGGCCCATGACGAGGGCGTCTATGAGAAAGCCTGGGCGCATTGTGACCTCCTGGTGATCGGGGCGGGGCCGGCGGGGCTGATGGCCGCGCTGACTGCCGCGCGGGCCGGGGCCGATGTGATTCTGGCCGAGGAACAGCCCCTGACCGGCGGACGCCTGATCGCGGATGGCGGGCTGATCGGCGGCGATCCGGCGGCGCAATGGGTGCATACGGTCGAGGCAGAGCTGCGCGCCATGCCCAATGTCCGCATTATGACCCGGACAACCGTGACCGGGGCCTATGACAATGGCACTTATGGCGCGCTTGAACGCGTGGGCCTTCACCGCTCGCCCCGGCCCAATCTGCCGCGCGAATGTTTCTGGCGCATCGTGGCCAGGCGCGCGGTGCTGACCAGCGGGGCGCAGGAACGCCACATCGCTTTTCCGATGAATGACCGGCCCGGGATCATGCTGGCCTCGGCGGTGCGGACCTATCTGAACCGCTTTGGCGTGGCGCCGGGCAAGCGCGTGACGCTGTTCGCCGCCAATGACCAGGCCCGCCAGACCGCCCGCGATCTGATGGCGGCAGGCGTCCAGGTCGCAGCGATCATCGACCCGAGGGAAGATGTTTCGGTGGTCGAGGATTGCCCGGTCCATGCCGGCGCGGTGGTGATCGACACCAAAGGCCGCCACGCTTTGCAGGCGATCACCGTCAGGAAAGGGTCCGAGACCTTCCGGATCGAGACCGATTGTCTGGCGGTTTCGGGCGGCTGGAACCCGGGCCTGCACCTGACCTGCCATATGAACAGCCGCCCGCGCTGGTCCGAGGAGATCGCGGCTTTCGTGCCGGTCGAAGCTGCGGTGCCGGGGCTTGCTGCGGCAGGTGCTGCGAATGGGTCTTTCTCGACCCATGGCGCGTTGACGGCGGGCAGGCTGGCCGCAGAACAGGCGCTGGCGGCGCTTGATCTGCGGGCGCCGGAACTGGCCGTGCCGGCGGCGGAAGACACACCCTATACCCATCGCGCGATCTGGTCGGTCGAGGGCGCAAAGGGCCGCAATGGCCGCGCCTGGCTCGACTTTGCCAATGATGTGACGGTCAAGGATGTGCAGCTCTCGGCCCAGGAGAATTTCGCCAGCGTCGAGCATATGAAGCGCTACACGACGCAAGGCATGGCGCCGGATCAGGGCAAAAATTCGAATGTGGCGGCGCTGGCGGTGCTGGCGGATGCGACCGGACGCGGCATTCCGGAAACCGGGACGACCACTTTCCGCCCGCCCTATGTGCCGGTTTCCATCGCCGCGATGGGGGCGGGGGGGCGCGCAAAAGGCTTCGCGCCCGAGCGGTTCCTGACCTCGGACCAGGCCTCGCGCGACCGGCTGGCGCCGATGATCGAGGCCGGGCTCTGGTATCGCCCCTCCTATTTCCCGAAACCGGGCGAAACGACCTGGCGCGAGGCCTGCGACCGCGAGGTTCGCATGGTGCGCGGTGCGGTCGGGGTCTGTGATGTCTCGACGCTTGGCAAGATCGACATTCAGGGGCCGGATGCGGGGCGGTTTCTCGATTTCGTTTATACCAATACCTTCAGCACCTTGCCGGTCGGCAAGGTCCGCTACGGGCTGATGCTGCGCGAAGACGGGCTTGTCATGGATGACGGCACATCGGCGCGCCTGTCAGAGACCCACTATCTGATGACAACCACCACGGCCGCGGCGGGTCAGGTGATGCGCCATCTCGATTTCGTGCAACAGGCCTTTTGCGCGACCTGGAAGCTGCGGGTGATCTCGGTCACCGAGGCCTTCGCGCAATTCGCCATTGCCGGCCCGAAGGCGCGCGCGCTGATCGACACGGTGCTGGATCAGCCTTTGGGCGATCTGCCCTTCATGGGGGTCCGGCCGGTCACGGTCGGCGGGGTGGAGGCGCGGCTGTTCCGTATCTCGTTTTCCGGCGAGGAAGGCTATGAGCTGGCGGTGCCGGTTGATTACGGCGAGGCGCTGTTTCGTGACCTGGTCGCCCGGGCCGAGACCATGGGCGGCGGCCCCTATGGGATGGAAGCGCTGAATGTGCTCCGGATCGAGAAGGGCTTCCTGACCCATGCCGAGATCCATGGCCGGGTCTCGGCTGATGATGTCGGCCTTGGGGCCATGGTCAGCACGAAGAAGGATTGCATCGGTCGCGCGGCAAGCCAGCGCCCCGGCCTCTGGGGGCCCGAACGTGAACAGCTGGTCGGGCTGAAGGCTTCCGGGGCCATTTCTGCCGGCGCGCATCTCTTCCGCCCCGGTTTTGCCGTCGAGCGTGAGAATGACCAGGGCTATGTCACCTCGGTTTGCTGGTCGCCGACGTTCGACAGCTGGCTCGGGCTGGCCTTTCTGACCGATGGCCGCGCACGGCATGGCGAGAAGATCCGGCTGGTCGACCATCTGCGCGGCATTGATGTGGAATGCGAAGTCACCCATCCGGTGTTCTTCGACGCGGATGGAGGGCGGATGCGTGGCTGAACTGATCGCAAAAGCGGCGCTGGACGGGCAGGGGCCGGTGACACGGGCGGGGCTGGTGCTTTCTGTGCTGCCACCCTCGCCGGTCTGGTCGATTGCGCCCTTTCCGGGCGAGGATCTTACGCCCGCGCTGGCGACCCTCGGGCTTGAATTTCCGGCGCCGGGGCGCAGCAACAGTGCCGGGGGCCTGCGCCTGATCTGGGCCGGGCGCGATCAGGCCTTTCTCCTCGGCGGGCGCCCGCCCGAGGGGCTGGCGGCAGCGGTGACCGATCAGTCCGGCGCCTGGACGGGCTTCTCGCTTGCGGGGGCGGGCGGTGAGGCGGCGCTTGCGCGGCTGGTCACGCCGGATCTGCGGCTCACAGCTTTCCCGATTGGTCATGTGGTCCGGACCGGGCTGAACCATATCCCGGCAATCATCCTGCGCGAGGGCGAGACGGAGTTTCATATCCGGGTGTTTCGGTCCATGGCACGCAGCGCCTGGGCAGAGCTGGTCGAAGTGCTGGAGCATCTTGCGGCCCGTGCAGTGGCCGTGCAGGGCGGCGCATCGGCTCCGGCCAGAACAGGCTGAGGGATGAGGGAAGGGTAAATCCTTCCCTTTTCGGCGCGCGCCAGAGGAGAAAAGACTGGCGGAAACCGGCCAGTTAAAAATTCGTCACTGGCATGTCGCAAGGCACGGGTTTAAATGCTTCCTGAAGAGAGTTTTCAGGAAAGCTGAACATGGCTGCCGATGGTCAGAACCCGGTGATCGAAGACACCCCCCGTATGAACGCCCACAACGCCCCCGATCTGCATGAGGCAGAGCCGATCCCGGCGGCGGCCCGTGCGGCGATCGAGGAGCTGCTGCAATCGGCCGACCTCTTCCGCTACAATGCGCCGAAAGACGCGCCGGTCGCGCTGCTGGAAGCCGAATTCGCCGAACTTCTGGGCGCGAAATATGCCCTCGCCGTGTCCTCCTGTTCGGCGGCGCTCTTCCTGACGATGAAAGCGCTGGATCTGAAACCCGGTGCGAAAGTGCTGATCCCGGCCTTTACCTTTGCGGCGGTGCCCTCGGCCGTTGTACATGCGGAATGCGTGCCGGTTCTGGTCGAAGTGGGCCAGGATATGCGTATCGATATCGCTGATTTCAAAGCGAAACTTGCCGATGCCGATGCGGTGCTGATCAGCCATATGCGCGGCCATACCTCGGATATGGATGCCATCTGCCAGCTTGCCGATGCGGCGGGTATCCCGGTGATCGAGGATGCGGCCCATAGCCTTGGCACACTCTGGCACGGGAAGAAGCTGGGAACGATCGGCAAGGCGGGCTGTTTCAGCTTTCAGTCTTACAAGATGGTGAATGCCGGCGAAGGTGGCATGATGATCACCGATGATCCGGAACTCGCGGCGCGCGCGATCATCATGTCGGGCGCCTATGAGGAAAACTGGAAGAAACATGGCGGGTTGCAAAACAGCTTCGGCCATTGGCAGAACAAGCTGCCCTTGTACAATGTGCGGATGCAGAACCTTTCGGCGGCGGTGATCCGGCCGCAATTGCCGATGCTGGCGGATCGGGTGACGAAGGGCCGGGCCAATCACGACCATGTGGCATTACTGCTGAATGAAAGCCCCTGGCTCTCGGTGCCGCAGGCTCTGGCGCCAGAGGAACGCGCCCCGGATTCGATCCAGTTCAGCCTGATCGGTGAATGGAGCGATGCCGAGTCGCGGGAATTCCAGGCCGAGGCGAAAACGCGTGGTGTGCCGGTGCAGATTTTCGGCCTCTCCGAGGGCAATGCGCGGGCCTTCTGGAACTGGCAGTTCCTTGGCGAGACGCCCGAGCTGCCGATGACCAGGGCGATGCTGATGCGGGCCTGCGATATGCGGCTGCCGGTGCGGCTCAGCCGCGAGGAGCTCGACTATCTGGCAATGGCGGTGCTTGGCGCGGTGAAAGCCGTCAAGGGCTGAAACGCCCGGTTCCTCACAAGGAACCGGCACGAAATCTTTGAAGATTTCGTTCGGCGCGTCTGTGGCGGGCCGTGGGTTACAGGACCGAAAGCTGGTCTTTCAGCCAGGGCCAGTCTTTCAGGGCAGGGGTCTGAACTTCCTCGCGAACAAGGATCCGCAACCGGCCCGCGATCAGGGCCGGGATGTCGCGCAGAACGCCCGCGCGGGCCATCAGCGAGAGGCTGCGCGACAGGGCGGCGAAGGGCAGAGGCGAGACTTCGACTTCGGCGCGGAAGCGCCGCGCCTGATGCAGTGCCAGCGGGGGCAGAATGGCCCATCCTTCGCCCCCGGCCACCATGGCAAGGATCGCGTGATAGCTGTCGAGCTCGAAGCGCGCCGCAGGGCGCTGGCCCTCGCGCAAGAGATGCGCCGCGATCTGGCGGCCCATCAGATGCCGGGCGGAATACTGGATCAGCGGCAGATCCGCCGCGCCGCTTTTCGGTCTGATTGCCAGAAACGGCTCGCGCAGGATCGGATGCTGCTCGCGCTCGCCTTCCCAGGTCACTTCGCCGGGCAGATCCGCTGCCACCACGATATCCAGCGCCCGTGCGTCGAGCTTTTCCAGCAAACGGTGCGATGGCCCGGTCTCGAGCAGAAAGCGGCAGCCCGGCAATTCGCGTGCCAGCGCCGATAAAAGCCGGGGCGTCACATCGGCTTCGAAATCCTCGATCATGCCAAGCCGCAGCGTAGTCAGCCCGGCCAGATCCGATCGCGCAAGTTCCGCCCGCGCCTCCTGGGCTGCATTCAGCATGGTCTGGGCATGGCGGCGGAACATCGTCCCCGCCGGGGTCATCCGCACCGGCCGCGCGCCGCGATCCAGCAGCACCGTGCCAAGCGCGGCTTCAAGCCCGCTCAGCTGCTGGCTGACCGCCGACGGGCTGACCCCGAGCCGCCGCGCGGCTGCGGAAATCGCACCTTCCTCGGCGGCGGCGAGGAACACCTCGATGCCCCAGAGCGTTACACGGCCCTCGGTTTCCGCCATATTGGCCTCCGCAGCGGGCTGGGGTCAGAGTTTCGAGAGCTTTGCCTGCAATTCGGCCAGCTGCTTGCGGATATCGGCGAGGTCTTCCCCCTTTTCCCCTTCCGGCTCGGCTTCCGGTGCAGACGTGGCCCCGGGCCAGCCCGGCATACCGTTCATCACGGTCTTGAGGAAGGCCTCCTGCTGTTTCCGGAGCGCATCAAAGCCCGGTATCGTGGCCATCGGATTTGGGAAAGTGGACAGGTTCTCGACCATTTTCGACTGGCTGTTGCGCAGCATTTCAAACGAGCTTGCAAGGAATTGCGGCATCACCGCCTGCATGCCGGTCGTATAGCTGCGCACGAGATCGGTGAGCACATTCACCGGCAGCACATTCTGACCCTTGGATTCATGCTCCGCCACGATCTGCAGCAGATATTGCCGCGTCAGGTCATCGCCGGTTTTCAGGTCGATGATCTGCACCTCGCGCCCCTTGCGGATCAGGCCGGCAATATCCTCCAGCGTCACATAATCCGAGGTCTCGGTATTATAGAGACGACGGCTGGCATAGCGCTTGATCAGCAATGGCTTGTCAGTGGCGGACATTCTGCTCTCCTCCCGGGATTTACGGTGACCGACGCTGCAGGGCATCAATTCCGTTTGCGCTTGCAGAGAAGCTTAGCGGCGCGTCTGATCAAAAAGCAAGAGCGGGCTCGTCCGGGCCCGCTCAAACCTGGATCCTGGCCGGCACCCGGGGAGGGCGCGCGCCGGCCGGAGACTGTTTCGCGGCTGCGATTACTTCGCGGCAGCGGTGGCTTTTTTGGCAACCGACTGCACGTCGGCAGCAGCTTTTTTCACAGCGGCGGATGCGTCGTCCTGGGCTTCCTTGCCGGCGGCAAGCAGCAGCTCGACGGTCTCGACCTGGACTTTTTTCGCGATTTCAGCGAAGGCAGCCATGTTTTCGGCAGCAGCTTCGGCAGCTTTCGAGGCGAAATCGGTCACGGCTTTGGTGTAGTCAGCCGGATCGGTCTTGGCTTTGGTGATGTCCGAAAGGCGCGAGAAGGTCTCTTTGGCCCAGACGGCCGACAGTTCGGTCGATTTCTCGGCGGCTTCGAGAGCGACTTTCGAGAATTTCTCGCCGAAAGCGGCCTGGGTTTTGAATGCGTTCTGGAAAGCCGAAGCGTCAACCGGGAAAGAAGCCAGGACGTCCTGGAACACTTTGGTGAAGTCGGTGGTCTTGGTCATTGCAATTCTCCTGTATATCGGGCGGTTGCAGCGGGTCAGCCCGTTTCCTGACGGACTATATACATGCTGCATTGCAGCATTTCAAGGATTATTCTGCAATGCAGCATTAACATGGCAGGGTCACAGGGCAGTGACAAAGGCTGCCAGGGCGCCTTTCTCGCAGGCAATTGTGATTTAACGCTATTTTTATCCGCCCTGCTTTCCGGCGCACCTTTGAGGCGGATCGGTGCTTCGGCAGAAGCAAGGGTGACGTAGCGGGAGATCGCTCATTTCTGGCGGGGTGACACAGAAAAAAGCCAGGAAAACCTGGCTTTTTCGAATCGCCCACGGGACATAACCAGATGCATCTGTGGCTCAGTTCTGAGCCGTGGCCGGTTTCACATAGGTTCCGGGTGCCGGGCAAAGAACCGGGTTTTCCGGCCCGCCAGGCGCGCGGGCCTTCACCAGCGCGCCGGAAGAGGCGGCGAGCCAGGCGCCCCAGCGGGGCCACCAGCTGCCCGGCGTCTTTTCTGCACCTGCGAGCCAGGCCTCGGGCGTGCCCCCGGGCTGCGCCGCGCTGGTCCAATGGCCGTATTTCCCCTTGGAGGGCGGATTGATGATCCCGGCGATGTGACCGGATTCCGACAGGATGAAGGTTTTGTCCTTTGACCCCATCTGTTTGATGCCGTTAAAGCTGCCCTTCCAATGTGCGATGTGATCGGTCTCGCAGGCGATCGCACAAAGTGGCACCTGAACCTGGCCCAGGTTCACCGGCTCGCCGAAAACGGGGAACTCGCCCTTTGCGAACCCGTCCTGCTGGCACAATCCACGCAGATATTCGACCGCCATCCGCGCCGGCAGATTGGTGGCGTCACCATTCCAGTAAAGCAGGTCAAAGGCCGGCGGTGCCTCGCCCATCATGTAGCTTTTGATCGCCGGCGTGTAGATCAGGTCATTCGAACGCAGGAAGCTGAAGGTGCGCTGCATGAACAGGCTCGACAGGATCCCGTCCTGGGCCGTTTGCCGTTCGATCCCGTCCACGAAATCGTTGTCGAGAAAGACCCCCACCTCGCCCGGATCCGAGAAGTCGGTGAGGGTGGTGAAGAAAGTCGCGGTCTTGACCGTCTTGTCGCCGGCCTTTTGCAGATGTGCAAGCGTCAGCGCCAGCGTGGTGCCGGCGATGCAATAGCCGGTGACATTGATCTGCTTTTCGCCGGTGATGCGCCGCACCTCGGCCATCGCGCGCAGATAACCGTCGCGGATATAGTCGTCGAGGCTGACATCGGCATAAGACGCATCCGGGTTCACCCAGGACACGACAAACAGCGTGAAACCCTGATCGACGATCCAGCGGATCAGCGAGTTTTGCGGCTTCAGATCCATGATGTAGAATTTATTGATCCAGGGCGGAAAGATCAGCAGCGGCGTCTTGTGAACTTTATCGGTTGTCGGCGTGTACTGGATCAGCTCGAACATCCGGTTGCGATAGACGACCGCGCCCTCAGACGTCGCGATATTGCCGCCAACGGTAAAGGCCTCCTTATCGGCCAGCGTCACCATCAGCTCGCCGCTGTTGGCCTCTATGTCACGGACGAGGTTCTCAAGCCCCTGGACAAGGCTTTCGCCATCGGTCTCGACCGCACGTTCCAGTGCATCCGGATTGGTGCCGAGGAAATTCGTCGGCGAGAACATGTCAACAATCTGTTTCGTGAAATAGTCGACCCGCTTTTTATCCTCGGGCGAGAGCGTCTCCATCTGGCCGACCGCGCCGGTCATCGCCTCTGAATTCAGCTGATATTGCTGCTTGAGGTAGTTGAAGAAGGGATGGGTCTCCCAGAGCGGGTTGGCAAAGCGACGGTCTTTGGGGAAGGGATCAGAGGGGGCTTTGAATTCGCCTTTGGCAAGCACCTGATTTGCTTCGACATAATGTTTCAGCGTCTTGCCCCAATAGCCGATCTGTTGTTCCAGCATGCGGCCTGGGTCGCGCATCATGCCCGCAACCCAGGAAGCGGCGGCTTTGAGATAGACATCCGAGGCGGGACCATCGAGGGCGGTATCATGGCTGCGCCGGGCGGAAATGGCGGCGGTGAGGCGCTGCGTCAGCTCTTCGATACGGGCAAGATTGGCATTCAGCCGTTCCATCCGTGCGACACTATCCGTTTCTTCTTTTCTTTCGGTAGTTGTCATACAAAAAATTCCCCCCTAACTTTGCTGCTGCGCAGCATAACGACTCCAGCCCCGCCCCGCCTTGACCATGAGGGCCCGGACCAGTCGCGCGTGAGGGCGCAGGTACGGGAGTTCTCCGGTCGCAGGCCGGGCAAATCCCGGCGGGTATGGAGACGTGACGTGAAGTATATGGCCACCTATGACGTGATGGAAAGCGCCCGTAACACAAATGAGTGGCTGGGCGCGTCCATGCAGGCGCTTGCGAGCTATCCGATCTTCGCGCTTTCGATGAATCCGATGCTTCCGATGATGGCGGCCTGGGGCAAAGTGACCGAGCGCAGCTTTGCGCGGATGGTGGCAAAGCCCGACTGGGGCATCCGTACCGTGGTCGGGCCAGAGGGCCAGGATCACCTGGTTGACGAGAAAATCGTGCTGGAACGGCCCTTTGGCAATCTGTTGCAGTTCTCGGTGCGGCGCCGCGATCCGATGGCGCGCCGTATCCTGATCGTTGCGCCGATGTCGGGCCATTATGCCACCCTGATGCGGTCTACGGTTGCGTCACTTTTGCCGGATGCAGATGTCTGGGTGACAGACTGGCATAATGCGCGTGACATTCCGGTGTCAGCGGGCACTTTCGATGTCGAGGATTACACGCTTTATATCGCGGAATTCCTGAAAGAGCTGGGGCCGGACACCCATGTCGTTGCGGTCTGTCAGCCGGTGCCTCTGGTGCTTGCGGCCACCGCCTGGCTCGCGCAGGAAGATCCCGATGCGCAGCCACGTTCGCTGACGCTGATGGGCGGGCCGGTCGATCCCGATGCGGCGCCGACCGAAGTGACCGATTTCGGCAACCGCGTCACCATGGGCCAGCTGGAACATATGATGATCCAGCGCGTCGGCTTTAAATATAAGGGCGCGGGGCGGCTGGTCTATCCGGGGCTGTTGCAGCTGGCGGGCTTTATCTCGATGAATGGGGAACGCCACAGCAAGGCGTTTTCCGATCAGATCATGCGCGAGGCGCGGGGCGAGGCCTCGGACCAGGACGGGCATAACCGCTTTTATGACGAATATCTCGCGGTGATGGACATGACCGCAGAATTCTACCTCTCGACCGTCGAGCGGATCTTCAAGAACCGCGAGATTGCGCGCAACGCCTTTACCGTGAAGGGCAGGCATGTCGATATCGGGGCCATTACCCGTGTGGCGGTGAAGATCGTTGAAGGTGAGAATGACGATATTTCCGCGCCCGGCCAATGCCTTGCGGCGCTCGATCTGCTGACCGGCCTGCCGCCCGAGAAAAAGGCGCAGCATCTGGAGCCCGGCGCCGGTCATTATGGTATCTTCGCCGGCAAATCCTGGCGGCTGAACATCCGCCCGCTGGTGCTGGATTTCATCGACGCCAATGCGGCAGCCCCTAAGCCGGAACGCAAACGGGCCAGAACCGTGACGCCGATCCGGCTGGCCAGTGTCCAGGGCGGTCCCGCCGATCTGGCGGGCTGAGCCCCGGGCCAGCTACAGAACCTGCTAGATATATGGCAAAGAGCCCCCGACGGGGCCCTTTTGCTTTCATGGCGGCAGGCGAGGCGGGGTCAGAGCCCGCGCGCCCAGGTCACGATAAGCTCTGCCACGGCCTCGCTTTGTCCCGGTGAGAAGATATCTCCTGCGATAACATGGGCATAGGGGTCATCTCCAGCCTGCATCCGGCGCTCGTTCACCGCGACCGATCCGCCCCAGGTCGCAATGACCGGCGCGATGGCGGCGGGATCGATCACCTGATCTGCGGGCGCGTAAAGCACCAGAAGCGGCATCATCGCAGCGGTGAAATCGGCCGCCCGCGCCTCGCGCATCAGGGCGCCCAGGGGGTAGAGCGCGGCGGTCGGCCAGCGGGTCGCCCAGAATTTCTCATGCTCGCTGTTGACCGGCGCTGTGGATTGGGTCGCCCCCAGAACCAGAGGCGTCCAGAGCCGGGGGAAGGGCGCATCGATCATCCAGTTTGCCGGATTGTGCAATGCGAAGGCGGGCGAGATCAGCACCACCCCGGCCATGGCTTCGGAAAGCTGCGGGTCGGTCGCTGCCAATGCGGTCAGCGCGCCCCCCATCGAGGTGCCGATCACGATCACCCGGTCGCCCAGCATGCGCCCGATCGCCATAGCCTCGGCCATGTCTTCGATCCAGGCACCGGCTTCGACCCCGGCCATGGCCTCGGGCGCGCGCCCCTGGCCGGCCAGCCGCGTGTAATAGAGATTGGCGCCAAGCGCGCGGGCGACCTCATCCGGCACCGGGCGGATTTCCTCGGCCGAGGCGGTGAAACCATGCACATAGACGATGGCAAGCGGCGTTTTGCGGCCTTTCTCACCGGCCCAGAGAATGCGCTTCGCGGCGCCCGGGCGGATATCGGCATATTGCTGTTCGCTCACCTGGAGCCAGACCTCGGGATCATCGCCCAGGACCGCAGGGGTAAAACTGATGTCGCGCCCGACCCTTTCGCGGGGGGCGAAAACCCAGAGCGCGGCGATCAGCGCCATGGCGATCAGCAGGACAGCGACAAGCCGTGCGGGCACCGGCAAAGCGGTGAACAGGCGGTGTATCACCGCGCGGCCCTGTCCTGTGCTGCCTGCGGCCCGGCTGCGCGCGCGATGACTTCGCTCACGCTGGCCGCGATCTGTGCCAGGCAGTCCGGGGTCGAAAAGCGGTGATCCGCGCCCTTCACCAGAGAAAGCTGCAGATCCGGACAATCGGCATGCGCAAGGAGCTTCAGCGCGACCGAAGGCGGCACATCAGTATCCGCCGTACCCTGCAGGAGCCGCACCGGGAAGGGGAGCGGCAGCGGGTGCTCCAGTACCAGGTTCTGCGCGCCATCCTCAAACAGCCTGCGGGTAAAGATATAGGGGTGATCGGCGTAATCCGAGGCGATCTCGATCCTGCCCTCGGCGGTGACCTGATCACGTTGGGCGTCAGTCAGTGCCTCCGCCCAGGTGCGGGCGGTGAAATCCGGGGCGGCGGCGATACCCACAAGGCCCGCGATCCGTTCCGGCATCGCACGGGCGAGAAGGAGCGAGATCCACCCGCCCATGGACGAGCCGACAAGGATCAGCGGGCCTTCCGTCCGGGCCCCGATCACCGCGCGCGCATCCATGGCCCAGTCGCCGATGCAGCCCGCCTCGAAATCACCCGAGGATTGCCCATGACCGGAATAGTCGAGCCGCAGGAAGGCATGGCCCTGGTCGCGTGCCCAGGCCTCCAGGAACAGGGCCTTTGATCCCTGCATGTCGGATTTGAACCCGCCGAGGAATACCACAGTCGGGCCGCTTCCGGTCGATTGGGAAAAGGCGAGCCTGCGGCCCTGGGGCGAGGTAAGGAATTCGGTCAACTGCTGCTCCTTCACGGGCGTCTTTCGCGCGACCCGCAGCCTATCAGAGCCGAAGTACCCCCGCCAGTATCGCGCGCCTCACGATTTCTTCAAAGAAATCGTGCCGGAAACCGTTTCGGTTTCCGCGCCCGTGGCACAGGTCTGGCTTCAGGTGGCTGACGACGAAATCATTACGCTGACTGAGCTGTCTGCTTTGAAATATGGGACGATCACCGGCGCGGCCTGTCGGCATCAGGGCTGTTCGGGATATGTCGGGTGGCGATGCACTGCGGAAGAATTGCGCATCCTAGTGAGTAGAAGCGTCCTTCGACTGCCAGTGGAACCGCGTCGCGACAGTGCGGCAAGACTGCGATCCGAAAGCCATTTTGCGCCTGTCGCTTGCCGTCTGGGCGCGCATCACCGCTGGCGGGATCACGTGGCGCTTTTTCTGCGTAAACGCCCGCATCCGGCCAGAGCAGCAGGGACGGCAAAGCTGTCGCGGTGCTCTATGGTCGCCATCGCAAATTTTCCGCCAGGGCGCTTGACCTTGGACCGGCGCAGGCGCAAATGGGCGCGGATATAACCCGCAACCGGGCGCGCAGTGGGCGCCAGACCGACGAGGAGCAAGGCCGATGGCCCAGATTTCCCTTACTTTTCCCGATGGCAATGTCCGGACCTATGAGGCCGGTGTGACGCCTGCCGAGGTTGCCGTCTCGATTGCGCCCTCGCTCGCGAAAGCAGCGATCTCGGCGCAGGTCGACGGCAAGCACTGGGATCTGGCCTGGCCGATAGAGGCGGATGCCGCCCTTTCGATCAATACGATGAAGGATGAGGCCCCGGCGCTTGAGCTGATCCGCCATGACCTCGCCCATATCATGGCGCGTGCCGTGCAGGAGCTCTGGCCGGATGTAAAAGTCACCATCGGCCCGGTCCGCGATCAGGGCTGGTTCTATGATTTCGACCGGGCAGAGCCCTTCACGCCGGAAGATCTTGGCGCCATCGAGGCGCGGATGAAGCAGATCATCAATGCCCGTGAGCCGGTGAAAACCGAGCTCTGGGAGCGCGAACGTGCCCGTAAGTATTATGAAGAGCGCGGCGAGCCTTTCAAGGTGGAGCTTCTCGACCGGATCCCCGGGGATGAAGACATCCGCATGTACTGGCATGGCGACTGGCAGGATCTCTGCCGTGGCCCGCATCTGCAACATACCGGCCAGGTCCCGGCGGATGCGTTCAAGCTGACCCATGTGGCCGGCGCCTATTGGCTGGGGGACGCGTCCCGGCCGATGCTGCAGCGCATTTACGGTGTCGCCTTCCGCAACCGCGACGACCTCAAGGCGCATATGACCATGCTGGAAGAGGCCGCGAAACGCGACCACCGCAAGCTTGGCCGTGAAATGGATCTGTTCCATCTGCAGGAAGAAGCGCCAGGCATGGTGTTCTGGCACCCCAATGGCTGGCAGATCTGGCGCGGGCTGGAAGATTTTATGCGCGGCCGGCTCCGCGCCGCGGGCTATCAGGAGATCCGCACGCCCCAGGTCGTCGACCGGGTGCTGTGGGAGAAATCCGGCCATTGGGAAGCCTACCGCGAGAATATGTTCATCGTGGAGGTCGACGAAGAGGGCGCGAAGGAAAAGCGCATCAACGCGCTGAAGCCGATGAACTGCCCCTGCCACGTCCAGATCTACAATCAGGGTCTGAAATCTTACCGCGACCTGCCTTTGCGTCTGGCCGAATTCGGATCGTGTCACCGCTACGAATCCTCGGGCTCGATGCATGGGCTGATGCGGGTGCGCGGCTTTACGCAGGATGACGCGCATATCTTCTGCACCGAAGATCAGATTGAATCGGAATGCGGCGCTTTCATCAAGCTGCTGTCTTCCGTCTATCGCGACCTGGGCTTTGAAAAATTCGACATCAAACTATCGACCCGCCCCGAGGTCCGTATCGGCACCGATGCGCAATGGGACAAGGTTGAGGGCGCGCTGCAATCCGCGATTGAGAATCTCGGTCTGCCCTATGAGATCAACCCCGGCGATGGTGCCTTCTATGGGCCAAAGCTTGATTTCAAACTGACCGATGCGATTGGCCGTGAATGGCAATGCGGCACGTTCCAGGTCGACCCGAACCTGCCCGAGCGGCTGGATGCGGAATATGTCGGCGAGGATGGTGCTAAGCACCGCCCCTATATGTTGCACCGTGCGATCCTCGGCTCGTTCGAGCGCTTTATCGGCATTCTGATCGAGAACTATGCGGGCAAACTGCCGTTCTGGCTGGCGCCTCGCCAGGTGGTTGTGGCGTCGATCGTCTCTGATGCCGACCCTTACGTGAACGAAGTGGTCGCAGCGCTGCGCAAGGCCGGAGTGCGGGCCGAGGCGGATACCCGCAACGAGAAGATCAACTATAAGGTGCGCGAGCATTCCGTCGGCAAAGTGCCGGTGATTCTGGCCGTCGGTATGAAAGAGGTCGAGGAGCGCAGTGTCTCGCTGCGCCGCCTGGGCGAAAACCGTACCGAAAACATGGGATTCGAATCCGCTCTTACCATGCTGGCCTTTGACGCGCTGCCGCCGCCATTGAACTGAGGAACGGCCCGATTCTGGTGGTTTTTCGATCAAATGGTCAGAAAAATCACCGGGATCGGCCGGTTTCACAAGATATCCCGCTCTGAAACCCGGCATGAAACCGCGATTCCCTGTGAAATCGCGGCAAAATTCTTGATTTCCAATATCTCCGTGGCATCCTGCCCCTGTAACGACAGACTTTCTGACTAGCCTCTCTACCCTGACAGGCCCGGAAGACCTGGCGGCTACGACCGGGCCGCAATTCCGCAGCCCGGAGGGTTACTAAGGGAGAGACGGGAATGCCGACTGGCACCGTAAAATGGTTTAACGCAACGAAGGGCTACGGATTCATCGCGCCCGATGATGGCGGCAAAGATGTGTTCGTGCATATTTCGGCGGTTGAACGCGCCGGTCTCAAGGGTCTGAACGACAATCAGAAGATCGGCTACGAGCTGCAAACCGGACGTGACGGCAAGTCCTCGGCCAGCGAGCTGAAACTGCTCTGACCGCCCGCGTTGACAGCTGAGCGCTGATGGAGCGGCCGGACCCTGAGCGGAGCCGGCCTTCCCGTCAGTTGCCTGCCAGTCTTGAGGACGAAAGTCTTAAGGACCAAAGTCTTTGCCGCCGTCCGGTTCGCCGGGCGCGGTAACTGAACCGGATGCAAGACAGCTTGGTTCTACCTGCAAATGGGGAACCCGGCGTTTCCCGCACGAGGGCAGGGGGAGATTTGCGAAAGACGCGTCGTCGGCCTTTGGTCCGAAACCTCTGGCCCGCAACGATTTCCCCCTGATTTTACCGCGCTTTTCTGACCGGGATCAACCTGCGGTCAGACGGCTCTCGATGGCCTCGTCCCAGCCGATGGTCCAGCTCGCCCCGTCGCGGATCAGCGGACGCTTCATCACGGTGGGCTGTGCGGCGATCTGCGCCTCCGGTTCCGATGCTTTCAGGAAATCGGAAAAGGCGCGGTAGCTGGTCGATTGTTTGTTGATCGCGCGCTCGCCGAATTCGGTGACGATCTCCTGAATTTCGGCCTCCGAGAGCGGATCCTTGCGGATATCGCGGAACGTGACGTCACGCCCGGCGGCTTCCAGCGTGCGGATCGCCTTTTTGCAGGTGTCACAGGTCGGGATGCCGTAAAGGATCATATCACTTCTCCGATTTCACGCAGGTTACGCGGATGCCCTGTTGCACAGCAGGTGCGCCGTTCTCCAGAAGCACATCGACCGGCGCGACCCGGCTGTCGCCCTGGGCCACACGTCCCTGCGCCGCGCAAAGCGGGGTCACCGCGCGAACAGCGGTGTCGAAATCGGTAAAGCCCGGCTGGAACAGCACCGCATAGCGATGCTTCGACAGTTTCAGCACATGGGTCTGATAGCGCTCGTAACCGCCGGTGACGCGGGTGCGCTCGGCATTGGGTTCGAAAGGTTCGTAATACATCTGCGCCACAGCAGGCGAGGCGAGCATCATGGCAAGGGCGGATATACGCAAGAACATGGGAGAACTCCTGTATCAGGCGACAGCCTAGCTCAAAGGCGGCGGTCCCGGAAGGGGCCTCCGCCCTGGCCGGGTTCTGTCTTTCCCGGATATACCAGCTGCGGGCAGCTTCAGCGCTGGCGCCGCAGATATTCATCCAGCCGGCATGACGGTGCCTCGCGGCGCAGATCCTGCGAGCCCGCCAGCCGCCAGTCCTCCGGGGCGAAGCGCGGGAAGAACGTATCGGCATCGGGGACCGAGAGATCGACCTCGGTGATCAGCAGCCGGTCGGCCAGCGGCAGCGCCGCCGCATAGATGCTGGCGCCGCCAATCGCATAGATCCGGCGATGGCCGAGTGCCACAGCGCGGGCGAGGGCGTCTTCCAGCGACGGCACAGCGAAATCTGTTTCCATTGTCGAAGAGACGACAATGTTGTCACGATTTTTCAAAGGCTTGAAGGGAAGGCTTTCCCAGGTGCGCCGCCCCATGATCACCGCCCCCCCAAGGGTTTCGCGCTTGAAAAAAGCGAGATCTTCGGGCGCGTGCCAGGGAATATCACCGTCGCGTCCGATGGCACCTTCCTTCGAGCGGGCAACGATAAGGCTCAGCATGCAGCACCGTCTCTGGCGCGATCACGCCCGGTCAGGGTTGAAAAGAGACCGGCGCCGCCGGGGGCAGGCTGGATTACACCGGCCTCTTTACTGACGCTTTGCATAGGGCGTGCCTGCAGAAGTGGCGGGTGGGCGATGGTGAGCGGCGTTCTGATCCGCCCGGAATGTCTTGATTTCACTGTGATCTCCCTGCCCGACAGCCGGGGCGAATGATGGAAAGCTAAAAGCCTGTTTCGGGGCAACCGGGGCTGCGAAGGGGCCCGGCCTGCACTGCGCTTCGGATGCAGGATTTTACATCTCTGAGGGGCGGTCAGACCGCAACTTCGGCTTTGATAACCGCATGAGGCGCATAGTTTTCGACCTCGAAATCCTCAATCCGATAGTCTTCAATGCGCTCAACTTCGCGAATGATCCGCAGCTTCGGCATCTCGCGGGGCTCTCTTTGCAGCTGTTCCCGGGCCTGGTCCAGGTGGTTGAGATACAAATGAACATCGCCCGCGCACCAGACCAGCTCGCCGGGTTTCAGCCCCGCCTGTTGTGCGATCATCAGTTGCAGGGCAGAAGCCCCGACCCAATTGAAGGCAACCCCCAGCAGAAGATCGGCAGATCTTTGAAAACAAAGGCTGTTCAGTCTGCCATCGCTGGTGACGTGATATTGATAGACCATGTGGCAGGGCGGAAGGGCCATCTCCTCCAGCTCACCCACATTCCAGGCGTGGAACAGCATCCGGCGGCTCGACGGATTTGTCCGCAGCGTATGGATCAGCGTCGCGATCTGATCATGTTCGCGCCCATCCGAGCCGACCCATCTGCGCCATTGCTTGCCATAAACCGGGCCAAGCTCGCCCCAGGTTTTCGCAAAAGCGTCATCCTCGATGATGCGGCGCTCAAATTCCTCCTGAGAGATCTCCGTGCCGGTATCCCTGCGGTATTTCGCAAGCGGCCAGTCGGTCCAGATCCGCACATTTTCCTGCAGGAGCGGCTGAATATTGGTGCCGCCTTTCAGGAACCAGAGCATCTCTTTGATCGCGGTTTTCCAATAGACCCTTTTCGTCGTCAGGATGGGGGCGAACCCGTCGGAGAGGTCAAACCGGGTCATTGCGCCAAAGATTGACCGCGTGCCGACACCCGTCCGGTCGACCCTCTCATCGCCACTTTGCAAAATGCGCTCGATGAGGTCGAGATACTGATATTCCGGGTGTCGCACTGCGGGGCTTTCCTGGTGAGGTGGTGGCGGGTCTGGCCCGGGGGCTGCCATTCGACAGCCGACAGGGGGATGCGCGCGGGCCACGGGGCCTGACTCCCCGGACTATAGGCAGGCCCGCAGGCTTCGGCAATATCACAGATCCAAGGGCGGGAAGCCCCGACCTGTCTGCGCTAAAAATTGACTTTTGAGCAATGACTTAGATCGGTGCGACGGGCTGCTATGCGACACTGCGCCAGATGCGGGACATCGGCGGGAAATCCCGTCTGTCGCCTTGCCCTGTGCCGTGTTAGCCATAACACACCCTTTGGCAAAGGAAATCAGAATGACGATCCGCTATCTTCACACCATGGTCCGGGTGCTGGACCTTGAGAAATCCATGGCATTCTACCGGCTTCTCGGGCTGGAAGAGACCCGCCGCACCGACAATGAGGGTGGCCGCTTCACACTGGTCTTTCTCGCGCCGCCCGGCCAGCCGGAATGCCCGGTCGAGCTGACCTTCAACTGGGATGGCGATGATGGCTTGCCCTCGGACAGCCGTCATTTCGGGCATCTCGCCTATGAGGTCGACGACATTTACGCCACCTGCGCGCATCTCGAAGCCAATGGCGTGGTGATCAACCGCCCCCCGCGCGACGGTCGCATGGCATTCGTGCGCAGCCCCGACAATGTCTCGATCGAGCTGTTGCAAAAGGGCGGCGCGCTGCCGCCGGCAGAGCCCTGGAGCTCGAAGCAGAATATCGGTCACTGGTAAATCTGTGAAGCGCCCCCTGATCTGCGGCAGGTCAGGGGACGCTGCTCTGCAGGCTGCCTCCATCCGCTGGCAAAACTGGCTAACGCGGTGTTGCCGCTGCCATTTCTGATTGCCGGAGGCCAGGGCAACTGGCCTGCTTGGCGGGCTTTGTCGACATCAGTTGCGGGACCGTCGCGCCGCATGAGCGAGCCGTATCTCTGTCACCCCGGCTGAACCACTCGCCCTCGCAGCTTTTCTTGCTGCCGGTAGCACCGCTGCCGCCTGGTCTGCGGGGCAGGGCGATCAGGCCCCGGCCGGCGCATGGGATGATTTGTTGCGCGGTGCTGTGGCATAGGCCGCCGCTGAATGCCGGCTGGCGGATCACTGTCGATCTGGGCCATGTCAGCGCGGCGGCGGGTCAGCGGCTGCCGGGCTATGCCAGCGTAACTGCCAAAGGCAGCATCGCCAGCGCGCAAGTGGGGAAACAGCACGGGGTCATCCCCGTGCTGTCAGCGCCTGACTCAGCCGTCGATACGGCTGCCCATGATGGCGATGGCCTGTTGATAGACGGTTGCGGCATTCCATTCGCGGATCACCGCGAAATTCGGCTGGCCCTCCTGATAACCCTGACCGGGCTGCCAGCCTTTCTGACGCAGGAAATTCGCTGTAGAAGCAAGGGCATCGGTCACATTGTTCAGGTCGATCTTTCCGTCGCCATTGCCATCAACGCCATAGCGCAGCGCATTGCCGGGCAGGAACTGGGTATGTCCCAGCTCGCCATGCTTTGCGCCAATGCTCTGCGGGCTGATCGAGCCGCGATCAATCAGAATCAGGGCCGCAATCATATGCGGTGTGAAAAAGTCGCTGCGCCGGCAGTCATAGGACAGCGTGGCAATGGCGGAGATCACATTGGTATCGCCCATATAATTACCAAAGGCGGTTTCCATGCCGTGAATGGCCAGAAGTACCCCAGCCGGGACGCCATATTGCCGCTCGATCGAAGCATAGAAATCGGCATTCTTCGCCTTGCGCGACCGCGCCTGTTTCACGATCGTATCGGCGCCGCGCACCTGCATGAATTTTTCAAGCGAATATTTAAAGCTCTTCTGGTTCCGGTCGGCCGAAATCGTGGCCTTGGAATAAGAACTGCCCATCAGGGCCTGGATGCCACGCTCTCCGACACCGGCCGCACGGGCCTCCTGGGCGATAACGGGCTTCCACTCTTCATAGCGACCGCCGCTGTCCGAACAAAACGCCGCGAGAGCCGGAGAGGAGAGAGCGATGAGCACGGCGCTCGTCGCAGAAAGGCCGCTGAGAATACTGGAAAGGCGCACTTGTTCACCTGCTGGCTGAATTTCGCTCAAGTCTAATGCGATTGCGCACATAATCAAGCATTTGCCGGCAGGACTGTTCTCACATTATTGCCAGGAGCTGAGCAGATTGATGGCAGGGGTCGGGAATTCCGGATGCTGTCGTGCGGGACTGCGTCGGCACCACAATATGCAGAATGCCCTGGCGACCCTGTGGCAGGCGGATCAGGGCCGAAGCCGTTCCGAATCCCGCTTTGCACGCATTCCCCGGATGTGCAGAGACGAGAATGATTCCATGGGTTTCATACTGGGTTTCATCGGCCAGCCCGGTTCGCTGCAAAAAAATGGCACAGATGAAATGCAAGGCCGCTGCCCCCCGGTCACATAACCGAATACAGTGGAGGTACAGCGGCCTCAGGCTATCCCGCGCAACGGCGCAAGATAAGGTGACGGGCCCGGCAACTAAAAAAATCGCACTGATTACCCGGCGCCGGGCCCGTCGTTTTGTGGTCGTTGCTTTCGGAGACTGGCACATAAACAAATTACTCGTAATGCCGAAAGCCACGTCCTGTTCGCCTCCCTGACCGGGGGTGCGACCGAGCCAGTCTGGGGGCTGGCTGCGGATTTTGGATATGCTCTGAACCTGAACCTTTGGGGGCGGCAAAGCACATCTGTCCTCTGACCGTCACCTGCCAGCAGACAGCGCGACGGCGGGCGGTTGGTGCCGCCTTAAAACGCTCCGTTTTTCAGGGGCTGAGCCTGAGTTTCGCGACCTGGTCGGGGCAGGGCCATGCGGGGTTTTGCCACCGCCGCTCCTACCTTTTACCGGTCTGGGAAGAAGGGTTTGCTACAGGATCGGTTTCCCGAAAGATAAGCCGGCAAAATCTTGCCGGTGCATATTTTCGTCCCCTTCACCCTTTCATAATCCTTTATGCAGTTGCGGCACCATATTTTTTAGCCTGGTCAAAGAGTTATGCCTTTCAGCCTGCTCCATGTCCTGTCAAATCGTTAACGCAGCGCAGCACGCGCGGTTCCCGCTAAAACCCAAAAAAATTGACGTTTCGATCTTTTCATCCGGCGCGTGTTTTGCCTCGGTCCGTGACACAATCCACAATTGCAAAACCCGGAAGAATTGCCGAAGTTGAAGCTCAGTATCGGCGAAAGACGGCCTGCTTGCCGATCTTCTGGCGACAGGAGACCCCGAATTGTCTCCAATAGGATTGCGGTCACGGTTGATCGGCCACATCTGCAAAAGCCGGGACCTGAAGACGAAACCCGAAGACAGGAGCGTTGAAATGGCACAATCCCCCAAGCAACCCCCGCGGCAAGCGTCGGCCAAACGGGCTGCCAGACAGTCCGGCGCGGCAAAGACCATGGCCGAGGCGGTGACCGATGCCGCCGAAAGCGTTCAGGACAGCGGGCAGGAAGTTTTGCGGCGGATAAGCCGTCCGGCACGTGCGGCCGGTGAGGCGGTGCTGGACCGGGCTGCGTCCGCGCGCGATGCGCTGACCGAATCCGGCGAGCGGCTGAATCACAAATTGCGCAAGGCGGCCTCTTCGGCGGAAAGCTATGCCCGTGACATTCCGGCGCGCGCGTCTGAAGCGGCGTCAGATGTGGCGGCGCGGCTGAAAGGCAGTGCTGCCGGTGATATCGCGGCTGATCTGCGGCATATGGCAAAGCGGCATCCCGGGGTCTTCATGGCAGGTGCGGCTCTGGCGGGCTTTGCCCTTGCGCGACTGTTGACCCCGCGCGGAGATCGCAGGGATTGAGTGGCGCTCCGGAAGATGAAGAGGCGACGCCTGGTGGTCTGATCCTGCAGATCGCCGGTGCCGCGATGCGGCTTTTGCGCGGCGAGATCGCGATGCGCAAGGCCGAGGCGCGCGAGATCGCGCTGATCGTGATCCGGGCACTGGTGGTTATTCTGATCGGGTTTGCGCTGGTTTTGCTGGGGCTTGTTCAGCTGGCAGCGGCGGGTCATGCGCTTCTCGTTATGGCAGGGCTGGCACCGGTCTGGGCCTCGCTGGTGCTGGGGGGTGGGTTGTGCCTCATCGCCGCCGGTCTGATCTGGTGGCAATTGCGCCGCATCAGCCACGCCTCCTATTTCGCGCGTCGCGAGATCTTCGCGCGGGGCGGAGCACTTCAGCCTGGCACGGCCGAGGAACCGCCAGCCGGCGAGCGGGTTGCCAGTGAACGGGTTTCCGGTGAGCGGAGTTCACGTGAACGGGGACCCATTGGTGGAGGAACGGAAGATGCATGATCGGGACCGGATCGGTGAAGAGATCGCCCGCAGCCGCCAGGATCTGGCCGAGGCCATTGCGGCGCTTAAACAAAATTTCAATATGACAAGGTTTTTCGGGGGCGGCCAGGGCCGTGCAGCAGGCCCGGATGCGTCAGGACATGCGGATCCCGCTTCGCCGGGCGCGGCGGTGATGCCGGTGATCGAGGCGGCAGGCGCTGCCATCCGGGCCAATCCGCGTGCGGCGGCGCTGGCCGGCGCGGGGCTGGCCTGGCTCGCCTGGAGCGGAATTCGCCGCCGCTCGGCGTCTTCGCGTGCGGCGCGACCGGAATGGCTGGAAGGGATAGCCGCATTGCGGGAGGAGGCCGACCGGTTGCGCGCCCGGGTGCAGCGCTCCAGAGACAGCGGTGCGCTGGATGAGGTTGCGGCGCGTGACAGTCTCGAAGATATCGCGGCCTCGCTGGAACAGGCGATCCGCCAGGAAATCGGCCAGGGTCTGGACGGGCTGGATGCCGAGACCCGCGCTGCGGCGCTGGCCGCGCGCGAGGCCGCCTGCAGGCGCGAATTCGGGAAGGACGGAACCGGCGCGTCCGGACAGAGTGGTGGGATGCTTGGCCGGGTCGGGAAGATTGTCACGGCCGGAGCCGCATTGACGGCGGCCGGTGGCTTTGTCGCCAGCCTTTTGTCGCGGGGCCAGCCTGCTGCAGAGGCGGCGGCGAGAGGCCCGGACGAAACCGGGACGGAAGAGGCCGCAGCACGCGAGGAGCTGCGTGATGATCTGGAACAGCTCAGCCTGCTTGTGACAAGGTTGACCTCGACCTTGCGATCGGTGGTGGACGAGACCGTATCCCGGGCTGGAAGCACCGCGACACGGCGGGACGAAACACCGGCGGAGGCGGCATTGCGCGACAAGGATGCGGGCGCGGCCTGAAGGGCATGGCTCGCTTTCTGCCGTCTGACTGCGGCTCAGTCGTGGTTCAGTTGCAAAGGGGGCAGTGTTTCGGGTGGCTCTCTGGCAAGGCAGGGGGCTGCTCTGTTTCAGGACGCGACGCGCTTCGCCGCCCACGCGCCCCGTGTCAGGCGCGGCTGGTGGCAGCAGTCTCTGCGACCTGCGTAAGGGCCGGATCGTAGGCGAAAGTGACCACTGCCCGGACCCGCGCGCTGTCTTCGATGATCTGCAGGTCGCCGGGCAGCTGCGTGACAAATCCGCGGATCAGCCTTGCGCCGATTACAGAAGGGGCGCCGGCATGTTCTCCGGTCAGGCGGCCCCGCGCGGAAATGGCGCCGGAGACTTCAAGCCGGGCGATCTCGGTGCCCGCGCGAGAAACGACCTTCGTGTCGGGCCCTGAGACTTCGACGGATGCAGGCCCCGGCTGATCTTCGGCGCGGCCATGGCTCAGCCTGATCCGTACCGGTTGATTTCCAGCCTCGGAAGGCGGGAAACAGGAGAGGATCTCGGCCAGTAACAGCGCCAGCGGCACCGCCTGTTGCGACTGCAGGAGGAGGGGCATCAGATCCGCCTGGACCGCCCCTTGCAGTCCCGCCCGGCCATGGATCAGATCAACCTTGGAGATCACTTCGGCCATCAGCAGATCGACTGTGACTCCGGTGCCCCCGGCCATCCGGTAAAGCCCGAGATGCACCGAAGAAAGCGACATCACCCGGTTATGCAGATCGTCAAGCACAAGGCGCATGGTCTCGTCCTCTGCCTCGCGCCGGTGCATCCGAAGAAAAGAGGCGATCAGTTGCAGACTGTTGCCGGTGCGGTGATGCACCTCGCGCAGAAGTTCATCCTTTTGACGCACAAGGTTTTCCAGCTCGGCCTCATCGCGCAGGATGGTGGCGGTCAGAGCGTGGTATTCCTCGGCCAGGCTGGCAATTTCGGCGGGGGGCCCTGCGAGGGTGACGTCCTGGGTGGAGAGCCGGTTCCCCGAGGTGAAATCGCGCATCGCCCGCGACAGGTGGCGGACATGGCGGGTGACCAGCCGCTCGACGCCGAGAATGGTCACGCCAACCCCGGTCAGCCACATCAGCGCCGGAAAAAGATAGGGCAGCACATGACGGTTCAGGAAGTTTTCCTCGACCGGCAAGGGCCAGGCGCCCAGCAAAAAGAGATCTCGATTGACCGGCACCCAGGAGTACATCAGGGTTTCCCACCCCTCGGGATGGTCAAAAAAACTATGGGCTTTCTGCGGGATCAGGCTTTTCAGGCTGGCCTGGCCGGGCAGATATAACCCGGCATTGGCAATCCCGGTCGAGGCATAGATCACCTCGCCCGCGCCGTTGGCTGCGATCAGGGCCAGAGGTCGGTCGCTGGTTCTGGGTATTGTACCACCGGGAAGGGAAACGAGGTCATCGGGCAGGTCAATCAGCGCGCTTTCGGGGAGCCAGAGCAGGACAAACCCCTCAGGCTGCTCCGAAGCATCGCCAAGCGGCCAGGTCAGAGAAATATCCGATTGCCCGGGGTCGGACCATTGCGGGTCGTGAAAGATGCGTGGCTGGTCCGAGGCAAGGATTTCGGCAAAGCGCTCGGTCTGCGAGAAATCGCGCGTGCTGCCGTCAGAGCTGCAGACCATCCGGCCATCTGCCGAGACAACCCCCGCGCGCGAGATGCGCCCGTCGCTGGTGGCATAGGCCGCGATCCGGCTGGCACAATCCGCGGGATGATTGCGCAGGCTGCTGGCCAAAAGCTGGGCGGTCACCTGCGAGGCACGGATCAGCCGGATCTCGTGCAGTGCTTCCTGGAGGGTCCGTCCGACAGAGGCCGCAAGGCGGGTCTCGTCGGTCTGTCGCATTGTCATATAGGTCTGGGCCAGCGCCAGCAGGCCAAGCGGCAAAAGGGCGAGCATAACCATCGCGGCCAGCCGCAGCGCAAGGCCGGACGTGATCTCACGTGCCGCGAAGAGTTTCATGTCGCCGGTGTGGTCGGCCGGCTGATCACGGCAGCGGTGACGCTGCTGAAGCCAGAAAACAGATCCTCGCCCTCGGCAAGGCCCATCAGTTCGGACAGGCGCTTGCGTGCGCGGCTGGCGCGGCTTTTGACGGTTCCCGGTGCCACGCCCATCATCTGCGCCGCTTCTTCCACTGAATAGCCGGAGGCACCGATCAGGATCAGAACCTCGCGATGCTCCGGCGACAGCTGATCAAAGGCGCGCTGGAAATCGCCATAGGCGAGACGACTGTCATGGGCCGGGGCTTCAGAGAGGCTGCCGGCGAAGACGCCGTCGCTGTCCTGCACCTCGCGGCGCGTTTTGCGCAGGAACGAATAATAGGTATTGCGTAGAATGGTGAAGAGCCAGGCTTCCAGATTGGTTGCAGGGTCGAATTTGTCCATATTCGACCAGGCTTTCAGGATGGTCTCCTGCACAATATCATCGGCGAGAACCACATTCCGCGACAGGCTGATCGCGAATGCCCGCAGATTGGGCAGGAGGGCTGCGAGCTGCTCGCGCGGATCAGATACGGCCTGAGCAGGAGGAGACTGATCTTTCGCGGCCCTGTCTTTTACCACCTTGTCCTGCGTGGCTCCGGACCCGGCAGTCCGGCCGGAAGCGGGGTCATTTGGCGGGGTCATTTATCGGTATCGGTATTGGCAGGCGGGCCAGAATTCAGCTGGGCGAGCAGCTGCAGAAAGCGGTCAGGCACTGCTTCAGTCAGGACCTCATCATAGACCCGCCTCAGATTTTCATCGATCTGAGTGCGGATCGCTGAGCGATCTGTCGCGACTGCGGGTTTGCCTGGTAGCATTTTTTTTCGTGGTCCTGCCATTGCTCTACGGAACCAAACGCCGCTTCATCGCGTTTGGTTCCGTAAGAAGTACGCAGAACGGAGATTTTTTTATGGCCGATTCCAGGGCTCCGGCCCGGGCTCCTACGGGAGCCACGACGGGGGCAGCGGCAGGTGATGCTTCGGCTGCGATGTCTGCCGGGGGGCAAATGGCCGGCCAGGTGACGTCTGGCGAAGATCTTTCCCGCGCAGTTGCGCAGGATTTGCCCTATCTGCGACGCTATGCGCGCGCATTGACCGGCAACCAGGCCAGCGGCGACGCGTATGCCATTGCCGCAATCGAGGCGGTTCTGGCGGATCCCTCCCCGGTGCTGAGGGCAGTTTCAGTGAAGGTCGGGCTTTTCGCCTGCTTTCATGAGGTCTGGCAAAAAGCCGATTCTCCGGTAACTGCCGCAGAAGATCGTCTGGCGGTTGCGGCGCAGCAGCATATGGCGCGGCTGACCCCGAATTCGCGCGAGGCGCTGTTGCTGCAGACCATCGAGGGCTTCAGCCCGGCCGAGGTTGCGGCGATCCTTGGCGTTGACACCGCCAGTGCCACAGCGCTGGTTGAGCGCGCCTTTGCCGAAATGGCCAGTTCGATCCTCGGCAAGGTCATGGTGATCGAAGATGAGGCGATCATCGCGATGGATATCACCGCCATCGTCGAGGCGATGGGACATGCGGTAACCGGCGTCGCGAGGACCCGCGGCGAGGCGGTGGCGCTTGCCGCCCAAAAGGTGCCGGATCTGATCCTTGCCGATATTCAGCTCGCGGATAATTCCTCGGGCATTGATGCGGTCAATGATATCCTGGCCGATCTCGGATCGATCCCGGTGATCTTCATCACTGCCTTCCCCGAACGCCTGCTGACGGGCGAGCGGCCGGAGCCGACCTTCCTGATCAACAAACCCTATACCGAGGAACAGGTGCGCTCGGCGGTGAGCCAGGCGATGTTCTTTTCTTCGACCGAGACCCTGAACAGCTGACAAGGGCAGGGCATCAAAGGTTGAAAAGGCGCGGGATTGCTCCCGCGCCTTTTTGCGTTACTTCAGGTTGGTCACCACCTGGGTCGCAAATGTATCAAGCATCGCGGCATAGACGGCGGCGGTATCGACTTCGGGTGAGGCGATATCGAACCCGGCGCCAAGCGCAGGCAGCGTCGAATTCATATCAACGGTCAGCGTATAGGAATCGCCGCGCCCCGGCTGGGTCGGGTCGGACACCTTGACGAGGCCCGAAAGCTTCGAATCCGCCAGACCAAGCGTTTCCGCGAAGCCGCTGGCCAGCGACACTTCGTCAATATCGACGGTGATCGCGGCGCCCTCATCGCCCATCCGGTCGGTCACTTTGGTCAGGATCGCGGTTTCGAGATCCTTATCGAGCGTTGCCCAATATGCGGCTGCGGCGGTATTCTGAACCGAGCCCATATCTGCGGTCACCTCGATGCTTTTCACAGCATCCGCACGATCAACGGCAAAGGCCGGCAGCGCCAGCGTGGTCATTGTCAGGGCGGCGGCCATGGTTCCGGCGATGGTGGTTTTCATCCGGGTCACAGTAAACGTCATGCGAAATACTCCTGTTCTGCGGCCACGTCCGGGAAAGTCCGGGATCTTACGCGGCACGGTTCCAGATGCAGGGAAAACACGGTGGCCAGCATCCCGGTTCCCGTGCCGCAGAGGCGGATCAGAGCAGGGAACCGGAAGTCTTCTTTTCTATCATGCTGATTTTAAATGCGTTCTGATGGTTTTCGGCGGGGAAGGGCCGCCGGTCAGGCGAAATGGTGGACAAGGAATGCGCGAAATCATGCCGGTTTTGGCGCAAGCTGCACGCGGAAACCGGCCTGGCCGCATCTCGGCGCAGCCGTCTCAGCGCAGCCAGAGCCCTTCGCGTCTGAGCGTGTTGCGGATCACCTTCTCGCGGCGCGGCAGATCACTCTGGTCAAACAGCGCCCGCGCCTTGCGGCCCCGGTTCTGATAGACCATCTGTTTTGCCTGTTCCCAGTCGCGCAGCAGGCGGCGGTTTTCTTTCTCTTTCGCAACGGTCTCCAGCACCTCAACCGCCCGGTCAGACCCGGTGGCATAAAGCAGCGGCAGCGTGCGGTAATGCAGCGTCAGATCGCCATCGAGCCCGGCCAGGTCAGCCTCTGGCCTGCCGCCGCCGAAAGAAGCGATCACCAGCGGCAGCGCGATCTGATCCAGCCAGGGCCAGAGCTCCTGACAGACCAGCGCCGCCGGGCGGTCCTTGTGGATGGTCTCCGCGTAATCCAGAAACCGGCGGCCGAAGTCCTGCGGGCTTTCATGCAGGAACCAGCCCGCGTTGAAATACATGTAGCGCTGCCAGTGTTCATCGGGCCAGGACAGATCCAGAGAACCCGTGAAATCCAGCCCGAACCGGTCATAAAGCGCGGCCCAGGTCTCGGCATAGCCAGGGCCGTAAAGTTCGATCACCGGCCAGGTATCCTCGCGTTTCATCGAAGCAGAGGGGCGCGAGAAATCCGGCGCCAGCGTCGACAGCGGCCCCGTCACTAGCGTATCGGTGTCGAGAAAGAGAAAAGGCTCATCTGGCAGCGCGTTCAGCATCTCGATCTTGTTGCCGATCGCATAGGCGGCGCCGAAGACCTTGCTGTCAAAGGGCACGAACTCGGCGCCCAGCTCTTCCAGCCGGTCGCGAAGCGCGCCTTTCGGCAGGCGCGGATCCTCGGGCCAGAGAGGGCCCGGCTGCGGCTCGGCCAGCAGGAGCCGCCCCTGAAAGCCGGGATCCGTTGCGCGCAGCGAGGCCGCGAGCAACAGCGCCTCATAGCCAAAGCGGCCGCGTTGCACCACGGCGGCTATGTTGAACGGGCGGGCAGGGGGCACCGGAGCCACCCCGCTCAGCGCGGCGTGAAACGCAACGACAGGCAGGACATCCCGCCATCGATTTTCTGGCATTCCGAATTGCCGATCTCGACCACTTCGTAGCCCGCTGCCACCAGCCGGTCGCGGGTCTTCGGGAAGCCGGCGGGGAAGAGCACGATCGCGTTGAAGCGGATCGCATTGGCCGAGGCCTCTTCCCCTTCGGCAACCGCGATCACCTTATAGCCGGTGAAACAGCCCGACGCCGCCAGCCGGTCGGTCGCGAGCACGGTTTCCGCATCCATCAGCGAGCAGTCGGTCTTGAAATGCAGCACGCCCGGGGGGGTATGGACCTCGCGCACCACCTGGCCCCAATCGGCGACCAGACGCGCAAGCTCCGCGATCCCGGCTTCATTGGTCCGCGCCGAGCGGCCGACAAGGATCTCGGTCTCGCCCATCAGGATATCGCCGCCCTCGATGAAACTGTCTTCGCCCTCGATGCGGCGGATCTCGCTGTAAAGTGCGCGCAGATGCGGCTCCATCTCGGCCGCTTCGCCGAGGCGCGAGGGCGCGCCGGGCCGCATGATCACTGCCCCTTCAGGCAGGCAGAGCGCGGTGTCTTCGACAAAAACGCTGTCCGGATAGGCGTCGAGCGCGTCCAGCACCGTCACCTCGGCCCCGGTGGAACGCAAAGCTGCGATATAGGCGGTGTGATGCGCTTCCATCAGGGCAAGGTCCGGGTTGCCGGTATCCACGGCGCGCAGCCCCCGGATGATCGACTGCGCCGGTTTGCGGCTGATTGCGTGGCTGAAAGAATAGGAGCGCGGCATCGGATTTCCCCGGGAGAATTGTTCCGACCATGGCTAGCCTGATTTGGCGGGCACGAAAAGGCCCCGCTCTCAGCGCAGAGGTCTCAGCCTCCGGGGGCGGGCAGACGCACGATGGTCACGGTGCAGGGCGCTTCGGCCACCACCTGGGCCGAGACCGAGCCAAGATAGCGCCGGAGCGCCGAACTTGCCCGCGCGCCCATCACGATATGACCGGCAAGGATACGGGTCGCGTGTTCGGTCAGCGCATTGCCGGGGTCGGGGGCCTCAAGCACGGTATAGGTCACGCGGCCTTCGGGCAGGCCAAGCGCCTCGCCCCAGGCTTTCAGTGCGACAAGGCGGGCGACATGCAGATTGTTGCCCGCCTCATCGGTGCCCTGATCCAGCTGGATCCGCGCGCTGCGCAGCACATTGACACAGGCGAGCCGCGCCTCGGGGCGGAAATGCAGGATCTCGCGCGTGGCGCTGAGGATCTCCTGCGACAAAGCCTCCATCTCGGGCGAGAGGTCTACGGCGGCCATAACCACCTGGGCGCGGGCGGTGTCTTCGGCGGTCGGGGCGGGCAGGTAGCCCCGGATCCGTCGCGCGCGCCAGCGCCGTCGCAGGACCGGCCAGATCCCGTCCCGGCTCAGCTTTGTCGCGCGCGCGGTCAGCTGCACCTGATCGGGATGGCCAAGGTCAAAGGCCATCTGCGCCGCCGACTGAAAGCGCTCTTCCGGCTCGACCTCCAGCGCGCGCAGGATGATCTCCTGCAGCCAGGGCGGCAGCTCGGGGTTCAGGGCGCGCGGCGGCAGCGGATCGCGCCAGAGCCGGCGGCGCACGGCGCGCAGCGTGGTGGTCTGGCCAAAGGGCAGCCTTCCGGTTGCAAGCTCGTAAAGCATGGCGCCGAAAGCGAAAATATCCGAACGCGGATCATCGCGGTGATGCAGATACTGTTCGGGCGCGATATAGGGGAAGGTGCCCATCGGAATGGCAAATTCCTCGCCCAGCAGATCCGGCAGATCAAGATGGCGCGCGAGGCCATAATCGATCAGCACCAGCCGCCCGGCCTCGTCGCGCATCAGATTGCCGGGCTTGAGGTCCAGATGGATCACCCGCTGGCGATGCACCTCATGCAGCGCCGACGCGATCTCGATGGCCAGCGCGACAAGCTGATCGGGCGGCAGCGGCGCGCGGTCAAACAGCTCCTGGAACGAGGCGCCCGGCAGTTTTGCCGTCACCAGATAGGGCATGACCGCGAAATCGCCCGCCGCGATCAGCTGTGGCACATGCGGACCCGAAAGGCGTGGCAGGATCATCTGTTCGATCTCGAACCCCACAATCGTCGGCCCGTCATCACCGTCGAGAATGGTCGGCACTTTCATCACCATTGGCCCGGGATGGTCCGGATGGGTGACCTCCCAGATCGTGGCAAAGCCGCCGCGATGCAAAAGCGGGCCAAGGGTGAAGCCGTCGATCTCAAGCCCCTCGGCCGGGCGTTTCTGGCTTCGGCTCATTCGCCGCTCCTCAGGCGCAGGGCAAGCTCTTCGGGCAGGCCGGCAGCCAGGATCTTTCCGGCGGTGACGGCGGTATCATAGGGCGTGCGGCGAAAGCTGAGCTCGCGGGTTGTGGTGTCAAAGATGGCCCAGCCGGCCTGGGGGCTGCCATCACGGGGCTGCCCGACCGAGCCTGCCACCACCAGCCAGCGCCGTGACGACAAAAGCGGCACCGGGATCCGGGGTTTCTCTGCATGGGCCTGGATCCGGTCATGGATGTCACTGCTGTACAGCGCCGGCACATGAACGTGACCACAAAAGATCACGCCGGCGTCAGAGCTGCGAAAGCTTGCCATCGCATCGCGTTCCGAGGTGACATAGATCCAGTCGCCCGGGCTATGGGCCGAAGCATGGGTGTAAAGCCGGTCCTCCTCGCGGATCGTCAGCGGCAGCGCGGCAAGCCAGCCGGTCTGAGCGGCGGAAAGCCGTGGCCGCGTCCAGTCGATGGATGCCCGCGCCGTGGCGTTCATATCGCGCGCCGATCCTGCGATGGCGGCATCATGATTGCCCCGGATCACCAGAGCGCCGGCGGCCTCCAGCTCCTGGGCCCGCTCCACGCACCAGGCCGGATCGGGGCCATATCCGACAATATCGCCAAGGATCACACAGCGCCCGATATCCCGCGCCTCAGCATCGGCAAGCACAGCCTCCAGCGCTTCGCGATTGCCATGAATATCGCTGAGAAGGGCGATCCGCATGCGGTTCTCCGGTTGCTCTGCCCATCCTGGCAGAGCGCGGCCCCGGGCAAAACGCATATTTTCTGCGCAGCTTTGCACCAGGCTGGCAAAGTGGCCGGGGCGCCGGGGCTTGCCGCGCCCTCCGTTGTATTGCACCATACATAAGGCGCGGCCATATGGCCGCCATCAGGGGGAGAGACCGAGATGCGACTGAGCGCCCGAAATGTCCTGCCGGGAACGGTGATCGAGATTGTCACCGGCGCGGTGACGAGCCATGTCCGCCTTGATCTTGGCGGCTCGATTGTTACGGCTGCGATCACCAATGAGGCGGTGAAAGAGCTGGGTCTGACCGTGGGCGCAAAGGCCTCGGCGGTGATCAAGGCCTCGGATGTGATGATCGGCACCGATGACTGATCACGTGACCGACCTGCGCCCGCATGAGGTGGCGGTGCCGCTGCCCGGGGCATTCGACGCCTCGATCTGGTTCATCGGCCGGCTGCGCACCCCCTGGACGGATCGCAGCCAATGCCCGCGCCGGGGTGATCCCGAGACCGGCCCTGATTGCCGGGTCGAACTTGACCCGCGCTGGATCGAGGGTCTGGCAGGGGTCGAAGGGCGCGAGCGGATCCAGCTGCTATACTGGATGCATCTCTCGCGCCGCGATCTGATGCGGCAGAACCCGAATTTCGGCGATGCCTCGGTCGGGACATTCTCGCTGCGCTCGCCGGTCCGGCCCAATCCGATAGCGGCGACGGTGGTGCGGCTGTTGCGCGTTGAAGGCGCGGTTCTGCATGTGCGCGGCCTCGATTGTGTCGATGGCACGCCGCTCGTTGATATCAAAGGCGAATTCGGAGCGATTCCATGAGCTTCCCAACCCGCCGCGCCGTGTTGGCCGCGGTCTTTGTCGCTCTGGCCGCGCCGGTTCTGGCATTTGACGGACAAAGCGTCACCGACGCCACCGGCCGCGAGGTGCTGGTGCCTCTGAACCCGGAAAAGGTCTTTGCGGCCGGGCCGCCCGCCTCGGTGCTGCTTTATGCGCTGAAGCCCGAAGCGATGGTCGGCTGGGTGATGGCGCCAAAACCCGTCGATCTGCCTTATCTTCTGCCTGAGACGCGCGGCCTGCCGGCGCTCGGGCGGCTGACCGGCAAGGGCGATACGCTGAACCTTGAGGTGCTTTTGACCACCGGGGCCGAGCTGATCGTCGATTTCGGCACCGTCAATGCCACTTACCGCGACCTCGCGACACGGGTGCAGGATCAGGCGGGGCTGCCCTATGTGCTGATCGATGGCAGTTTCGCAGCGACGCCGCAGGCGATCCGTGAGATGGCGGTGATCCTTGGGGTCGAAGCACGGGGCGAGCTGCTCGCAACGTATGCCGAGGCCGCCTATGCGGAGGCGGACGCTTTGCTTGCGCAGGTGCCTGCGCCAGATCGCCCCCGCGTCTACCTGGCCCGTGGTCCGGAGGGGCTGGAGAGCCCGGCGCGCGGCTCGATCAATGCCGAGATCATTGAACGGATGGGCGGCATCAACGTGGTCGAGGCCGAGACGCGCGGGCTGGTGACGGTCTCGCCCGAACAGATCCAGGCCTGGGCGCCTGATATCATCCTGACTGTGGATCGCGATTTCGCGGCCAATGTGCGCAAGATGCCGGAATGGCAGGGGATCCCGGCGGTCGATCAGGGCCGCGTCTATCTTGCTCCCGGTGAACCCTTTGGCTTTATCGATGCGCCGCCTTCGGTCAACCGGCTGATCGGGCTGAAATATCTGGCACATGTCTTCTACCCGGACCTGGCCGGAGGAGATCTGAAACAGGGCGATCTGCGCCAGGAGATCGCGGATTTCTACACGCTCTTCTACCAGGTCACGCCGGATGCGGCAGCGCTGGACGCGTTGCTGGGCGAATAGGATCGGAACCAGAAGAATGCGGCTTTCCCTGCTGGCGCTGGCGCTGGTTTTTGCGCTGATCCTGGGGATCGGCCTCGGGCCTTATCCGCTCAGCCCCGGCCAGATTTTCGACGTCCTGACCGGGGGGCTGACCAGAGGCCTGACCGGGGCGGCGGAGGACCGTCAGGCGCAGGTGGTGCTGTGGAATATCCGTGGCCCGAGGGTGATTTCTGCGGCGCTGATCGGGGCGGGGCTGGCGGCGGCGGGGGCGGCCTATCAGGTGGTGTTCCGCAATCCGCTGGTCTCGCCCGATATCCTTGGCGTCTCGGCCGGGGCAGGGTTTGGTGCGGTTCTCGGGATATTGCTGGGCCTGCCGGTGATGGCGATCCAGCTGATGGGCTTTGGCTTTGGCCTTGCAACGGTGGCGCTGGTGATCGGGCTGACACTGGCGCTCAGAGGCGGCGCGCAGCTTCTGGTCATGGTCTTATGCGGTATCGTGATCGGCGCGCTGGCGGGGGCGGGGATCTCGCTGGTGAAGCTGCTCGCAGATCCCGATGAACAGCTTCCCGCGATCACCTTCTGGCTGATGGGGAGCCTTGCCGGCGTCAAGCGGGTCGATCTGCTGGCGGCGGCGCCGGCGGTGGTGCTTGGCCTTGTGCCGCTGGTCGCGCTGCGCTGGCGGATCGGGCTTCTGGCAATGGGCGATGACGAGGCCCGGGCGATGGGGATCGAGGCCGGGCGCCTGCGGTTTGTGGTGATCGCGGCGGCGACGCTGATCACGGCGGCGGCGGTGGCGCTGGCGGGGGTGATCGGCTGGATCGGGCTTATGGTGCCGCATATGGCGCGGCTGGTGGCGGGGCCGCGTTTTGACCGGATGTTGCCGGCGGCGCTGCTGGCGGGGGCATCATTCATGGTGCTGGTCGATACCGCCGCGCGGATGATCGCGCCAATGGAAGTGCCGCTGGGCATCCTGACCGCCGTGCTTGGCGCGCCGGTTTTCGTGATCCTGCTGGCCAGGGGGGCGCGGGCATGGAACGGCTGACTGGGGCTGGCGCGCCGCTGCTGTCGGCGCGTGATCTGGCGGTTGGCCATGGCGCCCGGGCGCTGATCCGGGGCATTGGGTTCGACCTTTATGCGGGGCGGGTTCTGTGCCTTCTGGGGCCGAACGGGGCGGGGAAAACCACGCTGTTTCGCACCCTTCTGGGGCTGATCCCGCCGGTTGCGGGCAAGGTCCTGCTGGGCGGCGCCGATCTGGACGGCCTGAGCCGCAGCCAGATTGCCGGACGGCTGGCGCATGTGCCCCAGGCGCTGGCCTCGCCTTTTGCCTATACGGCGCGGGATGTTGTGCTGATGGGGGCTTCGGTGGGGCTCGGTGCCTTTGCCCGACCCGGGCGCGCCGAAGAGGCCCGCGCCCTGGCCGCGCTCGACCGGCTCGGCATTGCGGATCTGGCGGATGAGGATGTCACGCGGCTTTCGGGTGGCCAGCGTCAGATGGTGCTGATCGCCCGCGCCCTCGCGCAGGAAGCGCAGGTTCTGGTGATGGACGAGCCGACCGCCAGCCTCGATTTTGCCAATGTGAAAGCGGTGGAGGCCGCGATCCTTGGTCTGGCGGCAGCGGGCCAGGCGGTGGTGGTCTCGACCCATGATCCGGGCCAGGCGGCGATGCTGGGCGATGAGGCGCTGCTGGTCAGCCGCGCCGGTGTGATCGCCTCAGGGCCGGTCTCGGATGTCATGCAGGAAGCCGCCCTGAGCCGGCTTTACGGCATTGCGGTGCGCCGGATCGAGGGGCCTGACGGAAGGCCGCATTTCTACTGACAGTGATCGGATTGCTACGCCCGGGAAAAAGAGCCCGAATCCTGCGCCCGGGCTTCTTGCCAATTTCGTGACGATATATTTCATCATACATATCGATTCGCGAAAATCCGCCGAAGGGTGGGCGGGCGCGGATAAAAAGCCATGCCACTGGAAGGATTCCCAATGTCTTTGTTGCAGCGATTGGTGATTGCAGGCCTGTTATTTCCCGGGCTGTCCGCCCCTGTTCTCGCCCAGTCTTCCGAGGAAACCGCCTTCGCGCTCGGCACGATCTGGCTTGGCGTCGATGACGAAGGTCAGGGCGGCTCGGTCACCAAAGTGACCGGCGAAGAGGCTGCGAAACAGAACCGCGCCACGCTTGATGACACGCTCAGCGTTCTGCCCGGCGTGTCTTCCACCCCCTCGGGCGGCGGATCCAGAAACGAGCGCGAGGTTTTCGTGCGCGGCTTTGACCGCTGGCATGTGCCGCTGTCGATCGACGGCATCCGCATCTATCTGCCCGCCGATAACCGGCTGGATCATGGCCGCTTCCTGACCCCGGATCTTGCCGAGGTCCAGGTGCAGAAAAGCTATGTCTCGGTGATCAACGGCCCGGGCGGCATGGGCGGCGCGATCAACCTCGTGACCCGCAAACCGACGCAGCCCTTCGAGGGCGAGGCACGGCTTGGCCTTGAGGCCGGCAATCGCGGCGATGTGACGGGGCGCACGGGCTATCTCTCGCTCGGCACCAAACAGGAATTCTGGTACGGCCAGGTTTCTTACATGCGGCGCAATGTCGACGGCTTCTACCTGTCGCGCGATTATGTGCCTGATCCGCGCTACCCCTATCAGGGCGAAGGTCTGCGCAAAGACAGCGCCACCGATGACAGCCGTCTGAACCTTAAAGTCGGCTATACGCCCAATGCGACCGACGAATATGTTCTGAGCTATACCCGCCAGGAAGGGTCGAAATCGGCGCCTTACAGCACGCTTTTGCCGGTCATGGGCTATCCGGGCACCGGTCCGGGGTCGAACCAGCGGGACTGGACCTGGCCGCAATGGGATATCAGCAGCATCGCCTTCTATTCGACGACCGAAGTCGGATCCGGTACGCTGAAGACCAAGCTTTTCTACAATACGTTCGACAATACGCTCTCGGCCTGGGACAATGCGAACCATTCCGCACAGACCCTGCCGCGGGCTTTCAACAGCATCTATGACGACTATTCGGTCGGCGGCAGCGTCGAATATGGGCTGAGCTTTGGCGATCACGATCTGCGGATCGCGTCCTTCTTCCGCCGCGATGTCCACCGTTCCACCAATTACGCGCGCCCCGACCATCCGACGCTGGGACGGATCGACCCGACCGAGCACAGCAAGGAAGAGACCCTCTCGCTGGCGATCGAGGACACCTGGCGCGTCAATGACGAGCTGCGCATTGTTGCAGGCCTGTCCTATGACAAGGCGAAAGTGCTTGAGGCCGACCGCACTGCTGCCAATCCGGGCAAGCCGACGGTTTCGGTCGATGCGGTGAACTGGCAGCTGGCTGCGATCTGGACCCCGGGTGCTGGCGGCGAATATCATGCAAGCGTCTCGTCCAGGACAAGCTTCCCGACGCTCTTCCACCGCTATTCGACCGGTTTCGGCTCGATGGTGCCCAACCCGGATCTGGATGCAGAGCGCGCGCTGAATTTCGAACTGGGCTATAAGGGCGATCTTGGCCCGGTGCAGCTGGAAGGCGCGGTGTTCTACAGCCGCATCACCGATCTGATCCAGTCGATTGATCTGGGGACGACCGATCCGATTTCCGGTCTTCCGCAATCGCAGCGCCAGAACCTTGCGAAAGGCACCTATAAGGGCTTTGAGATCGCGGCGAACTGGGAAGTGAATGACTCTGTCGCGCTGACGGCGAACTACACCTACCTGCATACCAGCGTCAAAGATCCGATTGTCACCACCGCGAAAGTGACCGATCTGCCGGACCACAAGGCCTATCTGCGGCTGGACTGGCAGGCGCTGGACCGCCTGACGGTCTCGCCCTCGGTCGAGGTCTATGGCGGCCGCTGGTCGGATCCGGCCATTGGCTCGGGGAACCGCAACGCGCCGATCTATACGAAAATGGGAGGCTTCGCGCTGGCCAATCTCGATATGGCCTGGCAGGTCAGCGATCAGGCGAATGTGGGCTTTGGCATCCGCAACCTCTTTGACCACAATGTCTCGGTGGTCGAGGGCTATCCCGAGGCCGGGCGCACCTTCTACCTGACCTCACAGATCAGGTTCTGATCTATCCCGCAGACGGGCTGGCCGGGCTTCACGTATCTTACAGGGGTCAGTCTTCTGAACGCCGCTCCCACCAGATGGGGGCGGCGTTTTTCATGGAGCCTGAGGGAGAGAACAGGGCGCGCAACCGTTCAGGGAGCGGGGATCGCGACCGGCAGGCCTGCAAGGCTGCCCGTGGTGACAGCAAGACCGAAGGTTTCGCTCAGGATCGGCGCGCAGAAGACATCGGCGACCGGTCCGGCGCCGGTCACCCGCCCCCCCTTCAGCGCCACCAGATCATCGCAGAACCGCGCTGCGAGGTTCATGTCATGCAGCGCGATCACCACACCGCGCCCGGCATCGCGCGCAAGGCCCCGCAGGGCGGATAAAAGGTCAAAAGACCAGGCCAGGTCGAGCGAGGCCGAGGGCTCGTCAAGCAACAGCCAGTCAGCACCCTGAGCCAGCATCATCGCAAGCCGGGCGCGTTGCGCCTCACCGCCCGAGAGGCTGTCGAGGGGGCGCGTGGCCAGACCCTCCAGCCCGCAAAGCGCGATGGCCTGCGCAATGGCTGCGCGGTCCTCGGTACCTGCACGGCCAAAGGCGCCATGCCAGGGATAGCGGCCAAGCGCCACCAGATCCTGCAACACCATGACCGCCGTGGCGGGCGCGCTTTGCGGCATCAGCGCGACGCGGCGAGCGAAATCGCGCGATTTCCAGTCGGCAAGCGGTTTGCCGTCAAGGCGGCATGTTCCGGCATCGGCCGGGGAAAGCCGGGCGAGCACCCGCAACAGGCTCGACTTTCCCGAGCCGTTGCGCCCGATCACGCCACAGACCCGACCGGGGGCCAGGCGCAGGCTGATCTCTTGCAGAACCGGCTGGCCGTTCAGGGTAAGGCCCAGATTTTCCAGATGAAATCCAACGGGGTCGCCAATGGTCATGCGGGTCACGCCGGTCTCCTTGCGAGAAAGATCATGAGGAAAACCCCGCCGCAAAGCAGCGCCATCATCCCCGCAGGGATCTGCCAGGGGAAGGCCAGATTGCGGCCAAGCCAGTCGGCCAGAACCATCAGCGCGGCGCCGCATAGCGTGGCAAGCGGCAGCTGTGCGCCGGCGCGGGGCGGGCCGCAAAACCGCGCGATGGCGGGGGCGATCAGCCCGATGAAGCCCGGCGGCCCGGTCAGGATCGTGCCGACAGCCGTGGACAGCGCCGCGAGCACCACCACGCTTGCGCGGGCCCGTGTCAGCGGCAGCCCCAGCAGGCGTGCGGCGTCCGCCCCGAGAGGCAGCAGGTCGAGCCAGCGGCGGAGCAGCAGCGCGACGCCAAGGAGCCCGGCCGTCACGCTTAACGCGACGACGGCATCCGAAAGGGCGATCCGGTAGGTGGAGCCGGAGAGCCAGGTCATCAGCTGCCCCGCGAGCGGATGGCCCGAGGCCAGCAGCATCGCCAGCACCGCCGACAGCAGGAGCGAGACCGCCAGCCCGGCAAGCAGCAGCCCTTCGGATGAAAACCGCAGCCGCGCCCCTGCCACAAGGATCAGGACCAGACCTGCGAGGGCACCAAGACTGGTGGCACCGTAAAGCAGCCCGCGTCCGCCGCCCCCCGTCACCACGACGGCCAGCACGAGGCCAAGTGCCGCAGCGCCGCTGATGCCGAGAAGCTCGGGGCTGGCCAGAGGATTGCCGGTCAGCCGCTGGATCAGGCATCCCGCAAGTCCGAAGGCTGCCCCGGCTGCCGCCGCGCCGGCCACGCGCGGCAAGCGCCATTCAAGCATGGCGAGGGGCGAGATATCCCAGCCTTCCGGACCGCGCCCGAGGGCAAGGGCGACGGCAAACAGCGCCAGAAGCCCCAGCAGAAGAAAGGGAAGCCGGGGTACAGGCCGCGCGCGGCGCGGCAAAGCGGGCAGGAGATGCTCCGGCGCGGGCTGGCTGCTTTTGCGCAACAGCGCGATCATCAGCACCGCCCCGATCAGGGCCAGAAGCGTGCCGGTCTGCAGCGGGATCCAGGGGCGGATCAGCTGGACCAGCTGATCCGCCAGCATCAGGATCCCGGCGCCCGTCACGGCAATCGCGCCGGAACCCGGCGTCCGGCCGGTCAGCGCGCGGGCCACCAGCGGTGCGATGATGCCAAGAAAAGCGAAAACCCCTGTCAGCGCGGTCACCAGCGCGGCGAGGCTCACCGCCGCCGTCGCCAGGATGACCCGCCAGCCGCCCGGCGCCAGCCCCAGCACCCGCGCGCCCTGATCGCCAAGCGCCAGCACCCCGAGCGGCCGCCGCGCGAAAGGCGCGAGCACCAGCGCCAGCGCCAGTGCCGGGGCAAGCCGCGTGGCAATGGTCCAGCCCTCCTGCTCCAGCGAGCCCGCCTGCCACAGGAACAGGCTTTGCAGCACCTCATGGTGAAACAGCGTCAGCACGGCATTCAGCCCGCCAAGGCTCGTGGTCACCACCAGCCCCGACAGGATCAGCGTAAGCGACGAGACGCCCTGAAGCGCGGCCAGAGCCAGCACCAGCGCCAGCGCCGCAAGCGCGCCTGCAAAAGCCGGCAGCGGCAGCCAGGCCGGCGCAAGGCCCGGCGCGTTCAGCAGTGTCAGCGTCAGCGCACATTGCGCCCCGGCGGTGATCCCCAGCGTCGCGGGCTCGGCAATCGGGTTGCGGAAAACGCGCTGCAGCAAAGCACCGGCCAGCGCGAGCGCGGCCCCCGCGAGAGCGGCGGTGACGAGGCGCGGCGCGGCGCTCAGATGCAGGATAAGCGCCGGGATATCGCCCGGATCCGCCCAGAGGATCGCCGCAGGCCAGCGGCCGGGCAGCGCAGTCCCGGCATTCAGCGCGAAAAGCACCAGGGCGGTCAGCCCGGGCAAAAGGATCAGCAAAGCGCGCATCAGATCAGCCCGATCCCGTTGGTAAGGGCATCGGCGAGCCGAGTGGCCGAGGCAAGGCCGCCGGCAGGGAAGACCGGCGGCAAGGGAATGGCGCGCAGCGCACCGCTTTCGATCACGCGGGTGAAGAGCGCGCCTTGCGGCAACGGCCCGGTGGCGAGGATCGGGGCGCCGGTCGCGAGGATCTCGCTGAGGCCAAGGGGAAAGGCACCCGGCGGGCCGCTGCCGGGCTGCGCATTGCGTCCTCCGGCCCCGGCCAGCAGATCCCCGGGCAGCGAGCCTTCGGTGAAAACCAGCGCATGCCGGCCATCTTCCAGAAAGCGGGCCAGCAGAACAGGGGGCGGGTTGCGGCTGGCGATGGCCCGGATCAGGCGGTCCCGCGCGCGGTCAAATCCGGGCACCAGATCATCCGCGCTGATCTGCCCCGCATCGGCGATCTTGCGGGCCAGATCGGTCGCGATCTCAAGACCGGGGCGGGAAAAGGGCATTGTCTCGAGCCAGAGGACCGGCGCGATCCGCTCCAGCCCTGCCTGTGGCCCGCGCTGCCAGTCGGCGGCGATGATCAGATCGGGGGCGAGGTGAACCAGCAGCTCCATATTCGGCTCATTGAGCGGGCCGAGGTCATGCAGGCCATCGGGCAATGCCGGAACGCCGACGAGGCGGCGATAGAGCGGCAGATTGCCGGCGGCGAGCGGGGTGAGCCCGAGCGCCAGCGCGGTTTCGGTCAGGATCAGTTCGGTCGTGACAAAACGGGGCGCGCGCGCGCCCTGTGCACGGGCCGCGCGCGGCGCAAGCGCCGGAAGGAGCGCCGACAACCCGAACGCCAGCGCCCCGCGCCGGGTCAGTGGGGGGAATTGGGTCATGTCTGGCTCCGGACCGCAGCCAGAAGCGGGCGGTCATAACGCGAGAGCCAGGCTCCGGGCGGGGCCAGGCCGGTCTCGGCGAGCCATTGGCGCAGGGTGACGCGGATGACGGCCTGGGCGTGGCGGTCGGGCCTCTGGCCGGGGGCATCGGTCGTCTCGGGTGGCAGGCCGCTTTGCAGCCGCGCGCGGGTCGCAGCTTTCAGCGCCGTCAGGTCGGGGCGGCCATGACGCGCGAGGATGGACTGGAATAGGGTATGGATATCGGGATCGAACGGGCGGCGCAGCCCCGGGCGCACCCGCGCCGGATGCGGCGGGAATATATGGGCAAAGGGCAGCCAGCCCTCGGGTACCGGCGTGGTCGCAGCATGGGTCAGGCCCCGGATCCCGGCCGAAGGGATCGCATGGATCGGGCAGGTGCCATCCGCCACCCGCTCGGCGCGCAGAAAGGGCGTCTCGGCGATCCAGGCACCCGGCAGCGCGGCCAGCGCCTCGCGGCAATCGTTCCAGTGCTGGCCGGCCAGCAGCAGGGCCTGGGCGCGGGCCGTCGCCGCAGGTCGAAAAAGACAGCGAAGCCCGGCATGGCCCAGCCCCAGATCAAGCGCCGGCGCGCTTTGGTCTGCGGCAACCAGGGCTGCATCATCCGCGACCACCCTGAGGTGGCGGTCGCGGGGGCGGGGGGGCAGCCCGCCCGCCTGGCAGAGCGCGATCCCGTGGTTCCAGCCCCTCGGCTCGCTGCTGAGGGTCTCGAACGCCAGGAGTTTTGCGCCGGGGGTGAGACGGGCGCGCCCGGTCTCACCTTCCAGCACCAGTGCCCCGCCGATGTTTTGCGGGATACCGGTCAGGTCAAACCCCATGAACCCTGCAAGGGTGCCGATGCTCCACAAATGCCCTTCGGCCCCGAAAAGCCGGGCAAGCAACGCGAAGGTCTCGTCTTGTGAGGCATCGGCCATGGGGGCGGCTTTCAGAACTTCGAGGTCAGCTGCAACTCGAACCGGCGCGGCGCACCGAGAACCACCTGACCCTTTTCGGGGTAGAGATATGCCGCATAGCTCTTGTCGAAGAGGTTCGTCACGCGCAATGACAGGGTCGAGGTCTCGCCCGCCTGCCAGTCAAGCCCGGCATTGATCAGCGAGAAGCTGCCGCGTTTCTCGGTATTGGCGTAGTCATACCAGGCCTTGCCGACGAATTGCACACCCAGATGCGCGGTCCAGGCATCGGCGAAACCCCAGGATGCCCAGAGATTGGCCGAGGTTTCCGGCACCAGGATCGGCACATTCCCCGAATAATCCACCCAGGAAAAGGTGTTGAAATCGAAGAAGGTGAAATCGTCAAACCGCGCTTTGGTGCGGGCAATATTGCCGCTGAGCCGCAGGGTGTCGGTCACCGTGGCGCTGGCTGCCAGCTCGATCCCGCGTGAGGATTGCTGCCCGGCCTGTTGCAGCGTGAAAGACCCCGGTGCCAGCACCGGCACATTGCGCTTCACGATATCATAGGCGGTAAGCGACCATTCGGCGCGGCCATCGGCAAAGCTCTGGCGCATCCCGATCTCGAATTGCCGCCCCGTGGTCAGATCGAAATCGCGGAAATTCGTGGCGTAATCCATCAGCGGCATGTTCACCGGGTCGGTGGACCAGGCCAGCTGGCCGTAAACCACCGTGGTCTCATTCGCCGCCCAGCTGAGCGCGACCCGCGCTGATGGGGCCTTGTAGCTGGCGTCAAAGCTCGTGGCGGGGGTTGCGATACCCTCGCGGCTCAGATCGAACCAGTCCTGGCGCAGGCCAAGGCTGAGCGTCAGCCCCTGGCCAAGGTCGGTGCGGTTTTCCAGAAAGACCGCGCGCTGGTCGAGGGTCGAGCGGTATTGTGCCACCGGGGTCAGGCTGGCGGGGAAGCGGCCGGGGCGCGGGTTGAACGGGTCGACCGTGACCGAGCCGGAGTTGAAGGCACTGGCATAGCCGGATTTCGAGCGGTTCAGGTCAAAGCCGATCACCGTATGGCTGTCATAGCCCGCGATCCCGTGGCGGAAGCCGGCATCCAGCCGGAAGCCGGTCTGATCCTGATCCTGGTCGATGGCGACGAATTCGCCGACCGATACCGTATCGGTCACCGGGTCCCATTCATAGGTTTCCGCATTGCGGAAGCTGCGGTCAGACCCGATGCGGTACAGCACCGCCGAGACGCGGACCGAGTCCGAAGGCGCCCATTCGGCTTTCAGCTGCAGCCAGTGATCGGTGAAGTCGGTCTTCGCGTCTTCGACATTGTAGTTCAGCGTCTCGGTCCCGGCGACGAGGATGCCGTTGCGCAGGGGCGTGCCATAATAGGTCATCGGCTCGCGCTTCGCGTAATCGGCGGACAGGGTGAAGGTCAGATCAGGCGTCGCCTTCCAGCTCAGCGCGGCGGTCACGGCGCCGAGGCTGTCATCCGCGCCGTCGATCCAGCCGTCGGAGCCATCTGCAATCACCGCGATGCGGTAGGAAAGCGTGTCCGAGAGCGAGCCGCCACTGTCGGCGCCAAAGCGCAGCCTGCCATCTGACCCTGCAAGTGCGGTCAGCAGATGGCGCGGCGCGCCGTCAAACGGACGTTTGGGCATCGCATTGACGAAACCGCCAATCGCGCCATGCCCATGGATCACCGAGCCGCCGCCTTTCAGGACCTCGAATTCCTCGATCAGCCAGCTGTCGACCGGGAAAGAGATATTGCCACGCCCGGGAAACTGCCTGGTGCCGTCAAACAGCATCATCACCGAGCTCGTGCCCTGAAAGCCGCGCGCAGCGAAGTGATTGTCGAAATGCGGCGCTCCGGTAGCGGTGATCCCGGTTGCGGTCTGCGATACGGCTGCGGTGATCGAATGAAGACCGCGTTCAGCCATGGTCTCGGTGCCGATCACCTCGACGGCGGCAGGAATATCGCGGATCTTTTCACCCAGCCGGCTCGCAGTGGGGGCGGTGGCGTCAAGGTTCAGACCCGTGTCCTGTTCGACCGGCAGCCAGATGGTGCCAAGGCCGATGGTGGTCTCTTCGGCCAGCACCGGCGCAGCGGCGATGGGGGTGAGAGCGGTAAGTGTCAGCAAAAGCCGCACAGATGTGCGGCGCGAAATGGACGGCATGAATTTTACCCCGAAAGGTGAATCGCTCGTCACTGCAGACTGCCAGGACCAGGCGGGCAATCACCCGCATGTCATCCTTGCCATCAGGAACCCCCGCCTGATGCGCCTGCCCGTGAATATGGCCGACGGCAGGTCTCCTGGCTCGCGGGTCTGTGGATTTCGCGCCTTCCCAGGGTCCCTGAACCCCAGTGGCATATCGCGAAACCCTCGCCGCTCACAGTTGCGGGGGCAGCCGCAGATCGGGCGGATGCCCTGCTGCGTTCCCTCTTTCCTCCCTCGCGGGAACCGTCGCCTCAGCGCTACCCGCCGGGGTGGTGGTCTGTCAACGCCAGTTATCACGGGCGCGTTACAGGGGGTGCATCCGGGACCTGTCCTGCGGGGCAGGCCAGGGATCCGCCATCCCGGACCCGTCATCAGGCGCATGACGGCAGATCTTTGCGGAAATTCCCCTGAGACCCGGGGTTTACCCCATGGCCTTTTGCGCGCGGGCGGTTGTAACCTCTGCCCGCGCGCCCCGAACCATGACCGGGATCCTGCGCGGGAAGGACATAGCAATGCAGACCCCGCCTTTCGTCATTTCGATCCAGAGCCAGGTCGTGTTCGGCCATGTCGGCAATTCGGCGGCGCTGTTTCCGCTTTGTGCGGCCGGGCTGGAGGTGGCGGCGATCCCGACAGTGGTGTTCTCGAATACCCCCGATTACCCGAGCCTGCGCGGCCGCGCGCTGCCCGAGGATTTCTTCGCCGATCTGCTTCTGGGCGCGATGGAGCGTGGGCTTCCCGAACGGGCCGATTACATCGTGACGGGCTATATCGGCTCGGCCGCAATCGCGCATATGGCGGCGGACTTCATCGCGAAAGCGCGGGAGATCAACCCGCGTCTGGTCTATCTCTGCGATCCGGTGATCGGCGATGCCAAGCCGGGGCGCTATGTGCCCGAAGCGGTGGTGGCGGTGATCCGCGATGAATTGCTGCCGCTGGCCGATCTGACCACGCCGAATCCGTTTGAGCTGTCACTCTTGTCGGGGCAGAAGATCGCGCGGCTTGAAGATCTTTCACAGGCGAGGGCGGGCCTGAACCTGCGCCCCGGGGCGCGGGTGATTGCGACCGGATGCGTGCTGGAAGACAGCCCCGAGGGCTGTCTTGAAAGCGTGGTGATTACGCCGGAAGGCGTCAGCCGTCACCCCGCGCCGCATTTGCCGCTGGCGCTGTCGGGGACCGGGGATCTGTTCGCGGCGCTGATCATCGCCGGGCTGGGGCGTGGTCGTTCTCTCTCAGAAGCCGTTGTTTTTGCGCAAAAGCTCACCGGGGTTGCGATGGGCGAGGCGGCGGCGCTCGGCCGGCAGGAGGTCATGCTGAGCAACGCGGAATTCCTTGCGGGCCTGGCGGACCTGGCGGCGATCCGCCGCTGAGATGACGCAGCGGGCCCGTCCGCGCTGTTCTGCCTGTGGTGACCGCGGCGGTGCGGCTGTGGCCTCGGTTTCCGCCAGCGGTTCTTCCTGACCATTACGCAGGGGCTGCCCGCAGCTCTCCTGCACAGACAGTTGCGGCCTGCCTGGCCTGAGGACGCGAGGGCGAGGTCTGGCGCCCGGTTTTGGCAAGGCGCTGGACTCGGGCTCTTCCGGCCGGGCGAGATCACCGTGGCGCCACAGGATGGCGTCACGTGTTGGCGTCACACCGGGGAATGGCTGAGCGTCACGACATTGCGGCCGAGGGTCTTCGACCGCAAAAGCGCGCCATCGGCCGCATCCACCATGGCAGTGATATCCTCGGAAGGCGCCATCGGGCCGCCGCCGGTTTTCACGCCGATGGAGACCGTCACGCTGAGCGCGACCCCATTGCCGCCATCGACCGGTGTAGCGCCGACCACGCAGCGCAGCCTTTCGGCAATGCGCTGCGCCTCGGCGGCAGTGGTTTCGGGCAGGGCGATCAGAAATTCCTCGCCCCCGATCCGCGCCAGCATATCGTCGATCCGCAGATTGTCGCGCAGGCGGCGGACCACTTCGACCAGGACAGTGTCGCCGGTGGTATGGCCATAGCAATCATTGACGGATTTGAACCGGTCGAGGTCGATCACCAGCACCGCGAATTCGCTGCCCTCGACGGCCGCCTGTTCGGCGATGCCTGCCAGGCGCGGGAAAGCATAGCGGCGGTTATAAGCGCCGGTCAGCGGGTCGATGATCGCAAGCCGCAACCCGGCCTCGATCGAGCTCCGCTCGGCATCAGCCTGTTGCTTGCGCCGCAAAAGCAGGCGGATGCGCAGATCCAGCTCTTCGGCGCTGACAGAAGGGTCGATCACGTCATGGGCGCCCATATCAAAGGCCAGCGCGGCGGTGTCACTGGTTTCCGGCGCCAGAATGCAGAACATGCTGTGGCGGAAATGCGAGATGCCGGAAAGCTGGGTCATCAGCCGCAGACCGCCGCCATGGGTGCCGGTATCGGCCTCGATCAGGAAGACATGGGTATGGGCCGCCTGTTCGCCATAGCTCGCCACTTCCGCAGGGGCATGCACGCGCGCATGATCACGCAGCCGTGGGTCCAGCTGTTGTTTCCAGGCCTGCGCGGTCTCGGGCCGGGCGGCGATCAGGCCGACTGGGCCGACCGGCAGAAAGCTGCCCTTGCGGTCTGCGAGGCCCAGCATTTCGGGGATCTCGCACCCCCAGGCGCGCGACATCATCTGGCTTTCCTCGCGCTGGCGCAGCAGATTTCGGATCCGCGCCAGCAGGACAAACATATCGGGAGGGTTGACCATCACGTCATCGGCGCCCGCCTGCAGCGCGTCCAGCCGGCCCTCTGGCGTGTCTGGCGCGATCAGGGCAATCACCGGCAGGTTGCGGGTGCGCGGATCGCTGCGCAGCGCGGTGATCACCTGCGGGCCGGGCATATCGGGCAGGTCACAATCGATTACGATCAGATCGGGACGTTCGCGCCGTGCCGCGCGCAGACAGGAGGTGGCATCCGCCGTCACCAGGGGCCGGAAAAAACCATCGCTCAGCCGGACCTGGAAGATGACCCGGTTTGCCGGGATAGAGTCCGCGATCAGGATACGGCGTGGCATATCAGGCTTCCCTGCTGGAAGGTCGGTCGGAACGGGGCGCGGCGGGCAATGACGGGGGTTATCGCAGGATGGGGGCGGCGGGACGGCAAGTCTGATTGAGGATCATCGGTTGGTCGGATGCAGGAAAGACAGTGCGGTTTCATCAGTCAGGATCTTGTTATGCGGATGGTTAATAAATCCTTTCAAATCGCTTCGATCCTGCTCACCTTTCGCGGATAAATCCTGGAATCTGTGGGTAAAGCTCTGGATAACAGCAAGGGCCAGGTCTGAGGCCGGGGTCACGGTTAGAAAAACATTCTCCCGGAAGGTAAACTGTCAGTAATCTTTCCAAAGATCTCGTGTGGGTTCCCTGCCTCTTTTCGCGACCCGGCCCGGCTCAGCCGGGACATGCGCCATTGCCGGCTGCCGATGGCTGTGGGATGGATGAAGCTTCGGATGCGCGCGATGAGAGCAGGAGCCCCCCCCGATGACGCAGCAGGAAAACGCGCAGATCCTGGCCCTTCAGGCCCTGGCCTGGCTTGCAGCGGATGAAGACCGGATTGGCCCGTTCCTGGCGCAAAGCGGCATCGGGATCCTGGAATTGCAGGCGCGGGCCGGCGAGACAGAGGTCCTGGCGGCGGTGATGGATTTCCTGCTGGGCGATGATGCGCGGGTCATTGAATTCGCGGCCGGGGCGGGGCATGCGCCCGCAGAGGTGGCGGCAGCGCGGGCGGCTTTGCCCGGGGGCGAGGTGCCCGACTGGACCTGAGCCGCCCTGATCCGGCCGTATTTTTCGGCGGCGGCTGTGATCTGTGAGACGATCCTGATACATCCCCCCGGTCCTATGGTGCAAAGGGCCGCAGCCAGAGGAACCCGAGTGATGATCGACGCCCTGCTTTTCGACAAGGACGGCACGCTTTTCGACTTCCGCAAAAGCTGGGGCGCCTGGGCGCAAAGCTTTCTGACCCAGATCGCGACCGATGCGGATCATGCCAGCCGGCTGGCAGCGGCTGTCGGCTATCTGCCTGATACCAATGATTTTCGCCCCGACAGCCCGGTCATCGCGGCGACAGCGGCGGATATTGCCGCAACGCTGCAGCCGCATCTGCCAGGGGCCGGGCTGGCCGAACTGACCGGGCGGATCGACCAGGCGGCAGCCCTGGCGGGGATGGTCGAGGCGGTGCCGCTGGTGCCGCTTTTCACCGCGCTGCGGGGGCGGGGGCTGAAACTTGGCATCGTCACCAATGATTCCGAACGTCCGGCACGGGCGCATATGGCGGCGCATGGCCTGACCGGGCTGGTTGATTTCATCGCCGGCTATGACAGCGGCCATGGTGCGAAACCGGCGCCTGGGATGCTGAACGCCTTTCTGCGCGAACAGGGGCTCAGGCCCGAGCGGGTGGCGATGATCGGCGACTCGCGCCATGATATGGAGGCGGGGCACGCGGCGGGCATGACGCGGATCGCGGTGCTGACCGGGATCGCCACCGAGGCCGATCTGGCGCCGCATGCCGATCTGGTCTTGCGTGATATCGGTGCGCTGCCGGCCTGGCTGGATCAGCTGTCGGACTGATTATCTGCAGGCGCGCGCCAAAAACGACATAAGCATGTCGCCGGTTTGTTGCGCCTCTGCGGGCAGGCTCGGTCATCGTGATTCCTGACCGGGCCGCACGCCCGGAGCTTCAGGGAGGGCCGCAGATGACCGGGGATTCAGGGTTCCAGGCAGGTGACCACGCTTCTGACAGCGGGGCTGACACGGGCCGGCGCAAACGCAGCGGCGGGCGCGCAGGGATGAAGTCTCGCGGCGCTTTGGCCGTTGAACAGATGCCCTGGCGGATCCCGCTGAACCCCGACCGCCCGACTGAGCCGCTGGATGCCGACGGTGTGCAGCGTATCCACAAAGGCGCGATGACAATCCTCTCAGATATCGGCATCGAATTCCTGAACCCGGAAGCGCTGGAGATCATGCGCCGCGCGGGCTGTATCATCAGCGGCACCAATGTGCGGATGGATGAGGCCTTTGTGATGGAAATGCTGGGCCATGCGCCATCGCAATTCACCATCACGCCGCGCAACCCCGAGCGGGAGATCGTGATCGGCGGCAAACATATGGTGTTTGTGAATGTGTCGTCACCGCCGAATTCCTGGGATCTGGAGCGCGGCAAGCGATCCGGCGATTTCGCGAGTTTTCAGGAATTCATCAGACTGACGCAGTATTTCAACTGTATCCATGTCGCGGGCGGCTATCCGGTCGAACCGATTGATATTCACGCAAGCGTGCGGCACCTCGACTGTCTGCAGGAAAAGCTGGTGGTGACGGATAAGGTGGTTCACGCCTATTCGCTGGGCGCCGAACGGGTTGAGGATGTGATGGAGATGGTCCGCATCGCGGGCGGGCTTTCGCATTCGGAATTCGATGCAAAGCCAAGGATGTATACCAATATCAACTCGGTCTCGCCCCTGAAGCACGACTATCCGATGCTCGATGGTGCGATGCGGCTGGCGCGGCGCGGGCAGCCGGTGGTGATCACGCCTTTCACCCTGGCAGGTGCGATGGCGCCGGTCACGATGGCCGGGGCGGTGGCTTTGTCACTGGCCGAGGCTTTGGCGGCGGTGGCGCTGCTCCAGTATATCAATCCGGGCTGTCCGGTGGCGATCGGCACCTTCACCTCGAATGTCGATATGAAATCCGGCGCGCCGGCCTTTGGCACGCCGGAATATATGCGTGCGACGCAGATGACCGGGCAGTTGGTGCGATATTACGGCCTGCCGATGCGGTCCTCCGGCGTTTGCGCGGCCAATGTGCCCGACGGGCAGTCGATGTGGGAGACCTCGAATTCGCTCTGGGCCGCCGTGCAGTCGGGGACCAATATGGTCTATCACGCGGCGGGCTGGCTGGAGGGCGGTCTGATCGCGAGCCCTGAGAAATTCGTGATGGATTGCGAAGTGTTGCAAATGATCCAGCGCTATTTCGAAGAAGCGACCTTTGCGAGCGCCGAGGAGGATATCGCGCTGGATGCGATCCGCGAAGTGGGGCCGGGGGGGCATTTCTTTGGCTGCGCCCATACGCAGGCACGCTATCAGACGGCGTTCTATCAGCCCTTTGCCAGCGACTGGCGCAATTATGAGGCCTGGGCGCTGGATGGGGCGACCTGGACCGCCGAACGGGCGCATCGGATCTATAAGCAGATCCTCGCGGAATTCGAGCCTCCGGCGATGGATCATACTGCGCAGGAAGAGCTTGCGCGCTTTGTGGCGCGGCGCAAACAGGAAGGCGGCGCGCCGACCGATTTCTGATTTCCGAGGGCGCGCGGGGGCCACAAGCACGCCGCAGCCTTTCGGCAGGGGGCGGGGCGTTCCACACGGGCGCCTTGTTTCTCTGTGGCGGGCGGGCGTCAGAATTTCCAGCGGCTGAGGGTATCGGGGCCGATGCGGCGCTGCGCGATCAGCCGCAGGCGCGGCGCGTCTTGCAGGGCGCCGAGCCCCAGCGGCCCGATGGCAGCGTGCCCGTCTGCCCCGATCAGCGCGCCTGCGGTGAAGCTTACCAGCTCATCAACGAGGCCCGCGCGGATCAGGGCTGCAGCGAGGCTGCCGCCACCTTCGCAGAAAATGCGGGTAAGCCCCTCGGCGGCTAGGGTTTGCAATGCGGCCGTCAGGTCGAGATGGGGCCCGGTTATGGGGCAGGAGAGCAGTTTCGCGCCTGTTGCAGCCCAGGCCGTCTGTGCGGGGACGGGCGCATCGGGGCCATGCAGCAGCCAGACCGGCACCTCGCGCGCCGTGCGGCCGAGGCGGCTGTCGGGGCGGTGGCTCAGCCGGCTGTCAATCACGATGCGCATGGGCTGGCGGGCCGCGCCCATATCGCGCACCGTCAGATCCGGGTCATCGGCGCGGGCGGTGCCGGAACCGACCATCACCGCGTCATGATCCATCCGCATCGCATGAACCGCGCGGCGCGATTCCGGCCCGGTGATCCAGCGGCTTTCGCCCGTGGCGGTTGCGATGCGGCCATCGAGTGTGGTTGCGAGTTTCAGCGTCACGAAGGGCAGGCCGCGTGTCACGCGCTTCAGAAAACCTGCGGTGATTTCAGTGGCCTCGGCCGCGAGGATGCCTTCGGTCACCTCGATACCGGCTGCACGCAGGATCGCATGACCCCGACCGGCGACGCGGGCATCGGGGTCGGTGATGGCGGTGACGACGCGCGTGACGCCCGCCGCCACCAGCGCTTCGGCGCAGGGGCTGGTCTTGCCGTGATGGGCGCAGGGTTCCAGCGTCACATAGGCGGTGGCGCCGCGCGCGGCCTCGCCCGCCTGGGCCAGCGCCACCCGTTCTGCATGAGGCCGCCCGCCGGGCTGTGTGGTGCCGCGCCCGATGACCCGCCCGTCTTTCACCAGCACGCAGCCGACCGAAGGGTTGGGCCAGCATGTGCCATTGCCCCGCGCGGCGAGGCGCAGGGCATGGGTCATATGGGTCTCGTCGATCTGGCGGGTCATGGTCGCTCCGGGGCCTTATCTGGCCCCGGGGGATTATTCCTCGCTCTTGTCCGTGGCGGGCCGGAGCTCGCTGACAAAGCGGTCGAAATCACCCGCAGCCTGGAAGTTCTTGTAAACGCTGGCAAAGCGAACATAGGCGACCGTGTCGATCCTGGCGAGGGATTCCATCACGATTTCACCGATGGTGCGCGAGGGTACATCGGTTTCACCCATGCTTTCCAGCCGTCGCACGATGCCCGAGATCATCTGGTCGATGCGTTCCGGGTCGATCGGGCGTTTCTGCATCGCGATCCGGATCGAGCGTTCCAGCTTGTCGCGGTCGAAATCCTCGCGTTTGCCGTTGGATTTGACCACAACCAGATCGCGCAGCTGCACGCGTTCATAGGTGGTGAAACGCCCGCCACAGGCGGGGCAGAAACGGCGACGACGGATCGAGACGTGATCTTCGGCGGGACGCGAGTCCTTCACCTGGGTGTCGATATTACCGCAGAACGGGCAGCGCATCGCGCCCTCCTTGCTTGTTGTTATTGGCCTGCCTCAAGACCGGGTGTTACCCCCGGTTCATTGCCGTGACTATAGGCACCACCACCGGATGAGGGGAAAGGGAAAAAGTTAACCACCGGATATTGTGCGGGCCAGGTGTGGCCGCGAGGACTCAAACCTTGTGCGCCGGCGGGATGCGTTTTCACATGTCATGCGTCATTTTCATGTTACGATTCCATGTATGACGCAGAGAATCGTCCTTCTTTCAGTCTGCCTTGCCGCGAATGTCGCAGCCGGGATGCCGCTGGCGGCGCAGGAGGCATTGGCGAAAGACCCAGCAAAAGGCCAGGCGAAAGGTCCCGGTGGTGAGACGATCTGCGGGCCAAGGGCAAAATTGCTGGCGCGTCTGGAACATGGGCGTGATTTTACCGCGCAGGGCCAGGGGTTGCGCGATGCCGAGGCGATGATCGAGATCCGTGCCGATAGAGATGGCAACTGGCTCTTGCTTCAAAACTACGCCGATGGGCTGAGCTGCCTTCTCGCAATGTGCGAGGCCTGGGAAGGGGCCAGGCCCTCCGCTTCACAACTCGCGGGGCAGGAGAAACCGCCCGCAGCCCTGCCGCCGGTTGGGAAAACCGATCCGGCGTGAGGCAAGGTGCGAAAGCCAAAGCCCTGGCTCAGACGCGCGTGGCGCCGAAAGTGGGCAGGACCTTGGGTCGGCGTCAGCTGTCAGTCGCAAGAGCCGGTGATCCAGGCCTTATCGTCAAAGCTCCAGCATTGGCCGATACCCTCTTTCGCGCCGTAAAGCAGGTCGAGCCCGCTTCGGACCGAGCCTTCGGTGCAGTCGAGCGCGGCGATCAGCGTCTCGCCCCTGAGCACATTCACCCCGCCTTCGAGCTTTGCATCCGGATCCTGCCGGTCAAACCCGGACCAGACATCGTAGCTGGTCGTGTCATTATGGAATGTAACGGCCTCCCAGATCGTGCGGCCGACGCCAGGCCAGGGCTGATACTGCAGGTCGCTCAGCGTGGTGGTGATCTGCAGTTCGGGCTTGCCTGGCGGGCCGAAGCGATAGTTCACAGCGCTGCCGGTGCGGCAGACTTCCAGCTCTTTCTTGCCGATCCGGCATTCAAAGAGGCTCTCCCCCTGGCAGGCGGCAAAGACGGGGGCGGCGATGAGAAAGCCGGCGGCAAAAGGGGCAAGGGCAGCAGGAGAAAACGCGCGCATCGGGCATCCTGAAATCGGGTTGCCCGTGAGGCTGGAGGGAAATGCCCCGAGGCGCAAGGGAGGGCTTTCCGGGTACTCTCATTTGGGCGTTTTCATCCTGGCGCTTTCACCGGGGTGCGTGCTGTCCTGGGGGAATGGCGCATGACCAGAGCGCTTGCCAGTGGCGCCCGGCTCGCATAGTCGCCTTGGAAACTGGAGGTTCTGAGCATGGAAATCTGGATCCCGATCACCCTTGCCGGGGCCTTTTTGCAAAACCTGCGCTCGGCCGCGCAGAAGCATCTGAAAGGCGCGATGGGCACGACCGGCGCGACCTTCGTGCGCTTTGGCTTTGGTCTGCCGGTGGCGCTTTTGATGCTGGCGGGGGTGCTGGCCTCGGGGCGCGGGCCACTGCCGGTGCCGCAGATCGAGTTCGCGGTTTGGGTGCTGATCGGAGCGCTGGCGCAGATCGCGGGGACATTCCTGCTGATCCACCTGTTTTCCTTTCGGAATTTTGCGGTCGGTACGGCGTATTCGCGGACAGAGCCGGCACAGGCGGCGCTGTTCGGCCTGATCTTTCTGGGCGAGCGGGTGACGCCGGGTGCGCTGGCGGCGATCGCGATCAGCGTGGCGGGTGTGATGCTGATATCGGTCGCGCATGTCCAGGGGGGCTGGCGGAGCCTCCTGACCTCGGTCTTCTCGCGCAACGCGCTGATCGGGCTGGGGTCCGGGGCGATGTTCGGGATATCGGCGGTGTCTTACCGGGCGGCGTCGCTTTCGCTCGGAGGGCCCGATTTCCTGACCCAGGCGACCCTGACGCTGGTTGCAACGCTGCTGGTGCAGGTGGTGGTGATGGCGGGCTGGATGCTCTGGCGTGAACGGGAAGAGTTTTCCCGCATCGCAAAGGCGTGGAAAGTATCGCTTTTTGCGGGCATCTGTGGGGCAGGGGCCTCGCTGTGCTGGTTTGCGGCAATGACCCTGCAAAATGCCGCAGTGGTAAAGGCGCTTGGTCAGATCGAGCTTTTATTCACCTTTGCGGCGACGGTGTTCTTCTTTCGCGAAAAGATTGCGCCGCGCGAAGTGACCGGCTGCCTGTTGATCACGGGCGGGATCGTTGTCCTCCTGATCTTCGGCTGAGCGGAGGGAGATGCGGTTGCGCCAAAGGCGCAACCGGGGAGGGGGGGGGGGGGGG
>NZ_JAMCCR010000016.1:0-113358 GCF_023371075.1 Pseudomonas sp. GX19020
GTTCTCGCTCGCGATCAACTCGATCTCATCGCGCTGACGGCCAAGTTCAGAGCGCACCGCTCCGAAAAGTTCGGGGTCGCGCGAGGAAAGAGATTCGGTGAAAAAGCCGGAGCTTTGGAAACTTGTATCGGGCATATCGGGCCTCTTTCTGGTCCTGGATCTGCGGAAAGGGGGGTCAGCCGGTCCAACCGAGGCCGGCGGCGATGCAGTTCATGCTTTGCAGGAGCGGCACGGAAAGGGCTTGCCGTTCGCTTTGGCGCGCATGGCGCAAGAGGTCAATCTGCAGGCGGTTGAGCTGATCAAGGGCGACCCGGTTGCGTTCGAATCCTTCGCGGAACATCGGGAACCGCGCGGCAAGAACATCCTGATTGGTGATCTGCAAGACCGCCGCGCAGGTCAGTTGGTATTCCTCGCGGATCATCCCGAACAGGGTGCGGGCGAGATCGCGGTCGGTGACAAGGCTGGCATAGCCGGCTGCGACATCCATATCCGCCTGTGCCAGGCTCTTTTCGATCTCGTCAACCACCATGCGAAACAAAGGGTTAGAGGAGAACATCCGCGCCAGGAGCAACCTGCCGCTTTCGCCACGCACCGAAAGGAAGGAGGTGATGGCAGATCCGAAACCATACCAGCCGGTCAGCATATGCCGGTTCTGGGACCAGGCGAAGACCCATGGGATGGCACGCAGATCAGCGAGCGTCTTTGCCCCGTGGCGCCGCGCCGGCCGCGAGCCGAGTTTCAACGCCGACAATTCGCCGACCGGGCTTGCCTCCTCGAAATAGCGCACGAAATCCGGGCTTTCGACCAGGCGAGACCAGACCGCCTGCGACATGCCGGAAAGGGCAACAAGGGCCTCGTCCTGATCAGGATGGACCACCGGTCCCTGCGGACCGGTGACGGCGGTATGGGTGAGGACGGCGGCGGTGAGCAACTCCATATTATGGAGGGCTGTGCCGCGATTGGCGTATTTTGCGGAAACAACCTCACCTTGCTCGGTGAGTTTCAAAGCGCCACCAATGGTGCCGGCGGGTTGCGCCGCAATGGCGCGTTCTGTCGGCGCGCCGCCCCGGCTGGCTGAACCACCACGACCGTGGAAAAAGCTGGGACGGAAACCATGGGCGGCCAGTGTTGCAGTGATGCGCCGTTGGGCACGGTGCAATTCCCAGGTCGAACAGAGAAAGCCTCCGTCTTTCCCGGAATCGGAATAGCCCAGCATGACTTCGACATGGCCGCGTTTTTCCCGCAGTCCTGCGCGAAATGCGTTGTTTTTCAACAGCTCTTCCAGAATTTCCGGACCAGCGCGCAGATCGGCGATGGTCTCGAACAGGGGGGCTACGATCAGCGCAGGCGCGCCGGGGCAGGGGCCAGCGGCATAACGCGCAAGCAGATGTACCGCCAGAATATCTTCGGCAGAGCGCGCCATTGACACGATGAAGGGGCCAAAGGCCTCCGGGTCATGCCCGCTTTCGCGGGTCAGCCGAAGCAGAGCGAGCAGGTCCTGCGCGACCGGCCCGAGGTCAGAATCCTGCGCCTGGGGCAGTTCGGGGTCGGCGAGGGCGCGCCGGATTTCCGCAGCACCGGCAGGAGTGCCGCTGCGCGCGCTGATCCCTTGCGCAGCCCAGATCTCATCCAGGACCGCATTGATAATGGTCGAATTTTGTCGCAAATCCAGCGAGGCTGTGCGAAAGCCGAAAACTTCGGCCCGCCAGCGCACCGGGCGGATCCAGGCCCTTGCGAGATCACCGGCACCGATGGCAAGCAGGGCGGTTTCGACGCTGTTCAGGTCTCCGACCAGCTCATGCGGGCCACGATAGGCGGTCGCAGTGCCATCGCGGCTCGCGATCAGGCGGGCGAGGATCGCGCTCAGTGCCTGTCGGAAAATCTCGTTGGGATTTCGTTGATTATGTGGCGTGCCGCTTCTGCTCTGGACGATGACGGCGGCCAGAGCGGCCATATTGGCCTCGGGAACCGGCACGATGCGACAGGAAATGCTGAGCCGCCGCGCGGCGCGCTCGACCCCTTCGATATGGCAGGCGAGCGCGGCCAGCCTCCCGGCATCGATCGCGGCCCGCGTCACCTCGGCCGTCACATTGGGATTGCCGTCGCGGTCGCCGCCGATCCAGGTGTTGAACCGCAGACAGGGACGTTCCGATGCCGCCGATTGCGGCGCGAATTCGGCGCGCGCGTCGATAAAGCGTTCATAAAGCTGGGGAACCGCGTCAAAGAGGCTGTTGCGGAAGAATTGCAGGCCCCAGTTTATCTCATCGGTGAGGCTGGGGCGTTCCAGCCGCAATTCCCCGGTCAGCCATAAAAGACCGATCTCGCAGCGGATCTCTGTATAAAGCGCTTCGCGTTCCCGCGGGGTCCAGCGTTGGGTCTCAAGCTCGACAAGGCGGCGATAGATGCGGCGGTGAATTTCAAGAATGGTGACCCGTTTCGCCTCGGTCGGATGCGCGGTCATCGTCGGCACCACCGAGAGCTTTGCGACCGCGGCATCAATTGCGGCAGAATCCAGCCCCTGCTGCGCAAGGCCCGCAAAGGCCGCGGCGAAAGAGCCGGGAACATTCTCCGCCCCTTCTCGCGCCTCGATCCGGCGGCGCTGCCGCATCGCGTCGTTTTCTTCGGCAATCCGCGACAGCTGAAAGCGGATGTTCAGCGCCTGGAGATAGGGGATGGCGCGATCATCGGCGGGGATCGGGTCGGTCGCGCCGGTGGAAAGCCAGGCAGCGACTTCAGGCGCACGCTGGGTCACCACCTCGGCCAGCAGGTCATGCAACAGGTGGCGCAGCGCGGCGGCATCGCTGTCGGCGGGCAGGCCCGGATCAGGCATCACCCGGTTCATCATGCCACCCTGTCGCGAGGGGCGCGGCCCTCAAAGAAATCGACCAGGTTTTCAAAGACGCGGAACCCCATGGCCTCGCGGGTTTCGCGGGTCGCCGATCCCAGATGCGGCAGCAGCACAAGGTTGTCGCTGTTCAGAAGATCGGCCGGGATCTGTGGTTCGCGTTCAAACACATCAAGCCCGGCGCCACCGATGGTGCCATACCAAAGCGCACGGGAAAGCGCATGTTCATCAACCACTTCGCCGCGCGCCGTGTTGATCAGGAACGCACCGGGCCGCATCAGATCGAGGCGCCGCGCATTGATCAGATGCCGGTTTGCCGCGCCCCCGGGGCAGTGGAGCGAGAAGAAATCGCAGGCCGGCAACAGGTCTTCGATGGTTTCTACCTGCACCGCGTTGTAGCGGGCAAGCACCTCAGGCGAGATGGGCGAGCGGTTCTGCACCAGGATCTTCATGCCAAATCCGTGATGCGCGCGCTGCGCCATCGCCTGGCCGATGCGGCCAAAGCCGATGATGCCGAGCGTTGCGCCTGAAACCCGGGTGCCGATCATATGGGTCGGCCGCCAGCCGGTCCATTTGCCGTCCCGGACCTCGCGTTCACCTTCACCGGCGCGCCGTGCAACCATCAGCATCAGCGTCATGGCGATATCGGCGGTGCATTCGGACAGCACATCGGGCGTATTCGTCACCATGATGCCGCGATCCTTCGCAGATCCGGTGTCGATATGGGAAAAGCCAACCCCATAATTTGCAAGGATTTTCACCCGCGCCGGGGCCTCGCAAAAGGCCTCGGCGGGAAGTTTGTCAGTCACTGTCGGAAGAACCGCATCATAGCTGCGAAAGGCGTCCCGGAACTCTGCGAGCCCCAGAGGCCGGTCGGCCCGGTTCAGATCGGTGTCGAAGATCTCCGACATTTTCGCCTCGACCGCAGCGGGCCAGCGGCGGGTGACAAGAACCTTTGGTTTTGCAGCCATGATGCGTTCCCCCCTTGCGGTTCAGGCGGCGTTCAGCACGCGGGCGATGGTCTCACCGATAACCGAGGGGTTCTCGGCCACGGTGACGCCTGCGGCGGTGAGGATCTCGACTTTTTCGCTGGCGCTTTCGCCAAAGGCCGAGATGATCGCGCCGGCATGACCCATGGTGCGGCCCTTCGGTGCGGTGAGGCCGGCGATATAGGCGACCACCGGTTTCGTCATGTTTTCCTGGATCCAGGCGGCGGCTTCGGCCTCTTGCGGGCCGCCGATTTCACCGATCAGGCAGACGATATGGGTGTCGGGATCCTTCTCGAACTGCTCAAGAATATCGCGGAAACTGGAGCCGTTGATCGGATCACCACCGATGCCGACGCTGGTCGAAACCCCGATGCCGCGATCTTTCAGCTGCTGTGCCGCCTCATAGCCGAGCGTGCCGGAGCGGCCAACGATGCCAACATGACCGGGCAGATAGATATGCCCCGGCATGATGCCGACCAGTGATTTCCCGGGAGAAATGGTGCCGGCGCAGTTCGGCCCGGTCAGGACCATGCGCTTTTCCTTGGGATAACGCATCATATAGCGCTTCACCCGGATCATGTCCTGGGCCGGGATACCGTCGGTGATGCAGACGCAGTAGCGGATGCCGCCATCTGCGGCTTCCATGATGCTGTCAGCGGCGAAGGGCGGGGGAACGAAGACAAGGCTTGCTTCGGCGCCGGTGGCCTCGACCGCTTGTTTTACCGTGTCAAAAACCGGAACGCCGTGGACGGTTTCACCGGCCTTGCCGGGCACGACGCCGCCGACGAGGTTGGTGCCGTAATCCAGCATTTCCTTGGCGTGGAACTGCGCCATGCGGCCGGTGATGCCCTGGATGATGACGGGGGTGTTTCTGTCGAGAAAGATGCTCATTTCACGATCCTCATCCGGGTGTTCTGGGTTTTGTCGTTTTTCCAGGCCGAAACAGCGCGCTCTGCCGCTTCCATCAGCGAGGTCGCACGGATGATCGGCAGCCCGCTTTTCGCAAGGATCTTCAGCCCTTCCTCGACATTGGTTCCGGCAAGGCGCACAACGACCGGCACATCGACCGGATTGGCCTGCAATGCCTGAACCACACCTTCAGCGACCCAGTCACAGCGGTTGATGCCGGCAAAGATGTTCACAAGGATCGCCTGGACGTTTTCATCCGAATTCACGAGACGAAACGCCTTCGCCACCCGCTCGGGCGTCGCGCCGCCGCCGATATCGAGGAAGTTCGCAGGCTCGCCACCTGCCAGCTTGATCGTATCCATCGTCGCCATAGCAAGCCCGGCGCCGTTCACGATGCAGCCGATATTGCCGGAAAGGCCAATGTAAGAGAGGCCACGATCCGCCGCGCGGCTTTCACGCGGGTCTTCCTGACTTTTGTCGCGCAGCTCGGCAATGGCCGGGTGGCGGAACAGGGCATTGGTATCAAAGGTCATTTTCGCGTCGAGCGCCAGGATGCGGCGGTCGGCGGTGATCACCAGCGGGTTGATCTCGACCATTGTCGCGTCAAGCTCGGTAAAGGCGCGGTAGCAGCCTTGCAGCGTGCGGACCATCTGCTGGATCATGTCGGTCGGGATCTTCAGCGCAAACGCGATTTCCCGCGCCTGGAATTCCTGAAGGCCCACCGCCGGCTCCACCGTCGAGCGAACGATGCTGTCCGGGCGGTTTGCCGAGATCTCTTCGATCTCCATCCCGCCTTCCGAGGAGGCGACGATCATCACCCGCTGCGACGAGCGGTCAAGCACGAAGCCGAGATAGATCTCGCGCTCAAACGGCACTGCCGCCTCGACATAGATGCGGTAGATGCCTTTGCCTTCGGCGCCGGTCTGATGCGTGACCAGACGGCGGCCGAACATCTCATTGGTGGCGTCCTGGATCTCATGTTCCGAGGAGCAGATCTTGACGCCGCCGGCCTTGCCACGCCCGCCGGCATGGACCTGGGCCTTAACGATCCAGCGTGAGCCCCCCATTTCCCTTGCGCGGTAAGCCGCCTGTTCGGGGCTGTATGCCAGTGCCCCATCCGGAATTGCGACACCGAAACGGTGAAGAATCTCTTTCGCCTGATATTCATGAATATCCATGCGCGGCCCTCCCTGACCGGTTATGGTTGTGAATTTCCGCGTTTCTCGCGGTTGGTGTCTGGCTGCGGGCGATGCCGCAGCCAGGGAAACGGCTTATTCCGCCGCCAGCGCCATCGAGCGCGAATTGGATTTACGCCAGAATTCCTCGGCCGCCGCGACGCCGGAACCGGCCTCAATCGGGATGCCGACATCGCGCATCGACATCTCGGCGCCGCCAAGCGCCATCATCAGCATCAGCTCGTTCAGATCACCAAGATGGCCGATGCGGAAAACCTTGCCGGCCACGACCGACAGCCCGGCGCCCAGCGAGAGACCATAGCGGTCATAGGCGCGCGCGATCACCTGGCGGGCGTCATGGCCCTCGGGCACGACGATGGCGCTGACGGTGTCGGAATGCCATTTCGGCTCTTTCGCGCAGAGCGTCATATTCCAGGCCGAGACCGCGCGGCGCACGCCTTCGGCAAGGAACTTATGCCGCGCCCAGATATTCTCGATCCCTTCCGCATTGATGCGGTCGAGCGAGGCGCGCAAGCCGCGCAGCATGTTCATCGGCGGCGTATAGGGGAAATAACCGGTCGCATTGGTCGCGGTCATGTCCTTGAAGTCAAAATAGCAGCGGCGCAGCCCGTTGGCTTTCGAGGCTTCCAGCGCTTTCTGGCTGACGCCGATGATTGCCAGGCCCGCCGGCATCATAAAGCCCTTTTGCGAGCCGGCCACGGCCAGGTCGACCCCCCATTCATCCATGCGGAATTCGAGCGAACCGATGGAAGAGATGCCGTCCACGTAAAGCAAAGCCGGGTGATCGCACTGATCCATCACTTTTCGAACACCGGCGATATCCGAGGTCACGCCGGTCGCGGTCTCGTTATGGCAGGCGAGGATGGCCTTGATCTCGCGCTTTTTGTCGGCGCTGAGGCGCTCGGCCAGCTTGTCGAGCGGAACGCCCGTGCCCCATTCGCAGTCGATGGTTTCGACATCGAGACCGAGGCGCTGGCAGAGATCAACCCAGAGCACCGAAAACTGGCCGAAACGCGGTGCCAGAACCTTGTCGCCGGGCGACAGCGTGTTGGTGATCGAGGCTTCCCAGCCACCGGTGCCGGTTGCCGGGAAAATGAAGACCTGGCCGGTTTCGGTGTGGAAGACCTTCTTCAGATCCTGGAACAGCGGCAGCACCAGCGCAGGCACATCGGGCGAACGATGATCCTCCATCGGCACATCAATCGCCTTGCGAATCGCCTCGGGAACATTGGTGGGGCCGGGGACGAAAAGGCCACGGATACCTTGCATAACAGTCCTCCCATGGGGCGGCGTCGGGTTATTCCCTTCACGCCGTGAATAATCGTTGACCTCAGGGAATACTTGTTATGAAAGTTTCACAACGGAACTACCTCCTGCTTTTGGGCTTCCGTTTGGGTGGGAAAAAACCTGCCATAATGTCTTGATATGCGGTTGTATGCAGAAAATTTACCTATCCATACGGGTAGGTTTCCTAGCGGAAGGGTTGTAAATGCAAGTGCTTAGCCCGGCGTCCAGACAGATCTCGCTTGCGCTGGCGGACAGCAATCCGCTGGTTCTGGGTGCGATGTCCGAGATTTTCGACCGTGATCCCCGATTCTCACTGGTCGCCACCAGTTCAAGCGCCGAAGGGTTTCTTGGTGCGGTGATGCGGGTGCCGGTGGAACTGGGGATTATCGACTGGCGGATCCCCGCGCTTGGTGGCCAGAAGCTGATCGAGGTGCTGCGTGATCAGCCCAATGCGCCCCGTCTGATCGTCTATGGCGATGATCAGAACGGCGAACTGCCGCGCAAGTCGATGATCGCTGGCGCTGCCGGCTTTGTCGCGCGTTCCACCTCGGTCGAGAAGCTGGTCGATACCTGTCTCGCGGTCGCGTCGGGCCAGATGGTTTTCCCCTTTCTCGACGTGCGCGAGCTGCAGACCGATCCGATCCACCAGCTGACGCGACGCGAAAAATCGCTGCTGGAGGCATTGGCACGCGGGCTGACGAATCGCGACCTGGCGGGCGATTTCGGCATCTCGGCCAATACGGTGAAATTTCACTTGTCGAACCTTTATGAGAAGCTCGGCGTCCACAGTCGCGCTCAGGCAATCGCTTGGTTCTACTCGCATCAGCAGAGCGGCGATGCCGGGGCTGCGCGGCTCGCATTTACGGCGCAGAAATAATATTTCTTGACAGGAAAGTAATTTTCTTTCTCGCATTGGGTCAGCACAGACCACATCCTGAGGAGGATCCACAATGAGCTTTCACCCCATCGAACAGGCGCCCGCACGGCTGAACCGCAGCGAATTGGCGGTTCCGGGAAGCCAGCCGCAACTGTTTGAAAAGGCAGCGCAATCTGACGCGGATGTGGTGTTCCTCGATCTCGAGGATGCGGTGGCGCCCGATGACAAGGCCCAGGCCCGCAAGAATATCATCAAGGCCCTGAACGAGATGGACTGGGGCAAGAAAACCATGTCGGTGCGAATCAACGGGCTCGATACGCATTACATGTATCGCGATGTTGTCGATGTGGTGGAGCAGGCGGGCGAACGGCTCGACCTGATCATGATCCCGAAAGTGGGCACTGCCGCCGATGTCTATGCTGTCGATATGCTGGTGACGCAGATCGAGGATGCAAAGGGCTATAAAAAGCGAATCGGGTTTGAACATATCATCGAGACCGCGCTTGGCATGCAGAACGTGACCGAGATCGCCGGCGCATCCAAACGCAATGAGAGCCTGCATTTCGGTGTGGCCGATTACGCGGCCTCGACCCGCGCCCGCACCACGATCATCGGCGGCGTGAACCCGGATTATTCGGTGCTGACCGACCCGCTGGAAGATGGCACCCGCGCCATTCATTGGGGGGATATGTGGCATTACGCGCTGGCGCGGATGGTGGTTGCGGCGCGCGCGAACGGGCTGCGCCCGGTGGACGGGCCGTTCGGTGATTTCTCGGATCCCGATGGCTATCGCGCGGCGGCAAAGCGCGCGGCAGTGCTGGGCTGCGAGGGCAAATGGGCGATCCATCCGAGTCAGGTTGCGCTGGCCAATGAGGTCATGAGCCCGTCTGAAGCCGAGGTCACCCGCGCACAACGTATCCTTGAGGCGATGGCGAAAGCGGCGTCGGAAGGCAAAGGGGCTGTTTCGCTTGACGGGCGGCTGATTGACTATGCGTCGATCCGTCAGGCAGAAGTTCTTGTCGAGAAAGCAAAACAGATCGCAGGGTAAGACATGACCATGGGAGAGGGCGCGGCCCGGGCTGAGATTTCGGGGCTGCGCGAAGAAGCGCGGGCGTTGTTCGCGCGTGCGGTTCAGGCGGCGGATCCGGCACTGGCGCTCCGGCGCGCGCTGGAGACTGCGCCCTTTCCTCTGGCGCCCGGGCGCCAGATCGTCATCGCCGTCGGTAAGGCGGCGGTGCCGATGGTGGCCGAAGCGCTGCGGCATCTGTCGCCCGAGGCCGAGATCATTCTGGTAACGAATTATGAGAATGCCGCGTCCCTGCCCGATGGGTTCGGGCGCGTGCAGGTTTTTGCCTCGGGTCATCCGGTACCTGATGAGAATGGGCTGCGCGCCGGTCAGGCCGTGATGGCTGCACTGCAAGGGGCAGGGGCGGATGATCGGGTGATCGCACTGATCTCGGGCGGTGGCTCGGCGCTGTTGCCGGCGCCGGTCGAGGGCGTCAGCCTTGCGAACAAGGCCGAAGTGAACCGGCTTTTGCTGGCGGGCGGGCTCGAGATCACCCAGATGAACCTGATCCGGCAGAACCTGTCGCAGCTGAAAGGCGGCGGAATGCTGCGGCTGGCGGCCCCGGCCCCGGTTTCGGCCTGGATCCTTTCCGATGTGATCGGCGATGATCTGCGCACGATCGCGAGCGGGCCGACGGTGGCCCCGCTCGGCGGACGGGCGGCGGCGGGTGACATCCTGCGCAAGGCAGGGCTTTGGGATGCCTTGCCCGAGTCAGTCCGGGCGCATCTGAGTGCTGCGGCAGACGAGACACCACCACCCGCAGCTGCGCTGAACCGGCTGATCGGGTCGAACCGGCAAAGCCTGGAAGCGATCCGTGACGGCGCAGGCCACCCGGTGGTGATCATGGATCAGCCGCTGGTCGGCGATGTGGGGGCTGCGGCAGAGACGATCCTCGCTGCGGCGGAACAGGCCGCGCCCGGGGATTGCCTGATCTGGGGTGGCGAGACCACAGTGACGCTGCGCGGAGACGGTAAAGGCGGTCGAAATCAAGAGCTTGCGCTTCGTGTGGCGCTTGGGGCCACGCGGATCAGCCGGCCCTGGGTCTTTCTGTCAGGCGGCACTGACGGGCGCGACGGGCCAACCGATGCGGCGGGCGGGCTGGTCGATGCGGGATCGGCTGCGCGGATGCGCGAAAGCGTCGATCCCGGGGCCTTGCTTGCGAATAATGATTCCAACAAGGCGCTGGCCGCGTCGGGTGATCTGCTGATCACCGGAGCCAGCGGCACCAATGTGGCCGATGTGCAGATCCTGCTGATCGGCTGAGCCTCAGGCGGGAATTCCCGAGGCGGGAAGGTCATTGACCAGCACATGCGCGACCCGGGTGAAGGTCGCGCGCATCCTGTCGACATGCGGGCCGCTGAGCCCGCAATCCAGGATCGCCTGATCCATCAGCGCCAGCCAGTCATCCGCATCGCCTGCCCGGATCGGGATATGGGCGTGCATCGTCTTCACGTCCATATTCCCATGTTTTTCAAGGTAATAGCGTCGACCGCCCAGAAAACCCGAGAGAAAGTTGAACTGTTCTTCCCGCACATGGCTCAGCCCGTGGCCGCGGAAATGCAGATGAAGGATCTGTCGGCCGCGCGGATCGGTCTCGACCAGATCATAGAAGCGGTTGACGAGGCGCCTGAGCGCCTCCTCTCCGCCGATCTGGTCGAGTATGCTGGTCATTTCGATTGCGGCCTCACGATTGCGGGCGGGTCTTTTTCGGATCGTAATGCGACAGCGTCACGATCTTCGCAGGCAGGCGTTTTTGCTGCCCGTCAAGCTTGCCGACCTCAACCTCGGTTCCCGGTTCCGAATGCGAAATATCAACGCGGGCCAGCGCGATATTCTTCTTCAGGAGCGGCGAGCGCATCGAAGAGGTGACCACGCCGATCTGCGCCCGACCGATATGGATGCAATCGCCATGCCCCACCGAGACATTCGAATCGATGTCGAGCCCGACAAACTTATGCATCGGATTTTCCTTGCGCCGGACCAGCGCATCACGCCCGATAAAGTCATCCGTCTTGCCCTTCAGCGGCACGGTAAAGCCGATGCCGGCTTCGAACGGGTCGGTCTGGTCGGTGAAGTCGTAATTCGCAAAGATCAGCCCGGCTTCGATCCGGAGCATGTCCAGCGCCAGCAGACCCATCGGGCGCAGCCCGTGTTCAGGACCTTTTTCCCAAATCGCGTCGAAGACTTCGCCCGCATGTTTCGGGTGGCACCAGACCTCATAGCCCAGCTCGCCCGTATAGCCGGTGCGCGAGACGACGACCGGAATGCCCTGGTCATGACCGATCCGGCCGACGGTAAAGCGGAACCAGGCCAGTTCCTGGATCTTCGGCTGATGCGGCGGCGTCCAGATCACCTTGTCGAGCAGGTCGCGGCTTTCCGGCCCCTGTACGGCGAGGTTATGCAGCTGATCGGTGGAATCGCGGATCAGCACTTTCAGGCCCAGCTTCTCGGCCTGTTCGCGCAGCCAGGTGCCGGAATATTCGTCCCCACAGACCCAGCGGAAGTTGTTATCGCCAAGCTTGAAGATGGTGCCATCATCGATCATGCCGCCATGCGGATAGCACATCGCCGAATAGACGATCTGGCCGGTGGTCAGCTTTTTCACATCGCGCGTCAGCGTATATTGCATCAGCGCCTCAGAGTCCGGCCCGGTGATCTCGTATTTCCGCAGCGCGGAAAGATCCATGATCACCGATTTCTGGCGCGCGGCGAGGTATTCCTCGGTCGGGCCGGCCTCGGCGAAGGAATTCACCAGCCAGAACCCTTTATATTCCACAAAATTGCGGGTGAGTTTGGACAGGCGGTCGTGGAACCCGGTTTCCCTGGTCATCTTCGGCTCCGAATCTGGGGTCGCGCGGAAAGCGACGGCGCGGCTGAATTTCTGCGTGGCCGCATAGGTGCGGACATGAATGTCGGTCGGGTTCCAGCCATTGGCGGCCGTGGTGTCATCGGGGCAGGCCGAATTGACGCAGACGATGTCGGTCAGGGCGCGCAGGAGGACATAATCACCCGGGCGCGACCAGGGTTCATCGGCATACATGACACCATGATCATCGACGCCGGTGTTGAAGAAGAAGTTCGCAGCCATCCAGCCGCCGCGTGCACCGATCCCATGCGGTGCGAGGACCGCATTGAAATTCTCGGTACAGTTCACATGGCCCGGATAGCCGATATCGTCGTAATATTTGGCATAGCAGGCCAGCGAGAAGGCGTCATGGCGCCCGCAGGTGTCCTGGATCACCTCGACCAGCGGGGTGAAGTCCTGGTCGTAATATTTCGCATGCAGGCCCGGCATCGGATAGGCGTGGCCCATGACCGAACGGGTCGCGGTGACGTCCAGCGCATGTTCGATGCCGCGATCCAGCTTACGGGCGTCAAAGCACTGGAAATCGGTGCATTGGCGGCCGTCGACATCAAGGATCTGGATATATTCGCCTGCTTTAACCACATAGGCCTCGGCCGTGGCCGAGCGCACACGGACCTCTTGCAGCGGGTCCGACAGCGGGTCGGGCAGTTCGGATTTCAGCGCGAAATTCGCCGCCGCACGTTTGACAAAGACGGTGAGCGGCGTCGCGGTGTCCTGGCCATCGGGATCCATATCGCCGCCAGGCGCCGCCACCACCAGAAAGCCCTCGCGGCTGGCGGTGAAATCGACCGAGGTGCGCGCGGGGGTATCGGCGGCAAAAAAGCGGCTGGCCTTTGCCCCGGCCAGATCGAGGCCAAGACGCTCAAGCCCCTGGCGCATCCGCGCAAGGCTCGGCTCGCCCGAGGCCAGCAGTGCTTTCAGCCCGCTTGCGTCACAGTCGCCGCCAAGCCCCAGAAGGGCCGGATCGATCCGCCCGTCCTGGCCTGCCGCCAGCACCTCGCAGGGCTGTCCGCCCTCGTCATTGACCACCGTGATCCGGTCGCCGGTGCCGATCCGGATCATCATCGCGCCGGCACCGGGCACCGAATAGCGCTCGGTGCCTTTGGGCAGCATCAGCCCGGCGGGGCGGATGATCTGGCTGGGTCTGGGCGGGCCCGGGATCACATCGGGATAAGCCTGGTCGAGCATCGCATCCTCCATCACGCCATTGGCGTATGCAGAAAATAAGTTTACGCTGAGGAATATTCTAGGCCCGGGCAAGCGCAAGTCAACGGAAACCACAGGCTCTTTTACTGATAAAGCGACCGAAGGGGTGGGGGGCTCAGCTTTGCAGCCAGCCCGCCGCGATCTGGCGTTGATGTGCGGTCACCGCATTGCGCATCAGGATCGCCACGGTGACCGGACCGACACCGCCCGGAACCGGCGTGATCCAGCCTGCGACTTCTTTGACGCGGTCGGTGTCGACATCGCCGACGATCCGCACAGTGCCATCGGGATCGGTCACCTGGTTGATGCCGATATCAATGACAGCCGCACCGGGCTTGATCATATCCGGCCCGATCAGATGCGCCTTGCCAACGGCAACGACCACCGCATCAGCGCGGCGCGAATGCATGGCAAGGTTGCGCGTCATATGGTGGCAGATTGTCACCGTCGCCCCCTCGGCCATCAGAAGAAACGCTGCCGGTTTGCCGACGATCTCGGAATGGCCGATCATCACGACCTCCAGCCCCTTCATCTCGAGGCCGGTTTCACGAAGCAGTTCAACCGCCGCGGCGGCGGTGCAGGGCGCCATCGCCACGTCATTATAGACGATATTGCCGATCGAGGCGGGGTTCATCCCCTCGACATCCTTCAGCGGATGGATCGCCGATTGCAGCGAGCGCACATTGATATGCGCCGGCACCGGACGCTGCAGGATGATCCCCAGCACATCGTCGCGGTCATTCATCTCGACGATCAGGCGCTTGGCCTCTTCCTGGGTGATCTCGGCAGGCCAGAGCTGCTGGTCGAACGGAATTCCCGCTGCCGCAGCGCCCCGCGCCTGGTTGCGCACATAGACCGCCACCTCGGGCGAGGGGCCAATCGAGACCGAGACCAGCCGCCCGATGGGGCGTGTCGCCGAAGCCTCCTGCACTTTGGCCCGAACCTCGGCAAGGAGGCGCTGTTGCACCGCCTTGCCGTCGATGAAACGGTGGTCGCTTACAGTCACGCGGTCAGACCTTCGGGCTCGGGGAGGTTATTGGCGCGGCAGGCAGCCGTCAGCGTATTTGCCAGCAGGCAGGCAATGGTCATCGGGCCAACGCCACCCGGCACCGGGGTGATCGCACCGGCCACTGCGGCGGCGCTTTCATAATGCACATCGCCGACAAGCTTTGCCTTGCCGTCGCGCTCGATCCGGTTGATGCCGACATCGATCACGGTCGCGCCGGGGCGCACCATGTCGCCGGTGATCATCTCGGGGCGACCGACTGCGGCCACGAGGATATCCGCGCCACGGCAGACTTCCGCGAGGTCTTTGGTGCGGCTATGCGCGATGGTCACGGTGCAGCTGTCGCCCAGCAGAAGCTGCGCCATCGGCTTGCCGACGATATTCGAGCGTCCGACCACAACCGCATTCAGCCCTGCAAGCTTGCCATGGTGATCGCGCAACATCATCAGGCAGCCCAGCGGCGTGCAGGGCACCATCGACTTCTGCCCGGTGCCCAGAAGACCCACATTCGAGATATGGAATCCGTCTACATCCTTCGCCGGATCGATCCGGTTGATCACCAGCTCGGAATTCAGATGGCCGGGCAGCGGCAGCTGCACGAGGATGCCATGCACCGCCGGATCGGCATTCAGCCTGTCAATCAAAGCCAGCAGATCGGCCTCTGACGTATCGGCCTCCAGCTTGTGCTCGAAGGAATTCATCCCCGAGGCCTTGGTCTGGATGCCCTTGTTTTTCACATAGACCGCCGAGGCCGGATCTTCGCCAACCAGCACCACGGCGAGGCCGGGCACCAGGCCCTTTTCCGCCTTCAGCCGGGCGACATGCGCCGCCACCTGCTCGCGCACCTTTTCGGCAAAAGCCTTGCCGTCGATCACCTTCGCCGCCATCCGATAATCCTTCCTGTGTGACGCCTGACCCCGTCTGAGCGGGCAGGTTTATCCGTTCCTGTCCCTGAGGCTGTCCGGCCCCAGGTGGCTTTCCTCACGCGCGATCGACCAGTCGATCAGCCGCCGCCAAAGCTTCTCCACCAGGTCGGGGGGCAGGCCTTCGCGCGCGGCATGGGCGCGGACATTGGCCACCACTTCCTCAACCCGGGAGGGGATCCGTGCTGGCAGATCCACCCCGGCCTTGATCGACGCCGCCCGGTCGATAAACTGCGCCCTCAGAGCGAACAGCCGGACCAGGTCCTGATCCAGCGCATCAATCCCGGCACGAATTTCCGCCATGGTCGAGCAGTCTTCCGGCTTTTGCATCTCATGCCCTCCGCAAACATCGCCCCTGACTTATGCCAGCAGGCCCTTAGCGAAAAGCCCTCTTCCTCTTGACGTAAATAGTCTGTGGGCGGATGGGGGGCGCAAAGCCCCCCATCCCGGTATCATACTGAGCGAAGGCTCAGAACAGAGCCGTGATCAGAACAGGCCTTCGACCTGGCCCGCTTCATTCAGACGGATGGTCTCAGCTGCCGGCACGCGCGGCAGGCCCGGCATGGTCATGATCTCACCGCAGATCGCCACGACGAAACCGGCACCCGCCGAAAGACGCACTTCGCGGACCGGGATCGTATGGCCCTCGGGCGCGCCGCGCAGGTTGGGATCGGTCGAGAAGCTGTATTGGGTTTTCGCCATGCAGACCGGCAGATTGCCGTAACCGGCAGCTTCCCAGGCCTTCAGCTGATCGCGAACCGACTTGTCGGCAATGACTTCGCCCGCGTGATAGATGCGCTTGGCGATGGTCTCGATCTTGGCGAAAAGCCCCATTTCGTCCGGATAGAGCGGTGCGAAGCTGGATTTGCCGCCTTCGGCCAGCTCGACGACTTTCTTCGCCAGATCCTCGATCCCGGCGGAACCCTGGGCCCAGTGCTTGCACAGGATCGCTTCAGCGCCCTGTTCCGCGACATAGGCTTTCACCGCTTCGACCTCGGCATCGGTGTCCGAATAGAAGTGGTTGATGGCAACCACCACCGGCACGCCGAAACCTTTGACATTGGCGATGTGACGACCGAGGTTCGGACAGCCCTTTTTCACCGCATCAACGTTTTCAGCGCCCAGATCGGCCTTCGCCACGCCGCCATTCATCTTCATCGCGCGCACCGTGGCCACGATCACCGCCGCCGCCGGTTTCAGCCCCGCCTTGCGGCATTTGATGTCGAAGAACTTCTCGGCGCCCAGATCGGCCCCGAAGCCGGCCTCGGTCACGACATATTCGCCCAGCTTCAGCGCGGTGCGGGTCGCGATGACCGAGTTACAGCCATGCGCGATATTCGCAAACGGGCCGCCATGGACGAATGCCGGGTTGTTTTCCAGCGTCTGCACCAGGTTCGGCTGCATCGCGTCTTTCAGGAGCACGGTCATCGCGCCATCGGCTTTGATGTCGCGGCAATAGACCGGCTTTTTCTCGCGGGTATAGGCGACGATGATGTCACCGAGGCGCTTTTGCAGGTCTTCGAGGTCTTTCGACAGGCAGAGGATCGCCATGACTTCCGAGGCCACGGTGATATCGAACCCGGTCTGACGCGGGAAGCCGTTTGCCACGCCACCAAGCGAGATGACCGCATCGCGCAGCGCGCGGTCGTTCATGTCCATCACGCGGCGCCAGGCGATGCGGCGCTCGTCGATGTCGAGCTCATTGCCCCAGTAGATATGGTTGTCGATCATGCAGGACAGCAGGTTATGTGCTGCGGTGATCGCGTGGAAGTCACCGGTGAAATGGAGGTTCATTTCCTCCATCGGCACGACCTGGGCCATGCCGCCACCGGCGGCGCCACCCTTCATGCCGAAATTCGGGCCGAGCGAGGCCTCACGGATACAGATCACCGCTTTTTTGCCGATGCGGTTCAGACCATCTCCCAGACCCACGGTGGTGGTGGTCTTGCCTTCGCCTGCCGGCGTCGGGTTGATCGCGGTCACGAGGATCAGCTTGCCATCGGGCTTGCCTTCCAGCGAACGGATGAACTCCTGGCCGACCTTGGCCTTGTCATGGCCGTAGGGCAGCAGATGCTCCGACGGAATGCCCAGTTTCGAGCCGATCTCCATGATCGGCTTTTTCTTCGCTTCCCGTGCAATCTCGATATCAGACTTGAACGCCATTGTGGCTCTCTCCCGTTGGCACTTTTCCCGCTGATGCATCCTTGTCTCGGATGGCACCAGATTCCCTTAACGCGTCCGGCCCCGGCAGGCCCGTCTCACCGGGCTATGCACCCGGGCGGCGGGCGCGACAGCTCGGCTGACGCGCTATTATTCTCGATAATAAATAGATATTCCTGACGGTCAACAAGTGACAGGTTCACAAACCCAGTTTCGCGCGATTTCTCTCCCATCTGGCGCGCCCCCCAGGTGCCGGGGGCGGTGACACTGCCCGCAAATGTCGCAAGGGCCAGAGAACATGATGTTTATTTGCTCTGTGCGGCTGAAACCGGCAATTCAGTGTAAATTTCCGTAGCCCGCAGACAGAGTTCGCCGATGCGCGATTCTCTTGCCTTCAGACAGGTGGTAGCGCAAACAGTAGCCGTGGCGCCGCAGCAGCAGACCAAAACAAGGAATATCGGCGATGAGCGACCAGGCCCCGATCCTGACCCTGACCCTCAATCCGGCGCTGGATATGGCAACAGATGTGGCCGAGATGCTTCCGGGCTGCAAGCTGCGCTGCTCCGAGCCGATGCTTGATCCCGGCGGCGGCGGGCTGAATGTCAGCCGGGCGATTCTCGCGCTTGGCGGCGACAGTCTGGCTCTGGTTGCCATCGGCGGGCTGACCGGTGACCGGCTTTCGGGGCTCATCCGCGAGGCAGGGGTGACCTTCCTGACGCTGCCCGGCCCGGGCGAGACGCGGCAATCCCTGACCGTCACCGAAGAGACCAGCGGCCAGCAGTTTCGCTTCATGCTGCCCGGGCCCCTTTGGGGCGAGGCCGAGCGCAACCGGGTCTTCACGCTTTTGCGCGCAACCTCGCGCCCGGGCGGCTATTCGGTCATCTCCGGCAGCCAGCCGCCCGGTGTTCCGGCGGATTTCCCGGCACAGCTTGCCGCAGCGATGCCGGGCTGCCGCGTGGTGCTGGATACATCCGGAAAACCCCTGACCGAGGCGGTGCGGGCACCTATCCCGGGGCTCGAAGTCCTGCGGATGGATGCGGAAGAGGCCGAAAGCCTGACCGGCCATGCCCTGGAAAACCGCGAGGCTACGGCTGATTTCGCGCAAGACCTCGTCCGGCGCGGCGTGGCGCAAAAGGTGGTGGTCGCGCGCGGTGCCGAAGGCAACATCCTCGCCACCGCTGAACGCCGCCTCTTCGCCAATGCCCCTAAGGTTAAAGTGAGATCGGCGGTCGGGGCGGGGGACAGTTTCGTCGCGGGCCTCGTCCTCTCGCTCGCGAGGGGGCAAAGCGATGATGAGGCACTCGCTCTCGCTGCCGCCGCCGCTGCGGTCTCCACCGATGCGACCCAGCTTTGCCGCCCGGCAGATGTCATGCGCCTGCGGCCCGGCGTAACGGTGGTGGAAATCTGAAGAATTTCTTTGCCGTCTGACGACGGCAATGCCTCCGGCGGGGATATTTAGAGACAGATGAAAAACCTTTGCTGCTTTCATCTGTCCTTAAATATCCCGGGGGTAAGCCGCAAAGCGGCGAGGGGGCAGGGCCCCCTTACCCGGCCGCGCGCCCCGGGATCAGGCCAGATGCGGCCGGAACGCCGCCACCACCTGCTCATAGACCGCGCGTTTGAACGGCACGATGGCCGAGACAAGGTCATCGGCCCGGATCCAGCACCAGGACGAGAATTCCGGGTGGGTGGTGGCGATGCCGATCTGATCATCGGTGCCGAGATAGCGCAGCAGGAACCATTTCTGGCGCTGGCCGCGATACTTACCCCCCCAGACTTTGCCGATCAGCTCTTCCGGCAGGTCATAGGTCAGCCAGTCATCCGTCTTCGCGATCTTTTCGACGAGATCGGCGGTCACGCCGGTCTCTTCCCACAGCTCGCGCAGAGCCGCGCCCTTTGGTGTCTCGCCCTCGTCAATCCCGCCCTGGGGCATCTGCCAGGCCAGCCGGTCGGGGGGGCTGGTGGCCCGCCCCCCGTCGATACGCTGCCCTGCAAAGATCAGGCCTTCAGAGTTCACCAGCACGATCCCGACGCAGGGCCGGTAGGGCAGATCCGCCGCCTTCACCATCACAGTCACTCTTCCCGGAGGGTGTTCAGCCCCTTCAGAATATCCACCGCATAGGCGAGCTGATAATCCTCATCGCGCAGTTTGGCGGTCTCTTCCGCATGTTCCTGCTCTTCGAGATAGAGTTTTTTCTCATCCTCGGTCATCGAATCATTGGTGATCGCACCGCGCAGCCCGGCTTCGGTCCGGGGCTGGATCGCCGTTTTGGGCTCAGCTGCGGGGGTGTCGGTCGCCGGATTGGGGCGCGCCGGCTGCTGCACCACGATATCGGGCGAGATGCCGAGCGCCTGGATCGAACGGCCCGAGGGCGTGTAATAGCGCGCCGTCGTCAGCCGCATCGCGCCTTCGTCGCGCAGCGGGATCAGCGACTGGACCGAGCCCTTGCCGAAGCTCTTGGTGCCGACCACCACCGCGCGGCGGTGATCCTGCAACGCGCCGGCCACGATTTCGGAGGCCGAGGCCGAGCCGCCATTGATCAGCACGACCATCGGCTTGCCTTCGGCCAGATCGCCGGCTTTGGCGTTGAAACGCTCTCCGTCTTCGGGGGTGCGGCCACGGGTCGAGACGATTTCGCCGGAATTCAGGAAAGTATCCGAGACGGTGATCGCCTCGTTCAGAAGCCCGCCCGGATTGTTCCTCAGATCAAGCACCACGCCGTCGATATTCTCAACGCCGCCAAGCTCTGCAATGCCTTTTTCAAGTGCGGTTTTCAGATCGCTGGTGGTCTGGTCATTGAAGGTGGTCACGCGCAGGACCACCGCCTTGCCGACAGTGCGGCCCTTGACCGCGTCAACCTTGATCGTATCGCGGATGACCGAGACGTCGAAGGGCTGATCAGTCCCGACCCGCACGACGGTGATGATGATCTCGGAGCCAACCGGCCCGCGCATCAGATCCACCGCCTGGTTCAGGTTGAGCCCGAGGATCGATTCCCCGTTCACATGGGTGATGTAATCGCCCGCCTGGATGCCAGCCTTGTCGGCGGGGGTGCCATCCATCGGCGAGATCACCTTGATGAAGCCCTCTTCCTGGGTGACCTCGATCCCAAGCCCGCCGAATTCGCCCTTGGTCTGGACGCGCATATCTTCGAAATCTTTCGCGGAAAGATAGGACGAATGCGGGTCAAGCGAGGTCAGCATGCCGTTGATCGCGGCCTCGACCAGTTTCTCGGTATCAACCGGTTCGACATATTGCGCGCGCACACGGTCGAAAATGGTGCCGAACAGATCGAGTTGCTCATAGACCGAACTGTCACGGGAGGCCTGCTCGGCGATCAGGGGACCGACTTGCGAGGTCAGGACCACACCGGCGACGGTACCGCCCACGGCGGCAAGCACGAGTTTCTTCATAAGGACCTCAGTCTCCTGTCGAGGCAGTGGCGGCGAACCATTCGGTCGGATCGACCGCAGTGGCCCCCATTCTCAATTCCAAGTAAAGCGTTTCCGTGGCTTCTGCACCAGCCCCGCTTTTCGATCCGCCCGGTGCAAGCGGCGCCTGTTCGGTGGGGACCGGCACGGATCCGCTGCCGTCACTGCCGCCCATCAGCCCAAGCGGCGCGCCGGTTGCGACAACTTCGCCCACTTCGCCATAAACCGTCCCGAGCCCGCCCAGAACCAGAAGATAGCCGTCACCGAGCTCGAGGATGATCACATTTCCGTAGTCGAGCAGTGGCCCGAGATAGCGGATGGTGCCGGGCCAGGGGGCGGTGACCAGAGCGCGGTCGCGGGTGGCAAGCGTCATACCGGGGCGGCGCACGCCGGCGCCATCGGCTTCATCGGGGCGCCGGATCAGGCTGCCCACCACCGGCAATGGCAATACACCCATCGCGGTGACAAAGGGGCGCGGTGCCGCGCCATCGGTCGAGGTTTCGATCAGCCCGGCGGCGAAACTGTCCAGCGTATCGGCGCTTTCCAGCAAGGCGCGCAGGATCACCGGATCATCGGTGAAGCGTTTGGGCAGATCGGTACGTGCCGAGATTGCCTTTGACAGCGCGGTACGTGCCGCCTGGGCCGAGGCGAGCCCGTCGGTCAGATGCTGTCCGGCCGAGACCTGCAGCGCCCTGAGATCGGCCAGTTCCTGAAGTTCGCGGCGCAGCTGATCGGCCTCGGCCTGGATCAGCGGCGTGACTTCGGCCACCAGCATGCCCGAGCGGGCAGTGCCAAGCGGCCCTGCCGGATGGATCAGCAATAAGGGCCCGCGGTTCTGTTCCATCTGCGCCAGCGCCGAGACCAGCTGACCCACGCGGTCGCGCTTGGCATTGAAGCGGAGTTTCAGCACTTCCTCGCGCAGTTCCGCCTGGCGCAGGGCTTCGCGCAGCGCGGCGAGGCCTTCCTCATAGGCGCGCACGGTCTGGGTCAGCGCGGCCACCTGGGCGCGGCCCGTGGTCGCCGCCTCCATTGCCGCCACCGCGTCACGCAGCTGACCAGAGGCACGCGCCGCCTGGTCGGAAACCGTCAACCCGGCATCGGTCGTCAGCGCCGGCTCTGCCACCGGCAGCGCGGCTGAAATCTCGTCCGGCTCTGCCTCCTGCGCGCAGGTCATCGCGGGCGCCAGCATCAGCGCGAGCGCGAGACCGCCGCAGAGAAAAGAGCCGTGCGCGGATGTCATCGCAGGATCAGGCTTTCGCCGGTCATCTCGGCCGGTTTGTCCAGCCCCATCAGATCCAGCAGCGTCGGTGCCAGATCGGCAAGCCGGCCACCGCTGCGCAGATGCGCGCCGCCCTGAATGCCGGTCGGCCCGCCAACCAGGATCACCGGCACCGGGTTCAGCGTATGGGCAGTATGGGGCTGATGCGTGACCGGATCGGTCATCACATCGCAATTGCCGTGATCGGCACAGATCACCATGGCGCCACCGGCTTTTTCCAATGCGGCAAGCGCAGCCGTCAGACCCTGATCCACCGCCTCGCAGGCCTTTATGGCGGCCCCGATCTTGCCGGTATGGCCGACCATATCGGGATTGGCGTAATTCACCACGATCAGGTCATAGCCTTTTTCAATGGCTTCGACGAATTTCGCAGTCACCTCCGGCGCCGACATCTCGGGTTGCAGGTCATAGGTCGCCACTTTCGGCGATTGCGGCATGAAGCGATCTTCACCGGGGAACGGCTCTTCACGGCCCCCATTGAGGAAGAAGGTCACATGCGGATATTTCTCGGTTTCCGCGAGGCGGAACTGGGTCTTGCCCTGTTTCGCCACCCATTCGCCCAGCGTGTTTACGATGTCCTGCTTGGGGAACATCGTGGTCATATAGTGGTTATGGGCCTCGGAGTAATCGACCATGCCGAGGCGCGCGACCAGATGCGGGCGGGCGCCGGGGTCAAAGCCGTCGAAATCCGGCTGGCCGATGGCGGCGAGGATCTCGCGCGCGCGGTCGGCGCGGAAGTTCAGGAAAAAGAGCCCGTCGCCGTCTTTCATGCCCTGGTAATCGCCCAGGACCGTCGCCGGGATGAATTCATCGGTCACGCCCGCAGCATAGGCCCGGGCAATCGCCTGACCCGCACTGTCTGCCGTCTCGCCTTTGCCATGCACCATTGCCTCATAGGCGGTGGCAACGCGTTCCCAGCGATTGTCGCGGTCCATCGCGAAATACCGCCCGGTGACGGTGACGATCTTCACCGAAGGCGGCAGCGCGGCTTCGATCCCGGCAATCTGGCTCGCAGCGGAAGAGGGCGCCACGTCGCGCCCGTCGGTGATTGCATGGATCACGACCCTGACGCCTTCGGCTGCGATGATCTTCGCGGCTTCGATCAGATGCGCCTGATGGGCATGGACACCGCCGGGCGAGCAAAGGCCCGCCAGATGCGCGGTGCCGCCAGAGGCCTCAAGCGCCGCAATGAATTGCCGGAGCGCCGGCTCCGCGCCGAAAGAGCCCGTCTCGATGGCCAGGTCGATCTGGCCCAGATCCATCGCCACCACGCGGCCCGCGCCGATATTGGTATGGCCGACCTCGGAATTTCCCATCTGTCCGGTCGGCAGCCCGACATCGGGGCCAAAGGTCACGAGGGTGGAATTGGGCCGCGTGGCCATCAGGTTGCGGAAGGTCGGGATATTGGCCTGGGCCGGGGCCGAGGTAGTCGGATCCGGTCCGATCCCCCATCCGTCGAGGATACATAAAACGACGGGTTTCGGAACAGACATGCGCGACCTCTCAGGCAGTAACGGGCCAAGTTTTACGCGCGGCCCGGGGGCAGAGCAACCGCAGAAAGCCGCCATTCCCACCCGCAGGGGGCTCTGTCACAGAGCTTTGTTGTTCCGTGCGCGAACCCGCTGCCGCCAGAGCGTGAAAAGCCCGGCCGCGACCACGATCACCGCCCCGATCACCACATTGATGCGCAGGTTCTCATTGAGGAAAACCAGACCGAGGAAAGACACGAATGGCAGCTGGAAATAGGCGAAGGGCTGGATATCCGAAGCCTCTGCCACATCATAGGCCTTGATCAGCAGCCAGTGCCCCAGCACGGCAGTGCAGCACAGAATGGCCATCAGGCTCCAGTCGAAGCCGGACATGTTCTGCCAGTGCATCAGCCCGAAAGGCGTGATGAAAACGGCACCCGAAATCCCGGTCCAGAAGAAACTGGTCGAGGCACTGTCCTCGCGCGCCACATAGCGGGTCAACAGCCCGTAAAGCGCGAACATGGCCGCAGCCGAAAGCGGCAAAAGCGCCCAGGGGGTGAAAACGCCGCCGCCCGGGTTGAGGATGACGATCACCCCGATAAAACCGACCAGCACCGCCAGCCAGCGCCGCCAGCCGACTTTTTCACCAAGGATCGGGCCCGAAAACAGCGTCACCAGCAGCGGATAGACCACGAAAACCGCATGGGTCTCGATCAGGCCCAGTCTGATGAAGGCCACAACCATGACGCAGATTTCCGCCACCAGCAGAAAGCCGCGCAGGATCTGCAACAGGGGATAGCGGCTCTTTGCCGCCGCTTTCAGCCCGCCCGGGCTGCGCGCGGCCAGCGCCAGCACGAAAACGGTCATGAACCAGAAGCGGATCATCACCACCATATAGATGTTCACCGACTCGCCGAGATGGCGCGAAAGACCATCCTGAATCGCAAAAATCGCCGAAGTGGCGATCATCAGCAGGATACCGAGTCGGGTGTTTTGGGGCGCGCTCATGATGCTGTCACCGCTATCACGGAGAACAGGGCTGCAACAGGGGCGAGGGCCGCGATCCTGCCCCCGTGACATTTCTGGCAGCCTTGCGCTTTTTGCATGGCACTGTCGGTTCAGCCCGGCCCGGCGTCCCGGCCCGGCAGGACGGGCGTGGCGTCCGGGGCCAGCTCCTCGAAGTCGAAATTATCAAGCCGGCGGGCTCGTTTTCCGGCCTTGTCCGAAGAGATACGGATCTCTTCTATATCCCGCGCCGCCATCTGGAAATGACGGTCAAGATTGCCGACCCGCGCGCCAAGCCGATCCACATCCTGCGACAAAAGCGAGAGCTCTTTGCGGATGGCGCCGGCCTGTTCGCGCATCCGCGCGTCTTTCAGCACCGCGCGCATTGTGTTCAGCGTCGCCATGCAGGTCGTGGGCGAGACGATCCAGACCCGGGCGGCAAACCCCTCACGCACGAGCTCGGGGAAATTCGCATGCAGTTCGGCATAGACCGCTTCCGAGGGCAGGAACATCAGCGCGCCATCTGCGGTCTCGCCCTCAAGGATATAGCGCTCCGATATGGCGCGGATATGGGCGCGCAGCGCCTGGCGCAACTGCTGGGCGGCCTCATGGTTCTGGCGCGGGTTTTCGGCGCGGCGCAGCGCCTCGTAGGGTTCCAGCGGAAATTTCGCATCGATCACGATGGGGCCGGGAGGCTTTGGCAGATGCACAAGGCAATCCGCACGGCGGCCATTCGGAAGCGTCGCCTGCATCGTATAGCTGTCGGCGGGCAGCGCCTTCGAGACGATGTCATGCAGCTGGATCTCGCCAAAGGCGCCCCGGGTCTGTTTGTTTGCCAGAATATCCTGCAAGGACAGAACGTTGCCGGAAAGTTTCTCGATCTTTTCCTGCGCCTTGTCGATGGTTTCCAGCCGCTGGTGCAATTCCCCGAGAGACCGCGCCGTGCGGGTCGATGTGCCATGTAGCGCCTCGGTCATCTGGCGCTGCACATCGGCAAGGCGGGCTTCCATCAGTTTCAGCATCGAGACCTGCGATGCGGCCTGCGCTTCAGATACATGGCTCAGCCCGCCCGAGAGCCGCTCCTGCCCCTCGGACAGGGCCTGGACGCGGTGGCTCATCCAGGCGATCTCATTCATCAGGGGCTGCGCGGAATTGCCCGCGCGACTGGCGGCCCGCAGGATCAGGATCAGAAGGGCAATGATCCCGAAGCCGATCGCGCCGCCGATCAGGATCTCAGGGGCGTTCCAGGCATAAGTCTGGCCGAAAAGCGTGATCATCTGCGCCCGAAAAGCCGTTCGATATCATGGAGCTTCAGCTCGACCCAGGTGGGGCGGCCGTGATTGCACTGGCCGGAATTCGGTGTGACCTCCATCTCGCGCAAAAGCGCGTTCATCTCTTCGGGGCGCATCTGCCGGCCAGAGCGGACCGAGCCATGGCAGGCCATACGCGACAGCACCACGTCGATTTTCGCGCGGGTCAGCTGGCTGTCGCCCTGATCCGACAACTCGTCGAGAATATCGCGGATCAGCGCGGCCGCGTTGACCTCGCCGAGGATCGCCGGGGTTTCGGTCACCGATATCGCCGAACCGCCGAAAGATTCGATGATGAGGCCGGCGCCGGCGAGGCTTTCAGCCGCCGAGAGGATCAGGCTCGCATCGGGCGGAGAGAGGGTGATGATCTCGGGGATCAGCAGCACCTGACGCGGGATCTCGCGGCTGGCCATCTGCGCCTTCAGCCGTTCATAGACGAGGCGTTCATGTGCAGCATGCTGGTCGACGATGACAATGCCGTCCGGCGTCTGGGCGATGATCCAGTTTTCGTGCAGCTGGGCGCGGGCGGCGCCGAGGGGGAAGCTCTGCGGCGCGGGCGCGGGCCCTGCCGGATCCTGATCCCGGATCTGCGCCGAGGTCCCGCCCAGATCTGCAATCGTGTTGACCTGAGGGGCTTCGGCGAAGCCGGGGGCGGGCAGGGGCGCCTGAAAGGCGAAGGCCTGGGCGAGGCTGCTCTGCGCAGGACGGTGCGGCAGGTCATGCGCGTAAGTCGGCCGCATCGGCTGGGGCGCCAGGTTCTGGCCTGGCCGGAAAGCCCCGATTGTTTCGGCCCCCACAGTGGTCGAGGCCCGATGGCCCGCTCCGCTCAGGGCCGTCCGGATCGCGGTGATGATCAGCGAGCGGGCGGCATCGGGCTCGCGAAACCGCACCTCGGATTTCGCCGGATGCACGTTCACATCCACCCGTTCGGGATCGACAATCAGGTTCAGCACCGCCGCCGGATGGCGGTCGCGTGACAGCACGTCGAAATAGGCGGCCCGCAACGCACCGAGCAGCAGGCGGTCATTCACCGGGCGACCATTGACGAAGAGATATTGCTGCGTCGAGGAACCGCGCGAATAGGTCGGCAGCGCGGCATAGCCCAGCAGGGCAAGACCATCGCGGCTGGCATCAATCGCCATGGCATTGGCGGTGAAATCCGCGCCGATGACCCGCGTAAGCCGCCCCTGCAATGCGTCAAACAAATCGCCCTGTTCGGGGTCAAGGCGCAGGATCACTCTTGGCCCGTCTGCGGTAACCTCGGACAGGGTAAAGCCCACCGCCGGCTCGGCCATGGCAAGACGTTTGACCACTTCATGGATCGCCTGGGCCTCGGCCCGGTCTGATCGCATGAATTTCAGCCGCGCGGGCGTTGCGTGGAACAGATCGCGCAGCTCGACCACGGTGCCCGAGGTCAGTGCGGCCGGTCGTGGCCCGTCAAGCCGCCCGCCGGTGCAGGTGATCAGGGCTGCGTCAAATCCCGCCGCGCGCGATGTGATCGCCAGTCGGCCGACGGCGCCCAGGGAGGGCAGCGCCTCGCCGCGAAACCCGAAAGACCGGATGTTCAGCAGATCACTGCCGTCGATTTTCGAGGTCGCATGGCGGCTAAGCGCCAGCGGCAGATCCTCGGGCGTCATGCCGCAGCCATCATCGGTGACCCGGATCAGCGTCTTGCCACCATCGGTATACTCGATCCGGATCCGTGTCGCGCCTGCGTCTATCGCGTTTTCCACCAGCTCTTTCACGGCGGATGCGGGCCGTTCCACCACTTCCCCGGCGGCGATGCGGTTGATCGCGGCCTCGTCCAGCTGACGGATCACAGGACGCATGGCTTCTTGCGAGAGGTTGGGGGCGAACTGGCTCATGCCGCAATATCTAGCAGCCGATAGCGAGTCGCGAAAGGCCCGCCAGATCTTGCCCGGCCTGCGGCTCTCCCCGCACAGGTCCCCCCACGCGCGGCGGGGAGGGGGCCGGGGAGGGTTGCCCTCCCCGGCTTTGTTCAGGAAAACACCGCCCTGTCAGGTGCTACAAAGCGCGTCACGGTGACGGGGTCACATCCACCGGCTGGCCCACCACCACGAAACGCAGGGCCTCGGGCTGATAAAGCCGCGCCGCGACCCGTTTCACATCCTCCATCGTGACCGCTTCGATCTTCGCATTGCGGGTGTTCGGATAGTCGATCGGCATCCCCTGCATCTGCATGCCCACAAGGATCGAGGCAATCGGCGCATTGCCGTCAAAGCGCAACGGATAGGCGCCGGTCAGATAGGTCTTCGCATCGGTAAGCTCTTTCTCGCTGATCCCTTCGGTCGCGATTTTTGCCCATTGCGCCCGGATCACGCTGATCGCCTCGGCGACCTTGTCATTCGAGGCCTGGAACTGCCCGAGATAGCTGTCCGAATGATCCATCCCCACGAGGTAGGTGCCGATCCCATAGGTCAGGCCGCGCTTGTCGCGTACCTCGGTCATCAGCCGGGCCGAGAACCGCCCGCCGCCCATCACCTCATTCAGGATGAAGGCGGCAAAGAAATCCGGATCCTTCTGCGAAATTCCCGACTGACCAAACACCACCACCGATTGCGGCGAGGGGAAATCGATCACGCTCACCCCCGGTGGCAGCAGCCAGGGCGCCGCCCCGGGCAGGGGGGCGCCGGTTTCCGGCAGACCGCCCAGCACGCGGTCGATGATCAGCCCCAGCTCTGCGGCGGTGATGTCGCCTGCGGCCGAGATATAGACATTCTCGCGCGCAAGAGCGGTCTTCCAGGCCTGGACGATATCGTCGCGGCTCAGGGCCGCAACAGATGCAAGCGTGCCGCGCCCGGTGCTGCCATAGGGATGTTCGCCATAAGCCAGCTGATCAAAGGTCTGCGACGCAATCGAAGAAGGATCGCGCAGGTTCGAGCGCAGCCCGGAGAGCACCTGTTCGCGCACCCTGATCACCGCATCCTCATCAAAGCGCGGCTTGTTCAGGGCCAGGGCCAGCAGATCCACCGCCTCATCGCGGTTCTCGCTCAGAAACCGGGCCGAGACCGAAAAGGTATCGGTCGAGGCCGCGAAGGAAAACGAGGCCGCAAGACTGTCTCGCGCCTCGGCGAAGCCCTTGCTGTCGAGATCGCCGGCGCCTTCCTCGATCAGCCCCGACATGAGGTAAATCGCGCCGCGTTTGCCCGGATCATCCAGCGAAGTGCCGCCGCGAAAGCGGATCTCCAGCGCGGTGAAGGGGATATTGTGATCTTCAACCAGCCAGGCGGTCAGCCCGCCGGGGCTTTTCACCTCTTTGATCGGAATATCGGCGCAGGCGAGCCCGGGGAGAAGGATCGCAAAAGCTGCGACCAGAGCACGAAACATCATTCTGCGGCCTCCGTTTCACCTGTTGCCGGTTCCGTCCCGGGGGCTGCCTCAGCCGGAGCGGCAGATTGTTCCGGTGACGCTTCCGGCGAGGCTTCCGGCGGGCGCTCCAGCCAGCCGGTCACCGCATTGTTGCGGTTCAGCACCTGATGCGCGGCCTGCATCACATCCTCGATGGTCACCTCATCCAGCACCGACGTATAGCTTTGGATATCATCAAGGCCGAGGCCGACCGAAAGCTCCTCGCCGTAAAGCTTTGCCAGCCCCATCGCATCGTCTTTGGCATAGATATCCGAGGCACGGATCTGGGTCTTGATCCGGTCAAACGCCTCCGGATCGGGGCCTTCCTCAAGGAATTTCGCCAGAACCGCATCCATCGCGGCCTCTGCCTCGCCAAGGCTCACCCCGGGTGCGGGCACGACATAAAGCCCGAAAGTCGCGTCATCCAGCGCAGTGCCATCGTAAAAGGCCGAAGACCAGACCGCGACCTGGCTATCGAACTGAAGCGCGCGCGGCAGGATCGCCGTCTGACCATTGCCGCCGAGAAGCTCAGCCAGGATCGACAATGCGGCTGCGGTCTTCTGATCGCCCGGATTGCGCTCCGGCGCCAGGTAAGAGCGGTAGACATAGGGGTCAGAGACCCGCTCATCGGCATAGGCCAGCCGGCGTTCCGCCAGATGCGGCGGCTCTTGCGGGCGGATGCGCGGTTTTATGCCTTCCGAGGGCGCGATGGGGCCGTAATATTTTTCGGCCAGTCCCTTCACCTGATCGGGGGTCACATCGCCCGCGATGATCAGCGTGGCATTGTTCGGGGCGTAATACTTCTCATACCAGGCCAAGGCATCCTCGCGGGTCAGCTCGGCAATCTCATGGCGCCAGCCGATGATCGGAACGCCGTAGCGGTGGTTCAGGAACAAGGCCGCCCGCATCTGTTCGCCCAGCAGCGCGCCCGGATCGGAATCGGTGCGCTGCGCGCGTTCCTCAAGGATCACCTGGCGTTCGGTGAGCACCACGGCGGGGTCGAGTTTCAGCCCCCGCATCCGGTCGGCCTCCATCTCCATCACCATTTCCAGCTTATCGGCGGCAATGCGCTGGAAATAGGCGGTGTAATCCCAGGAGGTGAAGGCATTGTCATCACCGCCATGCGCTTCGACCGTGGCGGAAAACTGGCCGGCGGGCACTTTGTCGGTGCCCTTGAACATCAGATGTTCCAGAAAATGTGCGATTCCGGACTTGCCTGCAGTCTCATCGGCGGCGCCGGCGCGATACCAGATCATCTGGACGACGACCGGGGCGCGGTGATCTTCGATCACCACCACATCAAGGCCGTTTTCCAGCCGGAAAGCCGAAACCGTTTCGGCCTGGGCGGCAAAGGCCGACAATGCCGCAAGCAGCGGCAAGGCAGGCATGATCCTCGCAAAGCCGCGGGTTTTTCCCCTGGCTTTACGGGCAAGTCGGGTCACAAGACGCATCCGTCCTCCGATGGTTTTCCGCTGTGTTCCGTGCGCTGCCCGGCAAGGGGCAGGTTTAACGGGCTCCTGGCGGCTGAGGTCCGGGGCGCGCGGCTTACGGGCGCATCCCCGACATCAGAACAGCTGGAGGCCGCCGCGCTTCTTCTTCTGGCGTTCCTTTTCTTCCTTCTGCTTGTCATAGCCTTCCGGCGGAGCAGATGGGGTCAAAAGACCGCGAGAACGCCAGTATTCCAGTTCACGATACTGATTCAGCGACTGGTCTTTATAGGCGCGGTAATAGGTGTTGACGCTGAACATGCGCTCAAGAATGCGGCCCTTGTTGTCGCGGCGCCATTGCAGATCTTCCGAGGCCAGCTGGCTGCGGATATCGGCCTGGGTGCCATTGCGCGCGGCATGGGCGTAAAGTGCGGAATCAGCGGCGGGGATGCCACCCGAGGCGCCGGGCTTGCCACCAAGCGCCACCACAGCATCATCAAGCGGGCGCTGATCGGTGCGGTTGCCGCCGCCCGGCGTGGGCGCGGGCAGGTCCTTGAGACTGGTTGGCATTTCCAGCGCCTTCGGCGGCAGGACCGCGAATTCATCCGGCCCGTCTTTCGAGCGCAGCCGCATCAGATCGGTAGAATCGCCCTTGTCGGCGGCACATCCGGACAGCACCAGCGCAATCGTCAGCGCGATCATGCCCTTGCCCGATCTTGCCTGCATCCTGTTCCCCGGCATTCGTCTTTCCGTCTTATGCTGCCCTTCGGCCTTTGAAGTCTCTTAGCCTATGGGATTGGTCGCGTCACGGGGTCTTTCGGCCAGGGCACAGGCCCGGCACCGTCAGAAATCCGGCTCAGCCCTTTTTTGCCCCCGATTTGCTGCCCTCAGCCGGCTTGCCGGTAAAGAGCACCAGGCCAAGGGCCCCGGCAAAGATTGCGATATCGGCGACGTTGAACGCATAGGGATTCTCGAATCCGCAGCAGGACGTATTGAGGAAATCCGCCACCGCGCCGTACCAGATCCGGTCGATCACATTGCCAAGCGCGCCGCCGACAAGCAGACCGGCGGAAATCTGCGCAAGGGTGCCGGGGCGCGAGCGCCGCACCCAGATCCAGACCCAGCCCGAGATCACCAGCGAGACCAGAACGATTCCCCACCGCACCGCCTCGGCATCCCCGGCAAAGAGGCCGAAATTGATGCCGCGATTCCAGGCCATGCGGAAGACGAGGAAGGGCGGCCAGACATCGATCTCGCCGCGGCTGATAAGATCGAGCCCCTGGACCACCGCCAGTTTGGACGCCTGGTCGAGGCCGAAGGTGATGAGGGCGGAAAGCCAGGCTGCGCGCATGTCAGTGCCGGAAATGGCGCTGGCCGGTGAAGACCATCGCAAGACCAAGCCGGTCCGCGGCCTCGATCACATCGGCATCTTTCATCGAGCCGCCGGGCTGGATCACGGCTTTGACGCCATTCCCCGCCAGAACTTCGATCCCGTCGGCAAAGGGGAAGAAGGCGTCCGAGGCGACGACCGAACCAACCGCCGGGCTTTCGCTCAGCCCCAGTGCCTGGGCGATCTCGCCGGCTTTCCTCGCGCCGATCATGGTGCTGTCGACGCGGCTCATCTGGCCCGCGCCGATGCCGACCGTGGCCCCGTCTTTCACATAGACGATGGCGTTCGATTTCACATGTTTCGCGACTTTCCAGGCGAAGAACAGGTCTTCCAGCTCCTGGTCCGAAGGGGCGCGTTTCGTCACCACTTTCAGATCAGAGGGCGTGATGGTGTCGACATCCGAGTCCTGGACAAGAAAGCCACCCGCGACCTGGCGGAACGAGAGCATGCCCTGCGACGCATCCGGCAGCGCGCCCGTGGTCAGGAGGCGGAGGTTCTTTTTCGCCGCAAAGACCGCTTTCGCCGCATCGGTGGCCGAAGGCGCGATCACGACTTCGGTGAAGATCTTCACGATCTCTTCGGCGGTGGCAGCGTCAAGTTCCTGGTTCAGTGCGACGATGCCGCCGAAAGCCGAGGTCGTGTCGCAGGTCCAGGCGCGCTGGTAAGCCTCGAGCAGCGTAGACCCTTTGCCGACGCCGCAGGGGTTCGCATGTTTGATAATGGCAACCGCCGGGCCCTGGCCCGCAAACTCCGCCACCAGCTCGAATGCGGCATCGGTATCGTTGATATTGTTGTAGCTGAGCTCCTTGCCCTGCCACTGTTTTGCGGTGGCCACGCCGGGCCTGTTCGATCCGTCCAGGTAGAAGGCCGCTTTCTGATGCGGATTCTCGCCATAACGCAGGGTCTGTGCAAGTTTGCCGGCCATGGCGCGGTAACGCGGCGCGGGTTCCGCAATCGCCGCCGCCATCCAGGTCGACACGGCGGTATCATAGGCCGCGGTGCGGGCATAGGCGGTCAGCGCGAGCCGCTGGCGGAACGCATAGCTCGTGCCGCCATTCTGTTCGATTTCTGCAATTACACCGGCATAATCTTCGGTATCGGTCACCACCGCGACAAAGGCGTGGTTCTTGGCCGCCGCCCGGATCATCGCCGGGCCGCCAATGTCGATATTCTCGACTGCGGTGGCATAATCGGCGCCCTTCGCCACGGTCTCTTCAAACGGGTAGAGGTTCACGACCAGGATATCGATCGCGCCGATCCCGTGATCCTCCAACGCCGCGACATGATCTTTATTGTCGCGCAAAGCCAGCAGCCCGCCATGCACCATCGGATGCAGTGTCTTGACGCGACCGTCCATCATTTCCGGGAAACCGGTGATCTCGGCCACGTCCTTCACCGGCAGATCTGCCTCGCGCAGCGCTTTTGCGGTGCCGCCGGTCGAGAGCAGTTCGACCCCGTGGCCATGCAGCGCGCGCGCAAACCCGATCAGGCCGGTCTTGTCTGATACCGACAAAAGGGCGCGGCGCGGGCGGACGGGCGTGGTAGGGGCGGCGGAGCTGGGCGCGGAAATCGACATGGGGCCTCTCTGACGGGTAATTCAGATGGGAACCGGGTCATCCCGGTCCAGATCGCGGATCGCGAGCGGAGTATCCTGGGCTTTCGCAAGCGTCCAGCCGATACGGTTGTCATAGTGCTGGGCAAAGCCCATCAACACGATCTGTTGTGCATGGCGGGGCGCAAGCCGGCCACGTTCAAGCCAGGCCGAAGGCTCCAGCGACAGATCGGCGCCGCTGTCATGGCGGAAAACCCAGATCTCGCCGGAGCGCAGCTGCATCGACACCGCCGCGCCCCCCATATCCAGCGAGGCATCGACATCGGGATGCAGATGAAAGCGGATAGTGAAGGGCAGCCCTCCGAGCGGCGAGCGTTCTACCATCCGGTCGAACTGCGCGCGGGCATCCGGTGTGGTCGAGGACAGAAGATCCGTGCCACTCAGCCGCCGCCCGTCAGGCGAGAGATGCAGCTCGCGTGTGGCGATGAGGCCGTGACCCGCCTGCCAGCCATCATGGCTGAGCCGCACGAAAGCGCCGTCGGCTCCGGCGAAATGCAGGTCCGAGACATGGGCGCGCTCGCTCAGATGGCTGGTCGAGGCGCCGAAGCGCGACGAGGAAAACCCGGTCAGAGACAGGGCCGAATGCGACTGCGTCGCCCGTGCCGCGAGCCGCCATTCCGGCCCGGCGCTCTGACCCGGGCCGCAATTGACGATCAGCGGGCGGCGCCCGGAACTCAGCTCAAACGCGGTGGTCGAGGCATGTGCATGAAGCGCCGCCGGGCCACCGGGCGGGTCGGCCACATCAAGAATGACGCTGGTGCGGGCGGCGGAAAGCCGTGCATAGCCCATCGCCAGAGTAACATGCCCCGCAGCGGGCAGCGCCCGTGAGGCAGCGAGTGCCTGGTCAAGCCGCCCCTCCGTCCCTGTACCGCCGGAATGGAAGCGCGCCAGCCCGCCATCGGAATGGCGCAGCGCGCGCAGGCAGGGCGCGATCCGATCCAAAGCCGCCGAAAGCGCCACCGGAACCGTGTGCCCCGCATCCGAGAGGCTTTGCACCACCCAGCCGAGCAGGGTGAAAATCTCCAGCAATTCCTCGGGGTTGCGGCTGTTGATCGCGCCGCTGCGGTCAATACGCTCGTCGCATTCCTTTGCCAGAGCGGTCAGGGCCTGGGCCAGTTTTGGCGCCTCTTCCTCCAGCGAGAGATGGGTGTAGACCAAGCCGGTCAGCGCCTCGATCCTGGCCAGGCCAGGCCGGGCCGAAGTCGCGCGGCGCGCCAGAAACCCCGCCTGCCGCGCCAGAGAGGCAAAGAATCGCGCGCGGTCTGAAGGTGCTTCGCCCTCAAGCAGGAAATCGGAATGGTGGATCCAGCGGATCAGCCGCCTGCCCGTCAGCGCCGGGGTCCAGCCGGGGCGGGTGCCATCGCCGAATCGCCGGATCCAGCTCCAGGTCCAGGCACGGGCCCGGTCGCGCGCCCGCGATGTGCCAAGTGCTGCCAGGTCATCAAGCCAGGTGAAGCCATGCGCCTCATCGGTAAAGGCGGGGTCGGGCGCGGTCAGATCCCAGATCTCGGCTTCGGCAGTTGCGTCCCGGGCCTCGACCAGATGGCCGGCCAGGACGATATTCCCGGCCATGATCTGCTTGCCGCGCGCATAAAGCCCGATGGAGCGTGGTTCGGGGCGCAGCGAAAAGCCGTCCGCCGGTTTTGCATGGCGCGCGGCCCAGGCTGCATAGCGATTTGCCAGCCGCTCGCGCCGGCCCGGCGCCTCAGCGCCCCCCGCAAAGATGCGATCACCGATGCGATCATTGGCGCGTGTCACCCGCTGCTGCCCTTCCTGCCAGACGCCCTCGGATTGTTCCCCGGAGGCGGCGCGGAGAATAGCCGCAGCCCGGAGGAATGTCACCGGGCGGTCGTGTGAAACTCCTCTGCGCGTGGGTCATAACGCGGCAGCCCGCTCAGTTTTCGGTATCGTTTTCAGCCTGGAAACGCAGCTTTTTCTGCCCCGCTGTGGTAACTGCGAAGAATTAAGGGCAAAATCATCCGGTGATCCTTCTGTGGCAGCCAGGGAACAAGCTGTGAAAAAGCCGATTCTTCTGCTGGCGGGCGCCATTCTGGCCTGCGTCGTTCTTCTGGGCGCGGTGCTGAGCCTGCCATTCGTGCTGCCCGGCGCGGCGCTGGGGCGCGAATTGTCGCAGGAGGAATTTGCCGCGCGCTATGAGGTGCCGCTGGCACCACCGGTCGGGCCGGTTGCGGTCTACCATCTGGGCCATTCGCTGACCGGGCGCGATATGCCGGCGATTCTCGCGGGCTTCGCCGGGCATGACTGGAACAGCCAGCTCGGCTGGGGGGCAAGCCTGAACGCGCATCGTAAGGGCGAAGTAGCTGGAATGGCAGAGGAAAACGCGACAACCGCCTTCCGTCCGGCGGGTGAGGCCATTGCCAGTGGTGAATATCCGGTGGTGGTTCTGACCGAAATGGTGGCGCTGGAAGACGCGATCCGCTGGCATGATGCGCCGGGCGCGCTCGGCTTCTGGGTGGCCGAGGTCCGCAAGGCGCGTCCTGATGCGCGGGTCTATCTTTACGAGACCTGGCATTCGCTGAACGACACGTCGAACGACCCCGGCGACTGGCTGGGGCGGATCGGCCAGGACCTGCCCGCCCTGTGGGAGGGCGCGCTGCTCCGCCCGGCCATGGCGGCAGAGGGCACCGGCACCATCCATGTCATCCCGGGCGGCCAGGTGATGGCCGCAGCAGTTCGCGCGGCAGAGGCGGGTGAGTTGCCTGGCCTTCGGGGTGTCGAGGATTTCCTGAGCGATGACATCCATTTCAACGATACCGGCGCCTGGCTGATGGCGGTGGCACATTATGCGGTGATCTATGGCCGCTCGCCGGTGGGGCTGCCCGTCGCAGTCTCCCGTGCCGATGGCAGCCGCATCAATATTGATCCGGTGGCGGCAAGGCGGATGCAGGAAATCGCCTGGGATGTCGTGACCGCCTATCCGCCAAGCGGTGTGGTACAAAGGCGGGAGCCGTGAGGGTGGCGCTGACCCGCCGGGCTTTTGGCAGAACCGTTGCGGGCGCTGTTTCGGGCGCGATGGCTGTGCCGCTGTTGCCCGGCATCGCCTCGGCAGAGGCGAGGGCGCGGGGCCTCGGCATGGGGCTTTTGGGCGGGCGCGACTGGTCGCCGGAGCAGCCCTTCCTTGATGTGATGAAATCGGCACGCGACTGGATCGGGCATCAGCCGGGGCAATGGGGCGGTCAGGACCATAACGCGCTGGCAGCGGCGGGCGTGCTGGATGATCAGGGCTGGCCGCGGCGCATCCCCGAAGGGCTCGACGCCATCGGCACCGTGCTTTTGACGGATATGCCGCCCGGCGCGCGCGATCTGGCCGGCCGTTATCTCGTGACCTGGGGCGGCACTGGTGATGTTGCGGTTGGCGGGCTTGCGCGCAATCCGCGCAGGGATGGCAGCCGGATCATCTTTGATTTTACGCCAGGACCGGGGCTCGTCGATCTGCGCATCACCGCCAGCGATCCCGCCGATCCGGTCCGCGAGATCCGCGTCTTGCGCGAAGACCGTGAGGCGCTCATGGCGGCGGGTGAGGTTTTCAACCCCGATTTCCTTGCGCGGCTCAAAGGGATCGGGCTTTTGCGGTTCATGGACTGGCTGCAGACCAATGACTCGCCGCTGATCACGCCCGAAGACCGGCCCCGGCCCGGGGATTACACCTGGACGCGGCGCGGCGTGCCGGTCGAGGTCGTGGTAGAGCTTGCGAACCGGCTGGAGGCCGATCCCTGGATCACGCTGCCGCATATGGCGTCGGATTCGCTGCTGCGCGAGATGGCGCAGATTGTGGCAACAGGTCTGGCGCCGGGCCGTGTGGCCTGGGTGGAATATTCCAACGAGGTCTGGAACTGGCAGTTTTCCCAGGCTGCATGGGCGGATCAGCAGGCAAAGGCCCGCTGGGGCGGGGAGGGTGGCTGGCTTGCCTTTTATGCGCTGCGTGCGGCCGAGGCCATGGCGATCTGGGCGGAAGAAATCACTGATCAGGCGCGGCTGGTGCGGGTCCTGTCGACCCAGACCGGCTGGCTGGGGCTGGAAGAGCATATTCTTGCGCCAAAGCAGGTGACGGATGAGGGGCGGCCCGCACCGGTGACCAGCTTTGATGCCTGGGCGGTGACCGGCTATTTCTCGGGCGCGCTGGGCCATGAGGACCGGCTGCCGATGATCCGTGCCTGGCTTGACGAAAGCAAGGCGGCAGCAACGGATCACGCGGCGCGGCTGGGGCTTGAAGGTCGGTCGCTGGAGGCCTGGGGCGAGAAATACGGGCTCGACGAGGCGATTGAGCGCGCGGTCGCGGAGCTGCGCCATGGCGCGGTTTCCGGCAGGCCCGATGACACGCTTGCCCATCTGATCGATGTGGTCTGGCCCTATCAGGCTGAAATCGCAAGAAAACACGGGCTTCGCCTGGTGATGTATGAGGGGGGCACCCATGTGACCGGGATCGGTCCGGTCGCCGATGACGCCGAGGTTACTGCCTTTTTTACCGCTCTGAATTACTCGGACGGAATGGGTGTGCTTTATGAGGACCTGCTCGCGTCCTGGGCTGCGCTGACCGATGCGCCTTTCACCCATTACGGCTTTGTCGCGACGCCTGGACGGCATGGCAGCTGGGGCGCGCTCAGGCATCTCTCGGATGACAATCCGCGCTGGCGGGCGCTGATCCGGGCCTGTGGCACATGCTGAACCCGCCGTCTGCGCTCAGCGTTATCATCCCGGCCTCGAATGAGGAGGCCTGGATCGGCCCCTGCCTCATGGCTGTCTTTGCCTCGGATCCGGTGCCAGGAGGGGCCGAAGTGATCGTGGTGGCCAATGGCTGCGGCGACCGCACGGCAGAGTTCGCGCGGCGGGTCGCGGTGCCGGACGGCTGGGAGATGACGGTGCTTGATCTCGCCGAGGGCTCGAAACCAGGCGCGCTGAATGCGGGCGAGGCGGTGGCGCGGGGCCGCGTTCTCGCCTGGCTTGATGCCGATTGCCTGGTGTCACCGGGGGTGGCGGCGGGGCTGGTGGCGGCGCTGGCCAGCCCCCGCGCGCTTTATGCCGGGGCCACGCCGCAGATCCCGCGGGCGAAGTCATGGATCACCCGCGCCTATGCGCGGTTCTGGCAGAGCCTGCCTTTCGCGCAGAGCACTGCACCGGGCTACGGGCTTTACGCCACCAACCCGGAGGGCCGCGCGCGATGGGGGGAATTTCCCCGGCTGATCTCGGATGACACTTTCGTGCGGCTGCAATTCGAGCCTGAGGAGCGGGTGCAGATCGCCGCACATTATTCCTGGCCGATGGTCGAGGGCTTTGCCGCCCTGGTCAGGGTGCGCCGCCGTCAGGATCTTGGCGTGCGCGAACTCGCCGCGACCTGTCCCGGCATTCTGGAACGCGAGGGCAAGGCCTCTTTGGGCGTGGGCGGGCTGATGCGACTTGCGGCGCGCGACCCGCTGGGCTTCGCGGCCTATGCGGCGGTTGCACTGGCGGTGCGGCTCAGACGCGGCACTACGGAGTTCACCCGTGGTCGCTGACCGGATCCTGGCCTTCGGCCGGCAGGCGCATCGCAGCGCGGAAATGACGGGCGAGCTTTGCGGCTTCGATATTGATGTCATGGCGGGCAAAGACATCGGCCCGCGCCTCGCGCCCCATCCGGGCCAGCACCCCGACCGGCACCGCGGCAAAGCCGCGCATCGCATCGGCCAGCGCATCGGCGTCACCTGCGGGCACCAGCCAGCCGGTGCCGGGCGTGACCAGTTCCGGAATGCCGGCAATGGCGCTGGCAATCGCGGGGCGCCCGGCGGCGAAAGCCTCCATCAGCACCATGGGCAGCCCCTCGGCGAAAGAGGGCAGCACCAGCGCATGCGCGCGTGCGAGCTCATCGCGGACGCCTGCCTCATCCAGCCAGCCGGTCAGGGTGATGCGGTCCTCAAGCCCCGCCGCGCGGATCTGCGATTCGATCATCGGGCGCAGCTCGCCCTCGCCGATCAGGGTGAGGCGCAGATCGGGCAGATCGGTTTTCACCCGCGTCATTGCCTCGATCAGCAGCGGAAAGCCCTTTTGTTCCGACATGCGGCCAATGGCAACCAGGCGGCGCGGTCCGGTATCGCGCATCGGTGCGGGCTCGGGAAAGCGCCAGGTCTCGATGCCGCAATGCACGACCTCGATCGTTGGCCAGTCCTGCACCCCGGCCCAGCGGCAAAGCTGCGAGCGCCCGAAAGACGAAATCGCCACCGAGAAATCGGCGCGCGAGGCTTTCTCACCGAGATTATGGGCGCGGGGGGCGTCGAACTCTTCGGGCCCATGCGTGGTGAAGGAAAAGCCAAGCCCGCCGATTTCGGCCGCAAGCATGGCAACCGTGGTGGAATTGGTGCCGAAATGCGCGTGAATATGCGGCAGGCGCGCCAGGTGGCAGCGCCGCGCGACCTCGGCCCCTTCGATCCAATAGACCAGATGACGCAGCCGCCCGCCGGTTCCGGGCGCGCCGCCCGCGCCATTGGCCCCGCATTTCAGCGCCAGTCTGAGGCTGCGCCAGGCTGCGCCAGGGCGGCGCAGGGCGAAGGGCAGGGCGCTGCGGATCAGACGGAACAGCCCGTGTTCCAGCAAATGTTCGGTGCGGCTGTCTTCGGCGATATCGGCGGCTTCGACCAGCGCCGCGTGTGCCGAGCGCATGGCGAAACGATGCACCTGCCAGCCCATCCGCTCCAGCGCGTGAATCTCGCGGCGGATGAAAGTCTGCGAGGGCAGCGGATAGCTGTTGACCAGATAGGCGAGTTTCATGATCCGAATTTATGGCAGCGGCAGCGAATGCCAGGATCGGGTGCGGCCGTGCCGCTTGCAAGCGTAAAGCGCCCGGGCCAAAGGGATGAGGGCAAAGCGTTGCACAGGGGCACTTGTGGCGGCACTGACGGCGGTACTTCTGGCCGCATCATGTGTCGCATGACGGGCCGGGGCAGGGCAGAAAAGGGCAGATCATGGAACTGACCGGAGGCAAGAGCCTCTTCCGGCGTGCGCTTGGCGGCGGTGCCTTTGTCGCGGGGTCTTACGTTTTCGCGCAATTCGCCCGGCTGTTGTCGAACCTGGTTCTGACGCGGCTTTTATATCCCGAGGCCTTCGGGGTGATGGCGCTGGTCATGGTCGTGCTGGTCGGCCTTCAGATGTTTTCCGATGTCGGCATCGGCCCGGCGATCTCGCGTTCTGCGCGGGGCGATGACCCGGATTTTCTGAACACGGCCTGGACGCTGAATGTGTTTCGTGGTGCGGGGCTCTGGGTTCTGACCTGCCTTGTCGCCTGGCCCGCTGCCTGGTTTTACGGCGTGCCGGAGCTTGCGCTTATGGTGCCTGTCGCGGGGCTGACATTGCTGATCGGTGGCTTTAACCCGACGCGGATCGACACGGCGAACCGACATTTGCTTCTGGTGCGGGTGACGCTTCTTGATCTCGCGGCGCAGATCGGCGGCATTGTGGTGATGGTGGGTTTCGCCTGGATCACCGGCTCGATCTGGGCGCTGGTGGTGGGGGCGGTGGCGCAGGTCCTGCTGAAACTGTGCCTCAGCTCGGCCTTCCTTCCCGGCGCCGCCAACCGTTTCCGCTGGGAACCCGATGCCGCGCGCGAACTGGTGCATTTCGGGAAATGGATCCTTGCCTCGACGGCCGCAGGGTTCCTGCTGACCCAGGGCGATAAGGCGGTGCTGGGGTCTTATCTCAGCATGGCCGATCTCGGGCACTATAATATCGGCTTTTTCCTTGCCTCCTTCCCGGTGCTGCTGGCGGGGCTGGTGGTGACGCGGATCATGATCCCGATCTACCGCGAACTGGGCCCGCATGCCGATCCGGCGGGCGCGCGCAAACTGCGTCATTTGCGCTTTGGCCTGACGATCCCGATGCTTTTGGTGATGGGCGCCATGGCGGCGGGCGGTGACCTGATCGCCGGCGTTTTATACGATGCGCGCTACCAGGATGTGGGCGTGATCGTCTCGGCGGTGGCGATGGCGCAGATGCCGATGCTGATCGGGCTGACCTATGACCAGGCGGCCCTGGCGGCCGGAGACGGGCGGGGCTTTTTCTTCGTTCAGGCGATAAGGGCGGCGTTGCAGACCACGGCGCTGATCATCGGCGCAGGCTGGGGCGGGCTTGGCGGCGCCCTTCTGGGTCAGGGGCTGGCGCTGGCGCTGACACATCCGTTCCTGATCCGGCTGGCGCGGCGTCACAAGGCCTGGGATCCGCGCCATGATCTGACGGCCGCCGCGCTGGCACTGGTGCTGATAATTGCACTTTGCTGGTCCGGGCGTGACGAATTGCTGACATTATTTGGATAGATATGACGGTTACGGGCTGTTCCGTGCCCCGAAAGCTGCAGCACTTGCGACAGGCGGCGCGGGGCTTATGGAGGGGCACTGCCCGTTGATGACGATGCCCGATTGCGACCCAGACCTGATTGTGCCCCGACCCGATTGCGACCGCCCCGATTGCGACCCCTGAGGAAGACCACCCAGATGCAGACCGAAGCCACCGCCCTTCCCGAAGTCCTCCTGCTGACGCCGCGCCGTTTTGGCGATGCGCGGGGCTGGTTCACCGAGACGTTCAATGCGCTTCGGATGAAAGAGGCCGGGATCGATATTGACTGGGTGCAGGACAACCATTCCTTTTCCGCCGCCAAAGGCACTTTGCGCGGGCTGCATTACCAGTCCGCCCCCCATGCCCAGGACAAGCTGGTGCGCTGCACCCGCGGCGCGATCCTTGATGTGGCGGTGGATTTCCGCGAAGGCTCGCCCCGCTTTGGCAAATGGGTCGCCGAAGAGCTGTCGGCGGAAAACGGGCGCCAGCTTCTGATCCCGCAGGGCTTTTTGCATGGCTTTGTTACCCTGACCCCGGATGTCGAGGTGCAATATAAATGTTCGGATTTCTACGCGCCCGACTGCGACGGTGCCGTCCGCTGGGATGACCCGGAGATCGCGATTGACTGGGGCCTCGACGGCGCGCAGCCGGTTTTGTCCGACAAAGACAAGGCCGCGCCGCTGTTGAAAGATGCGGGCCGCCCCTTCCGCTATGAGGTGAAAGCATGAAGCTTCTCGTGACCGGAGGCGCGGGGTTCATCGGATCCGCCGTGGTGCGGCTGGCGGTCTCGCGCGGGTACAGTGTTGTGAATGTCGATGCGCTGACCTATGCGGCCTGCCTGGAAAATGTCGCCGCAGTCGGGAACAGCCCGCTTTATACCTTTGAACAGGCCGATATCCGGGACCGGGCGGCGCTTGACCGGATTTTCGACGCGCATAAGCCCGATGCAGTGATGCACCTGGCGGCGGAAAGCCATGTTGATCGCTCGATCGACGGGCCGGGGGATTTCGTCGAGACGAATATCACCGGCACCTATAACATGCTCGAGGCCGCGCGGGCCTGGTGGACGCGCGCCGGCAAACCTGCGGCTTTCCGGTTTCACCATATCTCGACCGATGAGGTCTTCGGCTCGCTGCCGCGCGATCCGGCGGTGAAATTCACTGAAGACACCGCCTATGACCCGCGTTCGCCCTATTCGGCATCGAAAGCGGCCTCGGATCATCTGGTGCGCGCCTGGGCCGAGACTTACGGCCTGCCGGTGGTGCTCACGAATTGCTCGAACAATTACGGGCCGTTCCATTTCCCGGAAAAACTGATCCCGGTGATCATCCTGAACGCTCTGGCCGGCAAACCACTGCCGATCTATGGCGATGGGTCGAATATCCGCGACTGGCTTTATGTCGAGGATCACGCCGATGCGCTGCTGCTGGTTGTGGAAAAGGGTCAGCTGAACCGCAGCTATAATATCGGCGGCGAGAATGAGCGTACCAATCTGGAACTGGTACAGACGCTTTGCGCCATCCTTGACCGCAAACGCCCGAAAGGGGCGGGGTCTTACGCCGATCAGATCACTTTCGTGACCGACCGGCCCGGCCATGATGCGCGCTATGCCATTGATCCGTCACGCATCCGTGAGGAACTTGGCTGGCGCCCGTCGGTCACCGTCGAAGAGGGGCTGGAGCGCACGGTCGACTGGTATCTCGCCAATGAGGCCTGGTGGCAGCCATTGCTGGCCCGTCGGGGCGTGGGCGAGCGGCTGGGGGTTAAGGCATGAAGCTGCTCGTTTTCGGAAAGACCGGCCAGGTCGCGACGGAATTGCAGCGCCGTCTGCCGGCGGGCGTGCAGGCGGTGTTCCTTGGCCGCGATCACGCGGATCTCACCGATCCCGCCGCCTGCGCAGCCGCGATTGCCGACGGGCGGACCGAAGCGGTGATCAATGCCGCCGCCTGGACGGCGGTCGACAAGGCCGAAAGCGAGGAGGCGCTGGCGAGTGTGGTCAATGGGGACGCGCCCACCGCCATGGCCCAGGCCTGCGCCAAAGCGCGGATCCCCTTTCTGCATATTTCGACCGATTATGTCTTTTCGGGCCGGGGTGATCAGCCCTTCCGCCCTGGCGATCCGGTCGCGCCGCTGGGCGCCTATGGCCGCTCGAAGCTGAAGGGCGAGGAAGGCGTGCGCGCCGCCGGCGGTCAGCATCTGATCCTGCGCACCTCCTGGGTATTTTCGGCCCATGGCGCGAATTTCGTCAAAACCATGCTGCGGCTCGGGCGCGAGCGTGAGACTCTGAACGTGGTTTCAGATCAGCATGGCGGCCCGACCCAGGCTTCGGCAATCGCCGATGCACTGCTGGTGGCCGTGCAGGCGATGAAGGCGGGGGCGCCGGGGGGCACACATCATTTCTCTGGCGCGCCGGATACGACCTGGGCGGATTTCGCGCGCGAGATCATGACCCGTGCCGGGCTTTCCTGCCGGATCGGGGGTATTCCGACCCGCGAATATCCGACCCCGGCGCAGCGGCCGCTCAATTCGCGGCTGGACTGTTCAGCGCTGGAGGCGGCGTTCGGCATCCCGCGTCCTGACTGGCGGAGCGGGCTTGATGAGGTTCTGAAGGAGCTGGCGGTATGACACAGGGCATGGCACGCAAAGGCATTATTCTGGCGGGCGGTTCGGGCACGCGGCTCTATCCGATCACCATGGGCGTCTCGAAACAGCTGCTGCCGCTTTATGACAAGCCGATGATTTACTATCCGCTCTCGGTGCTGATGCTGGGCGGCATCCGCGAGATCGCGATCATCACCACGCCAGACGACCAGATGCAGTTCCAGCGGCTGATGGGCGATGGCAGCCAATGGGGCCTTTCCCTGACCTGGATCACCCAGCCCTCGCCCGATGGTCTGGCTCAGGCCTATCTGCTGGCCGAAAATTTCCTCGACGGCGCGCCTTCTGCGATGGTGCTTGGCGATAATATCTTCTTCGGCCATGGTCTGCCGGAAGTTCTGGCCTCGGCCTCAGAATGCGAGACCGGCGGCACGGTGTTCGGCTATCACGTCTCTGACCCCGAACGATATGGCGTGGTGGATTTCGACCGCGACGGCAATGTGCGCGCGATCATCGAGAAACCGGCCAATCCGCCATCGAATTTCGCCGTGACCGGGCTGTATTTCCTCGACGGTCGCGCATCGGAACTGGCGGCGCGGGTGAAGCCTTCCGCGCGCGGCGAGCTGGAGATTGCGGATCTGCTGGAGATCTACCGGGTCGAGGGCACTCTCAGGGTTGAGCGGATGGGGCGCGGCTATGCCTGGCTTGACACAGGCACCCATGGCAGCCTGCTCGATGCGGGGAATTTCGTGCGCACGCTGACGCTGCGGCAGGGGCTGCAGGTGGGCTCGCCCGATGAAATCGCCTTCCGTCAGGGCTGGATCGACGCGGCGCAGCTGGCCGCGCGGGCCAAGCTCTTCGGCAAGAATGATTATGGCCGTTATCTGTCAGAGTTGGCCGCCGACTGAGAGCCTCCTCCGCCTGAATCGCCTGCCGGCTGTGTCACCCTGTGACTGATATCCCCGGCAGGCGAGCGGGCTGCCCTGTGGTTTTTCTGCGCAACATTCGGCAATTATTAACCTGTTTTACAGCAATCCTTGCAAAATTCCTGCTTTTGCGCTGTTCTGAGGGGAGTAGCCGCGGCCCCAGGTCGGGACACGCCGCGTTGCAGGTAGTGTAAGTAGCGGTGACATATGATAGCAGGATATCTCGCGCTCTCGGTTCTGGTTGCTGGTCTTGCGCTCAGTCTCTCTGTCATGGCGGGCCACCCGCCTCTGGCCTGGCTGCTCTGCTATTCCGGGGCAGGGGCTACCTCTCTTATGACGATGGCTTTTTTCCACACAGGCGACTGGGAAGAGACCTCGGGCGCCGGTGACGCCTGAGAAACCGCGCGGCGATACGCCTGTTGCCAGGGGGCAGAGCGGCCAGATCTCGCCGATTGTAATAGAATACGAAACAACATTTCGGGACTTTTCAGCCGCCTCCCCAAAAGCCCGCATGCTTTGCGGCGATCAACGGGCTCCGAATCGCGTCTGGGACCTTGTGTCGTTCGCCGGGCGCTTCCGGGCCGGAACGTGGCATTTCCGGCGCGAAGACAGGAGTTGCCCCCCTGTTATGGCCAAAAATCTCTGAATTGCGTCGGAATTGTGGTGATCACATGGCGATCATGCTTTTCGCGCCCTATCCCCATCGGATAAAATAGTCCCTGGGGGCATTCTGACCGGGTGCTGTAAATGTGGTTAAAAGTTCTGCCAAATTTTGATGTGGCGACGGTGAATATCGTCACCCGGGGGGTCTGTGCTGTGCCTCATTCGCCAAATTTGTTGACCGAGCGCTGACAATGTCAATCATGTCAGCAAAAACCGCAGGGGCTGCGGGCGCTTCACCATTGTTGCGGAAAGCATCTGATAATGGCGAGCGGGTGTTGAACCTGCCCGGCCGTGGCGGTGTCTATCGCCATGCTTTCAAACGGGCGCTGGATCTGTTCGCCATATTGGCGGCGGTGCCGATTATGGTGCCGGTGGTTCTTGTGCTGGCGATCCTTGTGGCGCGCGATGGGGGCAGCCCCTTCTACAGCCAGATGCGGATCGGCAAAGGCGGGCGTGCGTTCCGGATGTGGAAGCTGCGCTCGATGGTGGTTGATGCGGATCAGCGGCTGGAGGCCTGGCTGGCGGCCAATCCCGCGGCGCGCGCGGAATGGGACAGCACGCAAAAACTGCGCAATGACCCGCGTGTCACCCGGTTTGGCCATTTTCTGCGTCGCTCGTCGCTGGATGAGCTGCCGCAGCTCTGGAACGTCTTCATCGGCAATATGAGCCTTGTCGGCCCGCGACCGATGATGCTGAACCAGCGCGACCTCTATCCCGGCACGGCTTATTACGCGCTGCGCCCGGGTGTGACGGGCTACTGGCAGACCGCAGGCCGCAACCGCACGACCTTTGAGGCGCGGGCAGAATATGATGCAGTCTATGAGGAACAGCTTTCTCTGATGACTGACCTGCGTATTCTGGCGCGGACGGTGAGCGTGGTGCTGCGCGGCACTGGCTGCTGAAACACGGATGTCTATGAGCGGGGCGTTTTTGCCCCCGCAAAAATCCTCTAAAGCTTTTCACTACAAGGATGCAGATCCGGCCTCGCGGCCCGATGTTACGGGACGCGGCCAGTAGACTGGTCAGGGCTGCGCGGGGCGGTGAAGGAGGTGCCGGGATATCTGGTCGCGAGATCCAAAAGCGTGGCCAGCCGTGACGCCGGCTCGCGCTGCACTCAGAAATGTCTGCGACCCAAGCCCCTGTGACGCATAGCGCCGATGTAAGCGGCGGAGCGATTGCCTTGTCCTTGCAGGTCATCCTGACGCGCTGGCGCCGGCCCGTTTGTGATGGCCGGCAGGGTGGATTTCCGGCAAGGCAATGATCGGGCGCAGACCGAGTTCGCGTTCCATCTGCGCTGACGTGCGGATCACCGGCCTCAGCAGATCGAGCAGGAAGGCAAGGATCAGCCCGCCGAGCAGCCCCGCAATCGCCCCTGCAGCCACGAACATCTTGCGGCGCGGGCCGTCGGGATGTTCGGGCGTGATGGCGCGATCGAGAATGCCGAAACGTTCGCCCTGCTGGCGTTCGGCCAGCCGCACCTGAGAATCTGCTTCGGCCAGCGCATCCGACGCCTGGTCGAAATTGCGCTGGATCTGACCAAGGTCCCGCTCGAGATCCGCGAGACCGCGTTCCGCCACTGCAACACCAGCGAGCCCGGCTTCGATGCCCGCGGCACGGGTCTTCAGCGCCGCTTGCTGGCCCGCGATCAGCGTGGTCTGGTCATCCAGCTCGCGCAGCCGCTGCCGGTCGGTCGGGCGCAGCGTCTCGCGCGCCGAGATGCGGCGGCGCTCTTCATCGACCAGCAGCAGATCACGGTCGAGCCCGCGCAGATCGGTCTCGATGGTTGTCAGTTCTTCGCGCCGCGTCGCCGATACCGGCGGCAGCATTTCGGCATTTGCGTTGCGCCAGGAGATGATCTTCGCCTCCTGCGCCTGGATCTCGGTGTTCAGAACCGCCAGCCGGTCGGAATGGAAAGTGTAGCTTTCGCGCGCCCGTGCAAGCTGGCCCGAGGCCGAGAGATCCACCACGCTTTGCGCCAGATCATTGGCGATCCGCGCGGCATTGTCGGCATCACCGAAGGTCGTGCTGATCACCACCGCCGAGACCTGGGTTGGCTGGCCATAGGCGGGATCGCCTGAAACCTCGACCGTGTCAAAGCGGATCGCCGCGCGCAGGGCGGTCACTTTCGCCTCGGTCGACATCGCCGGCAGGTCGCTGAACAGCTTGTGCCGTTCGATGATCGCGACCAGGTTTTGCCGCGTTGTCAGCCGATGTTGCAGCGATTGCACCAGCTGCGCCGAGCCGGAGGCCTGATTGGCCTCGGCCGGCTGTCCGGCGACCGGCACCCGGACCTGGGCGGTCTGGATCTCGATCGAGGCCCAGGCGGTATAATTGTCAGGGCGGGCTTTGGCGTAAAGCGCGGCCAGCACGACCGCGATCAGCGCGCAAAGCGCGATCAGCCAGCCGCGCCGCAGCAAAAAGCCCAGAAGATCTTCGATATTGCGCAGATGTCCCATGGAGTTCGTCCCTCAGCCGCGCCCGAACCAGCGGCTGATCGTGCCCCCGAACAGGCGGTCGGCCAGGCCCTGGCCCGCCAGCAGCCCGCGATCCTGGGCCCGGTTCAGCACCACCGCGAGCAGTGGCACGCGGCCCTCGAACATCCGTTCGCAGGCGGTGATATCGGCGGCGGTGGTACGGGTGCCATCCACCACCAGAAGCACCGCATCGACCTGGCCGCTCAGCGCAATCATATCGTCATATTCCAGCGCCGGCGGCGTATCGAAAAGCTGGATATCGGGCTGCAGCAGGTCACTTGCCGATTGCAGCGCGGCGGTGGTCTGCGGATCCTGGAGTGTCTCGGCCGGGCGGGCGACAGGCTCGCTGTTCAGCGCCAGCGCAAGGTTCGGGCCGATGCGGCGGAACTGGCCCTCAAGCGGCTGTTCGCCCCGGAGGAATTCCAGCAGCTGCGGCGACGGTGTTTGTGCAAAGAGGCTTGCGAGGCGCGGGTGGCGCAGATCGAGATCCATCAGCACCGTCCGGCACGAGGGCAGCCGGCCCAGCGACAGCGCGAGATTGGCGGCGACATAGCTCTTGCCACAGCCGGCGCGCGGCGAGGTGATGGCAAGCCGGCTCATTCCTTCTTTGGTCATCGCCTGGGCGATGCGGGTGCGCAGCATGTCGAAATAGCGGGTGATCTGGTGGTGTTCCGGTTTCAGGAACAAACCGTTTCTGACCAGCCGGGCCGCATCGACATGGATTTCTCCGATTGATTCCCAGACTTTCGACGGGTTCGGGCTGGCAAAAACTGCGGGCGAGATAGAGATCTCGCGCCCGGTGCGCTGGTCGAGCGCGATGGGCAGATTGATGCGCGGATGGCCGGGTTTGAACAGTGAGACAGCGGTGCCGCGCGCGGCGGCCCCGGCTTTGCGATCCTGGTTGTTATCTTCTGCGCCCATCAGGGGAAATCCCATATCCAGGGGGTTTGAACCGAAAGGGCCATGTATGTTGTGGCGGCTCATCTGTAATCCGGTTCCGACAGAAGGACGGCAGCAGGACTGCGCGCCCGGAATTGATACCCCCTGCCGGATGGCAGGCGCGATGCCGGTCCCGGATGCGGGATCTCCTCCGGGGCCGGTCTGGCCTGAAGGATGCAGCCTGGAGTCCGGGCCCCCGCCCAGAAGAGCATTCCTAACAGATGGAGGGTAAAAATGAAACCCCGGCGCAGGGGAAATGGCTGTGATCTCAGTTACTTTACCGGCCGCGCGGGGCGCGCCTGTGGCACCCCCGCTGCCCGGGCCGGGGCGGGCAGGGGCGCGGCCGCTGCGCAGGGCTTTGACTTTGAAACCTGGCGGGCTTAGGCGTGATGGTCATGACAGCCGACACGCCTCATATCCCTGCGCGACGGGACCCGTCTGCCCCAGCCGGGCCGGTCGTTGATGCCGTGGTGATCGGCCGCAATGAGGGGGACCGGCTTGCCACCTGTCTCGCCTCGCTCAAAGGCCAGGTGCGGCGGCTGGTCTATGTCGACAGCGGCTCGACCGATGGCTCGCAGGCGCTGGCGCGGGGGGCAGGGGCGATTGTGGTCGGGCTTGATCTTTCGCGCCCCTTCACGGCGGCGCGGGCGCGCAATGCCGGTGTGCTTGCGCTGGCTGCAGCGGGCGCAGCGCCCGATTACGTCCAGTTCGTCGATGGCGATTGCGAGGTGGTGCCTGGCTGGGTGGCGCGCGGGCTGCAGGGTTTTCGCGACCACCCCGGTGCCGTGGTGATCTGTGGTCGCAGACGCGAGCGGCACCCGGAGGCTTCGGTCTATAACCGGTTCTGTGACCGCGAATGGAACACGCCTGTCGGCCAGGCGCTGGCCTGCGGCGGGGATGCGCTGATGCGGCTGCGGGATTTCCAAAAGGTGGGCGGCTACCGCGAGGACCTGATCGCGGGCGAGGAGCCGGAGCTTTGCCAGCGGCTGCGCCGGGCGGGTGGGCAGATCTGGCGGATCGACGCCGAGATGACGCTGCATGACGCAGCGATCACGCAGCTGTCGCAATGGTGGCGGCGCACGAAACGCGCCGGACATGCTTTCGCCGAAGGTGCGGCCCTGCATGGGCGCGGCCCCGACCGCCATTGGCGCCGGGAAACGGCGCGCGCTTTGGTCTGGGGCGCCTTACTGCCGGTTTTGGTAGTGCTGGCGGGGCTGACCCATCCGGCGTTCTGGCTCGCGGGTCTGATTTGGCCCTTGCAGATGCTGCGTCTCGGATTTCGCTGGCGTCATGAGGGACGCGCGGGCGCTGAGGCCGCGGTTCTGACGGTCCTGGGGAAGTTTCCTGAAGCCCTGGGCGCGCTTGGCTATCTGCGTGACCGGGTGTTGCGTCGCAGGCGTGGCCTGATCGAATACAAATAGATCTTGCGACCGCAGCTGCCAGGCCTTCCTGATCTCATCCGGCAGGATCGCGAAGCAGGCAGCATAGCGCGGCAGCAGCCGACGCGGCGAAGCCACCGCCCGCCAGGCCCATTCCAGCGCGATTTTCCGCACCCATTGCGGAGCGCGCGTCTGATCGCCCGAGAGAAATTCGACCCCGGCCCCGACGGAGGCAAAGCCCATCCGGGGCGCAAGGCTGCGGCCAAGGGCGGCAAAACGTTCCTGCTTGGGCGCGCCAAGCGCGATCAGGCACAGGCCAGGCCCAAGCGCGTCAAGGCGGGCGAGGGCGTCGCGAGCCTCTGGACCTTCGGGGTCAAACCCCATGGGCGGCGCGATCAGGAGCCCTTTCCGATAGCCGGGAAGTACCCGTGCGAGCTGCTCGCTGGCGCCTTCCAGCGCAGCTTCGGTGGCGCCCAGCATCGAGACCGGCAGACCTGCCTCCGAAGCGAGCCAGCATAGCGGCACCACCAGATCCGACCCCGGCATCAGATCGACGGGCTTTTTCGCGAGCTTCGACAGCCAGACGATCGGGTTGCCATCCGCAACCACCATATCCTGACGCGCATAGGCTTCGAGAAATGCCGGGTTTCGACGCAGTTTGACGAGATGATCAACGTTGATTGTCGCCAGCGCAAAGCCCTTGCCCCGACGCATCAGCCGTTCCACATCGTCAAGCAATGCGGTGCGGCTCGCGTGAGTCACCTCGATACAGGTCTTTTGAATGGTGAACTGCAAGGCGATCATCCTGACAGGGCGGGCTGATATCATTGTAGCGCGTGCGAGCGTCATAGGCGACTGGTTCCCGAGGTCAACACTCTGTTTCCAACTCGTGCAGAGTGGGGGCGACGCCGCGCCCCGTCCCGGCCTCGCCTCGGGGAGCGGCTCATGCTAGGGTACAGGCTTAAATTGCGCCCGGTTAAAGCGCGAGCAGAACGGATCCCGGCCGGATGTCATCTACGATTGCCCTGCTGGCGCTTTTGATCTGGCCCTTTGTGGTCTGGGTTTTCTACAACCGGATGGCGCCGGGCCGGGCACTGATCTGGTCGGTTCTGACCGGCTATATGTTCTTGCCAGAGCTGGCGAAAATCGACCTTCCGATGCTGCCGGACCCCGATAAACACATGCTGCCGGCGCTGGCGGCGGCGGTGATCTCCTGGCTGATGCTGGGCAGGACCCTGCCGGTTTTCACCGGCAATATGATGGTCAGGGTTCTGGTTGCGGGTTTTCTGATCTCGCCGGTCTTTACCGCCCTTCTGAACACAGATCCGATTTTCCTTGGCCATGGCCGCGAGATCCAGGGCATGCGAATCTATGATTCCATCGCCATCACGGGCACCGAGGCGATGTATCTTCTGCCACTGTTCCTTGCGCGGCGCGATCTCGCGACGCCCGAGGCGATGCGCGACCTTCTGATGGCTCTGACGATTGCGGCGCTGCTTTATACCGGACCGATTCTGATCGAGACTGTGATGTCGCCGCAGCTGCATATCTGGGTCTATGGTTACTTTCAGCATGACATGTCCCAGGCGGTGCGGTTTGGCGGCTGGCGGCCCTTTGTCTTTATGCCGCACGGGCTTTGGGTGGCGTTTTTCGTGCTCTCCTGCCTGATTGCAGCGGGGATGCTGCTCCGGCTGGGGCCGGCGCCGGCGCGGGTCTGGCAGTTGCCGGTCTTCCTTCTGACCTGTGCGCTTCTGATTCTGTGCAAAAGCTTTGGTCCCATCGCCTATGCGCTGGCCGCAGCGCCGCTGGTCTTTCTTGCGACCCCGCGCCAGATCCTTGGCGTAGTCGGGCTGCTGGCGGTGGTGGTGATCCTGTATCCGCTTTTGCGCGGCGCCCATCTGGTGCCGGTTGATTATATTTCCAGCTTTGCCGGCGATCTGAGCGAGGACCGCGCCCAGAGTTTTGGTTACCGGCTGATGAATGAGGATCTGCTGCTGGCCCGCGCCGCAGAGCGGCCGCTCTTTGGCTGGGGCGGCTATGGGCGCGGTTTCCTCTATGATCCGGTGACCGGCATCGTCGAGACGGTGGCGGATGGCGCCTGGATCATCCGGATCGGGGCATTCGGCTGGGTCGGCTATCTCGTGCAATTCGGGCTTTTGTGCCTGCCCTTATGGCTCCTTGCGCGCGAGGCGCGGCTGCAACCCGGATCGGTCGGCCTGCCGGCGGCGGGGGTGGCGCTGATCCTTGGGCTGAACCTTGTTGATCTTTTGCCCAATGCGACGCTGACGCCGCTGAGCTGGCTGATGGCCGGCGCGCTCCTTGGTCAGGCCGAGGCTTTGCGTGCCGTACGCGAGGCCTCACTTGCAGAAGTACGGCGAACCCAGCCGCGCCGCACCATTATCTGAGCAGGTCTCGCCATCAGATTGACGGAAACCTGGTCGGGGCTGCGCCAAATGCGTCATAAATGCGGCGCTAATGCGGCGGGCTTGTGGCATTGTTGCCTCGCGGGATAAGAACTGGTCACGGCCGCGCTCAGGGTATGAGTTTGCCTTAAATTGAGCTAGATTAACGCGGATAATCAACAGACTGGCAGGGGGCTGTCTGTCAGGGAGGGAACGCTTCTGTTCCACCCCGGATCCCCTGAGCCACTGAACCGAAGTGATGGATGATATGACGCGCAGACCCTCAGGTGTGGCCGCGACCGACATAGCGATTGTCGGCATGGCCGCGCATTTGCCGGGTGCCGGTGATATCTCCTCCTTCTGGGCCAATCTGCGCGCAGGCGTGGAATCGATCCGGGTGCTGTCGCGCGACGAGCTGCTGGCCGCGGGCGAGAGCGCGTCAAAGATGGCGCGACCGAATTACGTTCCAGCCGCCGCCGTGCTGGACGGGTTCGAGACCTTCGACGCCGACTTCTTCGGCTTCTCGCCGAAAGAGGCCGCGATCCTTGATCCGCAGCACCGCCAGTTCCTCGAAGTCGCCTGGGAGGCGCTGGAAAATGCCGGCCATCCGCCAGAGAAATTCCCCGGCGCCATCGGGGTCTGGGCCGGCTGCGGCATGGGGTCGTATTTCTATTTCAACCTCTGTTCGAACCCGGATCTCGTCGAAGAGACCGGCATGTTCCTTTTGCGCCATACCGGCAATGACAAGGATTTCCTCGCCACCCGCGCGAGCCATATCCTTGATCTCAAAGGCCCTTCGGTGAATGTGCAGACCGCCTGTTCAACCTCGCTGGTGGCGATCCATTACGCATCGCAGGCGCTGTTGAACAGCGAATGCGATATGGCGCTGGCGGGCGGCGTCACCATCGAGCTGCCCCATGCGCGGGGATATCTCTTCCAGGAGGGCGAGATCCTGTCGCCCGATGGTCATTGCCATGCCTTTGACCACCGCGCGCAGGGGACGGTATTCGGGTCAGGCGCGGGCTGTGTGGTCTTGCGCCGTGCGGTCGACGCGATCCGTGACGGCGATCATATCTGGGCGATCCTGAAGGGTACCGCGATCAACAATGACGGCGCGGCCAAGGCGGGTTATCTTGCACCATCCGTCGACGGGCAATCGGCCTGCATTGCCGAGGCCCAGGCCCTGGCGGGCGTCACCGCCGATACCGTGACCTATATTGAATGCCATGGCACCGGGACATATCTCGGCGACCCGATCGAGGTCGCGGCGCTGACCGGGGCCTTCCGCGAGACCACGGATGCGGTCGGCCATTGCCGTATCGGCTCGGTCAAAACCAATATCGGCCATCTCGACACGGCCGCTGGTGTTGCGAGCCTGATCAAGGTTGCGCTTTCGCTGCATCACCGCGAATTGCCGCCGAGCCTTGGCTATGAGGCGCCGAACCCGTCGATTGATTTCGAGACCTCGCCGTTTCGGGTCAATGACCGGCTCACGCCCTGGCAGGCGCCGGTGCTGCGCGCGGGCGTCAACAGCCTGGGCGTCGGTGGTACCAATGCCCATGCCGTGCTGGAAGAGGCGCCCTTGCGCGCCGCTTCGCAAGACAGCGACTGGCCGTTCCAGCCGCTGGTGATCTCGGCGCGTTCAAAAGCGGCGCTTGAGGGCCAGGCGAGCCGGCTTGCTGCCCATCTGCGCGCGCATCCGGATCAGAAGCTGGCGGATGTGGCCTGGACGCTGAAAGAGGGCCGTCGCGCCTTTGAGAAACGCCGGGTGATCGTGGCGGAAAGCCACGCAGAGGCGGCAGGCCTGCTGGATGGCGCCAATCCGCGCCTTATCTTCAACCATGATCATCTGGGCGAGAACCCCGAAGTCATCTTCATGTTCCCCGGCGGCGGCGCGCAATTTGCCGGCATGGCGCGCGACCTTTACGAGACCGAGCCGGTTTTCAAAGACTGGATGGATCGCGGCCTTGCGGTGCTGGAGCCGCAGCTGGATTACGATATCCGCGCGCTCTGGCTGCCCGTAAAGGGGGCTGAAGCGGCGGCGGATCAGGCGCTGAAAAAGCCCTCGGTGCAGCTGCCGCTGATCATGATCACCGAATATGCGCTGGCGAAACTCTATGAAAGCTGGGGCATCACCCCCGCCGCGCTGATCGGCCATTCGATGGGCGAAAATACCGCCGCGGCCCTGGCCGGTGTGATGTCATTCGAGGATTGCATCGGGCTGGTCCTTTTGCGCGGGCGGCTTTTTGACACGGTGGCGCCGGGGGGGATGCTGTCTGTGCCGCTGCCCGAGGCAGATCTGGCGCGCTACTGGGCCGATGATCTCGATATGGCCTCGGTCAATGCGCCGGGGCTTTGTGTGGTCTCTGGGCCTGATGCGGCGCTGGATGCGCTGGCCGCAAGGCTCGCGGCAGATGAGATCGAGACGCAGCGGATTGCGATCAATATCGCCGCGCATAGCCGGATGCTCGCACCTATCCTGCCCGCCTTTGGCGATTACCTGCGTGGCATTCGTCTGTCTGCGCCGCAGATCCCGATCATCTCGAACCGTTCGGGCAAGGTGCTGACGGATGCCGAGGCGACGGACCCGGATTACTGGGTCGCACATCTTAGAAATACCGTGAATTTCCAGGCCGGGCTGGCGGAACTGACCGCGACCTCGGGCCGGGTCTATATGGAAATGGGGCCGGGACGCGCACTGTCCTCGCTTGCGGGCGCCAATGGGGTCGGACCGGGCCAGGTGGTGCCGGCCTTGCGGCACCCCGAACAGAAGATCGCCGATGATGCCTGGCTGGTCGGATCCATAGCGCGGCTCTGGGCCTGCGGCGTCGCGGTCGACTGGGGTCAGATCTGGGGCGGGCGTCTGCGCCAGCGCGTACCGCTGCCGGGCTATGCCTTTCAGCGTAAACCGTTTTTCATCGCGCCGGGCGAGGCGGCGCCGGTGGCGGCAGAGCTGCCCGCGCGGGTGGAAGACCTGACCGGCTGGGGCTGGAAACGGCATTGGACCCCTTCGCCTGCAGGCTTTGACATTGATGATCTGGGCGTGGCGGCACCGGCAAGCTGGCTGGTCTTTGCCGATGATGCAGGGCTTTGTCTGGCTGCGGCAGACCGGCTGCGCGCGGCGGGGCATCGGGTGATCCTGGTGCATCCGGGTGACAGTTTCCGCGCCCTCGGCGAGGATCGCTACAGCCTTGCGCCCGAACGCGGGCTGGAAGGGTATGAGGCGCTGATCCGCGATCTGGCGGGACGGGGCATCGCGCCCGCGCAGGTGCTGCATGGCTGGCTTGTCACGAAAGACGAAAGCTTCCGGCCCGGGTCAAGTTTCGCGCAAAGGCTGATCGAACAGGGGTTCTGGTCGGCTTTGTTCCTGTTGCAGGCCATGGCGGGAGAGAACCTTGCTCAGGGGGTGAAATTCACTTTCCTGACGAATGGCGCGGCGGCGGCGAAAGGCACTGTGCTGCGCTGGCCGGAAAAGGCGCTTTTGCGCGGGCCGGTGCTGGTGGCGGGCAAGGAATTGCCAGGCGTTGCGCTGGCGCAGTTGGACCTGGAGCTGCCGGTATTGCGGCGCGGCGAAAGCCTGCCCGACTCGCTGGTTGATGCGGTGATCGAAGAGGCGCTGGCGCCAGAGGGTGGTGTGGCGGTCTTGCGTGGCGCGCGGCGTTACACCGAGGCGCTGCGCCCGGCGCCCTTGCCCGAGGCGGGGTTCGAACTGCCATATGGCGCGCATGTGCTGATCACCGGCGGCTTCGGCGGGATCGGGCTGACGCTGGCAGAAGACCTGATCCGGGCGCGCGGTGCGAAAGTCACGCTGATCGCGCGTTCGCGCCTGCCGGAGGGGGCTGCTCGCGCAGCCTGGCTGCGGGCCCATGCGCCCGAGGATGCGGTGTCGCGGCGGATTATGGCGGTGGAGCGGCTCGAAGCGCTGGCGCGTGAAAGCGGCGGCGGGATTGCGCTGGCCCGGGCCGATGTGGCCAATCTGTTCGAGATGCAGGCGGTGGTTGAGGCTGCGATCGCGCGCATGGGGCCGGTAGATGCGGTGATCCATGCGGCGGGGATGGTGGCGGATGGGCCGATCCTCGGCAAGGATCCGGGCAGTGTGGAAGAGGTCTTCGCGCCGAAGCTGCATGGGACCGGGGTCATCGACCGGCTGTTCCCGGATGGGGCACTGAAGCTTCTGGTGCTGTTTTCCTCGACTTCGACGGTGACGGGGCCGGCGGGACAGGTCGATTATGTGGCGGTGAATGAATATCTGAATGCCTTTGCCGAGGCGCGGGCCGGGGGGGCTACGCGTGTTGTCGCGCTGAATTGGGGGATTTGGCAGGGCGTCGGCATGGCGGCCGAGAGTCTCGCGGACCGGATGGGGCGCGAGGCGGCGCCGCCGGTGCCGGTGCGCCAGCCGATGCTGACAGCAGCCGGGTTTGATGTTGCGGGCAACCGGGTCTTTACCGGCGATCTGTCCTGTCAGCAGTGGATCTTTGATGGCCACCGCACCCGCGAGGGTCAGGCTTTGCTGCCGGGGACCGGCTATCTGGAACTGGCGGCCGAGGCCTGGGCCCTGCAGGAAGGGGCCGTCGGGGTGCCGGGAACTGGCGCCGGGTTCGGGATCCGCGATCTGACCTTCTTTGCGGCGCTTGATCTCGCGGAAAGCGAAACGCGCCCTCTGCGGGTGAGGCTGAGCCGCAGCGAGGCAGGCTATGATTTCGAGGTGCAGACGCTGATGCGGGCGGGAGGCCGGGATGGCTGGGCCACCCATGCCACGGCGCGGTTGCTTGCTTTGACCGGAGAGCAGGCCGCGATCTCGCCGGGGATCGACCCCGGTGAGATCGCGGCGCGGCTTCGCGCGCCCGAGATGGGCCAGCCGCAGGAGGGGGAGGCAGATGGCTGGCTCTCCAGCCCGCAGGAGGCGCATCTGGCTTTTGGCCCGCGCTGGCGGGTCTTGCGTTCGCGCGCTTATGGTGCGGGGGAGGGGCTGGCGCGGCTGGCGCTGCCCGAGCGGTTCCGGCGCGAAGTGTTCGGCGGTGAGCCGGTTGCGGGTAATCCGGTTACCAGCGAGCCGGCAGGGGGCTGGCTTTTGCATCCGGCGCTGCTGGATCTGGCCACCGGCTGGGCGATGGATCTGATTGCAGGCTACCAGCCGGACCGGCTCTGGGTGCCGCTGTCCTACGGATCGGTGCGGGTCTTTGCGCCGCTGAGCGCTGACCTCGTCAGCCATATCCGCAATGCAGGCGAGAACCGTGCCGACCGGCCGACCGCCGTGTTTGACATCACGCTTGCCACACCGGAGGGCCGGGTGCTGGTCGAGATCACCGGCTTTACCATCCGCCGGCTGGATGCGGCTTTGTCCTTTCCGGCCCCTGATCCGCGCCTGCTGGAGGCGCCCGAGGGCGGCCCCGCTCGGGCGCTGTCACCGGCGGAAGAGCGGCTGATGATGGCGTTCCGCCAGGGCATCCGCCCGGAAGAGGGGGCCCGGGTCTTTGGTCGCGCACTGAATGCGGGGCTGTCGCAGATCCTTGTGTCTTCGCTGGATCTGCCGGCCCTGGTGCGCCAGACTGCGGCAGTCATTGAAGCGCGCAAATCGGGGCAGAGTTTTGAACGCCCCGATCTCGACACGGATTACATCGCGCCGCGGGATGATATCGAGCGCAGCCTGACTGGCTTCTGGCAGGATCTGCTCGGGGTTTCGCAGGTGGGGGTCGAGGATAATTTCTTCGACCTCGGCGGGCACAGCCTGATCGCGGTCCGGCTTTTCGCGATGGTGAAAAAGACCTGGGCGGTCGATTTCCCGATCTCGGTGCTTTTTGAGGCGCCGACAGTGGCGGCCTGTGCGGGCCTGATCCGCGAGGCGGCGGGGATCACCGGTGAGAGCCTGGTTGCACCCGGGGGCGCGGGTGCAGACCCGGTGCCGGTGGCAAAGGCCGTGAAACCGTCGCGCCGCTTTACCCATCTGGTGCCGATGACGCCCGGGGCAGGGAAATCCGGCGCATCGCAAGGGGCGAAGACGCCCTTCTTCCTCGTCTCGGGCATGTTCGGCAATGTGCTGAACCTGCGCCATCTGGCGCAGCTGGAAGGGCGGGACCGGCCGTTTTATGGCCTCCAGGCCCGCGGGCTTTACGGCGAGGATCGGCCGCATGATGATTTCACCGAAGCCGCGCGCGATTACATCGCCGAGATCCGCCAGGTGCAGCCTTCGGGCCCCTACCTGCTGGGCGGATTCTCGGGCGGCGGGCTGATCGCCTGGGAAATGGCGCGCCAGCTGGAGGCTGAGAGGGAAGAGGTGGCGCAGCTTGTGCTCCTGGATACGCCTTTGCCGATGCGACCCGGCCTCAGCCGCCGTGACAAGGCGCTGATCAAGCTGGCAGAGCTGCGGCGCAAAGGGCCGGGCTATCTGGCGGAATGGGCAAGAAACCGGCGCGACTGGGAGCGGCGCAAACGCGCCGGCGCCCCGGTCGGGGAAGAGGGCTTCCATAACAGCGCCATTGAAGCGGCGTTCCGCGCCGCGCTGCCGCGCTATCAGATGCGCCCGCGCCAAGGCGCGACGGTGCTGTTCCGGCCAGCCCTCGATCGTCACTGGCAGGTCACGGGCGGGAGATGGGTCTCGGCGGCGAAGGAATTTGTTTATGATGATAATGACCTGACCCGCTTCGCCCCGAAGCTGCGGGTGATCGAAGTGCCCGGTGATCATGATTCGATGGTGCTGGAGCCGAATGTGCGGGTGCTGGCGGCGGCGCTGAAGGCGCTGCTGGCCGAGGCTGAGGCGCAGGACGACACAGTGGCAACGGCGGCGGAATAGGCGATGGCAACGGTTCTCACCATCATTCTCAACTGGCGCTCGCCGGAGATGACGCTGCGCTCGGTCGAGGCCGCGCTGGTCGCGATGCGGGGGATCCCGGGCGCGATCACCATCGTCGATAACGATTCCGGTGACGGATCCTTCGAGATCATGCAGGCGGGGGTCACGGCGCGCGGCTGGGACCACGCGGAAACCCCGGTCCGGGTGTTGCAATCGGGGCGCAATGGCGGCTTTGGCGCCGGGAATAATGTTGGTATCCGGGCGGGCCTGCCGGATGGAATTGCGGATGGATTTGCGGGCGGGTCACGACCGGATTACGCCTATGTGCTGAATTCGGACGCCTTTCCGGCGCCGGATGCGATCCGGGTGCTGCTGGATCATCTGGAACGAACACCTGCAACGGGCTTTGCCGGCAGCTATATTCACGGCGAAGACGGCACGCCGCATCACACCGCCTTTCGCTATCCGACCGCGCTGAATGATTTCGAGCGTCATATCCGGCTGGGGGTGGTTTCGCGGGCGATGAAGGACAGCATGGTTGCGATGCCGCTGCCGGATCGGGTGACGCGGGTCGACTGGCTGGCGGGAGCCAGCCTGATGATGCGGATGGATGTGCTGGACCGGATCGGTCTCTTTGATGAGCGGTTTTTCCTCTATTACGAGGAAACCGATCTTTGCCTGCGCGCTGCCCGGGCCGGTTTCCCGACCGATTATGTGCCCGAAAGCCGGGTGGCGCATATCGGTTCGGTTTCGACCGGGATGGGGAAATGGCAGCGCATTCCCGGTTTCTGGCTGGATTCGCGGCTGCATTATTTCGCCAAGAACCATGGGCGCGCCTATGCGGCGGCGGCGACGGTTCTGGCAGCCCTTGGCGGCGTGATCTGGCGGGCGCGGCTTCTGGTGCAGCGCAAGCGCGACCGCATCGATCCGCCACATTACCTCCGCGATTTGATTCTACATGATATTCGTCGTGGCTTTGGCATGAGCCCGGAGCCCGTGACCGACCATTCCCGGAAAGAGACCTGAGATATGAGCCTGACCGCCATTCTGATCGGCAATGAGACGCTGACGCGCGAATGTGGCGCGCTCTGGCTGGCGCGCGGGCATCGGATCGTCGCGGTGGTCAGTGAGGCGGGGCAGGTCAGGGACTGGGCGCTGGGGGCGGGGCTGATGCTTTGCGATCCGGAAGATTTACCGCAGGCGGAGTGGATCCTGTCGGTTGCCAATCTGCGGCTGCTGGGGCCGGGGGTGCTGGGACGGGCGTCAGCGGGTGCGGTGAATTTCCATGACGGGCCTTTGCCCGAACATGGCGGGCTGAATGCGCCCGTCTGGGCGATCCTCGCGGGTGAGGCGCGGCATGGCGTGACCTGGCATATGATCGAGGGTGGCATCGATCAGGGTCGCATCTTTGCGGAGCGCCGCTTTGACCTCGACGCCGATGAAACGGCGCTGATGCTGAACACGCGCTGTTTCGAGGAAGGGCTCGACAGTTTCCCCGAGGTGATGGCGGCGCTGGAAAGCGGAGCGGAGCCGCGCGCGCAAGCGGCGGGGGGCGGCGTGATGCATCGCGGCGCGGATCGGCCGGCAGCGATGGGGCGGATCGATTTTGCGCGGCCTGCGACCGAGGTGATGCGTCTGGTCCGTGGCCTTGATCACGGGCGCTACTGGAATCCGCTGACAACGGCAAAAATCGACACCGGGTCCGAGGTGCTGAATGTAGGCGCGGCCGAACTGACGGCGGGCGGTGGCGTGCCGGGCGCGGTGCTGCATGCCGGGCCGGAGGGGCTGGTGGTGGCCTGCAGTGAGGGGGCGGTGCGGCTTGACCGGCTGAGCTGCCAGGTCTCGGGACGGGCGGTGGCGGCTGATGTGGTGAAAGCGGCCTCCCTGCCGCTCCTCGCTGCGACGGAGGCGGAGGTGCTGACGGCGGAGCTTGCAGCGGTTGCGCCGCAGGAGGCGCGGCTCCGGGCGGCGCTTCTGGCGCTGCATCCGGTGGCCCTGCCGGTGGTGTCGCCGATGGTGTTGCGGGCAGAACAAGGCGGCGCGGCTGAGTGGCACCGGATCCCGTTCGGGCGTCGGCACGGTCTGGGGGAACTTGCGCTGGCCGGCCTCCGCGCGACCGGAACCACCGCCGGCGATTTCGCGAGGGCGGCTAAGGGCCGCGCCGGATATATCGCGGCCTGGGAGCCTTTGCGCGCGGGTGGCGGGGCCGCCGGTGAGACGGTGACGGCGGCGCTGGCCTCGGTCGAGGCGGCTCTGGCGCGACCGGCGACCGGCTGGCCGCTGGATCTGATGGCGCGGGATGCGGCGCTCATGGGCGTGGCGGTGCCACCGGTCGCATTGTCTGAGGCAGAGCCGGTTCCGGGGGCGGGGCTGGTGCTGACGCCGGAGGCCGTGCTCTGGAATGCGGCGCGGCTGGATGAGGCGGCGGCACAGGCGCTGGCTTTGCGGATCGACTGGCTGGCGGGTGAGGTTACGCGGGTGGTTGCCGCAGCCGCAGATCTGCGTCTTGCGGATCTGCCGGCGCTGACGCCTGCGGAATATGACCTTGTGATCAGGGACTTCAACCAGACGGCGGTAGACCATGACCGCGCGATCCTGGTTCATACTGCCTTTGAGGCGCAGGTGGCGCGGACACCCGATGCACCGGCGCTGGCCTTTGAGGGCGAGGAGTTCAGCTATGCCGCGCTGAATGCGCGGGCCAATCGGGCGGCGCATGTGTTGCGCGAGATGGGGGTCGGGCCCGGCGTGCTGGTCGGGCTGTCTGCCCGGCGCAGCGTCGACCTGGTGGCCGGCGCGCTTGCGATCCTGAAGGCGGGTGGCGCCTATGTGCCGATGGATCCGGCATATCCGGCCGAGCGCCTGGCTCTGTTCGCGGAAGACAGCGGCGCCCCGGTGATCGTGACGCAATCGGATCTGGCGGCAGGTCTGCCCGCGGGGGTGGAGAAGCTGGTGCTGGACCAGGACCCGCGCCTTGCCCTGGCCCCCGAAACCAATCCGGAGAGCGGCGCGCGGCCCGAAGATGTCGCCTATATGATCTATACCTCGGGTTCGACGGGGCGGCCCAAAGGGGTGCAGGTCGAACACAGGAATGTTGCGAATTTCTTCACCGGCATGGATCAGCGGATCGGGCCTGAGCCTGGGGTCTGGCTCGCTGTGACCTCGCTGTCTTTCGACATCTCGGTGCTCGAGCTGTTCTGGACACTCGCGCGCGGGTTCAAAGTGGTGATTTCCTCGGATGAGAACCGGGCGCTTGTGTCGGGCGCGCCGATCACCTCGGCAAGGGCGATGGATTTCTCGCTGTATTACTGGGGCAATGATGACGGGCCGGGGCCGAAGAAATACCAGCTTTTGCTGGATGGTGCGCGTTTTGCCGATCAGCATGGGTTCTGCGCGGTCTGGACGCCGGAGCGGCATTTCCACGCCTTTGGCGGCCCCTATCCGAACCCGAGCGTGACCGGCGCGGCGGTGGCGGCGGTGACCTCGAATATCGGGGTCAGGGCGGGGTCGGTGGTGGCGCCGCTGCATCATCCCGCCCGGATCGCCGAGGAATGGGCGGTGATCGACAATCTGACCGCAGGGCGGGCGGGGCTGGCCTTTGCCTCGGGCTGGCACCCCGATGATTTCGTGCTGCGCCCGGAAAATGCGCCGCCGAAAAACAAGGCGGCGATGTTCCAGGCGATCAGGGATGTGCGGGCGCTGTGGCGCGGCGAAGGGGTGGATTTCCCCAAAGCGGATGGCACGACTTTTACGGTAAAGACCCAGCCGCGCCCGGTGTCAGCAGAGCTGCCGGTCTGGGTGACGACCGCCGGCAACCCGGAAACCTGGGCCGAGGCGGGCCGCGCCGGGGCCAATGTGCTGACCCATCTTCTGGGCCAGTCGATTTCCGAAGTTGCAGAAAAGATTACCCTTTACCATGGCGCGCTGCGCGAGGCCGGCCATGATCCGGCCGATTTCACCGTCACGCTGATGCTGCATTCCTATATCGCGGCCACGCGGGAGGAGGCGCGGGCTGTCGCCGAAGCGCCGATGAAAGCCTATCTCGCCTCGGCGGCGGCGCTGGTGAAGCAATATGCCTGGGCCTTCCCGGCCTTCAAGAAACCTGCGGGCGCGGCCAATCCGATGGATATTGACCTCGCGGCTTTGTCGGCAGAGGAGAATGAGGCGATCCTCGATTTCGCCTTCCAGCGCTATTTCGACGAGTCAGGCCTGTTCGGCACGGTCGGGGATGCGCTGGACCGGGTGGAGGCGCTGAAGGCAATCGGCGTGGGCGAGGTGGCCTGCCTTGTCGATTACGGCATCGCGCCGGAGGTGGTGCTGGAGGGGCTGAAGCCTTTGGCAGAGGTTGTGCGGCTGGCCAGTCAGGGCGGGCCGGCGCCGGATGATTTCTCGATCGCGGCGCAGATCCACCGTCATGGGGTTACGCATCTGCAATGCACGCCTTCAATGGCGCGGATGATCCTGATGGATGATGAGAGCCGCCGCGCGCTTGCGGGTGTCCGGACGATGATGGTTGGCGGTGAGGCCTTGCCGGGCGCGCTGGCGGCCGAGCTGAAAGCGGCCGGGGTGGGGCGGCTTCTGAACATGTATGGCCCGACGGAAACGACGATCTGGTCTTCGGTCGGGGAGGTTCTTGCGCCGGAGCCGGTGGTGAATATCGGAACGCCGCTTGCGAACCAGCAGCTTTATGTGCTGGACGGCGCGCGCAGGCCCGTTCCGCCAGGCGTCGAGGGTGAGCTCTGGATCGGCGGCGAGGGTGTGACCCGGGGCTATTGGCAGCGACCTGACCTGACGGCGGAGCGCTTTGTCGAAAACCCGTTTCATCCCGGACCAGGGGCGGCGGGGCGGATGTATCAGACCGGAGACCTCGTCCGGCTGCGCCCCGATGGGCGGGTCGATTATATCGGACGGGCAGACGCCCAGGTGAAGCTGCGCGGCTACCGGATCGAGCTGGGGGAAATCGAGGCGGTGCTTGAGGCGCAGCCGGGGGTGACCCAGGCGGTGGTGATGGTGCGGGAAGATCAGCCGGGTGATCTGCGGCTGGTGGCCTATATCAGCGGCGCTGCGGGTGAGGCGGAACTGCGCGTGGCGCTGGCGCGGGAGCTGCCGGACCATATGAGGCCTGTGCATTATGTTGCGGTGGAACGCTTCCCGCTGACACCGAACCGCAAGGTTGACCGTAAGGCGCTGCCGGCACCGATCCGCTTCTCGCCCGAGACCGGGCCAGCAGCGCCGGAGGCCCTGGCGCCTGTGGCGGCGTCTGCTGTCGCGCCGTCGCAGCCTGGCGTCGGGCGGGGCGGGGTGGGGCCCGTGACTGGCCCGGCGACTGGCCCCGCAAATGGCGCCACAAATGGACTGGCGCTCGGCACTGAGATCGCGAAGATCTGGGCGCGGGTGCTGGGGGTGGCGCGGGTCGGGCCGAAGGACAATTTCTTCGCGCTTGGCGGCCATTCGCTGCTGGCGGTTCAGACCCATCGCGAGATTCGCGAGCGCCTGCCGCAGGTGAAGGTCTCGATCACCGATATCTTCCGCTTCCCGGTGCTCGACGCTTTGGTTGCGCATATCTCGGGCGGTGCACCGGCTGCGGTTGTGCCGGTGCGGGCGGCGGTTTTTGCGCCCGCTTCTGCCCCGGCTTCGCCTGTGGCTCCGGTTCAGGCCTCGCCTGCTCCCGTGGCGGTTGCGACCGGGCTTGACGAGGCCATGGCGCGGCGGAGGGCGATGCGTCTGGCGCGGCGGGGCATGGATGCCTGACGCGGGCGAGACCCTGGCGGCGCGGGCGGCGGAATTGCTGCCGGCGGGATGCTTTACCGCCTCTGCCGATCCGCGGCGCACCTGGCCGCTATGGCAGGGTGAGGAGGGTCAGGGCATGGTGCCACGGCGCCTGGCCGAGTTTTCCGCCGGGCGTCAGGCGGCACGGCTTGCGATGGGTGCGGCAGGGCTGCAGCCGGTCGCGGTTCCAAAGGCGCCGGACCGGGCGCCGGTCTGGCCTTTTGGCCTTGCGGGTTCCATCAGCCATTCTGATCTGGCCTGTATCGCGGCGGTCTCGACCGGTCTTGCGGGTCTCGGTCTGGATCTGGAACCGCTGCGCCCCCTTGACCCCGCAGTTGCGGCGCTGGTGACGGGGCCTGAGGACCGGGTCGTTGCAGACGGGGATCCGGGGCTGCTGGTGTTCTGTGCAAAAGAGGCGGCTTACAAGGCGCAATATCCGCTGACGCGCCGGCTTTTCGGGCCGGAGATGCTGGCGGTGACGATCACGGGCGAGGTGTTCCGGGCGCGATTTCTCGGGGCTGTTACGCCCTTTGAGCGCTGTGCAGAGATCGAAGGGCGCATCACCCTATGCGCCGGGCATGTGCTGGCGGTGGCCTGGATTGCAACTCGGGCCACCGCCTGAACGCGGTCAGGCGGGATCGGGGCGGCGGATCTTTTCAGAGGCCTTGATCACCAGCGGGCGCAGGCCCTCGCCACCGGCATCGATCAGCTGAAAGAACTGACGGCGCATCCGGGGTTCCCAGAAGTCATTGATATGGCTGGAAAGACCCTCGATGCCTTCGGCCTCGGGCTTGCTCTCCATGAACATGGCGATCTGGTTGGCCATGCGCGTGATTTTCGGGTTGATGCCGTCAGTTTGCATGGGATTGCTCCGTCACGATGCGGTCAGAATGGGTGAAAAGCTCGAACCGCTCCGGGCGGGCGAGCGCGATTACAGTGATGCCGAGATGGTCGGCCAGTGCTACGGCGTCAGCGGTCGGGGCCGAGACCGCGATCAGCATCCCGGCGCCGATGGCCGCGACCTTCTGCACCATATCGGTCGAGACGCGGCTGGTCAGGACCACCGCGCCTTCGGGATGATCGTGGCGGATCAGATGACCCGCGAGTTTGTCGAGCGCATTATGCCTTCCGACATCTTCGCGCGCCGCGAAAAGCCCGCCCGGCACCCAGTAAGCGGCGCAATGGGCGGCGCGGGTGATATCATGGAGCGGCTGATGCGCGGGCAGGGCTGCAATGGCCTCGCGCACCTGAGCGGGTGTCATGCGGAAGGGGGTGGGCGGCACGGGGGGCAGGTCGCGCAGCGCCTCGTTGATGCTGTCGATACCGCACAACCCGCAGCCGACAGGGCCTGCCATGGTGCGGCGGCGTTTGGCCAGCCGCGCCTCGGCCTCGGGGACCAGCCAGGACTGCACATCGATGCCGCGCTCACCTTCGACCACGGTGATCTCTTCGACCTCATGTGGGCGGGCTATGCCTTCGGTCAGCGCGAAACCATAAGCGAAATCAACCAGATCATCGGGGGTCGCCATCATCACGGCCTGTGTCGTGCCATTGAACGACAAGGCCACCGCAAATTCCTGCGGCAGGGTGCGATTGCCCTGCTCGATGGTATCCCCACCTTCCCGCGCCCCGAAGAAGAGGCGCGGAACCGGTTTCGCTCCGATGGTCATTTCCGCTCCGCCCTTACTCTGCGGCAGGCAGGATCCGACGCGACAGGGTAGCCTGAGCGTTATACTCTTCCTGCCAGTCCGATGGCCCGTTCGAGGGGCTGACCTGCACCGCCGTCACCTTATATTCAGGGCAGTTTGTCGCCCAGTCCGAGAAATCGGTGGTGATGACGTTAGCCTGAGTGTCGGGATGGTGGAAGGTGGTATAGACCACGCCCGGCGAGACTTTGTCGGTGATGTCGGCCCTGAGCGAGGTCACACCGGCGCGCGATGCAAGCCGCACCCAGTCCCCATTGCGGATGCCCCGGTTTTCGGCGTCATGCGGGTGGATTTCCAGCATATCCTCGGGGTGCCAGGCGGTGTTGTCGGTGCGCCGCGTCTGCGCGCCGACGTTGTACTGGCTGAGGATGCGGCCGGTGGTCAGCAGGAGCGGGAATTTCGGCCCGGTCTTTTCATCGGTCGCGACATATTCGGTGCGGATGAACTTGCCCTTGCCGCGCACGAAGCCGTCGACATGGACCAGCGGCGTGCCTTCCGGCGCCTTGTCGTTCACCGGCCACTGCACCGAGCCCATGGTCTCGATCTTCTCATAGCTCACACCGGCGAAAGACGGCGTGGTCATGGCGATCTCTTCCATGATCTGGGCGGGGTGGGTGTAGCCCCATTTCGCCCGGCCCTGGTCTTCCAGCATGCGGTTCGCGAACATCTGGGTGATTTCCCAGTCGGCATAGCCCTGTTTCGGGGCCATCACCTTGCGGACCATATTGATGCGGCGTTCGGCATTGGTGAAGGTGCCGTCTTTTTCCAGGAAGGACGAGCCCGGGAAGAAGACATGCGCGTAATTCGCGGTCTCGTTCAGGAAGAGGTCATGGACGACGACACATTCCATCGCAGCAAGGCCCGAGGCGACGTGATGGGTGTCGGGGTCGGATTGCAGGATGTCTTCGCCCTGGCAATAAAGACCCTTAAAGGTGCCCTCGACCGCCGCGTCCAGCATGTTCGGGATCCGCAGACCGGGTTCCGGGTCGATTTTCACATCCCAGAGCGTCTCATAGATCGCGCGGACTTCCGGGTTCTTGACGTGGCGATAGCCGGGCAGTTCATGCGGGAACGAGCCCATATCGCAGGAGCCCTGGACGTTGTTCTGACCGCGCAGCGGGTTCACGCCAACGCCGGGGCGACCGATATTGCCGGTCAGCATCGCGAGGTTTGCGATCCCGATCACGGTGGTCGACCCCTGGCTGTGCTCGGTCACGCCGAGGCCATAATAGATCGCCGCATTGCCGCCGGTGGCGTAAAGGCGGGCCGCGCCGCGCACCTCTGCCGCCGGAACGCCGGTCAGCATCTCGATCGCTTCGGGGCTGTGACGCGGGTCGGCGACGAATTCCATATAGTCCTGGAATTCATCCCAGTCGCAGCGGGTGCGGATGAACTCTTCGTTGTAAAGACCCTCGGTCACGATCACATGCGCCAGCGCGGTGACCACAGCCACATTGGTGCCGGGCTTCAGCGCGAGGTGATGTTTCGCGCGGTAATGCGGGCCTTCGACCGATTCCGTGCGACGCGGGTCGACGACGATCAGCTTGGCCCCCTTGCGCAGGCGCTTTTTCATCCGGCTGGCAAAGACCGGGTGGCCGGAATGCGGGTTGGCGCCGATTACGAGGATCACGTCAGCCGCTTCGACCGAGTCGAAATCCTGGGTTCCGGCCGAGGTGCCGAAGGTCTGGCCAAGCCCATAGCCGGTCGGCGAATGGCAGACGCGGGCACAGGTATCGGTATTGTTGTTCTGGAAGACGGCGCGGGTCAGTTTCTGAACGAGATAGGTTTCCTCATTCGTGCAGCGCGAAGAGGTGATCACGCCGACCGACTGACGGCCATATTTTTCCTGGATCGCCTTCATCCGCGACGCGGCGAAATCCATCGCTTCGGTCCAGGAGACTTCCTGCCAGGGATCGTTGATGCTGTCGCGGATCATCGGGCTGAGGATGCGGTCCTTGTGGCTGGCATAGCCATAAGCAAAGCGGCCCTTGACGCAGGAATGGCCACGGTTCGCCTTGCCATGCTTATAAGGCACCATGCGCACCAGCTCGTCGCCGCGCATCTCGGCCTTGAACTGGCAGCCGACGCCGCAATAGGCGCAGGTGGTGACGACGGATTTGTCCGGCGTGCCGATGTCGAGCACCGATTTCTCGATCAGGGTCGCGGTGGGGCAGGCCTGAACGCAAGCGCCGCAGGAGACGCAGTCCGAGGCGAGGAAGCTGTCATCCTTGACGCCGGCATGGACGCGGCTCTCAAAGCCACGGCCCTCAATGGTCAGCGCGAAAGTGCCCTGGACTTCCTCGCAGGCACGAACGCAGCGGTTGCAAACGATGCATTTAGAGGGGTCGTATGAGAAATAGGGGTTCGAGTCATCCTTCGGCAGCCAGTCGATATTGGCCTCGCCCGAAGTGTTTTTCGCCAGGAAGTGATTGGCTTCCGCCTCATAGCGCACATCGCGCAGGCCCACGGCACCGGCCATATCCTGCAGCTCGCAATCGCCATTGGCGCCGCAGGTCAGACAGTCCAGCGGGTGGTCGGAGATATAGAGCTCCATCACGCCTTTGCGCAGCTGCTTCAGCTTGCCGGTCTGGGTCTTGACCTTGATCCCGGGCGCGACGGGCGTGGTGCAGGAGGCCGGAGTGCCATTGCGACCCTCGATCTCGACCAGACAAAGCCGGCAGGAGCCGAAGGCGTCGATGGAATCCGTGGCGCAAAGCTTCGGCACCGTGATGCCAAGCTCGGCGGCGGCGCGCATGATCGAAGTGCCTTCGGGCACGGTGACCTCAAAGCCGTCGATCTCCAGCGTCACTTGCGTCTTCGACTTTGACGCGGGCGTGCCCATGTCGCGGTCGGAGAACATCGGGGCGGGGATGATGAAATCTTTCATCTCATATGTCCTTCTGGCTCAGCGCATGAGCAACAAGCGCATTGGCGTGGCCGTGGCCAAGACCGTGGTTTTCTTTCAGCCACCCGACAATCTTCATATGGGGCTGGCCGGTTTGTGTCGCAATGAGGTCCAGCCAATGTTGTATTGGCTGGCCATATTTCGCCTCGATCGAGGGAAAGTAAGAGGTGGGCCCCTTAACCTGTCCGCTGATCGGGGCGTTGGTCATTCGGCGGCCTCGCGGGCGGCGCCCGTGAAATCATCCGGGAAATGCGTCAGCGCCGACATCACCGGGTAGGGGGTAAAGCCGCCAAGCGCGCAGAGCGAGCCGGATTTCATCGTCTCGCACAGATCCGTCAGCAGCGGGATCGCCGCTGCGTCTCCGCGCGCGATGCGGTCAAGCGTCTCGACGCCGCGCACCGCACCGATCCGGCAGGGCGTGCATTTGCCGCAGCTTTCAATCGCGCAGAATTCCATCGCGAAACGCGCCATCGCCATCATATCGGCGGTGTCATCGGCAACCGTCAGACCGGCATGGCCGATCAGTGCATTCTGGCCGGCATATTCCTCATAGCCGAAAGGCGTGTCGAACTGGCTGACCGGGATCCAGGCGCCCAGCGGGCCGCCAACCTGCACCGCCTTGACCGGGCGACCGGACGCCGTGCCGCCGCCGATCTCATTGACGATCCTGTCGAGCGTCAGACCAAAGGCGATTTCAAAAAGGCCGCCATGTTTCACATTGCCCGCGATCTGCAGCGGGATCGTGCCTTTCGAGCGGCCGATGCCGAAGCTTGCATAATGCTCGGCGCCTTCCGCCAGGATTACCGGCACCGAGGCGAGCGAAATGACGTTGTTCACCACCGTCGGGCGGCCCATGAACCCCTGCAGGGCCGGCAGCGGCGGCTTGGCGCGCACCGTGCCGCGCTTGCCCTCAAGGCTGTTCAGCAGGGCGGTCTCTTCGCCGCAGACATAGGCGCCGGCGCCGACGCGCAGTTCCAGCTCGAACACCTTGCCCGAGCCGAGCACGTTCTGCCCCAGGAGCCCCTCGACGCGGCCCACCGCGATGGCAGCCGCCATCACCTCATTCGCGTCCGGATATTCCGAGCGGGAATAGATAAAGCCCTTGGTGGCGCCGACCGCGATCCCGGCAATGATCATGCCTTCGATCAGGGTGAAGGGGTCGCCTTCCATGATCATGCGGTCGGCGAAGGTGCCGGAGTCGCCTTCGTCGGCATTGGTGACGATGTATTTCTTCTCGCCCAGTTCCGGCTTTATGGGCGCATCATGTACGGTTTTCCATTTGATGCCGGTGGGGAAGCCCGCGCCGCCCCGACCGCGCAGGCCGGAATTCAGCACTTCCTGAACAACTTCGGCGCCGGTCATTGCCAGCGCCCGGGTCAGGCCTTTGAGGCCGCCATGGGCCCGATATTCATCCAGCGAAACGGGATCGATGATGCCGCAGCGCGCGAAAGTCAGACGGGTCTGCGCCTTGAGCCAGGGCAGGTCTTCGGTCAGGCCAAGCGCCAGCGCGCCACCGTCGAAAATCTGCGCCACGTCTTCCGGCGTCATCGGGCCAAAGGCCACGCGGCCTTCAGGCGTTTCCACCTCGACCAGGGGTTCCAGCCAGACCATGCCGCGTGATCCGTTGCGGGTGATCGTCACCTCAACACCACGGCGCGCCGCCTCGGCCTTAACGGCCGATACAACCTCTTCAGCTCCAAGCGCTTTTGCGCTTGCGTCGCGGGGGATCCAGATCCTCATCAGCGCATACCCTTCACGATAGCGTCAAGTTTCGCCTCGGTCAGGCGGCCAACCACTTTGCCGTCGACCAGCGCCGACGGGCCGCAGGCGCAAAGGCCAAGGCAGAAGATCGGCTCCAGCGTGATCTTTCCGTCGGGTGTCGTCTCATGCCAGTCGAGGCCCAGTGTCTCTTTCGCATGGGCCGCCACACGGTCCGCACCCATGGTCTGGCAGCTTTCGGCACGACACAGCTTCAGCACATGGCTTCCGGCGGGTTTGGCCCTGAAATCATGATAAAATGTCATCACGCCATAGGCTTCGGCCTTAGAGATATTCTGGTGCCGCGCGATCTGCGGCAGCACCTCCTCCGGCACGTAACCAAAGCTTTCCTGCACCGAATGCAGAATGGGCAAAAGCGCGCCCTCGGTGCCCGAATGGGCGGCGAGGATCTCTTCTACACGGGCGGCGATGTCTACAGAATCAAGCATATGCGGGCCTTTCGCTGGCCCGTTGATTTGTAAACCTTATGATAGGTCAATCAATTCATATTGCCCGTTGTGCGATAGGATTTTCCTATCAAATCTCGAGAGATTTGGTTGGTTTTGCCTTTCGGATCTCAGCGCCGTGCGCGGTACTTCTGCGCCTCGTCAATCAGCGCTGCGATGACGGGCGTTTGTGGATCGCGCCGCGCACAGATCAGGCCGACCATATGTTCGACTTCGGGTTCGACCAGCGGCACGGTGACGATCTGGCCGCCGCCGGCAAAGATATCGGCCAGGCGTTTCGAGACGATGGAGCACCAGTTGCCCGTCAGCACATGGCTCACCAGCACGATCGAGGAATTGCTTTCGACGCCTGGCGTGCGCAGCCCCCCGGCCGCCGCGAGATTCTGGTCGACAATGCGGCGGTTCTGCATGTCCTGGGTCAGCAGGCAAAGCGGCTGCGTCGCGGCCTCGGACCAGGAGATGCGGTCGCGCCCCGCCATGTCCGACCCCGGCGTGCAGATGAACCTGTAGAATTCCGGATAAAGCGGCGCCTGGGTCACGCGCCCCAGCGGCTCATTGTCGAGATAGGTGATGCCGGCATCCAGATCGAGGCTCTCGATACCGGTCAGGATCTCGGTCGATGTTCTCGACAGCACCGAAAGGGTGACATTGGGGTGACGGGTAAGGAAAGGGCGGGTCAGTTCTGCCACCATCGGCAGTGCCGTCGGGATCACCCCGATCCGCAGATGCCCCGAAAGGCCCGAGCGCGCCACGCGCATTTCATCGCGCAACGCACGCACATCGCCGACGATCTGCACCGCGCGTTCCAGCACGCGTTTGCCTTCGGGCGTCAGCCCCTGAAAGCGCGAACCGCGATGCACAAGCTGCACCCCGAGCGTCTCTTCCAGCTGGCGGATCGCAGAAGACAGCGAGGGCTGGGTGACGCCGCAAGCCTCGGCCGCGCGCCCGAAATGCCGTTCTTTCGCCAATGCGATGAACATCTGCAGCTTGTCGATCATTCCGGTTTCCGGCCACTATTATTATTTGCTAATTTTTCATGCGGTTACGGCAATGGGATCTGCCTGCAGACCTGCATATGCCCTGTCACACGCAACTATATACAGAACCCTGAACATCGCCAAAACGCAAGGCCGCGCCAATGGCCCTGCCGCCCGCCCTGCCGGAAGCACCAGGCATGGCCAGGCGCCTCATTATTTTCAGTGAGCCGCGGGCGGCCGCCATTGCCCCGGCTGTGTCATCCGGTCTCTCAGCCCGGAAGCCCGTACAGGTGGGGTATTCCGACCTGTCGCAGACGAGCGAAAGCTGGCTTGTCTTAATTGTTTTCTGCTTCCGCAACCGGGCCCGGACGCGTAGCATTCGCGCGACGGCCCCGGCGTCGGGGGCAGAGTGATCCGGTTGTTTGATGGAGGGCAGATTGTCGAATTTTGAAGCTCAGATCCTTGAGAGTGAAAAACAGGTCCGGGTGGCCCAGGACAAGATCACCGCGATCACATCGGTGATTGAAAGCGCACGGATCAAGGCCGATCAGGGCATCGAGATTGATGTGGAAAATGCCACGCTGGAAGATGTGCACAAACATACCGATGTGATGAACGCCAATATCGCCGAGCTGATCATGGGGCTTGACGATGTGACCGCCGCTTTCTCGAAAGATTTCGACGAAATGCGGACCAAGACCGGCTGGGAAAGCTTTGTTGGCATCTTTTCCTCGGGAAAATCGGAAAGCCTGCGCCAGGAGCGGCTGCGCTCGGCCACCATCGACGACAAGCTGCAGGATCTGATCTCGAAATCGGACGTGATCGTAAAGCTGCTGCAGGGTCAGCTGGAGCTTCTGAACGGGCAGAAGGCGAAGGTCGAGACCAATCTTGCCGCGACCCTGACCGATCGCGAAACCACTGTTGCTGAACTTGAAGCGGTGCGCCGTGAAGTGGCCGCGATGGATCCGGGGCTGATCGAGCTGGAAAACCGGATCGCGGTCGAGATGGATGCAGCGGCGCGGACCCGGCTTGAGACCGAGCTCGCCGGGCTGAATGCGAAACACAATGCGCTGATCCAGGATGAACAGGTCAAGCTTGCCCGCAGCCAGACGCTGGAGCGCTATATCGAAAAGGGCAAGACCTGGGTCGACAGCCTGACCAACCAGGCCGCGACCCAGCTGGTGCTGATCAACAAGCTGCAGACTGATACCCGCCAGCGCGTGGTGCTTTATGACGCGCTGACTTCGTCCCTGAAAACCGCGCAGCAGCAGGATGTCGCGCACCGCATCAATGAGATCGGGGTCAAGACCGATCAGGAAGCCCAGGCGGCCATGGCGGCCATCGGCTCGGCCACCAATGCGAAAATGGCCGATATGCTTGAGGCGCATGAGGGCAATATGGTCTTCGCCCGCAAGATCCTTGAGGAAAAAGCCAAGGCGGATGAACGCTTCGCCCGTCGCTTTGCTGCGATTGTCGAGAAGCACGACAAAAGCAGCTACGGCGGATGAGGGGGATCCGGCTGCCTGGCCGGGTCTTCCCGGCAGGACTGGCATTGATCGCGCTTGGGATCGTTATGATCGGGCTGGGCGCGGTTCTCGACCATTACGACATGACCCGGGCCGAATGGTATATCGGCGAAAGCGGCCTTTTTGTGCTGGGGGCCGGCAGTGTCCTCGCGCTTGTTGCGGTGCTGGTTGTGCTGATGGGCGGCGGCGATGTTTCGGGGCCTGCGCCGGGAGGGCCAGCCGGGGGAGAGGATGGAGGCGCGAATGGCTGATAACAGCGTCAGGGAAGCGCTGGTCAGCGATCACGCCGAAATCTACGATACCGCCCAGGCACGGCGCTATTTCGCAAAATTCGGCAGGATCGGCGGCTATCTGGCCAGGATCGCGGCGGAATTCGAGAAAGAAGGCCGCTTCAGCCGGGTCGAGACACGGATACTGGCCGCCTATCTGAACGGGGTGATCGGCACGTTCAGCGCGCTCAGCCATAAATACCTGATGTCAGGCCTTGCCGAAGGTGCGCCGCGCCTGACCATCGACCGCCATGAAAGCGGGTTTCCGGTGGTGCAGGAACTCATGATGATGGCCGTCGATGCCCAACAGGCCGAACGTCATCTCTCGGGCATGGCCTCGGCTGCAGAGCTGCGCGACCGCATGATCCGCACCATCCTGGGCGAGCGCAAAGTGCCGGTACAGCTCCAGTTCGCGCTGAGCCAGCGGCTTTACTATGAGGCGGTGCGGGCGGGCGGATTGTTTCACGCGAGGAATGATCCGGAAGCGCAATGGCTGGGGCAAAACGGCGACCGCCGCCGCTATCTGATCCATTGGGCGGTCTGGGATTCCGGGCTGAACCTGCCGGTGGTCTATCTGCTGGAGATGGAGGATACCGGCCGCCGCCCGCTGCCCGAAGACGCCTGGCGCTGGCCCGGGATCCAGCAAAAGCTGCTGGCGCAGAGCGTGGGCGGGCTGAAGCTGGTGACCATGGCCACCGGCTTTGACAAGGATTTCGAGGACGCCTGTCCAAAACGCCTGCGCCGCATCACGCTGGGGCCGATGTATTCCTCGGGCTTCACACTGCAATCGGGCCCGATCTCGCATGTGCTGGAAGATGCGCGCGCCTTGGAAGGCGAGGATTGGGCGCTGGTCTGGACGCTGGAAGATCTGATCTCGGATCGTGAGGAGCTGGTGAAAGATGGCTGGTTCTCGACGCGGCCCGGGCAGATCTGGCGTCTCGCGCCGGTGATCGGGGCCGATACGGGGACGACGGTGACAGAACGGATGATCGTGCTGCCGGAGCGCCCCTATCAGGTGCTGGTCGAACAGGACCCGCCGGGCCTGCGGGGAATCCGGAAATTCGTGGTGGGCGCCGGGGGCAGGCTGATCCCGGGCTAGGGGGCGCTGCCCCCGCCCGCGCCTGCGGCGCGGACTCCCCCGGGATATTGAGAGACAGATGAAAGACGCTTTTTCATCTGTCCTTAAATATCCCCGCCGGAGGCATGAGCGGTTGAAGCCGGGGGTTCCGGCAGGAAGGTAAGAGATGGTTGCGCGCGATACGATGGAACTGAAAGAAGAGGCGATCCGGGGCCAATATGAGGCGGCGCTCGGGCTTGTTTCCGGGTTCGATCATGCGCCGAGGCTGGCAAAGCCACAGGAGGCGGCGCCGGCATCTGAGCGCTCGCCGGGAGTGGGCGCGCGGCCGCGATTTCGCTCGACAGTGCCGGGGATGGCGGCCCGTCCGGCGGTGCGGCCGGGGGGCGTGCGGATCCTCGATCGGATCGAGGCGCTTTCTGACGGGCTGCTCTCTCCGGGCCAGGCGGCAGCGCTGAATATGCTCCGGCGGTCTCTGGCGATTGCTTTGGCTATGGGCGAGACCTATGCGGCGCAATCGGGGCTGGCGGAGCTGAAGCGTGCCAATCTCGAAGGCCGTCTTTCCGAGGCGCGGCGCGCGGAATTTGGTGAATTGCTTCAGGCCGAGGCGCTTGCGGTGCTTTATACATTCGCCAATGCGACAGCGTTTCTGATCGCGCCGCATCTCGGCAGCCAGACCGTCGAAATCGGCGAGGTCGAAGAGGTGCTGACCGACAATGCGCCGCTCGCGCTGCAGGGGGCGCTGTGGGAGCTGGATCAGGACATTGCTGTCCTGGCCACAGATGATCTTCGACTTGTCGCGGTGATTTCGGCTTTTGCAGAAGCTCTGATGCAGAAAGTGGCGCTCCGGGCCGAGACGGCGCCGCGCCTTGCCGCCTTTTCCGGCGGGTCCTGGAAGGTCGAAGCTGATGGGTTGCTGATTGCCGGGTTCCGTCCCGCGCGGGCGGCAAAGGGCGGTCAGACCACCATGGCGTTTAAAAAGCCACATGAGGTGGTTGGCAATCACATCGCGAAATATCAGAGCCTCCGTCTGGCAAAGATGCTGATGGCCTATGATTTTGAGCGCCGGTTGAATCCCTTTGCGGAACTGGGCGGGTTTATTTTCACCTTCATGGGAGATGGCAAGCCCGGCACCGGGAAGACCACGCTGATCCAGATGATGGCAGGGCTTTTGAATGATTACTGCCAGATTGCGGGATATCCGTTCCGCTATCAGAATTTCTCGATTGATCAGATAGACTCCTATCAGGGGAAATCAGGTCAGAACGCGAAATCCTTTGTCGAAACCATTCTTGATCCTTCGGCAATTGGATTTGGCACGATTGACGATATAGATCAGGTCGCGGGGAAACGCGGTGACCGGCAGTCAAGCGCCGGTCAGCAGGAGGTGACCGCTGTTTTCATGGGTGCCTTTGCCGGATCCGGAACAGTGGTGCGTGGGAATTGCACTTTTGGCATGTTCTCGAACTATCCGGAGAATGTCGATGACGCGCTGCGGCAAAGGGCCGGGGCGCGGTTTCTGGTTGATGGGCCGCAAACACGCGAAGATTATATCGATATTCTGTCGCTGCTTCTGGGGAAGAACCATTCCATTCCTTTGGGAGAGCATGATCTTTTTGCGGCTCAGGAAATCAAAAAGGCAGTGCAGGCCAGTTTTGCTGGCCATTCCCGCCCATATGAGGTGGGTCTGGTGAAGGTATGGGAAGATGTCGGCGCAAAGCTTGGGCCACTTGATACGATTGCGAAAATCGGCGCCTATCTGAAGGCGATCCAGATGGCGGATGAGCGGTTCACCGGGCGCGCCATCAAAAACATCACTGATGCTGTCAAGGTCCGTGCAATGGATTTCGAATTGCCGGATGAATGGATGGAGGAGCCGGATCGCTTCCTCTTCAGGTCATATGATGAAAAGATGCAGATGATACGGGAGCTTATGACCCCGATCACGGTTGATATGGTGGTGCAGGAAATCAACCGCTATGCCGACAGCGAATTCCGCTATGCCGATAATTCGGATGAAGTCGCGGTGCAGAACATGATGCGCGACTTCGCGCGCCAGGAAGAGGCGAAGCGGCGTTATCTTGAGAGCAAGAGCTGATGGAGGGACAGGCCTATTCAGGTGAATTCGAAAGCATGGTGATCTGGGCGATCATCGCTTTGATCTGGCTGGCTTTGACCTTTATGGTCTTGCGGGCTTTGCCGGGGATGCGAGGCGGGATGCGGGTCGGGGGATATGTTCTCGGTGTATTTATGACGGCAACGGCAACGGCAGCGGCCCCGGCCTGGTTTTTTGTCATGCTGATGCTGTTTGCGATGGGCAGCTCCGGGCCGGAAGGTCCGGTGGGGATCGGTGGACCAGCCATCGTTTCCGGAATTGTTCTTGGCATTATCTCCGGCCTCGTCATCTGCACGGTTGCGAACAAAAGGCGCCCGGCTGAGGGGCGCCAATCATGAAGCGTCTCATCGAAAAAGGGCTGATGTATGGAAACCTGATCGAGGTTTCCTCGCCCCAGCTTGTGGCCCGCTATAACCGTGCGCTGAAGGCATTGATCGGGCGCGAAACAAGCCTGACAGAATTCCATATCGACCTGTCGGGTTTCTCGCCCGAGATCGGGGATGAATTCAATGATCCGTGGTATCTCAACCCGAATGGGGCAAACCGACAATTCATCCTGCTGACTACAGCGCAGAAATCTGCGCCTTTGCTGAATATCCGCTTCTCGACCTCGCGCGGCATTCTTGTGCAATTCATCGAGGCCAATGAGGCTCAGCTTTTTGCCCTTACCGCTCGCGATGTCGTGGCGGGTGAATTGCAGGGATCGGTCTTTTCGGTCGAAAAGCCCGAACAATTGTTCCGGATGCGCCGCGTTACGGTCGAGGCCGATACGATCGGCGGTCATGTCGCCGATGCTGAAAAACTCACGACCCTGATCGAGCGGTTTCGGGCCGAGCCCGATGGCTGGCGCGACGAGGCGCTGATCGCAGAGATGATCGCGCTGGCCGCGCGCACCGGCGATGTGACGCGGGTGCCGATCAATTTGCCGGCGATGACCTTTGAGCAGCCCGATTTCTGGTCGGCCCTGTTTGGCGGCATCTATATCTTTCAGGGGCTGAAGTTTCCCGCCGCCATCACCCGCCGTCCGATGATGGAGTTCGGCACCCTGCCCATCGCGCAGGTGATGGATTTCAGCCATCGCAACCACATTGCCGACTGGCTGGAACGCAATCAGCTGGTCGAACCTGTAGTGCAGTCGCGCAGTGGTGGACCGGGCGGCGCCGGGGCAGGGGCGATCCTCCGGCAGAAGATGGATTTCATCCTGATCAGCATTGCCGATCAGCTGGGGCTTGAGGTCGGAACGGCGCGGCGGACCGAATTGCGCAAGCTGGCTTATCGTCTGGGCGAGGCGCTGCCCGAGGAATTCCTCGGTCTTGCCGCCATGCTGTCCTGGGTGGAAGCGGCCGGACCCTGGCCCCGCATTTCCAGCGAACATCCGGCCTATTTCTACACGATCCGCGCCCGACCCGGCCCGGATCGCGATCTGGTCAATATGCTTCTCTCAGAGCTTTCCGTGCTGGATATCCGCCAGCTCTTCATCACCCATAAAGAGCGGTTTTATGAGGAATATCGCGGCTGGTCCGAGGTAAAGCGGCAATATGTGGTCGATTTTCTCGAACGTGAATATATGGTCGACAAGGAGGGCGCGCGTGAGACATTGTTCGGACCAGAGCCGAAAATGGACGAGCTTGCGCGACCCGAGATGAGAACCGGGATGGGATCAGGGACGCCGAGCGGTACAGGTACCGGATTGCAGGGGAGCCGCAGACCCGCGGGACCATGGGGCAGAGCCCTCTCCTGAGGTGGGCGCCAGACTGCAGGCCGGGAAGGCAGACGAGGGCGCCGGGTCACAGGAGCAGGGGTGCCGCGCCGGATCACGAAGCCGGAGCATTTGGCCAGAGGGGGAGGCGCAGGATGCAGAACGGAGACCGGGACCCCCTATGATCATCGGCTGGATCAGACTTGCTTTCTTCATGCTGATCGGCCTGACGATCGCCTATTTTCTCGCATCGGTCTATTCCCGCTCAGTCCGCCGCGAGAAGCTTGAAAAGCACTGGGACGCGCGCGCCCTGGAAGGCGACCGCACCGCCTTTATCGAGCGCGGGATGCAGGCCTATCAAAGGGGGCTGAAACGGCGGCTCTTATGGCTTATCTATATCCTGCCCATGGTCGCCTTTAACGCGATCTTCTTTTATGTGAACTGGTTCTGACCCTATGCGCTACGTCAAATGGACCCTCTGGCTGGCTGTCATTCTTCTGGTGGGCAGCTTCCTGCATTACAATTTGCCGCAACATGACATTGTGCGCATTGTCGGTACCGAGAACCGCCGCGTTGATATTGGCGAAAACTCCCTGTTCTGGAGCCGGGCAGAGGTCGGCATGACCAACTCCACCTCGCGCGATGTGTTCTTTATCAATGCCGTGACGCCTGGTGGCAGCCCGATGGAATATCGCAACGAGGATACCGGCTGGGGCTGGCCGCCCTATTTCAAGATCGACAGTTTCGGGCTGCAGACGCGGGCAAAGGATCTGGTCTCGACCCCCGCCGACCCGATCTGGGTCGAGGTCACGCATTACGGCTGGCGCAACAAATTCTTTACCATCTTCCCCAATGCGGTTTCGGCCAAGCGGGTCGCGGGTCCGGATGTGACCGTGATCCCCTGGGTCTCGATCGTGATCCTTCTGGTGCTGGCCTTCCTTTTGTTCATGCTTCGCCGCATGTGGATGCAGTTTCGCGAGCGGATGATCGACCCGGCCATGGTCAGGGCCGAACAGGCTTTCGACCGTGTCGATGCCGGAGTTGATGACATGCGGGCGGGGGCCAAGGGCATCTGGGGCAGGCTGCGCGCCTGGCTCGACAGCTGGAAATCTAAGCCGCGGCGCTGACGGGCTGCGGGCTTTCCGTGGTCCCGCCCGGAGCCCGGTTTGACGCCGGAGCCCGGGCGATATGGGGGGGGCTGTCAGATCCGGTCTTCGACGCCTTCAACCGCGATCCGCGCCATGCCGAGATTGGCGGTGCTGAGATCAACTGCCACATAGAGGAGCACCAGCGGGGTCGAGGCCAGCGGGCGGATCAGGTGGAACTGGTCACCCGGCGTTTGGTGCGGACGACTTCAGTATTGGCGTCAGCCGCAGTGTCGATGTCGAATATCGCCGATTTTACTTCTGAGAGGTTCTGTCGGACCGCTCGTTGCTGGGCAGCGAACCAGGTGGGCAGTTGGCGGATAAGCGAAGCCTTCTGCACAGGCTTCGTTACGGGCACGATAGACGTCTCGGGCTTTGCATTCGGTTTTCCGCGTCGAGAAGAAGCACTCCATTGCAGAATTTTCCCTGACCTTGCCCGCACGACTCGAGCTCGCAGCCAGTGGCCGTCTGGAGGCTCTGGCCTGGCGCTTACGAGGGCCGTTTCTGAATTCTGAACTGACGCTGGCGGCACCGGCCAGCGGCGTTCCGACGCGACAGCCCAGGCGCAAAGCCGCCGGGGCAAAGAAGCCACGTGTTGGGCCGATCTGTGTAGCAGAGGTCGCGCCGCTGCCGGTCACCTGCGGCAGGTGCTTATCCGTCTTTCCCCCGCGCCACGTGTCAGGCCAAGGAGGCGTCAGGAAGCATCAAAGAAACGGGGCGCCCCATTCCCTGAGCGCCCCGCAAGTCCAACAGGGAAAACGACGATCCGATGTGGTCCATCGGTTGTCACGGGGAAAACCAGCAGACAGCGATCTGGTTCCCTGAGAGATGTGATGACGCTGCGGAAAACAGGAGAATAAGCAAGATGACGCCATTGGAGATCAGCCTGCCCGACGCGGCGGCTGGCAGATGTGAAAGGCACTGACCTGTTGTCCCGCCGCGCGCCAGCGCTGACCAACAGATGGACAAGGCCGATGCTGAGGTTTTCGACGACCCTCATTTGCGACGCTCTGCTCTCAGTGTGCTTCCGCCCGACGCCAAAAGACGGCGTACTCTGCGATGGATCGCGGGTGGCGCGGGCTGAACATGCGGCGGCACTGGCGGTCTCGCCGGATGACCGGGCGGTGGTGAACATGGCCTGGCTGACAGCCCTGTTGAGGCAAAGCGCCAGGTCTGATCCCGCTTTCGTGGCGACAGGTCAGATACCATTCCGCAGTGGTCGCTCCATACCCATAAGTGCTGCCTGAGCTTGACCGCGCAGCCGGCGGCATGGGCAAACTCAGTCAGCACAGATGGCGCGTCCCCGGCGCCTGCCGACGCGACATAGCGCGCGCGGCTTGATTTGCCTGATCGTCCGCACCCGCCACAGGTCAGTTGGGTGCTTTCGGGCAGGGGGTCAGATGAGTGGGCATGGACGACCAGGGAATTGGCCTCATCATTGTTCACTATATGCTCTCATCGCGCACTGGCTGTACGCTCACCCGTTCCCGGCTCAGCGCGGATTGATCTCCACGGGCAACCGGGAGCTTGTTGGCTCAAGAACAGAACAGGGCCAGACCGGGAATGTTGAGAACATTGTTGAGAGCGGGCCTTGCGGATTTTTCAATGGTCGTCTAAACGATTGATCAATCTGGACAACGGCGGGTTGGCGGAGAGGTTACGCAGCGGATTGCAAATCCGTGAAGACCGGTTCGATTCCGGTACCCGCCTCCAAATATTTTCAATCACTTAGCTAGACGCCAGATGCAGATTGAGAAATCTGGCAACATCCGTGGCAACATTCCTGTTCTGGACGCGTTCTGTTCTGAGGCTCATTTTCGCAGCTTCTGAGCTCCAATGGCGCGGACCTTTTGCCGAGCAGCTCCGGCATATTTCCTCACCATCGCGCCCGTGGCGTGGCCGGTCACAGCTGCAATGAGTTCGTCGCTACATCCGACCGCCGCCAGTTCTGCCGCCGCTGAATAGCGCAGACCGTGAATATCGAATGCCTCGGCCCCGATCTCCCGGCGTACGGCCGTGATCAGATCGGCGGCGCCGCGATAGCTGGTTGGCTTGCCGCGCCCCCAGGCGCAGATCGTGACGCCGATCTTGTCTGTCGTAGCCATGACCGCGCGAAAGTGCGGCGTGAAAGGTAGACATGGGCGGGCTGGGCGCGTTTCAACGGCTGAAATCCACCATGTCATAGGCATCAGGAGTGCCGCCAACGGTCGCGGGTGCGGGCGGATCTATCTCCATCAGTCCCGTGTTTGTGTCCCATTTGACCTTGCAGCCCATGGCGACCATTTCCTTCATCACGGCCATCCGCTCGCTCGGGCGGATAATGGGCTTCACTTCACACATCCGATCCTCCATCCGATAATACAAGCTTATGCAGCCCCTTAACCATGGGGAGGATTACCGGAACATATCATGGCGCGCTCTTCCGCCGCAGTATCGAAGGGGTATATGCGCCTGGTGCCGCAAGGCAGATCGGCTACCTCATAGCGCGCCAGGTTCTGAAGCCATCGGTGGGGCAAGAAAGTGCCACGCTTCTGGCTTTTTTCTGCACAGTTTCAGGCGGTAGTGCTCTACTGTTGAGACATCGCTTTGAGGCCAGAAATTTGCCTGCTATCTGTGCCGGTTACTTTGCCGGGGACATGCTATTCGATCTGACCGGGCTTCAGGGCTCTCCTGAGCCTGTTGCTGGCTATGTCGCAAACACGTTCGCCATCCTGACGCGCGGAGCGCCGACCCGGCCCTCGCCAAAGCTGCGAAGCTTACTTGTTTCTGACGAACGCAAGCACTCATCAGAGTGGTCTGCGCTTTTTTCTGAACCTCTCGTGCTGGTAAATGGCGCTGCCCGTGACTGGCGCCAAAGCATTCGCGGGGCGCCCGACGGCTATAATCCGGCATTGGAATTCTTTGAGGCACTCCTGCCGATCCAGTTACCTGATTGGGCCTTCATCCAACAGCTTATCATACCCGAGTATCCCGTCTTCAGGTGTTTGGGAGCGCCGGGAAAGCTGGTGTCCGCCCCCAATGAAGAGCAGGTGGACTTCTATCTTCCGCAGGCGGATTTGGTCATTGAAATTGATGGCGGACCACATCGAGAGCCTAGGGAGGCATGGAAGGATCAAGCCCGCGATCGCCATCTGGAGCGTTGTGGTATTACGACACTCCGTCTGGCGACATCGGACCTGCGCGCCGAGAACCAGACATTTCGCGCCTTCTTCGCAAAACTCCGGCAGCGGTGCGAGGAGAGCGCAGAATTGCGCCGATATCGGGTTTTTACAGTCGGCCGGAAGTATTCGGCACCATCCATTCGATTTGATCTGACTGCAGCTCTCTGTCATTGTCGCCATTTCCCACCGTCAGCTGGATCCGGAAGCAGCCGAGTGGCGCTTGAACATATCGCAGGATTTCGCTGCGCGGTCTGGCGTGGACTGGGTGACGATCGCAATCGAGGAACTATTCGACTGGTTCGGTCTGTTCGCACGGCTGTCCCATTCCACATTCAAAGCACCTAAACTGGTGCTTGCACCCGATGGGTTCACATTCAATCTTCGTCTGTTTTCTCGCGCAGATGACGAAACCGGCAGAACCGGCGGGATCAGCATAAATACTGCCAGTGTGCAGCAGCTTCCTTTTTCCATGGATGCAAAACAGCCCCCGACGGTGACCCGCCTGCAAGAGCTTGGGGTCTCTTATCTTGCAGTGAAGGAGGAAGCCGTTGCTCCTGCCCCGCCCGCCACCGCCGACCTGGCAGAACTTTGCCGCCGCATCTTCGGGCATGATGAGTTTCGTCCGGGGCAGGAAGCCCTAATTCTCAATGCCATCTCGGGCCAAAAGTCATTGGGTCTGATGCCGACGGGCGGAGGTAAGTCTCTCTGTTTTCAGGTTCCCGCGCTTCTTAAATCGGGCACTACGATTACGGTTGTGCCGATCAAGGCCCTGGGCCGTGATCACTGTGCGGAACTGGAAGCCGCCGGTTTTACGGGACGTGTCGTCAATATCGACAGCGACATGCCGGCGCAGCTGCGTGATCGTGTCCGGTCGGCTTCTCAGGCCGTGGCAGAGGCCGCAAAGGAAACGGTTTACGAGGCCAATTCGGACATTCTGGCAGCCGTGGTCTGGACCGCCACCCTGGACAGCCGCAACACGTTGATGTGCGACGCGCGCGACGGGAAGCGCTATTAGGTGAAGGGGCACAAGCCTATCGGTCACGATCTGCCATGGGAGGCGGGGCCGGGAAACCTGCATTGGGGCTGCCGGTCGAGCAGCAGGCCGGAGACGAAAAGCTGGCGTGATCTCGGCATCGATATTGACGATCTGTGTCCCGGCACCAGCGCCAGCATGGACGGGCAAGTTGCAGCGGATCTGAGCTTTGAGAGCTGGCTGGAGCGCCTGAGTGAGGCCCGCCAGAATGCTGCGCTTGATCGAAGGGGCAGTGTCATGGCAGCGAGATGACCTGCGCATCCCTGCCAAAGTTGAACAGGTTTCCAGCGACTACCTCGATGCCGAAGACATCCACGTCTGGTTTGCCCGGGTCACGGCGACACTCAGATCCAGTCGAGATTGACATGGGTTGGTGGATATGCCTCTGCCACGCGCCGGCGCAGGTCGCGAAATCTCTGGCGCAGTTCGGGGAATTTGCGCTCATGCGTCTCGGCCACGAGGCTTTTGACCCGGGCGAAAAGACCATCGTGCTCCATGGTCTCAAGGATTTCCAGCTCTGCACCCTCGATATCGAGCTTGAGGAAGCAGATCTGCCCCTTGTCGCGCAGGAAGGCGGGGAAGTCGATCAGCTGTACCTCGACGGAATTTCCTTCATCAATGCCGCGCCCGCCATCGAGGATGGTGTTTTTCACTGAGGCCCCCACCGGATTGGCGTCGAAATTCCCGGCGCGCATCAGACGGACGGTGCCGGCGCTGGTGCCGACAGCGGCATTGATCAGCGTGACATTCGCGGTGGCACCGAATTTTTGCTGCAGCGCCGCAAAGCAATCCGGATCGGGTTCAAAGGCGATCACATCGGCGCCGGTGGCGGCAAGCTGTTCCGTCACCACGCCCATATTGGCGCCACAATCCACCGCCAGATCGCCCGGCCGCAGCATGGCGCAGATGCCGGTCAGATAGCCCTCGGCCCAGGCCTTGCGCATATTCCGCTTCTGGCGGCGGATCATCAACTCGGCCCGCTGTTCGGCCTTTGACTTCGGCGCGCGCTCTTCGGCGACAGGCACGACCTCAGGCGGCGCGGCTTTCCTGCGCGCGGCCATTACTCCTCCAGCGCCTTTGACGGATCGACACCGATCTCTTCGCACATCCGCGCGGCATAGGAATTCGCGAGCGGCACGTTCTTGCGCCACCAGGGTCTGGTGCCATTGGTATAGAGATGCACCGAGAGCGTCTTATCGGTGAAATGCCCCTCGACCCGACCATAGGGGTCGTAAAAGACGTCATTCAGCTGGAAGGGCACCGGGTAGAGCACATCCGGGCTGAGCGCCTTTTCATAATCGCCGGTCTGTTGGGCGAAATATGTAAAGGCCTGGGGGCCAAAGGCGGTGCGTTCCGCGTTATAGATGCGCACGGCCTGGGGCAGGGCGCTGTCCTGTTTCTCGATCCGTTTGCGCTGCTGTTTGTTGAACCAGGCCGGCGCCTCGGGCAGGTTGTCGTAATAGTCGAGCAGCTGGTGGATCAGCTCGCCATCTTTCGGAATATAAACCACGCCGCAATTCAGCGCGCCGCGGAAACCATGGCCGGCATAGATATTCTGCATCTCGTCGGGGAAAGGCTTGTGGCAATAGGCGTCGCAGTCGATCCAGACCGCGTCGGTTTTCTGGATCATCTTGTAGCGGAAGACGTTCGACAGAAAGCTCTCCGAGGTCTGCGCGACGATGGACATGTCGATATCCATGATCTCGGTCGCGGGGCGGACCTCGACCCCTTCAGGGACATTCGAGACTTCTTCCGTGCAATAAAGCGTGGTCGGATGGCCGTGGCGCAGATGGCTCAGGAGACAAAGCTGGTTCAGGTAATGCAGGCGCGGGCCAATCCAGAGAGAGGCGACGGGGCGGCGTACTGGAGTCGACAAGGGCGGAACCTCAACCGTTATTGTTTCAATTCAGGATACAGTATTGCCGCATCCCCCCAACAGAGTCCTGCCCGGATCCTGGCTGGATTATTCCCGATCCACATCACGCGGCGAGGGTTTTCCTGTGGCGCAATGGTGGCGGGAAGGTGATTTTCCTTCTCAGACCGGGACAGGGGGGCCGCCGGCCGGGTTTTTCGCGATGCGGAACATTGTCAGCCCGGCATCAAAGCCGGGGGCGGCGATATAATCGGCCTCCATCACCCTGGCATATTCTTCAAGCCGGTCGCGGCCGGCTTCGATCAGACGGCCATAGAGAAAGATCTGTGCCGGGCTGACGCGGGCGAGAATATCGGCCAGGCCATCGGGCGTTATGCGCGGATCGGCGAGCAAAAGCGCCTCCGGTGCGGTCCTGGTGATCATCTCAGTCAGGGGGCCATCTTCCAGGAGGCGCAGCCTTTCCCCCTGGCGGCGCCCGTTTTGCGCCCAGACCAGATCCAGCACACGGCGCAGCTCCGGCTCACCCTCGCTCACGCTCAGATGCAGATCGGGGCGCAGGGCCGCGAGATGCGCGGCGAGAAACCCGATCCCGGCGCCGATCTCTGTCACTCTCGCGTCTCTGGGAAGGAGTTGCGGCAGGCGCCTGGCAAGGCCGCGATCGAATTTCCCTTTTGCGATCAGCGCAAGGCCGGGGGGCGAAAATACACCAGGATCAAGCGGCAGCAGCACGCCATGGTTCGCCACCCAATCCCCCGCATCACCCGGATTGGCGCGCGGCTGGCTGAGATACGCGCCCGAAGGCAGCGCCTCAACCGCCTCGCGCGGCGCGGATCTGCGCTTTTCGCGGGCCGCCTCGTTGCGTGTCTTTTCGATATCGCTCATCAGCGCGGCGATCTTTTCCGGGTCGCGCGCCTGGGGCGGTTTGGCGACGATTTCCTGGATCGGCACCTGGCCCGCACGCGCCAGATCGGCGACCAGAGCGGTATAGGCCTCAGTCCCCCGGATCTCCGCCAGCCGCTGATCGACGCGTGCCAGCGCCGCCTCGTGCAGTCGCGCCAGCACCGGATCTTTCAGCAATTCGAGGATGATCTCATCGCGCCGCGCCGTGTAGCGCAGCATGGTGTCATCCCTGACCTCGTTGCGGTCCTGGAGCGACCAGTAATCGGAATTATACTTATCTTTCTTATTGTTGACATTGCCGCGCAGCTTGCGGATCGCGTAAGAGTCGACCGATTTCACCGCGTAATGGTTCAGCTGCACCCAGTCATAACCGACCGTCCTGGTGATTGAACGCCAGCCGCGGAACTTGAAATAATCCTCCATCTCGCGGCCCGAGCCATTCAGCCACTTCACCTCATCGGCGAACCCGGCCTTGATGGCTTTTGTCTTCATCTTCGGGCGATGGATGCCAAGCTTCCAGTTTTCCGGATCGAATTTGAAAAGCGTCTTGACCCCCCAGCCCTTGTTCCAGTCCTGCGGCGCGGCCAGCAGATATTGCTCGGATACAGGGGCGGTGGACCAGTCGACCACGCCGCCCGAGCCGAAGATGCGCCAGGTCACCACGATCCCGTTGGCGTCCTGGGCTTTGGCGGCGGCGATCAGATCATCCAGCGTGCCATCCCCGTAGCGGATCGAGAGAAATTCATCGGCATCAAACACCATCACCCAGTCGGAAAGGCCCACAACCGGCTCGTCCTGGGCATAATTCAGCGCCGAGGGCTGCGGGCGGATGCCTTCGGGAATGTCATTCCGGCGATGATGGGCAAGCCCGAGTTCCTCCAGGCGGATCAGCATGTCATCGGTGCCGTCGGAACAATCATTGGTATAGACGACCAGATCCGAGAAGCCGACGGCAAGGTGATGCGCCACCCATTCGATCACATAGGGCCCCTCATCCTTCATCATCGAGACGGCGGTGACCTGGCCATGCGGGCTGGCATGGCGCTTCAGTGTGAAGGGGACGGTCGCGAATATTTCCGAGGCACCCCGGGGCAGGCCCGGACGCACGTCCGGGGCGGGGGCGGCTTTGGCGGCCCGGGTCCTGCCCGGTTGCGCCTTGCCCGCAGCGGGCTTTGCTGCAGGTTTTTTCGCCGGACCCTTGCCGCCTTTTGCCTCCGGACCGGTCCCGGTTTTTGCCTCGCTCATCATAGCTCTCCTGCAGTCTGAGCCTGTTTAGCCTGACATTCCGGGCAGCGGTAAGGCGGGAAAGCTGAGAAATTTCGACCTGTCTTACGAACGGGCTTTGCCGGATTGCAGAACAATCGCCAGGTTTCGTATGGATTGCGCCCAACTGCCGCCATAGTCTTGGCCGTAACATCGGGCAGAGTGCAGTAACAAGAACACGGGCAGTGAAAGAATGACCGAGGCAACCCTTACCATCGTCGCAACCTGTCACGGTGTCGAAGTGCCCGATGCGCCCATTTTCGGGCCGAGTATGATCGCGGCGATGAACAACCTCCGTTATGAGCGCCAGGAAATCGAATGTGGTCTCGCGGTGATCCCGAAAGGTGCACGGATCCTTGAGTTGGGGGCGGGGGCAGGGGTTGTCGGCGCGGTTCTGGCAAAGAACTGTGCGCCGGTTTCGATCCTGTCCATCGAGGCCAATCCGGGCCTGCTGCCCCATATCAACCGTCTTTACGCGCATAACGGGTTGCAGGATCTGATCTCGGTGCGCCATGCCGTGGTCTTGAGCGCGCCCGATGCGCCGGGGACAGTCACCTTCAACGTGGCGGGGAATTTCCTCGGCTCTTCGCTGACGGAACTGCCGGGCAAAAAGACCCGCGCGGTCGAGGTGCCGGTGCTGCGCTACAGTGATCTGACCAAAGAATACCCCCATGACACGATCATGATGGATATCGAGGGGGGCGAGCTGGATTTCCTGCGCCATGCCGATCTTTCGGCGGTGAATACCATCGTTCTTGAAATGCATAAGGCTATATACGGCCGCGAAGGAATGCAGGAATGCCGCAAGCATTTGCGCGCTGCCGGGCTGAGCTTTGACGAGGATCACAGTGCATCGCGCGTTCATGTCTGGCGCCGGGGCTGAACGTTGATGACTGCTGAGATGGACCTGACAGACAAGGGTGATCCGGACAAGCTGGACGAAAGCGGTCCGGCCGGGGCGGTGGTAAAGCGCAAACCTGCGAAAAAGCGTGCCCGCGCGGCCTTTCTGCCGCGTCCTGACCCGGCGCCTTCGATTGCGGCGGCTATGGCGGGTGGCAGTTTCTTTCTGCAAGGCGGGCGCGTTGATGCCTGGTATAACGAGGCCGCGCCCGGTGGTCATTCCGATGTGCTGATGGTCACATTCGACAACGTGACGTCAATCCATGCGCATGAACCGCATCAACCCTGGCTGTTGGGCCGTGCGCTGAAGATCAATGTCCCGATCCTGGGCCTTTTGGCGGGTGAGCGCGACTGGTATCGCAATGCCGATGCACAAAAGCTGCTCACCCAGCTGCATGAGGCTGGTTTTTTCAGGCGTTTCCGCAGGGTTGTATTTATCGGAACGTCGATGGGCGCCTTTGCCGCGCTGGCATTGTCAGCGCTGGTGCCCGGCGTCGAGGTGGTGGCCTTTTCACCGCAGTCGACACTCGCCCCTGATCTTGCCCCGTTTGAAGACCGCTATCCCGGCCCGACCCGCCACTGCGACTGGCAGGATCTGCCTTTGCGCGATGCAGCGGACTCGCTGGCGCCGGCGGCGCGGATCTGGCTGATCTATGACCCGTTCAACCGCACCGACCGGCTGCATGCCAACCGGCTTAAGGGCGACAATATCGAACGGGTCCATTTCAATTTCGCGGGCCATCGCATGTTGCGTGAATTCCGCCAGTCCGAGATGTTGAATGATCTGATTGCCGGGCTGGTGCTGGGCGAGATGGACCGCACTGCGGTGAACCGTCATATGCGGCAACGGCGCGAGATCGACGCCTGGCAGAACGCGCTTTTGCGCAAGGGCGAGGCGCTTGGCCATGCTGCGCTGACGGCGCGTGCCGCCCGCCGGCTGTTTGCAATCCACCCGGAACGGCGCGATCTGCGCAAACTGGCCTGGAAGCTGGAACGCATTGCCCGGGGCGAGCCGGCGGAAAGCCGCGAGGAACGCCGGGCCCGTCGCGAGAAAAAGACGGCCGCGCGCAGGCTCCGGGCCTGGAAGAACGGCAGTGATACGAGCCTGAACGTCTCTCATCCTGATCTGCGTCCGCCCTTTACCGGCGAGATCCGGATGCTGTCCAACGCGCTGATCCTGCCTGAGCGTGAACATGATACGCCGTTGGCTTCCGGTGTGCTGCATGCCGACGGAAGCTGGTGCGACCTCTCTGAAGCCTGGATCCGGGCGCGTAAATCCACTCCGGCGCCGGTGTTGTCAGATCAGGACGAGATCCGCGATCTGCCGGGCACCCATCTTTACGGCGGCCATTTTCGTGGCCATTTCGGGCATTTCCTTGTGGAATCCACCGCGCGGCTCTGGGCGCTGGATCATCTGGGCGAGACGCCCGAAAGCATCCTCTATCTGCCCTATCGCGGCGATGTGGAGGCGATTGAAAAGGTGATCAGGGGTCACGCGCCGTTCTTCCGGCTTCTTGGCATCGACCTTCCCGTGCGCACCTTTGGCGAGGTGCTGCGGGTGGAGCGGCTGATCGTTCCCGAGCTTGGGTTCGGCTGGCTTGAACGCTATGCCGGCTCGCCCGCATATCGTGATTTCATGCAAAGTCGCCTGAGCGCGGCGGCGGTGGCTGAGGGCGGCGAAAAGCTCTACGTCTCGCGGGCACAGTTGCGAGCGAACAAGGGCGGGATCCTCGGTGAAACGGTGATTGAGGAAAACCTTGCCCGCGCCGGGTTCGAGATCTTCCACCCCGAGCGCCATCCGCTCGAAGTGCAGATCGCGCGGTATAAGGCCGCGAAGACGATTGTGGCTCTGGACGGATCGGCGCTGCATCTGGCTGCCTATGTGATGCAAAAGGGGGGACGGGTGGGGATGATCCTGCGCCGCTCCTCCGCCCTGATCCTCAACGCCCCCGATTACGACCTGCAATTTCGCAATTTCGCTGGGCTGACGCCCGATGTTATCAATGTGATCGTCAATGACTGGGTGGCGGGAGATGCAAAACGGGCCGATTTCCGTTCGGTCGGCGAGGTTGATTTCGTGGCGTTGTTCGACCGGCTCAGGGATCTGGGCTACCTGCCTGTTGATTTCCGCCCCGAACTGCCGACGCAGGACGAAGTCCGTGCCATGCTTGCGCCCTTCCAGGACCATCGCGGCGATTCCTTGCGTCCGCTGATGCGCGGTGAAAAACATGGGGATGAAGAAGACTGATCCCATTTCGCGGCCCCGCCAGGCCATGAAATAAGGGGAGGCGAGTGATCGCCCCCCCTTATTTTTCCGGTCAGGGATCTGGTCGCTTTGCCGTATCAGCCTTCGAAGAAGACAAAGATCTTGCGGGTATGTTCCTGGATCTCCCAGGTGCCTTTCCAGCCTTTCGGCAGCATGATCGCATCCCCCGGCCCGAGGGTCTTCTTCGTGCCGTCGAGATGGGTCATCACGATCCTGCCCTCCAGAAAGTAGCAGAATTCGGCGGCAGCTGAGCGGTCAGCGGTGAACTGGCCCGGCGTGCATTCCCAAAGCCCGATCTCCAGCACACCATCGGGTGAGGTCCAGAGCGAATGCGCGGCCTCCTGCTGGCCAGGATTCAGGGTGGTCGGCTTGTCTTTCAACTGGCCGAGGTCGATCCCTGAAAGGGCAGTGAAAACGGAAAGATCAATCATAGCTGTCTCCTGCGGCCTTAACGACCGGTCAGTTTATTGGCGAGTTTGGCGAGGGGCGAGCTTTTGGTCCCGCCCGAGCGGGCTTCCTGGCGGTCTGCCAGGTGATACAACCAGTACATTCCGTGGACACCGAGCCAGCGGAAGGGTTCGATTTCCCATTTTTTCGGACGGCGGTTGACCCAGGGCAGGCTGGTGCGTTCGGTATTGCGGTCAAGGACCAGATCCGCGAGCGTCTGCCCCGAGAAATTCGAGGTCGAGACGCCGAGGCCCACATAGCCGCCGGCCCAGGCCATGCCGGTATTCGCGTCCATGCCGGCGGTCGTGCACCAGTCGCGCGGCACCCCCAGCACACCACACCAGGCGTGATCGATCGACAGGCCCTTTGTCTGTGGCAGCATCCGGTAGAGGATCTCGATCAGCGCCTCGACGGTTGCGGGCTGGGTCTGGCCGTTCACATCGGTTTTTGACCCGAAGCGATAGGGCACACCGCGCCCGCCCATAGCGATGCGGTTGTCGGCGGTGCGTTGCGAATAGCAATAGGCGTGGCTGGCATCGGAGAGGAGCTGGAACTTCTCCCAGCCGATCTCATCCCAAAGTGCGTCGGGCAGGGGCTGGGTCACGATCTGCGCCGAATTCAGCGGCAGCCATTCGCGCTCCTGGCCCTTGATGCCATGGGTGAACCCTTCGGTTGCGCGCACGATGCGTTTGGCTTTGACCGTGCCGCGACTGGTGACCACGCGCCCCTTTTCGATGCTGGTCACGGCAGTCTGTTCATAGATCCTGACGCCGCGCCGCTCGACCGCTTCGGCCAGCCCGCGCACCAGTTTCGCAGGCTGCACCCGCGCCACATTATGGCGCACCAGCGCGCCTTTTGCATTCGGGACCCGGATGCGCGCGGCGGCCTCAGGGCCGTCGATCAGCTCCAGCCGTGTCGCAGGCACAGACCATGACATCGCCGTCGCGTAATCTTCCTGCAGGCGTTCCCATTGCGCGGGGGTCTGGGCGAAGGTCAGGCAATCGGTCATCAGGAAGTCGCAATCAATGCCTTCCTTTTGCGTCACCCGTTCCACCTCGGCCACGGTGCCGCGCAGCTGACGCTCGAATTCGATCACGCCTTCGCGGGTACCGGTCGAGAGGTATTTGTTGCGGCTCCAGCTGAACTCGCCCGAGCACCAGCCGCCATTGCGCCCCGAACCGCCAAAGCCCGCGAATTCCTTTTCCACGATCGCGATCCTGAGCGAAGGTTCGATCTCGGTCAGGTAATAGGCAGTCCAGAGCCCGGTATAGCCCGCGCCCACGATGCAGATATCGACTTCGATATTGCCGGGCAGCGGCGGGCGGTAGCCGGGCGTGCCGCCGATATTCTCATACCAGAACGAGACGCCGCCGTTTTTCTTAGCTTGCATGTTCATCACCTGTTAGTGGCCCAGGACCTAATGTCCGCCTACCGAGCCGTCATCGGTCAGAAGCCTGCCATCTTCCGGCTTCCAGGCCAGCTCAATCCCGGCCCCGATCCCGAAAGCCTCGCCTTGCGTGGCGGTGCGCGCCACGATGGGCGTGCCGTCCGCGAGGAGAACTTCATATTTCATTGCCGATCCCAGATAGATCGCCTCGCGCACCGTGCCCTGAATCACATTGGCGCGCCCGTTGGCCGCACCCGTGCCGGGGGCCTGGACGGCGACATCTTCGGGGCGCAGCAGAATGACCTGCGCGCCGTCAGATTTTGGGATGCCGGGGGCCGAAATGCTGGTTCCGCCGACATCCAGCGCGGTTTCCGCGCCATTCACCCGGTGACCGCCGCGCAGGATCGAGCTTTCGCCGATGAACTGGCCGACAAACAGGGTCTGCGGGTCAGAATAGAGCTGATGCCCGGTCCCGACCTGTTCGATCCGGCCTTTGTTGAAGACCGCGATGCGGTCGGACAGCACCAGCGCCTCTTCCTGGTCATGGGTCACATAGACAAAGGTCGATCCGAGCTCTCGATGGATGCGCCGGATTTCCAGCTGCAAGACTTCACGCAGCTTTTTGTCAAGCGCACCAAGGGGTTCGTCCATCAGGAGGACCGAAGGGTCAAAGACCATCGCCCGTGCCAGCGCGACGCGCTGCTGCTGGCCGCCGGAAAGTTCGGACGGGTAGCGATGCGCGAATTTCTCAAGATGCACCTTGGCGAGTGCGCCATCAACCAGGCGGTCACGCTCGGCTTTAGCCACACCGCGCTGACGCAAAGGGTAGGCCACGTTCTTCGCCACCGTCATATGCGGGAACAGCGCGTAATGCTGGAACACCACCCCGATATTGCGCTTATGCGCGGGGACATTGCTGATCGGGCGCTCGCCCAGCCGGATCTCGCCCCGGCTCAGATCGGTGAACCCGGCGATCAGGTTCAGCGTCGTGGTCTTGCCCGATCCGGACGGCCCGAGAAAAGACATGAACTCGCCCGGCTCGACCCTGAGCGACACATCATCCAGTGCTGTGAAATTGCCGTAGAATTTCGAACAGGCCTGGATGTCGATGGCCGCGCCCTTGCGGCTGCCGGTTTGTTCATTGGTCATGATTTGCGCCCTTTACGGGTTCCGAAGATAAGGCCCAGTCCGATGACGAGCGTGGTGGTCAGGAAGATCAGCGAGCCGACGGCTGCGACGGTCGGATCGGCGTCGCGGGTCATCGACGAGAAGATCTGCACCGGCAGGGTTTTCAGCTGCGGGCTGGTGATGAACAGTGACACGATGACTTCGTCAAACGAGGTGACAAAGGCGAAAAGCGCGCCGGACAGGATGCCGGGGCGGATCAGCGGCAGGGTCACGGTGAAAAACGTGGTCAGCCTGTTGGCGCCGAGGCTGGCAGCGGCGGTTTCAAGCCGCTGGTCAAAGACCGCAAGGTTCGCGCCAACCGCGATCACCACGAAGGGGATCGCCAGCAGCGTATGGGCCAGCACATAGCCGGTCCAGGTCCCGACAAGGCCCTGGGTCAGATAGACTGCGTAAACGCCCACTGCGAGGACGACGCCCGGCACCACCATCGGCGTGATCAGCAGCATCCGGATCAGGCCGGCGGCGCGGGATTTCATCCGCTCGATCCCGATGGCGGCCATGGTCCCGATCACGGTCGCCACAACCGATACCATCACCGCAACCTTCAGCGAGGTGGTGAAACTGTTGAACCATTGCGGGTTGGTGAAGAAGTTCTCGTACCATTTCAGCGAGAACCCACTGGGCGGGAAGGCCAGCGATTTCTTATCGGCGAAAGACATCGGCACCACGACAATGGTGGGCGCGAGCAGCCAGATTGCAATCAGCGCAACCGCCAGCCCGAGGATAAGCTTGCCAGGGTTGAAGCGTTTCACCTGCTGCCTCCGCTCATCTTGTATTTCTGCCGCATGAAGGGGGCGGCAAGGGCGAGGAAGCCGAAGGTCGCGATCAGAAGCACAACCCCCATCGCGCCGCCCCGGCCCCAGTTCAGCAGCGACAGCACCTGTTGCTGCACAAGGGTCGAGAGCATCGAGCTTTGCGTGCCGCCAAGCAGCATCGGCGTGATGTAGAAGCCAAGCGCGAGGATGAAGACGATGGTGGCGCCGGCGAAGACACCCGGCAATGAAAGCGGCAGATAGACCTGGAAGAAGGTTTTGACCGGATGGGCGCCCAGGCTTTTTGCCGCCTGGATCAGCCGCAGGTCGATGCCGCGCATCACAGCATAGAGCGGCATGATCATGAAGGGCAGCAGGATCTGGGTCATGCCGATGGTGACGCCCAGCTGGGTGCGGATCAGCTTGACCTTGTCAAACCCAAGCGCAAGCAGCGTCTTGTTGATGACACCGCTGTCTTGCAGCAAGATCACCCAGGCCAGTGTGCGCACCACGCCCGAAACCCAGAACGGCACCAGCACGCACATGATCAGAAAGAGCCGCAGGCGCGGGCCCACGACCGACATCGCATAGGCATAGGGATAGGCCACGATCGCGCAGACCAGCGTGACCACGGCGGCGATGCGGAAGGTCCGGATCAGCACGGTCATGTTCACCGGCGTGGTGAAAAACCAGTAGTAATTGTCGAGAAACGCATCGCCCTCGGTAAAGCTGCGGCTGATCACGGTGCCAAGCGGCACCGCCATGACAAGGATCAGGATCGCCAGCGCAGGCAGCGTCAGCAAAGCAGGATGCGACAGGATCCTGCGGGGCGAGAGGGCGCTTGGGTCGGGCACTGACATGGATCCTCTGACGGGGCTCGTGATGTCTCTTCGGGGCCGGCTGCCGCGTCAGCGCGCAGGTGCCGGTAGGGAGCTGCGGCGACCCTGGCAGGGGTCGCCGCAGCATGACCGCGCAGGCTCAGGCGCGCGGGGTTCGGTTGGGCTTAGTTGCCTGCGATGAATTCAGCCCATTTCTCGCTGAGAACATCGTAGTTATCGACCCAGTATTGCACATTCTGGTTATAGGCCATCGCCTGTTTTTCGGGCGTATTGGTCATGAAAGAAGCGGTCAGCTCATCGACCTGCGGCTTCGAGTCGATATTGATCGGCGAATAGGAGGTCTCTTCGGCCATTTTGCTTTGGGCTTCGGCGCCGAGATAGGCATTGATCAGCGCATGGGCGGCGTCGACATCCTTGACGCCGACCGGGATGGTGATCTGATCCTTCACGACGACCCAGTCCTGCCAGACCGGCTCATAGTTCGCGCCATTTTCCAGCGCGGCCTTGCCACGGCCGGACCAGACCATGACCATATCAACCTCGCCCGATTCCATCATCTGCGCGCTTTCCGCGCCGGTGGTCCACAACACGAGGCTGTCGCGCATCGACCGCCATTTGTTCAGGCCACGGTCGATATCTGCCGGGAAAAGATCAGCCTTTGCCACGCCGTCATTCAGAAGCGCGAGCTCGATCATATAGCCTTCGGCATCGGAATAGCCGGGAATGCCGCGGGTGCCGGGGAATTTCTCGGTATCAAAGAAATCCGCCCAGGAAGCCGGGCCATTCTCGGGCCATTTGTCTTTGTTGTAGAGGAACATGATCGCATAGTTCATCGCGGGAACCGAGCATTCCCCGACCTGGCCTTCCGGCACTTTCGAAATGTCGAGCTTCGAGAAGTCAAGCTTCTGGAACAGGGTGCCACAATGGACAAAGGGGGTGTAGTCGCCGGTATCGACCACATCCCACATCACATTGCCGGATTCGACCTGAGCCTGGATCTTTGCGTTTTCGGTGGGGCCGTCCGACAGAAGCGTGACCCCGGATTGCGCCACGAACTGGTCAAGGGCGGCGATCTGGCCGTCCTGGAAAGTGCCGCCATATGACACGAAGGTCAGCGTCTTGCCGGCAAGCGAGCCCTCGGCGGTTTCGCCTGCGACGGGGGTATCGGCCTGCGCCTGGAGGGAAAGGCCAAGGCCGAGGATCAGCGACAGGCCGGTGAGGTTTTTCAGCTTCATTGCGGTTGCTCCCTGAGTGTAAGATTTTGTTTAATCATATTTTATCTGGATCCGGTCTTCGCCGGATCTTTCGCTGCGGCCGGCGCGGAACGTGTCGAGATAGCCGGTGGTCGAGGTGGGCGGTGAGGTCACGAAGAGGACCGAGGCCGGCCCGGTGCCCGTATTTGCGACGCGGTGGGGGACCGAGCTCTGGAATTCGATGCTGTCGCCCTCATCGAGCTGGTAGCTTTGCGGGCCGAGGTCGATCTGTACCTTGCCGGCCAGAACGAGGATCATCTCATGTGAATCGCCGTGGCTATAGGCCTCGTCGCCGGTCGAGCCGCCCGGCTCAAATTCCGAGACATAGGCCTCGAACTGGGTCAGGGGCCGGCGCGAGAGCAGCATTTTGCGATGCCCGCTCATCTCGGGCAGGGTGGGGCGATCCTTGCGGCGCAATACCGGGTTCTGCGCGCTGTCGGTGAAGGCGAAAAGCTCGGCGATCGAACAGCCGAAAGCATTGGCGATGCGGATCAGCGTTGAGGTGCTGGCACCGGTCAGGCCGCGTTCAAGCTGGCTGAGAAAACTGGCCGACGTCCCCGTTGCATCGGCGAGCTGGCGCAGCGAGAGGCCGCTGGCCTTGCGCAACCGGCGCAGACGCTCTGCCAGCAGCCGCTGCTGGTCCGAGGTTTCTGCTGTGATTGCATCGCTGAGCTGTGACACCAGAATCTCCGCCCAAATGCCCGGGCTGGGGTGTGGGATAGCAGTTCCAGATGTCCCACTGCACAAGTGTTAAGTGATACTTTATTTATGGGCAATGATTCTGAACGCGCGGTGAAAAGTTGTCATCTGACCGGCGCAGCTGACATTCTGGCTGCAATGAAAAGCGCCGCCTGTCGCGGGAACAGGCGGCGTTTGCAGGGGGAGGGTCGATCAGCGATCCAGGTGCCTGAAGCTGTCCTGGGGCCTTCGCCACAGCTGCCCCGCCAGTTGCGGAGCACCGCCTCGAGATCTTCAGTGATCTCGACCTGCGGGGTTAAACCACAGGCATCTGCCTCTGCGGCGTCCTGACTGGCCAGAGCGGCAATATCGGCTTGATCGCAAAAGCTCCTGGTCAGTTCTGCCCAACATTCGTCAAAGGGACGCCCTGAAGATGGGCAGCGCGCCGGCAAGGAATAAGGGTCTTTATGTGGGAGGCTATTTTCCGGACACCCCGACCGTGACCACCCGGTTACGTCCCCCATGTTTCGCCTGATAGAGCGCATGATCCGCCTGCTGCATCAGGGCGTCCGGCGAGGTTGCGCCGTCAGGCCGCGCGACGGCAAGACCGATGCTGGTGGTGACCGCAATCAGGATCGACCCGTCGCCAACCCGTACCGGTTGTTCGGAGACAACGGTCAGCAGGCGCTCGGCCACTGATTGCGCCTGCTCAAGCGTAACACCATTGATCATCACCACGAATTCCTCGCCACCCACCCGCGCAAACAGATCAGCCGGGCGCAGCATCCGGACAACCCGCCGCGCAGTCTCACGCAGGACCTCGTCACCGGCTGCATGGCCCCAGGTGTCATTTACGGACTTGAAGTGATCGAGATCTATCATCAGCATCGCGGTGCTGCGATCGGCTGCGGCAAGCCGTCTCGAGGCCTGTTCGTGGAAGGCCGCCCGATTGGTCACGCCGGTCAGCGCATCATGACTGGCCAGATAGCGCAGCCGCTCGGTCAGTTCGTTGCGGCTGCGCATCACGATGGCGAGGGTGATCGGCACCAGTGCAATCGCCGAGGCGCCAAGGCGGAACGAAGACAGCGCGGCCTTGTCGGGGAACCCGTCGAGATAGGGAACCATCCCGCTGGCAATCACCCCAAGTGCCATGACCCCGAAGACCAGCGTCAGCACAGCGGTTGCAAAGACAGACCAGGTCAGGCCGCACCAGAGGAGCGCAAGGACAGGGAAGGCCACTGCACCGGGGCCACCGATCAACAGCGAGGCGATGAAGGTCAGGACAACCATCATGGCGGGAACAAGGTCGCTTCTGTCTATGAGATCGAGCCGGTACCAGTATTTCCTGATCTGCACCAACGGCGGCGCAGAGAGGATCACAGGGAGAAAGGCGATGTAGGTGACGAACTCACCCGCCGTCCAGTAGACAATCCCGCTGAGCGCATCGCCGCCCCAGTACTTTATGCCGGCGATCCCCCCCAACAGGCCTGAGGCAAATCCGCCTGCAAGCGAGGCCAGCACGATCCACAGCATTGAAACCGGCTGTCGCAACTCGCTGATCTCCGCCGGCAGACGGGTCAGTATGGCATAGGCGGTCGAGATACTGATGATATTGGCGATATTGAGGATCAGGGCCTTTTCGAGACCCGCGCCAGTCAGCAGGTCACCGATCATGAACCCGGCGAAGCCCGCCATCCAGCCGGGCGCCTGCGCCATGACCGGATTGCGCAGCATCAGTCCAAGCATGATTGCATTGGCCGGCCAGATACTGGCGAGAAAGCCGACCGGTCGACTGTAGATCCCGAAAAGGGTTGCCAGGAAGATTGTGGCAAAAAGCACCCCGGCTGCCCGCCAGGCTTCAGGTACGGCCGCGACCCGGAGTTCCATATCTGCGTTCATCCGTAACCCCTTACATCCCTCTTCCTGTCTGTCTGCCGGCTTTTGCCCGTCCCCAGCTTCCGACCTCTGTTTTTACAGATGTCCTGTAGGATTCCGGCCGCTTCCTGTTGTCAGACGAGGAACATCCTCTGCACCACCAGACTGATCCGCGTCACAGAAGGACGGCTCGGACCAATATCCCGTCAATCTGCACATGCTTTCGAAAAAAAGTGTTAACGCGGATCAGGCCAGGTGATGAATTGTCACGGTCATAGCCTCAGCATCCGCCACGAGCGCGCGCCCGCCTGGCGGCTCCGTGCTTGCGCCGCCAGCGCCGCGTCACTAGTTTTGATCCGTGAGGGAAGGGAATCGTCTCCGGTGGGGCGGTCGGTCTTCAAAACCGGTTGGGGCAGCGAGACTGTCCCGGGTGGGTTCGACTCCCACTCCCCTCCGCCAATTAAATGAATTAAGTATTTGATATTATTGAGTTTATCCGGGATGTAGTGATCCTGTTCCGCCGTTCATTCCCCCACTTGGCGAAGGAACTTCCCGGAATACAGCGGAATAACTGTCACCTTTTTGTGATCGGGTCTGCCCCGACCGATGCCGGGGCAGGGCAGGGGTCACGGGCACCCGGCCACGCTATAAACTAGGCTGGTGCTGCGATTGAGATGCCGGCCGATCTGCCGGAAGCTCGCGCCACCGTCCCGCATCTCGACTATCTTCCGGCGATCTTTCGCGGTGAGCTGACGCCCCCGCCGCACAGATCCGGCGGGCGCCCATGGGTCATAGGCCTCCGCGATCACCCCGGGCGGGATAATCTTCACCTGACAGCGCACCGGGACACCATAGCGGGCGGCGATTTCGGCCCGAACCTTGTCGGAATAGGTCATGCCGTTGCCGCGCCCTTTTCCCGGCGATATGCAGCCCGGAGCATACCCTTCACATCGCCGCAGAAAATGAAGTCGAGGCTCACGCCGGTCTTCTGGCAGAAGTCCATGATCTCGGAAGATGGACCGCCATCGGGGGCCAGCAGGGACTGCGGCGCTTCGACCTCCAGAGCCCCGGCGGCATAGGAGGCGCGGCCTGCCGCTGTAGCAGGAACATTGTCCTCGTCGTCCCAGGGAAGTTCCTCTGCCTCCCCGGTCATGGCGACCAGTAAAGAGACTGCCATTTCAAGAGCACTGTTTTTGAAATGGCTTAGGCCGAACATCACTTCCGGGTTCAACCTCGTTTCGTTCGCAAGGATCTGCGTCTGGATCAGCCCGATTGCGGCGCAGAGGTTTTCATGCGGAGTGCAGAGGCGGGCGGCGCGAAACTTGAAATCTTCCATATTACTCACTCGCCCCCTCTGCGGCGGGTTTCAGGAGAGCCAGTCCAGCATTCAGCCGGATCAGCGCGGCCTCACAGCCCGAAGCCAGAGCCTTGCGGTCGTCATCGGGATCGTGCCGGGTGGTCATCTCGAGAAGCTGGACCAGATCGCGGGCACGAGTAAGTTCATCAAGTGCGTCGAGGACCTGGCTCATTGCGACACCCCCACCAGTGCGCGGGCCTCGGCCCAGAGCTCCGGCAGTTCCGTGATGTCAGGCATCCCGCCTTGCCCCCAATCAGTCGAGGCGATCACCTTCATGATGAAGTCGGCGGCGCTCTCGGCCGGGATGGTCAGCAGAGCCAGCCCCATCCCGTCCAGTTCTTCGACCAGCGGATTAAACTCTGTGTTTTTCATCCCTTTGGTCGCGGGTCCGTTGATATAGGCACGGAAAGCGGCCCATTCCCGATAGGCGGTGGCGACCAGCGTTTCATCGAGGCGCAGGGTGCAGGCCCTGGCGGGAACTGCGCAGCCAGCCAGGGCGGCAGGGGCGAGAGTCAGGAGGTCACGCCGCTTCATGGCCAGCCTCCTTCGTCCAGAAGCCCATGCCCCGCGCGCGTTCATGCTCCTCGGTGCCGTCTATCACTACGGCTTGCATTTCCTCCGCGACCTCAAGTGTCAGGGCGATGCTACCGAGCTTCACGGCCTCGCTGGTACCGCCGGTATCGCTGCTCTCCAGCGCGATCCGGGCAGTCCTGATCAGGGCGGCAACCGTATAGGCGAAATCATTGGCGCGCTCATCAGGAACAAGGCCCGCGAAGATTTGACGATCCACAATCATGCTGCCACCCCCGATTTGATCAGGTGCAGGGCGTGGCGCAGGTAGCTGGCGGCTTCGGCCAACTCGCGAGCGCTCGGCTGCGGCGCGGTGATCGCGTCCAGCGCAAGGGCAACATCGTCGTGCAGTTGGTCACGGCGAACGGGCGGCAGATGGAACTGCCCCATATCGTGCTTGGTCATGGTTTTCGTACTCGCGGTCAGGACCGGCTTCTCAGGGCCGGGGAAAAGGGCAATTTCTTGCACAATTTCCTATGCCAGCGAACGGCACTGGCGCCGGGAGTCTGAGAACACATCCGCGAGAATGTGCGCCACGGCCTTCACCCGAAGGCTTATATAAGGGTCAAGATTGCTCTTGACCGCACCGTGGCACTCCCGGCATAGTGGTGCCGGTCACGCCCACAGCAAAATGGGCGCGTTATTTTCGGAAGGGGCTAAGCCCGGCAAGGCTGGACACTTCCTATCGCGGTTGATGCGCAATCCCCGTCAAGGGACCGCATCGAGAGTTCTCAGGCTCTGCTCCGCACAATGCCTCCGCACATTTCGGAAATCAAGCACAACCCTTCGGGGTTCGGCTTGGCATGTCCGTTGTGGACGCTCCTGATTTTACAGGATCGCCGAGATGCCCTGAAATCTGAGGGCATATACCTGTCCACCATGGACAGCGATCGCTCCCCAAAACGGGGAAGCAAAGCCAGATTTTTTGCTTAGGCCAGACCCCGAAATCGGGGTGCGAGGTCGGAACGCCACTCGTACCGACCTGCGAGACCGGTGATCCCCTGTCTGACTTGCGGTCCCCAGAACCGGGGAGTGCAAGCTTCTTCCCGGCCAGAAGAAGCTTTTCCCCACTTTCGGGGACAACCTCCACCGGTGGTGGAAGTTGCTTTGAGTCCATTGCAGACGGTCGTTGGTTAAGGGTCGCTCCCGTCACGCTCTATGACCACGGGCAGAGGGGCGGCCCTTATTCCCTTCCTGTCCCGCCTGCTGAAAATGCTCAGATACGCGCGCCGCTGACGTGTCACTTCGTAGAGGACAATACCCGAGCTTGTCGCGAGGTTCAGGCTTTCGATCATGCCGAACATGGGAACTGACACGCACATATCGCTGCGCTCAACTGCGAGCGGACTGATCCCCCTGCTCTCATTTCCGAACCAGACCGCCAGCTTGTGGTGTATGGTGTAATCACCTTCGTGCAGCAGGATATTTGTCCTGCCCTTGATGTGGGGCGAGGTGACAATTGATACGAAACCGTTGCGCTCCAGATGATTCAAACATGCCTCAGTGCTGTCAAATCTCTTCACAAAGGTCCATTTGACACCAGAGACTGATGTGGATGAAAGCGCTTTCTCTTCCCGCATTTCAGCCCATTCGTCAGGCAGCTTCTTGCGAGGGTCGATAACGTAAACCTTCTCTGCGCCAAGGGCGTTAGCATTTCGAATAACGGTGCCGATGTTTCTGGTCTCAGAGGGGTCTTCGATGACAGCAATCAAATTCTTGCAGCGAAACGCCTTAATCTCGTCTGCACGCTGACGCGCCGCAGATTTGGGTCGTTTCTCCGCTTCCATCTTCATGGCCATCGCCTCTTTGCCGTATCACTTCGGAAGCATTAAACGTTACCAGCGAAGCTATGTCGACCGCCCGCTCCGTCCCGCATAGCTGCCACCTGCGCTCCGGTCCAGCACGACTGGCCGGGGCCGCAGCCCGGATCGACGCTTTGAGCCATTGCGGACGGTCACAAGGAGAGCGAATGCCTCACTGCGTCAGGGTCTGATGTTTTCCCAACCAATAGGCGATTGTCGGTCCAATGATCATAAATGGTATGCCACCAACAATAAAAGCGGGAAACAGAGCAGACGTCATCCAACGGGGCAAATACGACGCATCTTCACCAACTGACATTGCTATCACCGAAGCGGCGGTTGCGGCGGTGCCGGACCAGAATACAGTCGCTTTCACGCTCGGGCGATAACGACTCGCTCCCTCTGCGACCAAAACCCATGTCAGTGCCGCCGGTACCAAGGTGATGACGATTGTAGCAATTGCCGACTCAGCCCACGACCGAAGCGCGTCAACGCGCAGCGCTATGAGGAACGCGAACCCGCAGATGCATAGGAAGGTTACCGCATACCAGTATAGAAACACCGTAAGGTACTGGGTAAAGCGTGGCCGCATATAGCTTTCCGTAGGGTTACGAGGTGGCTGCTCAGAGGGGATTGATCGCAGAATATGTAGCGCTGGCAAGGAATACCACACTAATGTCCGCTTTGTCCCGGAGACTGTTGAAAAACACCTCCGCCTCTCAAGAGAGGGGGAAATCCAGAAATTTGTCCCGCCTCGGCAGGCGCAACCGACGCAAACCGATGAATATGCACCCTTCGGAGGGCAGATATTCTACTTTTCCGGTGGCGCCTGACAGCGGCCCGGGTTTTTCAAAAGTATCTCCCCCATAGCTGACGGTCGCCGAAACGAAAAGAGCCGCCCACGGCATCCCGGGGCGGCTCTAAAGTTGTTCAGGTGAAGAAGCTCTCACGGAACCACACTCGCTGCAGTGTGCTTAGGTAAGGGGAACTTATCACCCCTGTTACCTCTGGCAACGAGTGCAAAAGCGAGTGCAAGCACCATGACACCTCGAGAACGCGCAGCGCGCAGGCTCTGCAGCCTTTCCGGCGAGGATCCTGACACCGACCTGGTGGGCATGCGCCTTTGGCAAAACTACGTCTTGCAGGTCGATACGGTTCTAAGGGCGGCGCTCGGGGAAATGGCATGGCAACGACTGTTGGAAGCTGATCTGTCGGCAGCCAAACCTAGGGGCTCCCGAAGCTTGGATCCAGATCGCAAGATGCGGGCTGAAATGTATTGTCGACCAGATCAAGCATCTCCAGCGGTAGGCCGTCATCGGTGACCACGACAGGCGCCTGCCGGTATCCGAGGCTCTGGACATAGCCCATGGCCTCGGCGTCCTCGGTCAGGTCGATCACGCGGTACTGGAGCCCGGCCTGATCCAGCGCGCGCTTGGTGGCGTCACACTGGACACAGGTCGGCCTGCTGTAGAGGGTGATTACCTCACACCCCACCGCGCGAAGATCGACCAGGAGGCGCCAGCTGCGCCGACGACAGCGGTCAGCAGCGTCGGCAGATGGACGGTCAGGCTCTGGGCGTCAGCATCCCAGACCACGCCCCAACCGGCCAGCCATGCAGCGGTCAGCCCGAGGAAGGTGGAGAGGACGTAAAGCGCGAGGCGCACATAGACGGAATTCATGATCAGGCTCCTTTGAGATAGGCCGTGCAGGCCTCATGAATGACGCGGGCGAGCGCCGAGAAGTTGCGATCCGCTGCGGCGCAGTCGGTCGGGTTGCTGCCGAAGTACGGCTCGATCAGCACGGCCGGCGGCTTGCCGGTCCAGAGCGAGGCCCCGCCCCTTCCGTTCCGCGCGATGACCTTCACTCCGCGATCCCGCAGGCCAAGGGCGCGGACCATGCCGGCCTGGACGCCGCGCGCGAGGCGGGCGCTGTTGATGGTGCCGCTGGTCAGGGTTTCGGTGCCGGTGGCGCTGGCCGCTTCCGCGCTGTTGAAGTGCAGCTCGACCGAGGCTGCGACGCCCAGCCGATCAACCTCTGCATAGGCGCGGCCGATCTCACCGGTGCCATGCGTGCGCCGCACGATCACATAGCGCGCCGGATCCAGATCCCGGATCGCCGCCGCGAGGTCGCTGTTTATGTCATATTCGGTACGCTTGTCCGTCACGCGGACAGCCCCCTGCGACCGGGCATTATGCCCGATCACCAGAGCAATCTTGCTCATGATGTTCTCCATGTTTGGATGTGAAAAAGCCCCGCTGGCTGGCGGGGCATGGTGGAAAGCGGATTGCGCTTCAGTTGATGCGAGGGTCAGCTATGCGGGACAGAGCGGACGCTCACATGTGCGACTGATATCGCAGATGAATAAGGGGGTAAGGTCTTCCTTGCCCATCATGGGAAGATCGTCCCGTGCGGACGAATCCGATATGCTCGTAGAACCCGAGCGCCTCTGTATTTTGCTCGTTCACATCGGTCGTCAGTTCAGAGTGTGCCGCGACTGCCCGTGAAATCAAAGCTCTGCCAACCCCGTTGCCATGTTGATCCGGATCGACAAACAGGGCCTCCAGATGCCCCGCATGCAGAAACATAAAGCCTTGCGGCATCCCCGTTGCATCCGCAGCAAGCACCAGGCTCAACTTTGGAAATAACTCCAGAACTTCGGCCTCAATTGCCCGTCTGTCGAGGGGCGCAAGAAAGTGATGGGTGGCGTCGACAGACCGGCGCCAAATCTCCATGACGCGCGGCAAGTCCTGATCTGTTGAAGGTCTGAAAATAAGCATGCTGTCTGATACCATGTATTTCCGACTGACCGCAAACGGCTCTTGCACTTCAGGTGATGCGAGGGTCATCTATACCCTTGCGGCAGTCGGAGTCTGGCATTTGTATCTTCTGAATGCGCAGGATGCTTGCCTGGATCGCGGCGGCAAGTGGCTTCTAACCAATATGTACGAAGAGCCCTCACCGAACAGCACCGAATGACCGCTAAGGGCTCAAAGCGTCAAGCATCTCACAGACCCGCAATCAGCCCGGCCACGATCAGCGCAAAGACCACGCGCACGATGAGCGCATGAACGGGGCAGAGAACCACGGGGCGAGGATCACGGATTGTCACGGGGCAGCCTCCCTGCACGGATACGCTGAATAATCACCTCGAATATGGCGGCACCGAGAGAGCCGGTCAGATAGGCCACCGAACCACCCGCCGCCCCACCGCCTGCTCCAATCGCATCGGGTGGCAGGCCCAGCCAGTGGCCGATCAGCGGCGCACCCAGTCCGCCCAGCCCCGCCGCGATGGTTGCACCAAGGGCGATGTGGCGCAGCGCCTCCCGCGCTGTCACCCGGATCACCAGGGCGTTTGTCGCGCCTCCGAGCGCGCCCCAGATCACTGCTGCCATGACGGAGCCGGCAAGGATTGCGGCCTTGATCTCGGCCCAGAGATTGGAATCCATAGCGCCTCCTGCGCGTCAGGGCATTGCGGCGATCACCATCGCCCATATAGCGGCCCCGCCGAGGATCGACGGAACCAGCCACCATGGGGTTAAAAGGAGGTCTCGAAGCCGAACAAGCGTCACTGGGCTGGCGCAAGCAACCCAGTGAAAAAAGCCGCTCTGCTCCAGAATCATTGACACCCGCAACACAACATAAGCTGATCCTTGCATTCATTTCTGAAAGGCGAAAAATGTCAGAAAAACTTGGATACGGTGCATATTTTCGGACGCCGCTTGATGATGAAGATTTCGTCATCATAGGCAAGATTGTCACTCAGCTCGCCATGATTGAGCGGATTATTGATTTTGGAATAATGAGATTTAGCGGCCTGACAAGCGAATGGAGCCGAGAGGTTCTGACCTCTCGAAATGGTACATCTTCCAAAATTCAAATTCTGCTCGAATTGTTAAAGATAGATGCCGAGGAAGATGCAAATAGATAAGCCTTAAAGACGTCACTCAATCGCATCGCAGGTTTTCTTCCCAAGAGGAACGCTATTGTTCACGGAGCTTGGTGTGAAACCTATGAAAGCTTATCAAGCGATTTTTCAGAATTAGACTCGAAACGCAAGACATTCGGCGTGGGAGATATGAAAATAGCCACGCCCTCCGGAAATTACATGCAGGCAGTAGTCTTAAGGGAGGATTTGCCCTCGTTGCTGTCTGAATTGGCCGAGATAAGCCGCGATTTCTTCACAGCAACGAAACCCATCTTCAATTTCGGTAATCCCCCTATGACAGTGCGAGCCTCTAGGAGTCTTCCTGACCCAAGGAAACAAGGCGTTTAAGCTCAGGCTCAGCCTTAACAGCCGCATCCGCTATTAAGATCAGGCGTGCGCAAAGGCCTTCCCATCTCTCGCCAATTCCGGGCTGAAACGAACAAATCTCGTCCATCATTCTGTGCACGAATTTCTCGGGAATAGCGGATGATACTTCTGTTAGGTTAAGCGGCACTGATCTTCTCCATGGACTGTGATCTCAGAAGGACGCACCGGCGTAAACGACCTTGGTGGCATCGGTGCGTCAAATTAGTTGGCGGGTCAAGGCAGCGTTGCGGGATCTGGATAGGTGTCGCCGAACCATGCCCCGCCCGCCGCATGCGCGGCGGTGAATATGGCAAAGTCGATGGCATCGACCTCGGCATAGCTGCGTCCGGAGACAGTGAGGTCTTCGATGTAGCAGCGCTCAATGATCCCGGACCACCCAGGTTGATTCAGCGATCCCGCCCAAGAACCGTATGATCCTGTCATGAACCATGGACCGACAGCGTTCACCAAAGTGGGCTTTGTTCCGGCCCAACCTTGCCGTGCAAGATTATTGATACGGGGCGCGTTCGCATCAAATAGCGCGTTGTTCGTGCTGAAGCCTTGCTGGCGAGATGGCGCGGCGATTGTCCCGTTGTTTATGAGCAGTTGATTGGCAGAACCAGACACAGATCCATGCATGGCGGAAAGTGGCGATGCGGCGCTCCCAGTACCCACCCGGCCTGATCGAAGTGAGCGCGCCCAGATGCTCATGAAATACATGTGGTCATTCGTCCACATATACTCCTTCGCAAAATCTGCCAGCATACCAAAATTGGTCTGTCCCAGGCGATCACCTACCGCATGGGCCTTGCTATAGACCCCATAAAGACCCCCTTTTGCGGTGCGACGCTTCATGCTCTGAGTGACGGTTGCTGAACCAGCTTCTGCGCCGACATTAGAGATAGTTGGTCGCGCAGCAGCTTCGCTGATCCCAATCAGTCTCGCCGCAATATCTGCCGCTACGTTCGCCAATGACGCGCCATTGGCAACACCAGCGGCATCGCCGCCCGACAGATGCGTCGGATCCCAAAGCAGCAAACTGCCTTTCGACAAGATGGGGTCGGCATAAATCTTCGGGCCGGTGAACGAAGTGATCCCCGGAATGATAAGGCGCTTGCCCATGGTTCAGCTCCAGTAAGAGAGGGAGACGCCTGCCAGGTAGAAGCAGACGGCGATAACGTATTGACCAGCATCATTGTGGTGGACAGCATCGGACAGGAAGGACGGCGGGATGGAGCCGACCCCGATGGCATCCAGATCGGCTTGCGTTGGCGTGATCCCCGCGGTCTTGAAGGCCCAGAGCGAGGAAAGCATTGCGCGGATGTTCACGAAGCGCGGACCGAACTCTTTCTGGTAACGCGCTTCCATCTCTGCGTTGGTTGCGGCGTTGACACCTGTCCGTGTCCAGACGAGGAAGCGACCGGCCCGCCCTTGGCTGGTCCAGTTGATCATGGCCCAGTTCATCCGGATCAGGTCATCCAGATCGACATAGCCGCCATTCTGGCCGATCCCGATGATTGGGAAGCCTCCCCGAAATGCATCATATGCGGCGGTTTTCACCCTCGAGGGTGAAGGCATCGTGACCGCGGCCCCAGCTACCGAGCGGGTGAAGCGATACACCACCGGTGGCCCCGCAACCCGAGACAGGTTTCCGACGACACCGCAGATCTCGACAGGGTTCACGCCAAGGCTCCCCTGCACGAGAGGCGCCACAGCGGCGCCGTCCTGATAGGTCAGGGTTACATCAACCGGCGCAGTGGCGGCCGGGATCTCATTTCCCGGAAACGCAGCCAGCATGCTCAGCGCGGATGTGCGCGAAGTGATGGTGCGAGCCGTTTCGCCACCGACCCCCATGGGATCGTGGGGAATGCCCGTGAGAACGGAGAGAACATTTCTCCAACGCGCAGCCTCGGTGGTGGCAGTTGCGCCAGCTGTCAGGCTGTCACCAATGGTCAGCAGTCGCTCGGGCGGGCGGTCCCAAAGGTCTGCAACAGGCATGCGAGCCATGACATATGTAAAAATGCGCTGCATAGTGGCTTCGAGGAAGTAGCCATGCTCGTCCACGCTTAGGTCTGGCGCGGTGCTCCCGTTCTCGTCGGTGACCGCGAAGCCGTAACCAGAACCCTTAGGAAGTTCTTCCGCTCGGATACCGTCCAACGTGGCAGGCGGAAGCTTTCCTACAACCCCCGCAGCAATCACGCCATACGCATCTTCGCTGAAATCCCCCTCATGGTTGAAGCGCCAGACCGGTGAAGAATTCCCGTCCTCGTCAGTGGCCGCGAATGAGAGCGTTGGATCTCTCATCTCCGCAAATCGTATATCCCCAATTTGGCTTTGAACCTGCTCAAGGTCGGCCTTCTCCGCCTTCCCCGCCAGCGGGCTTTCCCCGGTATCCACCCATGCGCTGCCGTTGTCGCTCCAGACATGCATGGTCTGGCGGACATAAGCGGTCTGTCCTGCGGTCATGCCGGTGATCGCAGCGAGAGCGGCATTGTCGACCGGGGTGTAATTCCATGTTCCAGCCGCAATGGCTGCATCGAGGGCGGCCTGCGCCTGTGCGGCAGATGCTGCGGCTGCGGCCTGAGCAGAACCTGCGGCGGCGACAGCCGGGGCGATCTGAGCACTGGCTTCGGCGGCAGCCAGCCCTGCGGCAACCTGAGTCTGTGCGGCAGATCCTGCGGCTGCGACTGAAGCAGCTTCGGCAGCCAGCCTGTCTTCCAGCACGGGCACCGTCGATTCAGCCGCGGCCTGCGCGCTCGCCGCAGCCCCAAGCGCCTGCGCCAGCGCATCCGGCACGGCCGGCACAGGTGCCGGGATTGCCAGAAGGTCGGCAAGGGCGACAGGACCGGGGCCGGTCAACGAGATCGAGCCCAGCGGCTCTTCCAGCCACTGCCCACGGGCGGCTGCGTTTGGATAGGTGTAGATCACATCGTAGAGCGTGCCGCGCTCGCTGCGCCGAGGTCCGGTTCAGTGTTTTGTCAATAACACCCCCCACAACCACGGCCTCTTCCGGCCCCTTCATGATCAGGGCACCCCCCTGGCGATCCCAGGACCGCAGGCGGAAAATCACCTTGCCGCCGTTTGGTGCGGGCGACCCATCGGGCAACATTACAGGCCCGGTGAGCCAGACCAGCACCACCGGATGAAACGAAGGCCTGACAGCGCGGCCAGTGTCTCGGGATGGATCACGCGCATCAGATCCATGGGTCAAGCTCCGTAAAACCGCCGACCTCATCGGCCAAGACCTCGCGGAAGGTCCAGCTATAAGACCAGTCTGCGCCAAGCGGCTGCTGACCTGTCGGGATACCCTGCGGGCGGAACACAGCGCTTTCCTGCGCCTCGAAATTCACCACGCCCGAGCCGCTGACAGCACTCATCACGCGGATTACAGCCACACCCGAGGCATCCGCCTGCGCATTGTTGACCGCCTGAAACAGCGCACCATTGACCGCGAACCGCTCGCCGGGCCGGATCACTTGCATGTAGGGGGGCAGATCCACGATCCGCCAGGCCGGGAAGCCTGCCGAAGTGATCGCGGTCGCGGTCATCGGCAGCGAGTACCAGTTGAAGCCATGGCCGGGATCTGCGTTGAGGTGCCAGTTCGGCGACCAGCTCGCGAGCCGGACCCCATTGACCCCGCCTTTCAGCAGCCTGCCCAGCATCTCCATATAGCCGCCGCCAATCCTGCCCCGGGCCAGTGCCGACACTTCCAGCGAGACCCAGCGGCGCGGGCGCTGGCTGGCCTGCATCTGGTCCCGCCCGGTCAGGGCAGAGCGCAGCGCAGCGACAGGTTCCTCAACCTTCCAGCTGCGCCCCTTCACCCCAACCGGGGGCCAGGCAAAAACATCGATCGGCATCAGCGCTGCCCCAGAACCGACTTCGACTGGCGCGAAGTTTGCACCGTCGCCGCGACCGACCGTCCAACAATAGAGGGAGTGGCCCGCTGGATCCGGCCATCTACAACCGTATCAAAATATGGGCTCGGGACCACCTGCACGCTCATC